>JAHEAR010000012.1:0-73849 GCA_024642665.1 Bacteroidota bacterium
TTTTTTTTTCAAGCAGAAGACGGCATACGAGATAATGGAGCGTACAGAGCTTCCTGTTTCAAATTGAGCGTTAGCCGTTTGAATATCTTCTGCATCCACTTTAAAGACGGTGCTGTATTCCAGGCCGACAGCTGGAGCAGCGTTTATGTCTTTTAGTTTGATCTGTATATCCGTGATATAATTTTTTGATTCTCCCAGCAGTTTTTGGGCTGTTTCAACAGAAGTATAACTCTGCACTTTGTCGATTTCAGCCATGCCTGACTGATAAAACCCTACGACCTTAAGTGGAAATTGTTCGCCGCCTAAGGTAGTCACCTGGATAATGTCACCGATATGGGCCAGCATTTTATCGGCAGCTCCTTTTCCAAGAATAATAGAATTGGGAATCAGCTTTAAATCCAGATAAGATCCCTTTGTAACGTATATACCAAAATCAAAAAGATCATTTTCTGCCTCTACCGCAATACCATTAATCACTCCGGTGACATCAATATTACCAATCGTATAGAAAGCCTGTGTCGTGATTTTAGGGGCAAGACCGGAAACCCGTGAATCTTTTTTAAGTGCAGAAACCATTGCTTCCACATTATAAAGTTTCAATTGGCTGCCACTAGGTTTGACGGATCGAACCATATGGTAATGGTCTTTCAGTTTTGCGTCCAACATAATGGGTTGTATGGCTGAAGGCTTGATCTCATTATAGAGTTTTATATGTGGAGTCCGGTTAAGCACCAGACCATCCAATAAATCATTGAGACCATTCATGAAACCCAGCAGGGCAATAAACATGGCGATACTAAAAGTGACGCCAACAGCAGCAATGAGGGTTTGTTTCCATCTGGCGATCAGGAGTGCAAGAGCAATATCCGGGAGTAATAGATATTTCATTTTCGCGGTCGTTTCAGAATTTCTTTTTCTCCTATTCCTTCCAGTACTTCTGTTTTAATATAATCCCGGGCACCTGTTTTTATAAGAATGGTATCACCTGTTTGTGAGATAACAAATTCATCATCCAGCACATAAGCAAGAGGAATGGTCAATACATCTTTTTTGACCTGAAGAATAATATTAGCTTCAAGGGTGAGATTGGGGTACAGCGATGGTGGCTGCTTTGTAAATTGAGCTTCTACTTTAGCAGTTTTCGTTCGCTCATTTAACAAGGGGAATACCTTTGTGATTACTGCATCAAAAACCTCTCCCCGATAACTATCCATTGTCACCTTTACTTCCTGGCCGGGCCGGATCAATACGATATCATATTCGTCAACTTGTAATTCTAATATAAAAGTGGAGTCGTCTCCGATGACCGCCAGTGGTGTTTGGGGACTGACAATCTCACCCTCTTCTTTAAGAAGGGAATAGACTTTCCCCTGAATCGCACTGGTGATGGTGAAATCATTTTCATTTTGTTTTGTGATCTGCAAGTTTTTTTGTGCTTGTTTGGAAATAATATCCAAACGTCGTTTTTCATCATTAAACCTGAATTGTGCTGAATGGTAGGTAGTCCTGGAATTCTCAAAGTTGAGCTCAGCAGTTTCATACGCCACCCTGGAACCTATGTTTTGTTCCCATAACTCCTTTTGCCGCATATAGAGTAAGGAATCATTGTTCAAGCGGCTTTTAGCAAAGGCAATACCCAGAGCAAGTTCATCTAAACGGCCCTGATTAGTTTTGATATCGGCGAGTTCGGCCGCCAACTGTGCATTTTCTCTTGAAAGCGTAGATGCTTCATTGGCGATGCTAAATAACAAGGCACCTCTTTCTACGTTATCCCCTTCATCAACATAGGTTTTATAGAGCAGACCGTTGACTGTGGCATAAACTTCATATTGATTTTTACTGCGCAGAATCCCGGAGGCATAAACTGACTCTGTAATATTTTCCCGGGTGACAGCCGTAGTCTCCACTGGTTCGCTACAAGCTGAAATGCATAGCAGGAAAACGAGCATTTTTGTTATGAAATTCATACTCCACAAGATAAGGGTTATGAATTTAGAATGAATATGTACAAGATTGATTTGGTTTTTTCAAACTATGCCATTAACTTTGACTGACCGATTAGTCAATAAACATGGCACCAAGATCAGAGGAACAATTTTTAGCCCTAAGGACAAAGAGCCGCGATAAGATTATTGAAGCGGCAACAGAATTGTTTGCTCGACAGGGATTTCATGGCACCAGCATCAGCGCCATTGCCGGGGCTGCAGAAATTTCCAAAGGATTGATGTACAATTACTTTGACAGTAAAGAGAGCCTGTTGGATGCGATTTTGCTGAAGGGATTTGAGGACATTGATGGGCCCATGAATCAGCTGCAGACTCTAAAGGATCCTTTTGAAAGACTTTATGCCATTGTAGAAGGCACATTTGCCATGGTAAAGAACAAACAAGATAGAATCCACTGGCAGTTTATGATGTCTATTATGACACAACACGAAGTCATGAAACGAATGCACACCGTTGTTGCAAAATACATGAAAGGGTACATGGCCACCTTTGAATCTATTTTCAAAGACATGGCGGTCGCCAATCCCAAAATGGAGAGCTATCGATTAGCCGCCATGCTCGATGGTATTCTGTTGCACTACTTAAGTGTTTTTGGAAAATCCTATCCGCTTGAAGAAATGAAAAATGAAATACTTAATCAATATGAAGCATACAGGAAAACCTGATATAGTGAGATTTGTTTTTCTCTTATTCATTCTTTTAGTGAGTACTTTCAGCTTATCCGGACAGACTGCTATTGACATCGTCAGGGCCGCCGATCAAAAACTAAAAGGACTTTCTTCAGAGGCCAGTATGACTATTCGTATCGTACGCCCCACATGGCAACGGGACATTTCATTAAAGACATGGAGTAAAGGAGATCAATATGCTTTGATTTTAGTAACGGCACCAGCTAAAGACGAGGGCATGGTTTCTCTGAAACGCGATAAAGAAGTCTGGAATTGGATGCCCTCGATCGAACGAACTATTAAGCTTCCTCCCTCGATGATGACGCAATCCTGGATGGGAACAGATTTTACAAACGATGATCTCGTCAAGCAATCTTCCATTGTTACAGATTATATTCATACGCTGGCGAAGGATACGATGATAGAAAATTTTACCTGCCATAAAATTATCATGACGGCCAAACCGGAAGCAGCAGTCGTGTGGGGTAAAATTATTATTTACATTTCCCAAAAAGAATATATGCAGCTCCGGGCGGAGTATTATGATGAAGATGGCTATCTGATCAATGTCATGAGTGGTTCGAAAGTGAAAAACCTCGGAGGAAAAATGTTGCCTTCCGAAATGGAAATGATTCCTGTTGATAAGCCGGGGCAGAAAACGGTTCTGATTTATAACAGCCTTGTCTTTGATATCCCTATCGAAGAAAGTTTTTTTACTGTGCAGCATATGAAAACGGTTCGATAGATGCAACTGATATTTGCCTGGCGAAATATTTGGCGTAATAAACGAAGAACGCTGATCACGGCAGCATCAATTTTTACGGCGGTGATTCTGGCCTTACTTATGCGATCTGCTCAACTGGGGGCGTATCAACGCATGATTGATAATGTGGTTAGTTTTTATACCGGTCATATCCAGCTGCATGCGGTGGGGTATTGGGACGAAAAGACATTGGATAACAGCTTTATCCCTAATGATTCAGTAATTGCTATCCTCAATGGGCATAAAGACATTCGTTCCTGGGTGCCAAGACTGGAGTCTTTTGCGCTCACGTCATCTCAGGATCTTTCGGAAGGGAGTTTGGTAGTGGGAATAGATCCGGAAGCTGAAGATCGGCTCACCCGGTTGGGTCAAAAGGTAGTTTCAGGAAAATATCTGGGGACCAATGACAATGGAATATTAGTATCTGAGGGATTAGCTCAAAAAATGCAAGTTGGAGCCGGTGATACACTTGTTCTTCTTGGACAAGGATATCATGGGGTTACAGCCGCAGGAAAATATATGGTCAAAGGACTTGTGCATTTTTCTGCTCCCAGCCTGAATGACGGTATGATTTATTTGACCATAGCAGAAGCGCAGACTTTGTATGGCACCGGTAATCGACTGACGAGCATTGCCATTTCTGTAAAACCAAATGTTGATGCAACACTCGTTGCCAATGAACTTCGAAACGAAGCAGGTACGCTGCCCTTTGAGTTTTTTGACTGGAAGCAAATGCTCCCGGAGATGGTACAGCTCATTGAGGTGGATAGTGCCGGGGGTGTTATTGTGATTTCAATCCTGTATATGATTATTGCCTTTGGTATTTTTGGTACGGTGCTGATGATGCTGGCTGAACGACAGCATGAATTTGGCATATTGGTATCCATTGGGATGAAAAAAGTAAAGCTGGCGAGTGTGGTCATGCTGGAAATACTGATGATAGCCTTTACAGGCACTATTGCAGGTATTGTCGCAGGTATCCCGATCATCGCCTACTTTCATTATAACCCTATTCAAATTACCGGAGAGATGGCTAAAGCCTATGAAAGCTTTGGAATTGAAGCTGTATTTCCTTTTTCAAACGATATAAGCATTTTTTTTACGCAGGCAACCATTGTCTTTGTGTTGAGCCTGCTATTGTCCATTTATCCATGGTTCAGAATTTTGAATCTTAAAGCCATTGAGGCATTAAAAAGTTAGCAAATGCTTACACGTATAGCATGGCGGAATGTTTGGCGAAATAAAGTGCGCAGTCTTATCCTTTTAAGTTCTATCGCCATGGGTATCTGGGCAGGTATATTTATTTTGTCTTTTTCCTGGGGCATGAGTATACAGTATGTCAATATGGCTATTCATGGACAGGTATCGCACATTCAATTGCATCATCCGGAATTTAAAACAGATAAAAAGATTATCTATTCAATTGCTGATGCGTCCGACATCGTACATGCCATACAAAAAATGGAAGGGGTGAAGGCGGCATCTGGAAGAGTCATCGTCAGTGGAATGATTTCTTCACCGACCTCCGGAGCAGCTGCAAGGGTTTCAGGGGTTGATCCTGAACAGGAAAATAGTGTTACCGGAATGGCGGACAACGTAATTGAAGGTGATTTTTTTAAGTCCGATAAGCGAAATCAAATTCTTATAGGTGAGAAACTAGCAAACAAGCTCAAAGTAAAACTAAACCACAAGGTCGTGTTGACCCTGCAGGATATTAATGGTAACATTACGGCTGGTGCTTTTCGCATCACAGGCATCTATCAAACAAGGAATAGTACACTGGATGAACTAAATGTGTATGTGAGGACATCTGAACTATCCTCACTATTGGATCTTGAGGTTGGAAATCTACAGGAGATTGCTGTTTTGTTAAACGATAATTCTTATCTCACCACCGCGTATGATTCCATTCGGTCTGAGTTTCCTGAATTGCTGGTAGAAGACTGGAAGACCTTATCTCCGGAATTGCGATTGGTTATTGATTCGTTTAGCCAAACGATGTATCTCTTTATTTCAATTATTCTTTTGGCTCTCACTTTTGGCATTATTAACACGATGCTGATGGCTGTACTGGAGCGCTATCATGAGTTGGGTATTTTAATGGCCATTGGGATGAATAAATTTTCTGTATTTATGATGATTATGCTGGAGACACTTTATCTGGCAATCATTGGGGGCATTTGCGGTTTGCTTTTGGCATATGTGACAATTCATTTGCTCGGGAACACAGGAATAGATTTATCTGCTTTTGCAGCAGGGTTATCTTCTTATGGAATGGATACGATGGTTTATCCCGCACTCCCGGACAATCAATACCTTAAAATATTTGGAATGATTTTTATTGCCGCTATTTTGTCTGCGATATACCCCGCTTACAAAGCGTTAAAACTAAATCCTGTTCAAGCAATTCGTAAAATATAGCATCATGGCCGTACTGGAAATATCCAATTTAAAGAAAACATATAACGAGGAAAGTGATTTTCCTGTTCGTGCTGTTAACGATGTCGACCTCATTATTGAGAAAGGAGAATTTACAGCGATTGTAGGGCCTTCCGGATCAGGCAAATCTACCTTGCTGAATATCATGGGCGGATTGGATCATCCTACTGCCGGAAAAGTAATTATCGATGGAAATGATATTTCTGAACTTCGCGAAAATCAATTGATTGATTTTCGGCTTCACCATATTGGTTTCGTTTTTCAGTCCTACAATCTTATTCCGGTGCTGACCGCCCGGGAAAATGTGTCTTTCGTCATGGTGCTGCAAAAAACGCCTAAACAGGAAAGAGATCATCGCGCCTCTTCATTACTGACAGAAGTAGGTCTGGGCGATCGAATGGATAGCCGGCCTTCAGAATTGTCAGGAGGTCAGCAACAGCGTGTTGCCATAGCACGAGCACTTGCCTCAAGACCTGATTTCATCCTCGCGGACGAACCCACTGCTAATCTTGATTCCAAATCAGCCGGCCATCTGATGGACATTATGTTGAAATTAAATCGCGAGGAGCACATGACTTTTGTTTTTTCAACACATGATTCGAGAGTGATAGAGCGTGCACGTCGTGTGATTACGCTGGTCGATGGAAAAATAGTTTCTGATATACAACAAAATGCATCCTAATTTTGAACTGCAGATAAAGGGTTTTCTTGGGCTATACTTGTTTTTTGTTAGTCTGGCCTTACCCGCACAAGAAGTTTCAGGGCAGAAAAAGTTAGGCGATGTACTGACGTTTAAAGGTTATATTAAAGATCTTCAAGTCGTAACTATCGCTAATCCGTTGCCTGTTACTACGTATAATTTTGTCCATAATCGATTAAATCTGAAATATTATCCATCCGGTTCCATTACGGCAGCACTCGAGGTTAGAAATAGAGTTTATTTTGGTTCAGGGATTAATCAGTTTCCTGATTTTGCTGATTTGGTTTCTGTGGATAATGGTTATTTTGATTTTTCTGCTTTGCTCATCAAACAGAACGCCATGCTGGCTGTCGCACAGATCGATCGCTTTTGGGTGGATTGGTATAAAGGTGATTGGCAGGTGCGGGTGGGTCGGCAGCGGATCAACTGGGGCAAAACCCTGGTTTGGAATCCAAACGATCTTTTTAATTCCTTCAATTTTACGGACTTTGATTATGAAGAACAACCGGGAAGTGATGCTCTTAAAGTGACCTATTATCCGACTGGAATGTCTTCCATCGAAGCGGCCATAAAACCAGGGAAAAAAAGTAATGAAACGGTAGCTGCAGGTTTGTGGAGATTTAATCACAATGGCTATGACCTTCAGGTATTAGCTGGCCTGTATAAAACCGATATGGCGCTAGGAATGGGCTGGGCTGGAAACATTAAGAACGCCGGTTTCAAAGGGGAAGCAACCTGGTTTCAGCCTATTAAGTCTTTGACGGATCAGAAAAGCGTATTGAGTGCAACTATCACGGTTGATTACTCGTTTGAGAAACCCATTTATATTCAGGGAGGTGTATTGTATAATCAGCACCATGAAACGGATTCATCCGGGCTTGGTTCGCTAGACTTTATTCGTGGCCAGGAACTCTCTCCAAAAAACTTAATGCCTTCTGACTGGTCCTTTATAGGCCAGATCAATGGAAATATTACGCCACTTTTTCAAGCGAACTTAGCTGTAATCCAAACAGTATCTCCTGCTTTTTCTTTTATCATGCCCTCTCTGAACTACTCGCTTTTTGACAATTTGGATGTCACTTTATTGAATCAAAGTGTGGTCCTGTTTACAAGTGTTAAACCCAATAATGTCCATACCCTTTATTTGCGTTTAAAATGGAGTTTTTAGCATAAACAGTGTCCACTATATTAAAATTCAGAGGATTAATATATTCAACCTAAGAAGTAAATGCTTTCACCATCTTTGTATGTATGTCAGGAGTTTTAGATTCACGGCTTGGGTATTTGATACTATTTGCTTTCGCGATTTTGCTGTATGCCAATACGCTGAATCATGATTTTGTTTTGGATGATGAAGTAGTCATCCTAAAAAACAATTATGTTCAAAAAGGGATTGAGGGGGTAAAGGAGATTTTAACCCATGACAGCTTTGCAGGGTTTGCACGTATTGGGGAGGGCGAGAGTTTGCTGGTGGGAGGACGTTACCGTCCATTATCACTTGTCATCTTTTCTTTTTTTGAGGATTTATTTGGAAATAATCCATTGCCTTTCCATTTTTTCAATATTTTATTATATGCAGGGTGTGGTATAATGGTATTTTATTTTTTAAAACAAATATTATACAATGAAGCATCCGGGACACTAATGGCCTTTATCACCACTTTATTATTTGTTGCTCATCCGATACACACGGAAGTGGTTGCTAATATTAAAAGTCTGGATGAATTATTAGTTTTGTTTTTTGGCATCGCAGCGCTTATTGCACTTTTCAAATCTTATGATGCCCGGTCTTTTTTTTGGAGTATAATTTCTTTTGCGTCCATTGTAATGGCGTGTCTTGCAAAAGAGAATGCAGTTTCCCTTATACTGATTGGACCATTATTTTTATGGTTTTTTAGAAAATCTTCCATACCGAAGCAATGGAAGTATTATCTGCCTATACTCTTAGGAGGTATACTTTTTTTGTTTGTTCGCATGGTAGTGCTTGGTAAAATGCCGGAAGGACGTCTCATGACCGATCCACTAAATAATCCATTTCTGGAGTGGACAGGTAGTGCCTGGATAGCCTGTTCAGAAGCCACGCAAGCAGCAACAGTAATGTACACCATGGGCGATTATTTGCGTCTTTTAATTTTTCCTTTTCCGCTAACGCACGATTATTATCCTTTTCATATTGAATTGCAATCATTCACCAATCCTAAAGTGATCATTAGTTTTTTGGCGATGACAGGATTGACAGGACTTGCGATCCACGGGCTCTTCAAACACAGAAAGTACAGTGCCGGCATATGGTTTTTTCTTATTACCGGAAGTCTAACCTTTAATATTTTTTTTCCGGTAGGTGTTTTTATGGCCGAAAGATTTTTGTTTCTGCCTTCCCTGGGATTGATTCTGGCTGTTGTTCTGTGGAGCGTACCATGGGTGGCAGAACGACATTCTCTGGCAGGTACTATTTTTCTAATTGCGGTGATTCTACTATTTTCAATCTTGACAGTTAAACGTAATCAGGCATGGAAAGACAATGAAGCATTGATGCAAACAGATGTCCATACATCTGCAAACAGTGCTAAAATCAGAAACCACCTGGGTACATTACTTTTGGACAAGGCCTTATTGCAGCAGGACACCGTTAAACGAATGGAGTTGCTTAAAGAAGCGATCGTGCATCTTGAAAAAGCAGTTGAATTGCATCCTAATTATTTTGATGCATTATTAGCGAATGGGGCCTGCCATTACTACCTGAGGGATTATGAGCAGTCGGTGGAGGATTACCGTGCGGCAGTTCAGTATTATGCCAAAGACGAACAGTCATCATTAGGTCTGTCGTATGCACTATTAGCTTATGGAAAGAAGCAATGGGAAAATGGAGATTCCATTGAGGCTATTCAATCACTTCAGGAAGCATGGCGTATTCGTCCGGACGCTGAAAATGCTCATCAGATCTCAACATATTATCTGGAGATGAATCAATCGGAAAAGGCACTTGAATGGACAACAAAAGCATCCTCAACTGAAAACTAGTCCCTGTTTAATCGGATGATTTAACAGGGAATGGAAGACGAAGCTAGTGCACCGGAAACAATTCGGCAGGAAAGTGGTTTTTTAAGTTTATTTCCATTTTGTACCATGAAATTGTGAGTTTGGGACACTACAATTGATTTGAGCCACATTAGCCATCGCGTTTAAAGGCTGAGGTAAAGGGCAAATCCCTTGATAGTTTCGTCTTAAAACGCCTAACTTTGCCGTCCGATGATTGAACTTAATGTTACTGAAAAGCAGCCCAGAGCCAGAAAGCCAGATTGGCTTAGGGTTAAGTTGCCGATAGGCGAAGAATATAAGAAGGTACGCAAGTTGGTAGATACCTATAATCTCCACACCATTTGTCAGAGTGGTAATTGCCCAAATATGGGAGAATGCTGGGGAGCCGGGACAGCTACATTTATGATTCTTGGAAATATTTGTACCAGATCCTGTTCATTTTGTGCGGTCAAAACCGGACGCCCAAATGAATATGATGAAGATGAACCGCGTCGGGTAGCAGAAGCCATTTCGCTCATGCAAGTAAAACATGCTGTGATCACTTCAGTCAATCGCGATGAATTAAAAGATCGCGGAGCAGAAATCTGGTACCAAACCGTCGTGCAGGTAAAATCACTATCACCTTCCACCACGATTGAAACTTTAATTCCGGATGTTAAGGCCAACTGGGATGCTTTGAATCGAATGGTTGAAGGAGGACAGGAAGTAGTCTCTCACAATATGGAGACAGTTCCTCGTCTTTACAGGTTGGTTCGCCCGCAGGCAAAATATGATCGTAGCCTGGAGCAAATACGACGAACAAAAGATTTAGGTAAGCGCACCAAAACCGGCATTATGGTTGGTCTTGGAGAAACAAAAGATGAAATGCTTCAGGCCATGGATGATCTTATGCGCCATGGTTGTGATGTCCTCACGATCGGTCAATATCTGCAGCCCACTCCGATGCATCTGGCAGTCGCTGAATTTATACATCCGGATGTTTTTGCGATGTATCAGGAAGAAGGAATGAAAAGAGGATTTGATTTTGTAGAAAGTGGTCCACTGGTTCGTTCCTCTTATCATGCGGAGAGGCACTTGTAAGCCTATTGCAGGAATCATTATTTATCTGAGCATCTCCATTTACTATTTTCTCTTTCAGCAAAGAGTGGATTTTTTAGTGAAATCCCCTTAGTTTTGAAAGCCTGTTTACTTTTTGAAATCAATGACCTCCCGAATGCCATCCGAAATTCTGAAACAAGCACTCAAAACACACTTTGGTTTTGATACGTTTCGTCCTCATCAGGAAGATATTATTGAGCACATCCTGGAAGGAGGGCATGCCCTGGTGATCATGCCAACAGGAGGGGGTAAGTCAATTTGTTATCAACTGCCTGCACTTTTAAAAGATGGATTTGCTCTAGTGATTTCTCCGCTCATTTCATTGATGAACGATCAGGTACGTTCCATGAAAACCAATGGCATTGTAGCAGGAGCCATTCATAGTGGTACGAGTGCCTCAGAAAGCAAACAGATTCTTCAGCAAATGGATAGTGAGCAATTGAAGATTCTCTATGTGTCTCCTGAAAAAGCATTGAGTTCGAGGTTTATTGAATTTGTTGCGAATAAAAATATTTCGCTCATCGCTATTGATGAGGCCCATTGTGTCTCGATTTGGGGGAATGATTTCAGGCCTGAATATGCAAAGTTGCAAGGGTTGATTCAATATTTTCCTGAGACCTCGATTATTGCGCTTACCGCTACTGCAGATAAAGCTACCCAGGAGGATATTTGTCAGCAACTAAAATTGCGATCCCCAAAAACGTATTTGTCAAGTTTTGAACGACCTAATATTTATCTGGCGGCGAAACCCGGTATACAGCGGTTAGACCAGATAAAAGCTTTTATCCGACGGCAAGATGGGCAAGCGGGTATTGTCTATTGCCTCGCCCGGAAAACCACGGAAACCATTGCGCAGGCTTTGCGGAAGACAGGGTATAGGGCCGAAGCCTATCATGCAGAAATTGATAATGGGCAACGGAAAAAAATACAGGAGGATTTCCAATATGATCGTATACAAATCGTATGTGCTACGATTGCTTTCGGAATGGGTATTGATAAACCGAATATTCGGTGGATCATTCATTATAATTTACCAAAAAATATTGAAAACTATTATCAGGAGATTGGCCGGGCAGGTCGTGATGGTCAGCCAGCAGAGGCCCTGATGTTTTATAGTTTCAGAGACGTCAGTGTGTATCGCGATTTTATTGAAAAAAGTGAAGCAAATGCAACCTTTAGCCGGGTGCAGTCGGAAAAATTAGACAGGATATGGGAGTATAGCCAGGCTACCAATTGCAGAACGAATGTGATTTTAAATTATTTTGGTGAGTATCGAGCTGCACCTTGCGGTCATTGTGATCATTGCCTTCATCCACCGGAAGGATTTGATGGTACACGAATCGCTCAAATGGCGTTATCGGCATGTAAGCGTTGTAATGAAACAGTGGGAATTGGTATGCTGGTAGATGTCCTTAGAGGATCCGGTCGAAAAGAAATTTATGAACGCAATCTTCAGTCAGTCAAAACGTACGGAGCAGGAAAGGATATCAGTTGGAAAGACTGGATGCATTACATCACTCAGCTTATCAATCAAGGACTACTTGATATAGACTATATCAATCATTCGGTATTAATTTGTACGCCATTGAGTGATGAAGTGTTGTTTGAACATAAAGTAGTCATCCTGCATCGGCCTGCAGATCTATTGGAAGAACCTGTAAAACTCAAAGAGCCAAAACGGGAGCTCTTTAATAAGGAATTGATTCAGCGGTTATTGAATTTGTGTAAAAAAATTGGAAGGGAAGAAGGCATTCCACCATACTCTGTTTTTCCGAAAGGCACCATTAAAGAAATGGCTGAAGTGCGCCCATTGACCGTTGGAGAATTCACTGAGTTGAATGGAGTCGGTGAATATAAGGCAGAAAAATATGGTCAGTCCTTTGTGGAGGCTATTCGCGCGTATATGACGGATCAGGATATCATTAAAAAGCCAAAGGGAATGACGTATGTGGAGACACTGGATTTGTTTCATCAGGGATTGTCTTTGGAAGCTATTGCTCAGAAAAGAGAAATGGCCGTGTCTACTATTGCCACCCATTTGGCAAGACTGTATGAGAAAGGAGAAGATATTGATTTGGTGCAATATCTGCATCCGGACGATTTGTCGATTGCCAGGCAAGGGTGGCGGGCCAGCGGTTTCAGTACTCAAATGAGCAAAGTAAAAGAGCAGGTGGGAGATAGCCTCAACTATACAAGACTGCATCTCGCGCTGGCGATCGTCCGGAGAGATGAAAAAAGGGGGGCATGAAAGTTGCCGGAGAATGTTTAACATTAGATTGTGAACTGGCCCTTGTTTTTTCCTTATTTTTATGACTTGAATAATTTCATATGAGAAGCATATTAAGAGTCCTGGCCTTTGTCACCATTTGCACCACTTCAATTAGTGCGCAGGGCATTGAATTTTATCATGGCACATGGGAAGAAGCGTTGCTGAAAGCTAAAGAAGAAGACAAAATCATTTTTGTAGATGCCTACACGACCTGGTGTGGACCTTGTAAGCGAATGTC
This sequence comes from Bacteroidota bacterium, assembly GCA_024642665.1. Taxonomy (GTDB): domain Bacteria; phylum Bacteroidota; class Bacteroidia; order Chitinophagales; family Saprospiraceae; genus Opimibacter. Next base: position 13,221 of record JAHEAR010000012.1, read on the forward strand.
CTCCAATACCTTTCCTGACCCGGAAGTGGGCAAACTTTTTAATCAGTATTTTCTGAGTTTGAAAATTGATATGGAAAAGGGAATGGGCCTGGAGTTTAGAAATAAATTTCCAGTCTCTGCGTATCCCACGCTTTTTTTTATTGATTATGATGAGACCTTAATTAAAAAGACAGTTGGGGCTAAAACCCCTGCTGATCTTATCGCCTTTGCGGAAAATGTCATCAGTAAGTTTGATAAAAGCACTAAATATGAAGCTGCCTATGCTGATGGTGATCGGAGCTACCAATTAGTCTATGACTATGTGGCGGCATTAAATAAGTCAGGTAAGCCATCTGTTAAAATTGCGAATGACTACCTCGCCGAACAGGAAGATTTGAGTACGGAAGAAAATCTGCGATTTATTTTAGAAGCGGCATCGCAAGTGGATTGCCAGTGTTTCGATTTATTTGAAGAGCATAAATCTCAAATCAGCAAGCTAGTCGATAAAGAAACGATTGAAGCACAAGTTAGGTTTGCTTGCAATAACACTGTCAACCGGGCGATAGAATTTGAAAGTCCTGAATTGATTGAGCTTGCCACTGCAGCCATGAAACGAAATATTCCCGGTGAGGCAGATCGATTTAAGGCCGAAAATGAAATTCATTATGCATTGGCACTTCATGCACTCACAGACATTGATGCATTGGTCAATCAATATGTGAAAAAGTACATGAAAAATGATCCGGAAGGACTTAATCTTTTGGCGATCGATCTTGATAAATTTGCGTCTGATGACAAGACCTGTCGAAAGCTCGCCCTTGAGCTATCAGAGCGTGCGGCTACAGATAAAAATGCCACTACAGCCTTTGTGACCACCTATGCCAATTTGGTATATAAAGAAAAAGGTAAGGAGGAAGCGGTAAAAATATTAGATGACGCTTTGCTGAAGTCTGAAGATCAGGAAAGCAAAGATTATAAAGAATTGAAGGCATTAAAAAACAAAATTGAGAATAGTTAGCCTTCAGACGATAAGGGGTTTAACTTTCTTTGTCTGTTGTTCACTGACGGCCATCTTCTCCTTTCTATCGTATTTCTCCATTTCATATGGTTAGGAAATCTAATATCTATGGTAGGTTCACTATCTTTGCATTTCTGTACGAATAAATCCTATGGGTAAGAAAAAAGACCCCCGAAAAGTATCGCTTCAATCTTCTGATCAGCCCGGCATTACCTATCTGGGGGGGATGTATGAAGATTATTTTCTTGATTATGCTTCCTATGTGATATTGGAACGAGCTGTTCCTGATATCAATGATGGACTCAAGCCGGTTCAGCGCAGGCTGCTCCACAGTATGAATGATATCCACGATGGTCGGTACCATAAAGTCGCGAATATCATAGGTCATACCATGCAATACCATCCTCATGGGGATGCTGCTATTGGCGATGCTTTGGTGAATCTGGGGCAAAAGGATTTGCTGGTCGATACGCAGGGTAACTGGGGAGATATACGTACGGGGGATAGCGCTGCTGCTGCTCGTTATATTGAAGCTCGATTGACCAAGTTTGCCCTGGAAGTAGCAATCAATCCTCAGACTACGCAATGGCAGGTTTCCTATGATGGCCGGCGCAACGAACCAATTGCACTCCCGGTAAAATTTCCTTTGGTGTTAGCGCAAGGCGTTGAAGGAATTGCCGTTGGTCTGGCTACAAAAATATTACCGCATAATTTTATAGAGCTTATTCAGGGGTCGATCAAAGTCCTTGAAGACAAGCGATTTAAACTCTATCCTGATTTTCAGACAGGAGGTATGATTGATGTGAGTGATTATCAAAATGGATTGCGGGGTGGCAAAGTAAGGGTGCGTGTCAAAATAGATAAGGTGGATAAAAGTACGCTGGTGATTCGTGAGATACCATACGGCGTTACCACCGGTACGTTGATGGATTCAATCGTCAAAGCCAGTGAGAAGGGGCAGATTAAGATTAAAAAACTAAGTGATAATACCGCTGCCGAAGTTGAAATACAAATTGATTTGCAGGCAGGTGTTTCACCGGATCAGACCATTGATGCACTCTATGCATTTACGCAATGTGAAAATTCGATTTCACCTAATGCCTGTGTCATTATTGACCAGAAACCTGTTTTTATAAGTGTGGAGGAAATGCTTCGGTTAAGCACGTTCCACACCCAGGATTTATTAAAACAAGAACTTACGATACGCCTTGGTGAACTTCAGGAGAAGTGGCATTTTGCAAGTCTTGAGAAGATATTTATTGAGAAAAGAATCTATCGGGATATTGAAGAATGTGAATCCTGGGAAGAAGTGTTGGAGGCCATAGCCGCCGGACTTGATAAGTATGTTGCTACGCCTTCAACCAAAAGTAAAAAGGGTGAAAAGCGTTTGGAATTACTTCGCGATATTACGGAAGAGGATATCCAGCGTCTTACAGAAATACGGATTAAGCGAATTTCAAAATACAATTCGTTTAAGGCGGATGAGTACATCAAGGGCATCGAGGAAGAACTTACACAGGTAAAATATGACCTCGCACATCTCAAAGAGTATACCATCAGCTACTTTGAGCGATTGCTTGCTAAATATGGAAAAGGTAAAGAACGCAAAACAGAGATCACTACTTTTGATACGATTACTGCAGCGAAAGTAATTGCCAGTAATGCGAAGTTATATGTTGATCGAAAAGAGGGATTTATCGGGTATGGGTTGAAGAAAGAAGAGTTTGTCAAAGATTGCAGTGAAATAGATGAGATCATCGCTTTTCGAAGAGATGGAAAATTTGTGGTCAGTAAGATTTCCGACAAAGTATTCATGGGCAAGAATATAGTTCATGTGGATGTGTGGAAACGTGGGGATGATCGTACGACCTATCACATGATCTATGTCGATGGGGAAAGTGGAAAAGCCTATGCAAAGCGTTTTAATGTTACTTCCATTACCCGTGATAAAGAGTATGATCTGACAAAAGGAGGAACAGGATCCAAAGTGGTGCATTTCTCGGCGCATCCAAATGGGGAGTCAGAGCATGTGGAAATTCAACTTACGCCGGGGAGCAAAGCGCGAAATAAAGTCTTTGATTTTTATTTTGAAGAATTAGCGATAAAAGGTCGAGGTGCCGGTGGTAATACGGTGACACGATATCCCATCCGAAAGGTTACGCAAATGGAAGTGGGGAAGAGTACACTTGGTGCGCAGAAATATTGGTATGATAGTGTAAGTGGGCGCATCAATATCGATGAACGTGGAATCTATTTAGGGTCTTTTGATACGGGGGATCAGTTGCTGACCATTTTTTCTTCCGGAGAATATGAAATCTCTGATATAGATCCTACCGGGAAGATTGAAATGAAAGATTTGTTATTCGCGGGTAAGTTTGTTTCGAAAACACCTGTTTCAGCTATTTACTTTGAAGGGGAAAAACAGTGGACGATGGTGAAGCGTTTTCTGATTGAAACAACCTCTACCGGCCAGCGATTTAAATTTATCACAGAGCATAAGGATTCAAAAGTGTATTTCGTCACAATGGAAAAGGATCCAATTGTTTCTTATGGGTTTATGAGTCAGCGTCAGAAAATTGTTGAGACTGTTCAGCCTGCAGCATTTATTGAAGTCAAAGGGTGGAAGGCTATAGGAAATAAACTGATTGATAAAAAGCTCATCAGTATACAGATCGAAGACTTGTCAGAGGAAGGGCCTGCCGTTAAAGAATCCACCGATAAAATTCCAAACCCGAAATCTGCCGGAAAGCAAGGTGATTTGTTTGGAGGAGATGATTCGGCTAAAGGAAGTGGTAAGACGGAAGCAGATCCAAAGACCAAAAAAAGCAAATTAAAAACTAAGGCAGCAAAGCGACCTAAATCCAAAAAAGGGGGCAAGTTAAACACAGGTGATACGATTGAATTCGATGTTTAGTGTTCTCTTACCTGTTTGATTACCAGGTGATTCTATAAGAATGTTTTGATTCTTGTTTAGATTGTTTAATTATTATCTAAACGTTTTTAGGGAAAATATTTGTTTAACAGAAAGGTGTTTGAACAAATAATGTCCTGTATTCGTTTGATACAAATTCTAAAAAGGGGATTTTGGCAAATTCGCACAACTTTTTCAGGGATTTGCTATTTATTAAGATGGAGTAACATTCAATTAAAAGTGACAAAAAAGGAATTAATCGAAGGGGGTTGGATTGATAAGTATGTCTTGGGACTCACGTCCGAGGAAGAAAATCTTGAGGTAGAGCGCTTGGCTCATCTCTATCCTGATATTCAGGATCAGGTCAATGCTACCCGCAAGAAAATTTGTGGAAGTTTTAATCGAAAACTCACAAATCCGGTTTTTCATAATTCTTTTATAACCAAACGAAGAGTGCTGAGAGGATCAGCATTCATAGTATTTGTTTCCCTTGCTGCTTTTGGCTTTTTATGGTGGAAACATTTTGATTTAAAAGAAACATACAATTTTCAATGCGAAAAGTCAGCTGCAGATCAGGCGAAATTAGCACAGATGTCTTCCTTTTCACAAAAGGTCTCTGAACGATCCGCATTTATTAATTCCGCCACGACTGAAAGAATAAAAGTAAAGGGGTGTGAATCTACGCCGGATGCGGAAGTTTTAGTTTTTAAGTGTAAGAATTCAGGGAAAATGATGCTACAGGTTGTCGATCTTCCTGCCCTTCCGGAGGGACAACATTATGAAGTCTGGACGCAATGGAATGATAGTACCAGCCATATGATTGGGATGATTGAACTTCCAATTAAATATGATAGCATGTACGTGTTGAATAGTGATTTGAATTATACCTTGCTTCAAATCACTGCCGTAGATCCTGTACTTAACTTCTCTCATCCGGTTTGTATGGCTCATGTAGATCTATAGCAGTATACGTCTGAGTTTCATATCAATCATCTTATGGTTCTTCTCTTTTAATATATGTAAGCCAATCCGCTTCGGTATCTATGTCAGCAAGTTCATCCAGCAGATGAAATGAAAGTCCCGCATTTCGGACATTGGATAAAAGTTTTTGTAAGACAGATGAAGTGCTCCATTGGATATCCTGTAATATCTCAGGGTTTAGTTTTTTACATCCTAACAAATAGAATCCTCCGTCTACAGCAGGTCCTATCACTATATCACTTGTATCTAATTGTTTGAAACTTTCTTTGAGGGTAGTCGATGACAATTCCGGGCAATCACTTCCTATCACGATCACTTTACTATACGTACCAAGTACGAAGGAAATTGCATGTGAAATTTTTTGATCAAGCGGACCAACCGTTTGTTCAACATATGTAAATCGCTTGTCTCTGTCCGAGAGGGAGGGTATTCCTCCTTCATAAAAAAGGAACACGGGGATATTCGTTTCAGCAGCTGATTGAAGAGCACAGGCCATCAGATGCTGATATATCCTCAGGGCCATTTCATCACCGGTACTGGTAGCAATTCTTGTTTTTACTTTTCCCAGTATGGGGAGTCTTAAAAATACAACCAGCGCTTCGGGCCGTTGCATTATTTTTTTGACTTATACTCTTGTTTACGTTCCAGCGGAAGCCCGTCTTTTAATTTTCTGGAAACGGTGGAATAAGGACCGGTGATGACTTCCTGTTCTGTTTCAAGACCGGAGAGTATCTGTATATATTCGTTATCCTGAATACCTGTTTCGACTTTTATCATTCGCGCAGTGTCCGCTTCAAATACGAAAACGACTTCATCTATTTTGTCCTCCATCATGGAAGACTCGGATGGATCGATGTCCTCTGCATCGTCTTTTGACTTTTTTCTTTCTCTCGTAGTCACTGCCTGTATCGGAATGGAGATTATATTTCTTTCCGTGTTGGTATTGATATCAACCGTTGCCGACATACCGGGTCGGAAGGGCATTGACTTATGACTTAGTTTTGCGTAGGAATCGGGCAGGATTCTGATTTTGACAACAAAGTTTGTTACCTGATCCGAATTTAGGGTTTGTATACCACTACTATTAGCGGCTGAGCTTGCCATCTCGGTGACCACACCTGTAAATTCTTCATCCAGGTAAGCATCCACTTCAATGGTGGCGGTGTCTCCGATTGAAACACGTAGGATATCATTTTCACTAACTTCCACCTGTACTTCCATGGTATTAAAATTGGCAATCCGCATCATCTCCGTCCCGGTCATCTGGATGGTTCCTACTACGCGTTCCCCTTGCTCAACATTCAATTTACTGATGATACCGGAGGCAGGTGCTGTGATGGTGGTTCGACTCAGGTTAGTTTTGATTTCTTTAAGACTGGCTTCAGCACTGGCTACATTAAACTCAGCAGATTTGGAGGCTTGTTCGGCCGATCGATAGCTCGCATTCGCAGCGCGAAGATTAGCTTCTAATTGCAATAAATTGGACTCTGAATTTTCAAAATCCTGGGCAGAGATGACACCATCCGCTTTTAGTTTTTTGTTACGCTCATGTATTCGTTTCGTGTTTTCAACCTGAGCCTTGATTTGTTCAATTTGTGCGGTAGCATTTTCAATAGCAGAATTTGATCGGGCCAGTTCAGATTTTGATCCGCTCACACTTGCATTAGCTCTTTCCACAGCACTGATATAGGCTTCGGGATCTATTTTTGCTAAGACCTGACCAATGAGTACAGAATCGCCTTCTTCTACAAAGAGTTCTACAATTTCACCACTCACATCAGAACTGATTTTTATTTCTTTTTCCGGAAATATTTTTCCTGATGCTGAAACGATTTCACGGATATCCCGAAGGATTACTTTTTCAGTTTCAACAGGTTCACCCTTTGGTTTCTTTCTGGCTTTGATAGCTGCTGCAACGATCAGTAAAACCAGAAGAGCGATGAGACCCCAAATGATCCATTTATTTGTTTTTTTCTTTTGATTTGTCATAAGACGTGTAATCGTAGGTGATAAGTTTGTTCGTTTTGGTATTAGTCAAGGGAAATGCCTCTGCCCATGTAATATTTCAATATCTGAATTTGGAAATAATAATCATAACGTGCGATTAGTAAATTATTTTCAGCGGCATCGCTTCTGTTTCTGGCACTGAGGTATTCAAAATTACCTATCGCTCCTAAAGCAGCTTTTTTATCTGCATTATCTAATGATAATCGGGCTGCATAAGCTGAAGCTTCAGCGCCTTCCATTGTTTTTTTAGCTGCTTTTGCGTTGGCAAGGGCATTCTGGATGTTGGTTTTTAGTGTTTGCTTGATCTTTTCGGTTTCAATATCTGAATTGAGCGCATTAATTTTTGCCTGCTCTACACGAGCCTGAGCACTGTAATTATTTAAAATCGGAATACTAAGCGTTGCCCCTACACCATAACCAAGTCCCTGATCAAGTTGCTTTCCATAAGCTAAACCTTTATACTTCGTAGGGTTGGCATATGCCTGTGAATATCGGTCCGGTTGACCATCTATAAAAACACCGGGGACTACAACCGTACCATAATCAAATTCTGTAGGTACTTTGTATAAGTTTGACCAGTTGGTACCGAGGTTGCCACCAAGACTTAATGAAGGGAGTCGTTGACTTCTGGCGATAGCAATGCCGATCTCGTTAGCTTCCTGACGTATTTCTGCAGCAGTGATTTGAGGTTGGTTGATTAAAGCGATTTCAAAAATATCATCAAAGGGAACATTTTCAAGAGGCTCAAGAGTAGTAAAATTTAGTTCAGGTTTCTCTATGATCAGCGTGTCACTTGCCTCCATTAACATGAGTTGTTTAAGCCCAAGCAATTCGTTGTCGATCGCATTTTGAGCATTTATTCTAGAAGACTCATCAATGGCTAATTGGGAAAGAATATCATAACGATCGACTTCTGGTTTAGTGCCGGCATCAATCATCTTATCCATATTGTCTAATTGTTCCTTCGTCAAAGCCACTCGGTCATTGGCGATGTCAAGATTTTGATAGGCAAACAGGATTCGTAAATAGGCCGATGCAACATTAAGCGCGAGATCTTCCTGAGCTTGCTGAATGTCTTTTTCAGAGGCCTGCACGTAGGCATCATTTTGTTTGATCGTATTCACAGTGCGTCCACCGGAGTAAAGCATTACGCCGGTCGAGGCGCCATAACTTTGGTAAAGCGAATTCTCGTTTTCAAAATTATTAGAGGAAGGGTTAATAACCCGACCCACATTATAACCAAGGTTGGTATTCAAATTTAATGATGGAATCCGGTTTCTTCTAAGTTGCTTCCCGCTAATATCATAACCATCTTTATTGAGTTTGATTTGCTCGATGGTGAGGTTCTTTTCTAATGCTACCCGAATGCATCTTTCCAGGTTCCATGTTTCCTGAGAAAAGCTGGGCATGCTCAGTAACGAGAAGCATATTGAAAAGGCAATAATTTTCATCATCTGATCTTTATTTTTCATGGGCGATATTACGACCAAACTATTTTTTGACAGAGATTTTTATATCAATCCCTTCAAAAAACAGATTAATTTAATTCTTTATCACAAACTCCCGCAAAGCTATTGATTAATAAGAGATTAGCAATATAATGATGGGGATATTTCAATAATAGGTGCCGAAGGATACAGCACCAACCAATTGATCATATTGGCCCCCTAGCGGTCTGTAATATCCAAGGAGTGTATATTGATTCTCAGTTTCATACCAATCTCCTTCCAGAAGGCTAAAATCAGGTCGCCCTAATTCGTCCGCGACTGCATAGCCATAATTGTAGTAGCCTTGTTTCAAATACATCTTGCCTATATACCCTCCAACGCGATCATCATAGGTCATCCGATATTCAGGTAGCATTTTCCAGTCGGTCATACCACCCACAATGTAGATGTTGCGATCAGCCATAGGAGGCATTTTGAGTGTTGCGTATACGTCTGAATATTCCATATTCAGTTGCTGTTCGCGATAGTTGTATCGCTGTACAAGATTTAATGTCGATGCTAAAGAATCAGGTGGGATGTGTTTGCGCATGTAATCTCGGTTGAATGGAACAAACATACCATTCAAATCCCGCCGCCATAGATAGGCCAATCTGTCGCGTGGTTCCCGTGTTATAAGAACGGTGCTAAAACCTTCGACATATTCCTCAACATCAAGTACATCTTCCGATCGGTAGATCATACTACTGATATCCATATTTCGAAACTCCTTGCCTCCGGGAAAAACAATTTTTCCCGAATAATTGTAATCCAGGAAAGTACCTAATATAGTTCTAGGGACAATGTCTTCAATCCTGTTCTCCCATCTTCCGTTTTGAAGAATCGTACACGTAAACTCTGCTCTCGGATTGCGCATATTCAACTGTTCTGTTTCGACGCTAAAATCAATTTCCTGACATGTATTTCGCAAGGAAACAATATTCGATCTGCGAATTGAAGTGGTAAAACTGACAGCATTTTCAGTTACCATAAATCTTCTGGTTAATATAGGATCGTTCTCCAAACCACGTTCATAAACGACCAGCAAATAATTACCGGAGAGGGACCAGTTGACTTCATCATTGGGAAGGGTAAGATAATAATGCAGATAATTTTGAATGGTACCTGAAGAGATATCATAATCACGAATTTCGCCTTCACGATATCCCTGGAGATAATCAAACTGAGTGATGGATTCTGAAGGCCGCCAATATCGATCACAGTGCAAAACGGTATAATAATATATCGTTCCCTGCCCATCCAGTTCATCAAACGATAGGAAAAGGGAATTGGTTGATCCGAGGGCAGCTATCGGTTGAGATAAAGCAAGACCGTTAACATGAAGCCTGACAGTTTTAATATAATCCCGATAAACCCCGTCTTCATAAGCATCTAAATCTGGCTGAGCATGTAAGCCTGAAACACAAAAGAGTAGAGGGAGAAATAGCTTGATTTTCAATTACCTGAATTTTGACATCAAATTTAATGTATTTACAACAGTTTTTATTGCGTAATAGTTTGTCTTTGAGGTAAAGAGAACTTCAAATGTTGAAAAGGAATTGGGGGGTAAAACTGATATATTTCCATCAAAACAGTGTGCCACACCTAGGTGTGGCACACTGTTTTAAAAAAACCGGGATTTGATATAATCAGGCACCTCATATTGATTGTAATCGATTAGCTCATTCATATCCAACCGCAATAGCTTTTTTCCCAGCCTGGTATTGCAAATCGGATCCGGGGATGTACCTAAGTATTCATGATAAGAGGAAAACGGCCATGCATCAGGGGTGTCCACAAGTCCTGCCATGAGGGGATTGTTATGGATATATCTAAAACACCATAAAGAGTAATCCAGGGTAAAATCATCGCTTGATGTGCATTTCGATTTTGTGTTTTGTCTGAATAAGGATCCTGAGCGTTGGTGTCTTTTGTTAATGGCTTTTGCATAGCTACTCAAAAGCATTTTCATGCCATGCGCAAAGCAGGTCATAAAGACATATGGGTTTGCATCTGCATGATTGGTTTGATCCCTGTTTTTCATAAATGGAATGATGGTATTATCATTTCCGTGGATGAGCAAATGAAAATGATTTGGCATCAGGCAGTAGGCGAGTATATCACAATAGGGTGACAAGTATTGTTTTAGTTTGAACTGGAAAAATAGATAGTTCTCCTGTTCATAGAAAAGGCGCTGCCGATTATTACCATGGTTGTACACATGGTAAATCTCCTGCGGTTTGAGTTTCATACTGGTGAAGTATTTATTTCAAAATAGCAATTGAGGAGTAAATCCGTCTTTTATAAAATTAGGGGATTATGGGCAGAAACTAGGGGCACTCACATATTTATTGTTTTTTACAAAAAACCGCCATGGATAGTGTGTGGCCTCGCCACTTCTGTCGATCCCTATTCTGGGTCCGGTGCAAATTTCCTGAGGATTGTAATGGATGCTTTGGTCTTCCAACCAAATCAATGCGTCTTTTTCATATAGTGATGTTCCGGTCATATTTCGATGTAGTCCAAGGGCAGTGCTAAGTGAACCGGGACCATTTGTCAGGCGAATATTGTTTGACGTTAAATTCCTTCTTTGCGCCATGATATCAAGACCCGTTGTGGGTTCTATGGCGCGTATGAGTATTGCATGTGCACTGCCTTCGGGGCCAGTGACAATATTCATTAAGTGATGAATCCCATAACATAAATAAATGTAAGCCAGACCTCCTTTCGCAAACATGACTTCAGTCCTTGTTGTGCGCAAATTTTTAAAGGCATGGCAGGCACGGTCATCAGGCGCACGATAAGCCTCTGTTTCTACAATGATACCACCCGTCGGATGCCCATTAATATGAGTCATTAATATTTTACCTAAAATATCTTTCGCTAGAAAAAGGACATCTTCGGTTGCATAATAGGATGCAGGTAATTTTTTGCCCAAACCCTTTTACTTTCTGGAATAATTGGGAGATTCTTTTGTAATCGTGATATCATGCGGATGACTTTCACTGATACCTGCCGAGGTGATTTTTACAAAAGATGCTTCCTGCAAACTCTCGATATCTTTTGCACCACAATACCCCATACCGGCACGCAAGCCGCCGGTGTATTGCTGCATGACTTCGTGCAGTGTTCCTTTATATGGGACACGTCCTTCAATACCTTCCGGAACAAGTTTTTTGATGTCATCCTCTACATCCTGAAAGTATCTGTCTTTAGAACCCATCGCCATAGCGCCTAGAGAACCCATTCCTCGATAAACTTTAAATTTTCGTCCATCGAGAATGATCGTTTCACCGGGAGATTCTTCGCAGCCGGCAAATAATGATCCGGCCATCACCGTATGTGCTCCTGCAGCAATAGCTTTTGCAATATCACCGGTGTACCGTATGCCTCCATCAGCAATGATAGGAACGCCTGTGCCTCTCAAGGCGTATGCAGCACCATAAATCGCGCTTAGCTGGGGCACTCCCACGCCGGCAACAATTCGTGTAGTGCAAATGCTTCCCGGACCTACCCCCACTTTAACACCATCTACACCTGCATCTACTAATGCTTTCGCACCTGCACCAGTCGCAACATTTCCGCCAATGATTTCTATATCAGGAAAACTTCTTCTAATCTCTCGTATGATACGCAATACCCCTTCCGAATGTCCATGAGCAGTATCAACTACGACTACGTCAGCATCAACTGCTCTTAATGCGTCTACTCTTTCCATCGTATCTGCGGCGATCCCTACACCCGCACCTACTAAGAGTCTTCCCCGGGCATCCTTACTACTGTTAGGATAAGCCTCTAGTTTCATCAAATCTTTATATGTAATAAGGCCTGTTAATTTATTGTTGGCATCAACCACCGGCAATTTTTCAATTTTATGCTTTTGCAATAATTTTTTAGCCTGTTCCAGGGTGGTACCCATGGGAGTTGTAATTAATGGGGCTTTCGTCATCAAGGCGGAGACAGGTCGATCATTACTAACTTCAAATCTCAGATCCCGATTTGTCAAAATACCTACTAAAATCCCTTCATCATCTACAATCGGAATTCCACCGATTTTGTATTGACGCATCAATAATTCTGCTTCGCCAACGGTGGCATTGGCTAAAAGTGTAACCGGATCCTGAATCATCCCACTCTCAGACCTTTTCACTGCCCGCACTTGTTGTGCCTGGCTTTCGATGGACATATTTTTATGGATAATGCCTATTCCGCCTGCTCTTGCGATAGCAATAGCCGTTTCTTTCTCTGTCACAGAGTCCATTGCCGCAGAGGCCATAGGGGCATTGATTCGAATGTTGCGGGTAAATTGCGTACTGATGTTTACTTCTCTAGGTAGGACATTTGAGTATCCGGGAACCAGTAAAACATCATCGAAGGTAAGTGCATCAGCGAAGAGCTCATGCTTGCTTTTCAAATTGAATTCCATGCGCAAAGATAATCACAGATTACAGATTTCCCAGTTTATAGCCATTTGATTCGGTTATTTATTCCATTTAGGCACAATGTTTGACATAGGTTTCGTTGTATTCCTAAGTATTATTCAGGATTTTAGAAAAATTTTGTGACGACAATCATAGTGGTCGATGGAGATATATGGTGATGAATATTTTATGAAATTGGCGCTTCAGGAAGCACGCAAGGCTGAAGAAATGGGGGAGGTTCCAATTGGAGCAGTCATTACCCATGGCGATCGATTGCTGGCACGTTGTCATAACAGCACGGAAATGCTCACCGATGTTACAGCCCATGCCGAGATTCTGGCGATTACGTCTGCCTCACAGAATCTGAACAGTAAATATTTAGGGGATTGCACCCTGTATGTCTCTCTGGAGCCTTGCGTAATGTGCGCCAGTGCCTTGCGATGGTCGCAGATTGGTCGGGTCGTGTATGCCACGGCTGATGAGAAGGCGGGTTTTATGCGCTATGGAAAAGAGCTGCTGCATCCTAAAACGAAACTGGAAATGGGTATTATGATGGAAGAAAGTGCTAAACTTTTAAAGACCTTTTTTGCCAATAGAAGAAGGTAGCTTATGCCGAAAATGAATGCCTTTTCCCTTCGATAATCTCCACTCGCCATAAGATTCTTTTCATTGCGGAAAACTATCCTATTTTAATATGTAATAACAAATATTACAGCTTTTTATATATTATTAATAATATTAATGTAAAACCACTTACAAATTGGACACTTATTCCTTTAAGCGTTTAGAAAGGATCCAATAAGACAAAAGGGCATTAACATTTTTTTAGCCTCTGTGATAATTCCAGGTTAAATAAGCAAAAGCTTGTTCGATGGATACGGTTGTACCCCTACTTTAGGATTATCATTTACGTAATCTCATTTCTTATGAAGTTTCAACTTTTGTTTGCTTGTCTCACCATGGGTATACTTACCTCCTGCTCGCCCCGCTACACCTATTTTACAAAGCGACTTTATGAGGAGGAAAAATGGACGGCAGATGATGTCGAAAGCATTCAGTTTTATCTTTCAAAAGATATTGTGCTCACCCGGACGCTCGGAGCAGATGAAACCAGAATTTCCGGTGGCAAAGTAAGTGTGATTAAAGGTCGCCAGGTGGAGCAAGTGATTCTGCGCGCCGGTACCCCCGGTGTATTAGTGCACATGCCTACCGAAGATCGTTTTGCCATCAGCTTTGAAGAAGCCACAGATGATGCTTTTCTGATGTTTGGCCCAAATGCAAATCAGGGAGATCGTTTTGTACTGCTCGCTCAAGAATGGCAACAGCATACAGGACAGGTACATTATAAAGATAACCTATACACGGTGGATGCAGAAAGTGCCTTTTCCAGTCTGATGATAGATTTGAAGAAAGAAGGGCAAAGTAAATATAGTGCACATAGAGTAACTGGACGGACTGTCAGCAATTAGTGCCATTCCCTATTGAGTCCCTTTTAGAAATGGAACGAACTTGAATTTGCCAAAGGATTCACTTCTCATTTCAGTGTCACTCACCTTGGTATAACGCCACATCGTTTGTACATCAGCATCACCGATCGGAATCACCAGATGCCCCCCTACGGCTAATTGAGAAATTAAGTTCTCAGGAATTGCATTGGCTCCGGCAGTTACTAATATTTTATCAAAAGGAGCAAACATTGGCAAACCGGCATATCCGTCACCAAGAAATGTTCTGATGGCTACAAAACCCAAATCGCGGAGTAGTATATCTGTTTTTGCAAATAATTTACTTTGCCGTTCAATAGTATACACTTTCGCACCCATTAGGGACAATATACATGCCTGATATCCCGATCCGGTGCCTACTTCCAACACCGTCTCTCCTTTTTGTATGTCCAATAACGAAGTCTGAATGGCAACCGTCTGCGGCTGGGAAATGGTTTGATCACTACCAATCGGGAACGCCACATTTTGATACGCCCACTCTTCAAAGGCCTTTTCCAAAAAAAGATGTCTGGGAAGTTTGTACATCGCATCTAAAACAAGCTCGTCGTGAAACCCTTCACGGCGAACGGCTTCAATCAGTTGTTTCCTGAGTCCCTGATGCTTGTATGTATCTCTTCGCAAGATTGTTAATTTTACAAGATAGTTTTGAATTAGAGTGATTAGCTTTCCATAGCATAGGCGCACAGGAGGTCTGCCTTGAAGGGGTGAAAATACAATTTTTATATTATAAAAAATAGTAATATATGGGTGATATCAAATTTGGAACAGATGGATGGCGTGCCATCATTGCAGATGACTATACGGTGGAAAATGTCATTCGCGTATCAGAGGCAACGGCTCTATTCATGAAAGCACGTAATATGCATAAAGCGGTCATTGGATATGATTGCAGATTTGGGGGGGTGCTTTTTGCTGAAACCGCCGCACGCGTTTTGGGAAGTCATCAGTTAGAAGTCGTCATGGGCGATCATGTGGCTACTACGCCAATGGTTTCCCTCGGTGTAAGAAAGTTAAAGGCTGATATCGGTATCGTCATAACAGCCAGTCACAATCCACCATCCTACAATGGCTTCAAATTAAAGTCTTCCTTTGGGGGTCCTTCCATTCCGGCAGATATAGCAGCCGTTGAAAGCCATATTCCGGAAAAAGCAATGAATGATATTATGACATTAGATACCATGATGGATAGCGGACTACTCACGTATACCAATATGGAAGACATGTACTATGAGCATGTCATGGCCTGCTTTGATATTCCTTCGATTCGCATGTCTGATTTCAATATCGGATACGATGCCATGTATGGCGCAGGCTATTTAATTTTTCCAAGAATTCTTCCGACAGCCAAACTCCTGCATTGCGATTATAATCCATCGTTTTACGGTCAGGCACCGGAACCAATTGAGCGCAACCTGCAACCATTTAGTGAAATGATTAAAGCAGATCCAAAAATGGCCATTGGAATTGCCAATGATGGGGATGCCGATCGCATCGGAATGTTCGACGGGGAAGGAAACTTTGTGGATTCACATCACATCCTATTACTCTTGCTTTACTATTTGCACAAGCATAAAGGTTTATCAGGAAAAGTGGTGATTACTTTTTCTGTCACCGATAAGATGGTACAACTGGCTAAAAAGTTTGGCCTGGAAGTAGAAGTGACCAAAATCGGTTTCAAGTATATTGCTGAAATCATGACGACCGAAGATGTATTGGTCGGTGGCGAAGAATCCGGAGGACTGGCAGTCAAAGGTCATATTCCGGAACGCGATGGCGTATGGATCGGCTTGATGATTCTTGAGTTTATGGCCAAGACCGGAAAGACACTGCAGGAACTCGTTCAACTCGTCTATGACGAAGTGGGCACCTTTGCTTTTGATCGCTATGATCTTCATATCACCCAGGAATTAAAAGAACAGGTGATTGAAAATTGTAAGGCAAATAAATATAATTCATTTGGTTCGCTGAAGATTACGAAAACAGAATCATTGGATGGCTTTAAATATTATCTGGATAATGATACCTGGATTATGATCCGGCCATCCGGAACAGAACCTGTCCTGCGCGTATATTGCGAAGCGCCGAATCGGGAAATTGCTAAATCGACGCTGGATACGGTAAAGGAAGTCTTGCTAAGTTGAAATAAAAGCAAATGATATTTTTGCGGCTGCAAAAAATAATCACGGCATTTTAGACAATAGCGATTTATTTAGCTGTTATATTTTAATCATCGGTTTATCTTTAGTCTATGGGTACATTATTAAATGCTACATGCCGAAGCTGCGGCTACACCAGTTCCGGTTTGCTTTTTGGTTACTCGATGATGAATCCAACAGCTCGCGTACCGGCTATCCGAAAAGATACAGGTGCATTCGTCGTGGAGGATTTGTCGGATGATCCCAATCTTCAATTTTACCATCAGCGTGAGATGTATCAGGAGAAAATCGAAGGATATGGCATCCAGTGCGCTGAAATATCACTTAATCCAACGAGCAATCTTTGCCCTTCTTGCGGAGATTACACCATGGATTTTGAAGTTTTTGGTGAGTTTGATTGAAGGAGATTCCAGACGGGAAGCCTGATCCTGGATACCATTTTTGGGTATTCGTAGTTCTAAGCAGCGCATTCTGCTCTTTCTACTACGCATTCCTCCCTTTGCTCTGCGCCCTCTGCCCTCTGGTCTACGCCCTCTGCTTCCCGCCCATTTCTGGCGAATTAATATCTTTATACCGGAAGCTTATTTAATTCAAATCCATGAGGAAAGTTTTTTTCAATAGTATCACGGTAGTGATTGTGTTTATTGTTTCCTGCACCTACCCATTTACCACCGCCACTTACAAGTGGAATATTAAATGGGACAAGGAAGAATTGGCTGCCAAAGAACAATTCCTGCAACAGGATTTGCCACCGGCTACAAAGGATAAGGCCCCCAATATTCTGTTTATTGTCGTAGATGATCTTGGCAAGTACGAAATCTCTTCCTATGGTTCTGTGACCATGAAAACACCCCACATTGATCAATTAGCATCAGAAGGCGTTCGCTTTACGGATTGCTATGTCAGCTCACCTGTATGTGCGCCTTCGAGAGCAGGCATGATGGCCGGCAGATATCCAACGCGGTATGGTTTTGAAACACAACCGATGGAGTTGTATCCAAACAATCTGGCGGTCTATGCATTAGGTAAACATCTGATCAATACCGGCGATTTTGTGCTGGATGCCAAGCCTAAGTTTCCGCCTGAGTGGCAGATCCAAAAACAAGGATTGCCACCCACCGAATATACCATAGCTGAGATATTAAAAATTAAGGATTACAATACAGCCTGCATTGGTAAGTGGCATCTTGGGTTTGCCGACAAAATGACCCCAAACAATCGGGGTTTTGATTATCAATACGGATTTTATGGCGCCTTTAGTTTGTATTCCGAAAAAAAGGATGATCCGAACATGGTCAACTTTGTACAGTCATCCTTTTCCTCCAAACATCAGTGGCAGGTCGGCCGCAAAGAAACCAGCGCTATTCGGCGAAATAGTAAACTGATCAAGGAGACGCGGTATCTTACTGAAGCCATTGCAGAAGAAGGTCTGGAATTCATGGCTAGGCATAAAAATGATGAAAACCCATTCTTTTTATATCTGGCTTTCAATGCACCGCATGTTCCGTTTCAGGCGCCTCGTATGTACTATGAGATGGAAAGCGCCGATAAAGAAGATAATGTCCGTGTTTATCATGCCATGATTCATGCCCTGGATGACGCCATAGGTTCTATCATGGAGAAAATGGAATCGCTTGGACTGGATGAAAACACACTGATTTATTTCATCAGCGACAATGGAGGGGCCAGTTATACAAAGGCCACGACAAATGGACCTTATAAAGGGGGCAAACTTACGATGTTTGAAGGAGGTGTCAATGTTCCGTTTATTATGAAATGGAAAGGACATATCCCCGCCGGCACTGTCTATGAACATCCGGTCAGCTCCATGGATGTATTTATGACGTCCGCACAACTGGCAGAAGCTCCGCTACCACAGGACAGAGTGTATGACGGCGTGAATTTGCTGCCGTTCATTACGGGTTTGAATGATGAAAAGCCGCACGATGTTTTTTATTGGAAGGCTGACCACATTCAGGCAATGCGCAAAGGAGATTGGAAATTCCTGCTGAGTACAAGAGATAAGTGGATGGAGTTATACAATATCAGCACGGATCGCTACGAACATTATGATCTGCATGATGTCCGGCAGGATACCCTTAATCAACTCAGACTTGAGTTTGATGTCTGGCAGAAAGATCTGAAATCACCCATGTGGCCCCGGTTGATGGATCATAAGTTTACTATTGATGGCAAAGAATATTTATTTCCGGCTTAACGCGATGACCATGTATATGAAAAGGTTTTTTATTCCATTGGTATGCACTTGTTTTTTCTGTTTAGTGCTACTGCCTTCTGCAAAATCTCAGGTGTTCTATATTGGTGTTCAGGCCGGACCAACCTATTCCTGGTACAAATCTCCTCCGTCGGATGTGATCCTGTCATCAAGTGGCTGGGGACATAATATTGGTTTCTTTCTTCGATATGGAAAGCGCCCATTTTATCAGGTGGGATTTGACTGGACCAGAGATGACAATGATTTTTCAGCTTATTTTCCTCAATTTGACGTTAAGTTTGAAGACAAGGTGCCTTTTCATAATTTTGATTTTTCAATCAAGGTAGGGTATGAAATTGTTCAGACACCCTACTTTAAATGGAGTGTATTTGGCGGACCGTTTATCGGACGTTCGTTGCTTTTTAAGACCAATGATTTCGACTTTGCCAAAACAGATTTTATCAATCCACAAGTTGGTCTGATTGCCGGTACCGGATTTCAAATCACAAACTTTATCATCAGTATAGATTACAACCTGCACCTGTCCGGTCTCTTTACCCCGGTCGATGTTGAAGGCTTTGATGTTGACTTTAGTGGTAAACTCCAGATATTGTCCATCAAGTTTGGTATGCAGTTTTAGTAGCAAACCTTTTCTCTTTCTCTGCTTATGCCTGCGATCAGGACAGTCAACGTGACACGCTATATTACGCCTTTGAGAGAAGGCGGGTCATTGCCTGCGATTGCAGAGGCCGACGATGATTTTATATATGTATTAAAATTCAGAGGTGCAGGCCAGGGTCCAAAAGCGCTCATCGCCGAACTGCTGGGAGGAGAAATAGCCAGAGCCCTTGGTTTGCGCGTGCCTGAGATTGTGTATGCAGAATTAGCAGAGGGCTTTGGACGAATGGAGCGGGATGAAGAAATACAGGATTTGTTGAAATTTAGCGTTGGACTCAATCTGGGCTTGCATTACCTGACAGGCGCTATTAGTTTTGATCCAACCGTGCATCAGGTGGATGAATTAAATGCCTCGCTGATCGTTTGGTTGGATAGTTTTCTGATGAATATGGATCGGACGGCAAAAAACACAAATATGCTCATCTGGCACAGAGAGCTTTGGCTGATTGATCACGGAGCATCCCTTTATTTTCATCATAGGAATCAGGACTGGCAGGAAACGGCTAAAAATCCATTCCCTTTCATTAAAGATCATGTCCTACTCAAGCAAGCCAATATCCTTTCTACGGTTGATCACAAAGCGAAAATAATATTGACACCGGAAAAGTTTACTGCAATAGTCTCTGAAATACCAGAAGCTTGGCTGGATGAGAGCACATCTTTTGAATTGCAGCGACAACGATACTTGCAGTATTTTATAACACGCTTATCCAATACATCAATTTTTATAAACGAAGCTGAGCATGCAAGAGAAGCACTTATTTGAGTATGCGGTCATTCGGGTAGTTCCGCATGTTGAGCGGGAAGAATACATCAATGTAGGCGTGATTCTATATTGTAAGCAAGAGAAATTTCTTAGCGTTCGGTGGGCTTTGGATGAAATTCTGATGATGCAATTTGCTCCGGATATTGATATGACCGAGTTGAAAGATAACCTTCGTGCTTTTGACGTAATCAGCAAAGGAGGACTTGACGGCGGTACGATTGGGGCATTGGAAATGGCGGAACGATTCAGATGGCTGACAGCGACCAGAAGTACTATTCTACAGCCCTCCAGTGTTCATCCGGGATACACTATTGATGCGGAGGCTACGCTGGACAAGCTGTTCAATCAGCTGGTGAAAAGAAATTAAAGAAGCTAATGGTAAATTGAAACAGGGTAAAAGGGAGGTCGAAATTGAACCGAATGATACCAATTCCAGGCTATTTGCCATTTTAAAAGACAGTATAGCGAGGGTCTTTTCTTAAAATGCTAGATATTAATTGATCAACATAAATGAAATCCTTTTTCACTGATAGTGTCCAATGATTTTAATTTGATTGGAGATTTGGACCTTCTACTGTATTAGAGATTGATTTCTAATAGTATATTTGCACACATTTTTAAAAACATTAAGCCAATGATTAAGCAATTATTTTTTTTAGTAATATGCCTTGCGCTGTTCAGCGTGGCATGTAAATCTGAGAATCAAGAAACCAATGAGGAATCTGAAATGGCACAAGACACAACTGCAACGGTAGGAGTAGTTGATTCTGCAGCAATTACCGCGTTGTACGCTGCCAGCCATGCTAAAAAAGTTCCGACAAACCAAAACATGCACAAATCCACTGAAAGTGGAAAGATGGCTAAGGTAGACAGTGATCCGGTCATTAATCATCATGAATCTTCTGATGACGCAGCAATTGATCTGATGGATGAAAATGGCTATTATTTTCACCCTTCTAAATGGGCTAGTTTCCCCGGAGGAGAGGTAGCACTGGATAAATACCTGGAAGATAATATTAAGTATCCAGCCATGGCGGTAGATAACGATGTGGAAGGTACTGTTTATGCCACCATGTATGTGGATGAATCCGGTAATCTTGTAGATGTAGCTATAGCCGGAAAACGCATTGGGTATGGACTTGAAGAGGAGGTCCTACGCGTGTTGAAAAAAATGCCGGTATGGACACCCGGAGAGAATAATGACCAATCGGTAAAAACAAAATTTACCCTACCGGTAACTTTTGATTTACAGTAATACGACATTGACGATACACTAAAAAGGGCTGTCTTTAGACAGCCCTTTTTTTGTCAGCCAGAGAAGACAAATTAGCATTATGATTTGGCACCGGCCCATTTTCCACCTAACCAGACCATTGGCAGATAGGCTAAAGCGATATCTGTTACATTAAACCACATCGGGGCAGAAAGAGAGATTACATTTATTATACCTCCAATCAAAAACAAAGCCCCGACGATGAGTGCCGCTCTCATTTTATTGTTTCCTGCCAATTTTACAGCGATAAAGGCGCCCACCAAAGTGCCAAGTGCATGAGCCAGAAAAGGCATGATGTAATGTTTCGGCTCAAAAAGGTGCATGTTGTCTTTCAGACTTTCGACTGAAGTTGGGTCAATGCCCTCGGGAAGTGGCACGACAGAGCTGCTCAACATGATAATACCCATATTAACAAAGCTGCCGATTAAAGTACCTGCTAGTATGGCAAGGATGTTTCGAAAGGTTGGATTCATAATTTTATTGGTTTTTGATGAAAAACACAAAAGTTATATTTAAATGGATCATTAGCATTCAGAACTTTGAATATAATAAATGCCACCAGCCAATAAGGTGTGCCTGAACTTGAAACCCAAATAGGAATATTTTTATCGGGCATTCACGATATCCGGATCACCCATTTTGCCGGATTGATAATCATTGATGACCTTTTGCATTTCTTCCTTCGTATTGGTGACAAATGGACCGTACGAATACACCGGCTCATTAAGCGGTTGCCCTCCAAGCACTAATAATTCAGCTCCATTAAGACTAAACAGATTGATGAGACTTTCTCCACGCTGATAGAGGGCTACTTGTCCGGCTTTTACTTCCTTTCTGCCTTCGGTTTCAACTTGTCCCCGGACGACATAGGCAAAGGCGTTATGGGTTGGATCTGTAGGAATATCAAGACAGCAGTTTGGTTTCATTTTGATATGATAATAGAAGGCTGGCGAAAGCAATTCGATTTGTGATTTAGCATCAAACAATTCACCCAAAATGACTGTAGCAGAGTATGATTTGGTGTCAATAGTACCCATTTTACGATCCTTATATACAATCGTCGAAGGAGCATCCCATTTGTGTCTGGCCGGCATATTTAACCATATTTGAAAGCCATGGTAATCGCCTCCATCATCATACAGTTTTTGACCGGTTTCTTCCATATGAATGGCTCCTCGTCCGGAATGGAACATCATGAAGTCTCCTTTACCAATTTGAAAATCATAATTCAGACTGTCTTTGTGATGGCCTGTTCCGGCTAGAAAATAAGTCGTCGGAATAATACCCGCATGCGGGTGAGCATCAACACGTAATGGTTGACTTTTGGGCGCAAGTGCAACAGGTCCAAATTCATCAAATAAAACAAATGGAGAGACATAGTCCAAATGATTACCGGCAAATGCTCGCAGGATAGGCAAGGTGCCTACTTTAGTTTTGTCCGTGTTGAGAATTTTATAAACGAACCTCTCGCGACCGATCGACATAAGTCCTGAACTTCCTCGCAGGAGCCTTGGCATCGCAAGTGACATGCCGAAAATAGCCGATCCATGAACAAATATTCTACGTTTCATTACCTTGAATTTACATAATTTTTTAATACGCGTGATTGGGTGCATGCAGCCTAAAGCCTTGTGCCATATGGACTAAAAGATTATGACGTTATGAAGGTTAGCGGGTTATGAAGATTATGAAGTGGGAAAAATAAAGTCTCGCGTCTAAAAGTCTCAGGTCCAAGAGTCTGAGGTCTGCAAGTCCCAGGTCTCATTTGGTGATTTAGTGATTCCAAAGAACAGATGTTTTTATGGGTTCTGCAGGTTATCGGATTTATGAAAATTATGAGGTGAGCAAGATTAGTCCAGGCTCCCAGGTCCAAAAGTCCCAAATCTCAGGTCTAAACATCTCAGGTCTAAACATCTAAAACAGCAACTCTATTCCTGAAATAAAAAAAGACCTGACTGGAATTGTTCCAGCCAGGTCTTTTGGTTATTACTTTTCAGAGCTGCTTATTTAGCCACTCGGAGATGTACTCTTCTGCTTAGGGTATCAGAAGCTTCTTTGGTTTCGGCTTGAACTTCAAGTTCACCCTTACCAGTTGCTGTTAAACGATTTGCAGCAACCCCTTTAGAAATCAGGTAATCTTTAACACTATCAGCCCGCTTCTGGGACAATTTCAGGTTATGCTCCTCACTTCCCACCTGACTGGCATATCCATCAAGAATAATATTTACGCCAGGATTTGCCTGAATGACCTCAAGGGCATAATCAAGACGGGCGATATCGATGGTGGTAAGCTTAGGATCGTCATTCGCAAAATACAGATTCATTTCAGGGCAACCACCGTTTTCAGCTTTGCCGGGATAATGTGGACACTTGTCCATTTCATCATTAATACCGTCGCCATCAGAATCCGGAATTGGACAGCCATTGTATTTAGCTATACCTTTCTCAGTAGGACATTTATCCATATCATCATTGATACCGTCGCCATCAGTGTCCGTTGGAGGACATCCGTTGTATTTCAGCTCACCGGCCTGATTAGGACACATATCTACATCATCTGCAAATCCGTCACCATCAGAATCCGGAACAGGACAACCGGCATATTTAGCGGAACCAAATACAGTTGGACATTGGTCAACATCATCATTGATGCCATCACCATCTGTGTCAGGCGTTGGACATCCGTCGTACTTTGGACTGCCAGCCACAAATGGGCAGGCGTCATTGACATCAGGTGTTCCATCGCCATCTGAGTCCAGCGCTACCATTTCAGCCATCATCTCTTCTTCCATGACCTTATCTTTTCCTGGGAATCCAATGGTCAATCCAATTTGAATCGCATCATTATATAATATACTTCCCTGGGTAAAAATTCCCTGATAATCTCCTTTTACAGTGTTTGAAAGGCCATAGATATAACGACCGTAGATACCGAAGTTGCCAAATAAATTTAACTGTAATCCTCCGGTTAATGCAAGAAAGGTTTGCCCGCCTGCGGCATCACCATAAGATAGAGACTCATCATCTCTTGCACCGTCGTCATATTTTATTTTACCTCCCATGTAATAATCCAATTGAGGCCCTACAAAAAATCCTAATGCTTTAAACGGACTGACCTTAAATAAAACAGGAATAGAGAGGTAGTTCATTTGAAGTTCTCCGTCGGAAGTTAATGCAGGAGAGGTGTTAGCCTTAAATTTCCCACCCATTTGGGAGTATAGTAACTCAGGCTGGATGGCAATGGCCTTTGTCAAGCCAAGGTGAAAAAAACCACCCGCGGCTATCCCAATTCGGGAATCAAAGTTGTCATCATTAGTAAAACTCGAACCTGATCGAATGTTTGCCAGATTCACTCCGCCTTTTATGCCGAAGTAGGTTCGTTCGTCCTGCTGAGCATTTAGTGTGGTTAGCACCATGAAAGCTGCAAGGGTAAGTAATAAGTTACGCATAAGTAAAGTTTTGTTTTAATGTATAAAATTTACATTATCAATATGATAATGGGTATTTATTCAAATATTACGAATATAAAACGTCCCAAAATGAGCTTAGGCTGCCGTAATTGAAAACCAATATAGTTAATTACTTTATCAAAATTACTAAATATCATAATTGTCTAAAGGTGAAAATACTTAAATATCTAAATTCTGAACGCATATTTATTTGGTGTTGCTTCACTTTTTGGTGAATATTATGGAACGTCCCAATCAATTTCTATCCAACGGGTTGCGATAACTGTTTGCGATTTTGGAAGATTGTTCAGGAAACCACTACGTTCAGCAGATGTATATTTGATACACGAAAAATAGGGTGGTGCTGTTCCGGTACTGCCGAATTATTTTTTCTAAGCCGGTTCCGCATAACGTGAAAATGATGAGTCATAACAAATTACGAGAAGAAAAAAATTGTCTGAACTGCGGATCCATCGTTGAAGATAGATATTGTTCGGCGTGTGGTCAGGAAAATTTAGAATTCCGGGATTCTGCTTTTCATTTATTCCTGCATTATGTTCAGGATCTTTTTCATTACGATGGGAAATTCTGGTACACCTTTAAGCATTTTATCAGGAAGCCGGGACTGGTGCCGGAGGAGTATATGGCGGGCAAAAGACAACGGCATCTGAAACCGATCCAGTTTTATGTTTTCGCCTCTACCGTATTTTTCCTTTTTTTCTTTTTTATAACAGATCACGCCCCAAATAATATAACTACTGGCGACGGGGAGGTGGATAAACGATTATATCATCTGGCGCAGGAAAGAGAATACCTGTCAGGAACACCCGACACCAGTTATGTAGACAGCCTGCTGCATGCATTGAAGGCACACATGGGCGATTCGGTAGCACGCCATCAGGATTCAATGTCCGGTTCCAATTTTGTTTGGGATCTGGAAGAACCTGATTCAACAGCCGGCGAAGAAAGCAATTGGTTGTTCAGAAAATTGGGCGAGCGCATAAAAAAGAAGTCGGAGGAAATGAACAGAAATCATGAAGGTGATACCTCCGGGGCCATTAATGCTTTTTTATTGGAGTTGCTGCATGCCTTCCCGCAACTTGTTTTTTTTAGCCTTCCTTTTTTTGCCTTGTTTCTGCAACTGCTCTATTATCGATCAGGAAAGAAAAGGTATGTCGACAATTTTATTTTTAGCTTGTATCATTATGCCTATCTCTATACCATATTATTGGTGTATTTGTTTATTTTCTGGTGTGTGGATATGATAGGCTCAGAGGTATTGGATACGATATGGGAATGGTTGACCCTTGGATTCATAGTATATCCATTTGTTTACCTATTCCTGTCCATGCGCAGGTATTATCAGAGTAAGGGTATCTCCTTGTTCCTAAAATATTGGGTATTGCTGTTGCTGATGTTTTGCACCGTTTTGATGCTGTTTGTCATCATCAGCTTTTTAACATTTATCAGTTGAGAAGTCATTTGGTGATGGAGTGATTGGGTGATGGAGTCATTTAATGATGGAGTGATTTAGTGATGAGGTGATTGGTAAATAATAAGTGCCCTTCACCCTTGCTTGTTCGAAATACCTTGAGTGTATTCGAGTCCTCCATGTTCCATGCCCTGCACTTTGCGCTCCATATGTCGAATCTCAGGATAAATTTTTGATAGTTAATATTTTAATGATCCCATCACTAAATCACTCCATCACCAAATCCCTTAGCAACATCCCCCCGCCGGATCACAACAAGGTTTTGGCTTTTCAGCATAAATTGTAATACTGGTAATACCTGTAGATCCATTTTTAAAATCCTCAATCTCCTCCTGACTCAGGTAGTTGGCCAGAATATCATCTGGGATATCAATGCGTTTTTCTTTTTGCAAAGCCACATTGGTAAAGCCATTGGAATGAATCATGTTCAGGTATGCATGTTTGTCAATGGCGCCTGCCACACAACCGGCATACATTTCCGCATCTTTCTTCAGGACATCGGGCAAATGACCATTAAGTACAATATCCGATATACTAAAATGACCACCGGGCTTTAATACTCTGAATATATCTTTAAAAACGCCATTTTTATTCGGCACGAGATTTAAGACACAATTGCTGACGATGACATCTGCCGTATCATTTTTGACCGGCATTTGTTCAATATCTCCCTGGAGGAAGACTACATTTTCAAAGCCTGATTTTTCAGCATTCACCCTTGCCTTGTCAATCATCGCGGCTGTAAAATCAATTCCGATGACTTTACCGGAAGGCCCGACTTCTTTTCTGGCGACAAAACAATCATTGCCCGCACCACTCCCAAGATCAATCACAGTATCTCCTTCTTTGATGTGCGCAAATTGCGTCGGTAACCCACAGCCCAGACCAAGATCGGCATCAGGATTGTAGCCCTCGACAGTATTATAATCATCGGTCATGATATTATAAACCTCCGTAGAGCAACCGCCTGCACCACAACACGAAGCCTGGTTGACTTCAATATTTTGCAAGGCTATTTCACTATACTTTTGGCGAACAAGTTCTTTGAGTTGTACATCTGTTTTTGTTTCCATGATTTTCATTATTTTAAATTATCGTAATATATCGATTGTTGAATGGCCATTCAGCAGCAGGATGATTTGTTGGCCTGGTAGCTCATAAATAGTCCTTGAAAAGCATCCTGAACCCGTTTCATTTCCTCTTCATCAATACAATAGCAAACTTTTACCCCTTCAATGTCGCCCTTGATCAAGCCGGCGGCTTTTAACTCTTTAAGGTGCTGTGAAACAGTGCTTTGGGATAATGGAAGCTCATCTACAATGTCCCCGCAAATGCACGTATTGCGCCTGATAAGGATTTTAAGAATCGCTACCCGTGCCGGATGAGCCAATGCTTTGGCATACGCGGCGATGCGATTGTCTTTCACTGAAAATTCTTCTGCTTTGGTCGAGCCCATAATGCCTATTTGATCGTAAAAGTACGATTAATATAAATATAAGTCAAGGGATATGGAAAAAAAGTGAAAAAAGCCTATGCTAAGTCTTTGACGGAAACGGCAATTGCGCCTCAGGCGGTCAGGTGACCACATAGATTCGTTTATAGAATAATTCTCTACAAACTAAAAAAGAATAGGAGTAATTCTTAGACAGGCATTAGGCAAAGAAATCTCTCACCTGCGCCACCATCTGCGGATCGGTAATATGACTGGCAGTGCCCAGAGTAATATTTTTGTTTTTAAAATGAAGATCCTGCTGAAGGAAATTCTGTAATTCTTCCTGTGAAGTGCCCGGGCCAAAAAGATAGATGTCATCATAGTTCATCAGATGATTACTTAAATCCTTATGATATTTTCGATCAACATTGCGTTTGGCATTGTTGGACGTATGCTCTCCTTTGCGACCATGATATGCTTCGCTTTTGATTTTTTCCTGAATAGCAAATTCGCCATTTTCATTAGTGATAAAAATCGCTTCACGATGATCCATCCAGATGCCGGCACATTTTTTTTCGTCCTGAGTCATACTTGTTGTTTAAACTGGTTAAGGAATAGTATTGACTATAAAGATATACCCCTTAAACCCAGATTGCAAATGTCGAGGAATGCCATGATAAAGGTCATTTTGTTTGACTCGCGGACTCACACACAACAGATTGATTAGTGCCTGTTTAGCTTTTATTCATGCATTTGTCATGATTAAGATCAGGGGTCCATCAAAAGAGATAGTAAAGCCCTCCGGCAAAAGAGCATGTCTTGAATCGAATTGGGTGATAGTTGATGGGGTGATGGGTGATGGAGTGATTCGGTGATGAAGTGATTTACTCACCACTCACCACTCACTACTCACTACTCACCACTCACTACTCACTACTCACCACTCACTACTCACCACTCACTACTCACCACTCACTACTTATCACTCACTACTCCTTCACAAACATTCTGACATCTGTAAGACCATCGTCGTTAAGTTGGATAAAGTAAATACCCGGCACCAATAGATCCGTTTTGAGTATTGCTTTCTCAGAAAATGATCCTTTACCTGAAAGACGCCCCAATGCATTGTGAATTTCATAATCAATGCTTCGCATATCACCCTCAGCTTCAATGTATAGCTTGTCAGTAACAGGATTTGGATATAATCGAATCAAAGGATTTATTCCAATTGAATGAGTAGAGGATAGTACTACAGTAATCATGTTGGAGGGTTCAGACGAACAACCATTAACAGTAACAATGACATAAAACTCACCGGAATATGTAGCAATAAATTCCTGATCCGTAGCTCCGGGGATCGCACCATTTTCATTGTACCACTGATTGCCGGAAGGAGCATCAGACAGCAGGATTTGATCCGAACCTGAGATAACAGGTGTAGCCGGTTTTTCATTTACCACAAGGTCTAATGTAGAGGAATCGCCTTTGCACATTTCGTTATATCCAACAACAGAGATGACACCTGAAAGCGCTGCTGCACTAAACGACACCTGAATGGTATCGGCATCACTCAACCCATTTGCCCCCTCAGGAAGTGACCAGACATAATGCGTCGCATCATCCATTGCTGAAGTTGTATAAAGTACTCCATCTTCCCCTTGACAAATCGTTTCCAATCCTTCAATAGGTCCGGCATTAGACGGCAGAGGCAATACATAGACCACCACTACATTGGAGTACACAGCGGCATGCGTCGGTTGCATAACTTCTGCTCTGAAATAAGTAGTCGTTGGCAAAGCTGCAGTAGTATACTGCGGAAGATTCATGCCTTCACCGTTCGTGACACTATTCCAGTTGGTGATACCATCCGGTGAGTCCTGCCATTGGATAGTTCCGGTACTTCCTTCAAGATTAATGTCTGCAGTCAATCCTTCGCAGATGGTTTGATCCGCAGAGGCTGTTCCCTCCACAGGCGGAGTCGCTGAAAGGACAGCACCGATCATTAAGCGTAAGGACGCATTAATAGGCATCACTATGGTAGAGCCAACGGTGGAGGTGAAAAAAGTTTCTTCGCGCTGTGGATTTTCAACCTGGCTGCCAATTGAAATATTGGATTCAGCAGGAATAAGGATTCCGGCGTAAAAGAAATTATCTTTTATCGGTTCTATATTGTTTAACTGAATCGTATGCCAGGCATCTAGATCACTATTCTCCACAATCAGGACATCGGAGAGACTCACAATAGCACCCTCATGATTCACCATCACGCCATAAAGCCGTTGACCAATTTCTGTTTCACCGGAGATATAGGCTGTGACCGCTTCGACATTAGCTTCGCCGAAAATGGTATATTTTGACAACAACATGTAATCAAGGTCGTCAGGACCACCATAACTTCCCTGTGTCCCTTCATCGGAGGTATACATGCAAGTAAATTCAGTAGTCTCTTGTTTCCATGTCTTGACATCATTCCGCGTATTCTGATCGCCGGGCACCGTGACAGAGATGATCGAAGTACCGATTGATCCAGGGACAAAATCCGAAAAGGATATGGTCATATTTTCTTTTGGCGCTATGGAAGGGATGTAAATCGTATCCATAAAACTATTAGCACCGGATATATTTAAAATGACCGGAACATCAGTCATGTCAAACAAACCAACATTTTCAATATTTGCTCCTACCACTTGCGGAGAAGAGAAATACAGGGAAGCCTCGCCCATCGAATAGATTTCTTTGACGGCAAGATCCTGTTGATACACCGGAATGAATCTTAGTGTTCTCCCTGCATCCGGTTTCGGACTCTCCGGTGGTTTTTCATAATAAATGGCATCCGGTTGACCAAAGTTGGAATTGAGAAACGAAATTTCATCCCACGTCTGATTAGCTGATTTGCTCACCAGTAATACCTGATCCTTAGCCCTGTTCAAACCTTTTAGTCCGCAAGCGACAGGTCGTAAGTCTGTATCATTTCCGGAAGGGATCCAGTCACCATACACAAACTCAATGGCGTTAGTAGTTTCATAAAGTTTAATCTGAAACTGCATATTATCAAACTGAGGAATAATATCTCCGACGGCTTCACGAACATTTTTAAATTGAATGGTACAAATTCTGTCCGGTGCTTCGCCCGATGTATTCACACGATATTCAGGCATATCAGTACCGGCAGTCAAATCCATATTGAGCGCACTAAGTATATTGACATCAGCCGTATCATTGGTATTAAAGATTCCACCACTGACGGTTCTTGCACTGTCATAAAATAAAGCAGCAGTGGATGGAGGCGTATTTCCTAATTTGATAAATCCATTGGTGTTGAGGATAAATTGCGAAAAAGGTTGACACATATATTCAAAAGAAAATCCAATATCCACCGGATCAGAATTTGCATTGTCAAATTCGGTCGTGACGATCACGATACCATTCGTATCGAGATCAACATAATCGCCCGGAATACTAGTGGCATTATAGTCGAAATAGTTTAAGGCTGCACAAGGATCAAACGGCAGGATACGAATGGAATAATCTTCCACCTCTCCCCACTGAGCAAATCCACAAGGTTCTCCATGGGCACCATTTTGTGAATCATGCAAACGGATACGCATTTTAGTTAACCCTAACTTTGCGGAAGTGGGAATGTCAACGGTGCATTTGAATACATCTTCACCGGATGGATTTGAAATAAAAGCCGTCTCATCAGCATCCAGAAAATCGCCATCGCCATTCCAATCCACCCATATCAAAACCTGATCTGCCCAAAATGGGACACCATTATACACCAGTACATCCAGGGTGGTACCGATGGCTGCATGGACTGACTGCGAACTAAAATCAGCATATCCTCCAGGATCCTTGCCTGATGGATTATCGATCGTATCCATGCGCACTCTGGAGATATATTCGTACGTCAATTCTGTTGCTCCCGCATCACAATACTTCAGACTAATGATCCTAGCACCGTCAGGATCGGACACCACCAGATCTCTTGGTTCATCTATGGTCACGGAAGTGCATTGTGCATCTAGTAAATTGCCAATAGTAGCCGATGCCGGTACATCATAGGTTAACCAAAAATTGTTTCGGCCATCTCCCAGTTCCTGCGTATCACTAAATGTAAATTCACCATTTGGAGAAATGACTGTTTGTCCAAATTGATTCTCCGGCGAGAATGCATTTGAAGCGTTTGAAAAATATAGCTTGGCATGCGTGATATCATCGCCGGGACTTGTCGAACCATTGGTATTAAAAGTAAACGAAGTGACATTTAGCGGCGATAGATTTCCAACCGTCTGAACTTCTACCTTAATTATTTCCTGATTGGCTCGGTCCGGTGGTATGGAGGAAGTATTTTTTTGTTTGGCCGTGCTTGATGCGTAAACCATTGGTGAAGAAATATATTCAAGTTTGGTTTCCCACAGACCTCTGCCAAATGTCGCTGCTCTCAATTTACTTTCCCCCGGATTTCCGGAATAGTAAATTTCAATTTCACCAATTTTCACATTAGGTAACCCATCATTGTAGGGTTCCCAATCATTCAAACCTTTTTTATAGTAAACGCCCAACTCAGTTCCAACATACAAATCAACGGTCGAGGTTGACTGACGATTTTGTACAATGGCATAGAGGGGAATTGGAGGAAGTCCTTCCGAAATATCAATCCAGGAATCTCCACCATCGACAGATTCATAGACAGCAGAATTACCATATCCTGTGGTCGTTAACCACAGCGTGTTTTCATCATCGTTATGCACGGCGATATAGGAGATGTTTGTAAGACCGTTGGGCAGACTATCCGTCAGATCCCTCCATGTCGCACCACCATCGATAGTTTTCCATAACGCTTTGTTTCCTGCCACATAGAGATATAGTGAATCAGTCGCGGCTGCGGCCATGGAACGTACTCTTCCATTAATATCCATGTCGGAAATTTTCACCCAGTCATCCCCGCGATTTTCGGTTTTCCATACTTCATTATATCCACCATAGAGAATGTTTGGATTGTTTGGATCAGTGATGAATGGCGTAACCCAATTGCCCTCGATGATATCATTATTCGTATCTCTGGGGGTAATATTTTTGGCATTCTGCCAGTGATTCATTGTACGATTTATATTACCGTAGTAAATGGTATTGTACTGAATATTGACATCCGTATAATCAATCATGCATTCCATGCCATCGCCTCCCCGTGCATCAAACCAGTTGTTCCCCGAAAATAGCTTTGTGCCATTATCCTGCAGGCCGGTGATGACTTCATCAGGCTCTGTTTGCGATACGCCTAGCCGATACATCTGGCTGATCTGAATCCCATTGGTTTTATCGACCCAGTTGATCCCATTTTGTTTGGAAAGATATACGCCTCCATCATTGCATTCAAATAAATCGCCATTGTCACGAAAAGCTAGTTTGTGTTTATCCGCGTGTACCGCTTGCGAACTATTTCCTACCCAATGATTGGTGATGATCCAGTTAATACCCCCGTCCATCGAACGCCATGTATTGACACCGCCCACGAGAATAAAGTTGGCATCGAATGGAGAAGAGGCCATGGCGAGATCATACCATCCTTGTCCATCATTGCCATCCCCTGACGCAGACCATGTTAAAAGATTTAATGAATCGCCACTAAAGATTTTAATAAAACTTGCCCCGGCATCAATCGATTTGAAAATTCCATGTAACCCATTATTACCATTGGCAGCTAAAGCAAAAACCCAGTCCGGTTGATTCGGAGATACGGCTAGTTCGATGCGTCGTGCATCACCATCATCCAGGACCAGATCAAAATTCTGACCGTCAGTGGAAGTATAGATTTTTCCATTTTTGGTAGATCCGTAAATGACATTATTTAATCCGGGTCTGAATTCCATATCGATAAACTGAACATCAGTCAGTTTTGTATCCCAGGTATCACCACCGTCGGTGGTTTTATATACGCCGGATGTGGTAGCGGCAAATAGAATATCAGGGTTTTCAGGATCCTGTAATAAACGATTGACCATTTGATTATTCGCCAGCGTATAACTTATGCCTGTTGCATTCCAGGTGGCTCCGCTATCCGTTGATTTCAAAACACCAATGCTGCGATTGTCGGATCCATCGCGGTCGCCGGTTGAGATATAAATAATACCGGTGGCGTCAAAATCGGCAGGAATAATAATATCACTCACGGCGAGTACGCCATTATTATCTGTCATCACATGCCAGGTGGCTCCATCGTCTTTGGTTTCCCATAAACCGCCCGCGGCAGCACCCACCCAATATCTGTTGGTGTCTGAAGGGTGAAACGCAACGCAATTGAGTCTTCCGATGCCTGAGTATCCGCTGTTGGAGTAAGTGGGCCCCATGGGTGACCATTCGGCTGTTGATCTGTTTCGTGAAGGGGGATGATTTCTTTCAAAAGCCTCTTTCACTTCCATTGCTGTTTTTTCGGGAAATGTACCGGTCGCCGGATCTACCACAAAGGACATTTCATATTCCCAGCGTTTAAATTGTTTCCATCCGGCAGCTTTTTTTGTTTTCCCGTCTTGCTGGTAGGTGAGCGTTGTTTGGTCAACCTGGAAGGGAGCCCAGTAGGTTTCAAAGGCTTTCTGATAATCAAAAAGAGTGAGCTCAGAAGGAGATTTTTCTGCCGGGAGGTTTTCAAGCCAATTTTGTGCAGATAATGTGGTGATCGACACCAATGTCAGGATCGTCAGAATCGTGGTCCTCATAAAGGGAAAATGAATATAATGGCGAATAATAGAAGGGGATGAAGGTAACGAAAAAACGGGCTGCCTTTCGACAGATTTTCCTCATTTTGACATTCAAATGACTTTTTCCGGCGGAAAGCATTCGCCGCTGCATATCGTAATTCATCGGGAGATGCAGAATTGATCCACTAATATCTGCGTGAATCAGCGATTAGATCTGCGCGATCAGCGTGAAATAAGAATAATAAATGATGGTCATACCAATCCCATATCGCCCATCACTTATCACTCATCACCTATACATTATCAATCTCCGCCAGCAACTGCTCTGAAAACTCAGCAACAGTGACAGATCCCTTGTCTCCTTCTCCCTGGATACGCAGAGCAACTTTTCCATCTTCCATTTCCTTGTCACCAACCAGAAGCATGTATGGAACTTTCTTCATTTCTGTATCTCTGATCTTGCGGCCAATGGTTTCATTGCGGTCATCGATATAACCGGTCAGGTCAGATGCTTCGAGTTCTGCTAATACTTGTTTGGCATATGGAATATGTCCTTCGCCAATGGGCAGAATAGCAAACTGATCGGGAGCCAGCCACAGCGGTAATTTTCCTGTAGTATTTTCTATAAGGATACTGATGAATCGCTCCATACTGCCAAAAGGAGCACGGTGGATCATCACCGGACGATGCGGCTGATTGTCAGCACCGATGTATTCCAGTTTGAATCGCTCCGGTAGATTGTAGTCCACCTGAATGGTGCCTAACTGCCATGTCCGTCCGATCGCATCCTTGATCATAAAGTCAAGTTTAGGACCATAGAAAGCAGCTTCTCCGGCTACCTGTTCAGCTTCGAGTCCAGCTTCTGCTACGGCATCAATAATGGCTTGTTCAGCTTTGGCAAAAGTCTCCGGATTGCCCAGATATTTTTCAGGCTTATTTAAGTCGCGTAAAGAAATCTGTGCTTTGAAATCTGTAAACCCGGCTTTTTCCAAAACAAGTTTTGTAAGCTCAAGTACTTTCAGGAATTCTTCCTGTACTTGTTCTGGTGTGCAGAAGATATGTGCATCATCCTGCGTAAATCCTCTTACTCTCGAAAGCCCATGAAGCTCTCCGCTTTGTTCATAGCGATAGACAGTTCCGAATTCTGAGATACGAATTGGTAGCTCGCGATAGGAGTGTGGTTTATGGCCATAGATCTCGCAGTGGTGAGGGCAATTCATTGGCTTCAACAAAAATTCTTCTCCTTCTTTTGGGGTGTGAATAGGCTGGAAACTATCAGCGCCATATTTTTCGTAGTGACCGGAAGTCACATACAATTCTTTTTTACCGATGTGTGGGGTCATCACCTCTTGATATCCCTGCTTTGCTTGTTCTTTGCGGAGGAAATTTTGTAATCGGTTTCTTACAACCGTTCCTTTAGGCAACCATAAAGGAAGACCTGCACCGACTTTTTCTGAGAAGGTAAAGAGTTCCAGTTCAGCGCCTAATTTACGGTGGTCGCGTTTTTTAGCTTCCTCCATCATCTCCAGGTATTCCTTCAGATCCTTTTGTTGCGGGAAGGTGACACCATAGATACGGGTAAGCATTTTGTTCTTCTCATCCCCGCGCCAGTAGGCTCCGGCGATATTGGTAAGTTTTACCGCTTTAATTTTTTCCGTGTTGGGTATATGTGGCCCCCGACAGAGATCAACAAAATTACCTTGCTGATAGAATGTGATTTCTCCATCACTCAGATCTTGCAGGAGTTCGAGTTTATACTCATCCTTTTTTTCTTTAAAGTATGCGATGGCATCAGCTTTTGATACTTCTTTTCGCAGGTATTCATTTTTTTCACGGGCGAGTTCTATCATTTTTGCTTCTATCGCCGGCAGCTCATCTGCATTCAGTGTTCTGTCACCAAGATCGATATCATAGTAGTAACCGGTTTCGATCGGTGGACCAATACCAAATTTGACGCCCGGATAAATGGCTTCAAGTGCTTCTGCCATGAGGTGGGCAGAACTATGCCAGAAAGTAGATTTTCCCAGATCATCGTTCCAGGTGAGCAGTTGCAGCGTAGCATCGGTCGTGATCGGACGATTGGCATCCCAAACGACATCATTGACTTTTGCGGCCAGTACATTGCGTGCCAGACCTTCGCTGATTGATTTAGCGATATCCATAGAGGTGGTTCCCTGTTCAACTTCTCTGACCGAACCATCGGGTAGTGTAATATTAATCATGCGGTAAAGTTAAGACCTTGTTTTAAGACAGGCAGGTCTTTCGATGACTATTATTCATGGATTGGCTGAGGAATGGTTTTTTTAGGTCGGCAGGCAGAAAGGCAGAAGGGTGGAAGGGGAAGGTTGTCGGGGTCATTTAGGTCATGACGTGGCCAAAAATAAGTCACTTGTCGCGTGTCGAAAAGTCGCGTGTCGCTTCTTAGGTCCCAATCAATTCAATCGAATGACATCACCTGTACAGCCATTTGTGGGTAGCGTAGGATCAGTCAGTTGGGCGGAAGTAATCGTTTGGCCCAGTAGCTGACGAACGCTCTGGCGACGTTGCAATACGATAGTGTTCATTTGTGGTGTATTGATCACCGGAACGATATTCGCATTCACTTTGGTGGCTCTTGCGGCCACGGAATAGTTGTCAAAAGCCAGACTTTGCAGGGTAGTTAGGGTCACAATATTTCTGCCGGGAGTGGCAGGTGCCTGAGCTTCAACGATATCATTGACTAATTCTCTGATAGTATATCGGATGTCCAGGATTTGCCCTATGTTAAGATTGGTACTGGTCAGGCCATTCCATTTCATCAGATCACTGACTGAGCAATTGTTTCGGGCTGCGATGACGGAAAGATTTTCGCCTGCGCATACTCGATGCTCTGTCGTTGCAGAAGTGATTTTATAAGTGTTCGACCCAATTTTTACAGTTTTGGTTTCTACATACCCATCATAGTTGATGGTGGGAAGCTCAATCGTACGATTGGCATCAAACAACGCTGCGGATTCCAAGGGTAAAACGATAGCGTAACCATAGGTGGAGGTTGGAATATAATTTCGCACAAACGATGGGTTCAGTTGCTTTACGTTATCCACTGACATACCAGCACGACGGGCCAGTTCAGAAATTGACATTCCCTGATAAACCAATACTGTAGTCATTCCGCACATGACGTGCTCAGGATAAACAGCTGAGATATTATGTTCATCATGGAAATTCATCAAATAACTGGCAGCAATAAAACCCGGCACATAGCTTTGCGTTTCGACCGGAAGATATCGGGCGATCTTCCAATAGTTGGATGATCCACCTCTTTTGACGGCTGATCGAACTCTCCCCGGACCAGCATTATAAGCGGCCATGACCAGTTCCCAGTTGCCGAATTGAGCATAGAGTTGTTTTAAATATCGTACGGCAGCTTTGGTGGATTTTTCAGGATCCATTCGTTCATCGACATAAGAGCTGATCTTAAGTCCACATTCGCGCGCTGTTGGCTTCATAAACTGCCATAATCCTCCGGCACCTGATCTGGAAAGTGCATTTGGATTCAATGCTGATTCTACAATGGTCAGATATTTCAAATCTGTTGGTAGCCCTTCTTCCGCCAGTGCTTTTTCAAAAATTGGAAAATAGACGGCTGCCCATCCCAGCATTTCTGCAGTCTGCTCAGGTCTTCGAAGAAGATATGTATTGAGGTAGGATCTTACTTTGGCATTGTAAATCGGTTCCACAATAGAAACCGCTGTTGGAATTCGTTCGCGAATGAGATTCTCATGTTCATCCAGGTTCGCAGCGGGAATCCCACTGGGTACCGGCATTGTCCAGGCGCATAGACATAGGATGCCTAAGGCTAAGAGAAAGGGGCGTAAGGGATTAAGATTGTTCATAGGATGAATCAACGAAACGCTACTAAATATTCACGCTGGGATTAACCGCAAAGTTGGTTATAAATTCAACGGGTTAGGTACTGTAAAGGCAGGGTTAACAAATAATTTATATTAGTTATATGTATAATATTGATAAACAACAATTAATACATTAAAAAAGAACCTTAACAGCTTGTTAATGGCTATTTTTTGATTAAGGGTTTACCCTGATGAGCTTTTTTGCATGATAAATGAACGGTAAACGGTGATGGAGTGATTGTAGCATGATGCCTTGCGCATCCTGTGGTGATGGGTGATTTAGTGTGTTGACTTGATCGCAGAGTTCATATTTCTCCCGTCTCGCCTATCGATTATCGATTATCGCGTTTCGTAAACTGCGTCTCAGATCTTCAATTCTCAGGTCTTAGATCCCATCCTTATAATACGCAGCAATCTCCGCGATACTCTCATCAGGGTCTGTGTAATGAAATCCCTCTATGCGCAGACTTTTTGATGCATCGTAGGTAAATGACCCATAAGATTGATTAAGCATTTCTGTGCCCAGAGTACTTCGGGTAAATAAACTACGCGCAGCGAGAATTAATTTGGCCAGCCATTTTGGGGCTTCCTTAAATTCTTTTTCGATGCCAAGTTGTTTCGCAAAAGCACCATAGATTTCTTCATAAGATTTATTCATTCCACAGAGCAACCATCGTTCGCCGGAATTTGAAGTTTCAAGCAATACAGTGATAAATGAAACAATATCACGCACATCAACAAATCCGGTTTTTCCACCCGGATACCATTTCGAACCTGAGGCGATACGCTTGACCATCTGCAAACTTGAATTTTTCCAATTTCCTGTTCCCAGGATCACGGAAGGAAGTATCACCGAAGCATTTAATCCTTCTGCTATACCGCGCCACACTTCCAGTTCGCCAAGGTATTTTGACAACCCATAATTGGTGCTGTATTCGTTATCCAGCCAGGAAGCATCTTCATTCAGGATTTCATTTTCCTTTTCTTTTCCAAGGACACTTTTTGATCCGACGTATATTAAATGTTCGACGTTGTAAGCTAAACATGCATTGACAATCTGACTCGTGCCCGTAGTGTTGATGGCTAAGAGTTTCTGACGGTCTCGGGGGTTGTAGGAAACAAAACCTGCGGCATGGATGACCCAATCCTGTCCTTTGACTAATTCATGGATTTGCTCCTTGTCCGGAAGTGTGAGATGTTTCCATTGAATGCCTTCACGAATCTCAGGAGGAATTTGCTCAAGTGATTTTTGATAAGTAGCGGTAATATGCGTATGGCCTTTTGTAATAAACCATTTCGTCAGGTATGATCCAAGTAATCCGGAGCCACCGATAATGAGAATCTTCTTATCCATCAAACGGCTTTATGTATGGCTCCTCCGATGGTATTCACGGCAGCACCTGTGATATCTTTGATTCCGTAGGGTTGCCCTGATAGGGTCAAATAACCAAGGTAAGCCATCAGTGCACATTCTTTATGGTCAATGATTTCTTTTGAAGGGATATGAAAAGTGTAAGGATGATTTAAATTCAAAGCATTTATTCTTTTCATCAAAAATGTATTGTGCGCTCCACCTCCGGAGACCAGAATATTTGCTTTTGGGGAAATAAGCGGAGAAATATGAGAGTTGATAAGTGATGCAATAGCCTCTACTGCAGATGCCATCAGATCAGCTGTTTTTTCATTTTTGGAAGCAACATATGTCAACCATGTGTTTTTTACTGAGGCGTTAGATAGCCCTTTTGGTTGCCCCCCATGATAAGGAAACATCGAAATTAATGCATTGACGATCTCATTATTGACTTCTCCACTGGCAGCGATTTCGCCATTCAAATCAAAAGTTTGATTTTGTTTTTTTGCGAGAAAATTTAATACCTGGTTACATGGACCAATATCCCAGGCTTTATAACGGCCATCTTCGGTTTTGATATGGATATTTGCTATGCCACCAAGATTAAGGTAAGCATCATATCCGGGAAACAATTTGATATCCGCTACCGGTGCAAAGGGTGCACCTTGGCCACCTGCGGCAACATCAGCGCTTCTGAAATTTGTGATGGTATCTATGCCTGTAGCAAAAGCAATGTGGCTTCCACTTCCAATCTGCGTGGTAAATCCTTCCGCCGGTTCATGAAAGACAGTGTGTCCGTGCGAAGCGATCAAATCGGCTGATAGTTGGTTTTGCTGCAACCAGCTTTTAATCTGTTCACCAATAAATATTCCGAACGCTGCATCCAGTTGCATCAAATCAAATCCGCTTAATTTATATGCAGTGGCCAATTTATTTTTGAGGGAAGAGGGAAAAGGGATAACAATATGATGTTCTAAAGCCCACTTGAAATCATCGCCCGGATCTGAAAAGGAACACAGGGCCAAATCCAGTCCGTCGAGCGAACTTCCGGACATGACGCCTATAATGGTAACAGCCATTACTGAGCTGTTAGGGTCATGGAATAGGCAGCCACGGCTTTAATTTCTTCGGGCGTCAGGATTCCTTCAAATGGAGTCATGGTGTTTTTCCCTTTGGTGATTTGGACGATTCTCTCTGCTTCGGTTACCTTGGAGACCGTGAGATCTTTGGAACCATTTAAACCGAGTTTTCCATCTATCCCATGACAAACCACGCAGCGATTTTTATAGATTTCTTCTCCATCGGCAGCAGTCGCATATTTGTTAGCAGGCTTTCCGCCACAAGCAAGGAGGATCAAGGTAAAAGTGATAATGATTAGTGATCTGTACATTGTAATAATTATGGTGTTCGGCAAAGCTAAGGAAAAAGCATGGGGCTTTAGGCAGATAGCAAAGCACTAAGGGCAAAGTGTCTTGTCCTGATGTAGATTGATCGAAATCCTTCACAATTTTTTAGCGATCAAATGGTATAGGGAGTAGTGAGGAAATTAAAAACTGCGTCCCTGCGGCTCTGCGTGATGCACATTAAGGTGCGTGGTGAGATAATTATAATCTTCGAATTGCCCTACTTTGCAATCCATTCTCAATTGATCAAAAACTGGAGTGATATTTTTCTGCTTAATCCCGATCGACCGAGAGCGAGATCAGAGGGAAATATTTTCTTTCCCATTGTCCACAAAACTAATTAAGTCGTTGCCGCGAACGCTATCCCGACCTTAATTGGCAGGTATGCCACACAGAACTATTAAAAAAAACTAAACGGTCTAAACAGCATGTGCCAAAGGTGCAGCTTACTCAACAAAAGAAACCGTCAGGTTTCTTAACTCAACACATGTTCCATTGGCATCTATTCCTGCTTTCGCAACAACCATGAACTAAAATTACCCCGATTTGTTTCCTTCCCACTATGCGTATTATACCTATATCTCAGCAAGCATCTGGTAACTTTAACAACGGACAGATCATTGAAAACAAGCCCATTGGTTTCCCACAAGAAGGTGGGTTTGTGCGCCCTTACGGGTCACTTTTTTATTGGGCTAGAGCGGAAGGCTTAATCGATAGTACGATTGGGCTTCATCCACATCAGGGATTCGAAATTATGTCCTTTGTCCTCGAGGGGAATATTCGTCATTTTGACACAAAGATGAATGGCTGGAAACCACTCAAAGCCGGTGATGTACAGATCATTCGGGCGGGTAAGGGAATATCCCATGCAGAGCACATCGAAAAGGATGGCGTGATCTTTCAGATATGGTTAGATCCAAATCTCTCCCTGACTTTGCCGAAAGAAGCATCCTATGATGATTACGAAGGCAAAGCATTTAAACAAACGAAATCAGGATCTTCCGTTATCACGCATTACGCAGGTGAAAATGGATTAATGGAACTGGATACTCCCGGAGTAGATATCCGTCGAATAAAAATAAGCACAGAGCCTTATGCCATAGATGGCGATAAAAAGTTGATTCGTTCGTTGTATATCATTGGTGGCTCAGGTGTGATCAATGAAAAGACTGTTGATCAGGATGACTTTATTATTGTAGATAATGGAGAAGATATTCTGATGACGGCACATCCGGATGGCATGGATGTTTTTGCCTTTACGGTCCTTGCAGATGCAGGGTATCCAACCTATGCGCAACGGATGAGGTAGAAGGGTTAAAGGTGAACGGATAACGAAGAACGGTTTATCCCGATTGATTTCAGGAGCAGAGATGCTTTTCCGATTCAACAGAATATTTTGCACGCAGGGCTGCGGAGTCAATACCTTTTCTAATTCGTCTTTCTTAATTTTCCACTCACCGTTAACCCATTTTTATAAAATACCCGCATTCGATATTAAATCTAAAGTCTAAAAGTCTCAGGTCTATTTTTGAAAAAGGGCGGAAAGGCGGAAAGGCAGAAGGGCAGAAAGCAGAGATTTAAGAGCGAGGGGCTGGTAGTGAAAGAGTCGCGTGTCGCGTGTCGGAAAGTCGTGTATCGGAAAATCCCAGGTCTTTTTTCCAAGATTTTGCAAATAAAAAAAGCCACCCGCTTCAGGCGAATGGCTCTTCTTAACGCACTCCCGCTATGCGGGAAAATCCCACTACTTGATTTCTATGGTCGTTGCCGTTGGTTTCTTCCAGTTCTCTTCTTTTTTAGGAAGGGTAATGCTCAGCACACCATTTTCATAGGTGGCGCTGATACCATCCTGCTGGATATTTTCATCCACCTGAAAAGAACGTTTGAAGGAACTATAATTGAATTCTCGGCGTGTAAATTTACTATTGCTCTTGTCTTCTGTTTCTGATTTTTTTTCTGCAGAAATCGTGAGATAGTCATTCTCCATGTTGATATTGAAATCACTTTTTTCTAATCCCGGCGCAGCCAGCGACATTAAGAAATGCGTGTCGTGCTCTTCAATATTGACAGCAGGAGAAGAAACGGTAAAGTCAGTGCCCATCGCATCAGCCAACGTGGTATTGAACAATGTGTCAATCCATTTATTGACAGAAGTGGACGGAGGAACGGAATGAAATTTTGAGTATGTCATGATGTTTAGTTTTTTGAATTATTGAATATTAATTTTAGTAATTGTCTTTTCCATATCAGGCACATGG
Organism: Bacteroidota bacterium; assembly: GCA_024642665.1. GTDB lineage: Bacteria > Bacteroidota > Bacteroidia > Chitinophagales > Saprospiraceae > Opimibacter. The sequence goes on from JAHEAR010000012.1 coordinate 56,591, forward strand.
ATGGTGAGTAAGCCCTGATGAAAAGAAGCGCTGATGGTATTGGTGTCAGCATTTTTGTGCAAACGAAATGATCGCTTAAAGCCTTCATAATTGAATTCCTTACGGATCATTTTTGGTTGGTTGTCCTGCTCATTTGGGGTAGCACTGATGATCAGTTGATTTTCATGAAATTCAATTTTCACCTGATCTTTTGTCAATCCGGGAATCGCTAATTGAATATCAAATCCACTTTCTTTTCTCAGAATATTTGCAGAGGGTCTGGTACTGACCAGTTGATTGGTAAATCCTGGTCGGTTAGTTTGTGGAAAGCCGGGATTTGAAAATCTTCTGGAAGAAGGAGCAAATTGTGTCCTTACCATTGGGTTGCATGAATATGGTCTCATCTTTTTTTAAGTTTTTAAATGTTGATTGATACATGCCTAAACTCAAAAGATATTCCATTGCGATTTTAGCGCCAAAATGGCAGTGTTTGTTTAAATTGCATGCCAAATTGGCTGTGACGATTGGCTTTTTCTGAAAAAATGCCATGAATGATGGGAAAGAACATAAAAAAAGGGCTCAGCAAGCTGAGCCCCATTTTATTTTTTATTCGATCCAGGTCATTTGACCTTTGAATTTTTATTGATCGGATGTCTTTTCTTTAGGCAGTTGGAACATTACCGGAAGATTCATTTTCACTTTAACAGGCACCCCCGCAATCTGTCCCGGAATCCATGCAGGCATGAGGGCAATGACCCGAAGAACTTCTTCATCACAACCGGAACCAAGCCCTTTCACGATTTTTGGATGTGTCACCGCCCCATCATTAGCTACCACAAACTCAACGACTGCCTGACCTTCTACTTTGTTGTCAATAGCTTCCTGTGGGTATTTAAGATTGGTATTGATAAAGGCAACCACACGGTTAAAGGTGCAATCTGCATTCTGGCCTGCCTCTGTACATCCGGCATATTTCGGCATGTCATCCACCGTATCATAGATCTTATTAGGATCCGGTTTGAAGGAATTGGTTGATTGATCATCAGCTGATTTTGGTGGCGCAGCCAGATTAAAACTGATAGGAACTGTATATCGGTAGGCGACTTTTTTCCCATCAATTTTGGCTGGTTCCCATTTTATTTTTCTGGTTTTCATGAGCTCAATCACTCTGGTGGCTTCTGCGCCTAATCCTAATCCCGGATCATGCACCGGTTTAATCACGCCAATCATTCCGTTTTTTTCAACCACAAATTCCATCATCACAAGACCACCGGCATTTTCATTTTTAGCCTCCAAAGGAATCTGCAGGTTAGCAGCAATAAAATCAGCTAATCGCGATTTGGTGCATTCCGGCACAATCGGGTCACAATCAGGCCAGACCGGAGCAGTATCTGCTCTCCGAACGGCTTCTTCAATGGGCGTCTGGGCATTGACGCTGGCATTAGAAAAGCCAAAAACAAGGACCAGCATAAGAAGGTAGGAGGTGTAAATTTTCATGGGATAATAACTATTTGATGGGTTAGATGTCCTTTAACGATGGGGCAAAGGTAAAAATTCCTTGTCGTGGAATTTATTTTAAGGCTTGTAATAACACAGCTTTAACGCCTGCCCATCCCACACCGCATAGGTATAGTATTTGAGCCAGTCGCCCAGATTGATGTATTTCGCACCGTTAATCCCCAGATCAAAATCAATAGGGAGATGACGATGTCCAAATATGAAATAATCGATCTTCTCTTTGGTTAGAACTTCACGGGCATGCTGAATCAGCCATTCTTTCTCAGGTCCCAGAAAACCCTCTATTTCCGTATGCTTTCTGCTGGTACCGGAAAAATACTTCATCAGCCTGATGCCGGAATTGGGATGGATTCTGGCAAACATCCACTGACAAACTTTGCTGGCAAAAAGTTTCTTGATCATTTTATACCCTAAATCACCCGGGCCCAGACCATCGCCATGCGCGATGTAAAATTTCTTGCCGTCAATTTCATGGATCACTTCTTTTCTCAAAATCGGAATACCATATTCATCCGTCAGATAGCGAAACATCCACATATCGTGATTGCCGGTGAAATAATAAATCATGATCCCCGCATCTCTGAGTCTGCGCAAACAAGCAAATAAATGATTGAAGCCTTTTGGAATCACCTGACCATATTCAAACCAGTAGTCCCACACATCACCAACGAGATATAAAGTCTTCATTTCCGGAGCAGAGGCATCCAGCCATTGTACGATGAGTAGTTCACGCTCAAGGCTGGTCAAGTCACCATCTATTCCAAGATGGAAGTCGGAAGCAAAGAAGGTCTTCTTCATCATCGGGCGCTAAATTAACGCCATTTATGATAAAAGCGAAGGAGTGACACCTCAAGTAATGCCAGGCAAAGAAGATCAGGAGGAATTCTAAAGCCTTGGTTTTTGATAATAATTATACCACAAATCGTTTATCCACCTCCATCACATGACCGCATTTGGAGCAGGTACGGAGTGCTTCAGAACCGTAAAATTCTTTGAATCTTGGCAGAAAGTCTTGTTCAATATCTTCTAATGGAAAATAAGTTTCATGCAATTTGTTGTTGCAATGATCACAAAACCACATCAGACCATCTTTGTTTGTTTTGTCGCGTTTGACTTCAATGACCAGGCCAATAGATCCTTCCGTTCGGGATGGGCTGTGCGGGACATTGCCGGGCAACAAAAACATTTCACCTGCTTTGATAGGAATGTCAACTGCTTTGCCATCCTCCTGGATACGCACATTAATGTCTCCCTCCAGCTGATAAAACAACTCTTCCGTTTCGTTAAAGTGATAATCCTTCCTCGCATTCGGTCCGGCCACAATCATCACAATATAATCGCCTGCATCATGATATAGATTTCTATTGCCAACCGGTGGCTTAAGTTCATGGCGATGCTCGTCTATCCAGGCTTGAAGGTTAAATGGTCTGCGGATCATAATAGCGAATAAAAGAATGTTTGAGATAATTACTGATTATGCTAAGGTACTTAAAAGGTAATCGAATGCAATAAAGTCTAAAAATATTTTTCTCGCAAAGTCGCAAAGAAAATAAATGAAAAATCATGCAGACGGGGTACCACCATTTCCAAAGCACTGAGGCTTCTGGACAAGTAGGGGGCAAAGGGGGGTCATGTGAGCCAAGTGAATCAATAGCATGTAAACATTATCTCAAAAAGGCAAAGGTGAATTCTTCACTTTTACATGAAAGAAGTTTCACGCAGTCCCGCTGAGCGGGAGCAGAGACACAGAAAATTGGAAATTAACCCATCCACTAAATTTCTCCTTCATTATATCAGTTCGCCTATTTTTTTCAGTTCGTTGTATATCTTTTCTAACTCCTCAGCAGAAATATCTTCCGTAGCATTTTGATTACAATAATCGAGTAGCCACTTGTCCTGTGCTTTCCCCTTCTTCATGGCAACAGAGTAGGGCACATGTTCACAGAAAGTTACGAGATTATATTTTGATGCATAATCCGGGTACTTTTTTTCCAAATGCATTTCAATGGCTCGTTTAGCCATGAAGTCAGGATTGTCAACATGATCACGCATCTCAAAATAATTTCCAACGGCCAGATCTGCGATGGCATCTGCATCCTTTTTTCTTTCACTTGTATATTGATTAAACGCATCACGCCACGTCTCGTGCGACTGATCCAATATCTGATCAAGTATGAGGACATCCTCCATCGAACAGTTCATACCCTGCCCATAAAAAGGTACTACGGCATGTGCTGCATCACCCATGAGTAAAGTCTTTGAGGTATGCCACGGACTACATTTCACCGTACCCAAAGACCCATTTGGATGTTTCTTAAAATCTTCCACCAGATCCGGCATTAAAGGGATGAGATTGGGGAAGTATTCTTTGAAGAAACTTAATATTTCTTCATCAGTCTTTAGCGAATTAAAACCGGGCTGTCCATCAAAGGAAAGAAATAGCGTAACCGTAAAACTCCCGTCAAGGTTTGGCAGCGCAATAATCATAAAGCTTTGTCTGGGCCAGATATGAAGCGCATTTTTTTCAATTTGCCAGCTACCTCCCGGTCCGGCAGGAATTTCAAGTTCTTTATACCCATGATCCAGAAATTGCTGACTGTAATTAAATCGGATATTGGCGCCCTGTTGCATAAACCCCTGACGGATTTCTGAGCCTGCACCATCTGTGCCAATAAGTATGTCGCCCTTCAATTCAAAAGGATGCCCTGTTGTACGATCAATCCCTTTGACTGTTGCCTGCTGAATATCCGCATGTTGAACATCATATTGAAAACGAACATCGATGGAAGGATAAGCAGAAGTAGCATCTAATAATAAGGCATTCAGACCGGGACGTGAGATGGATTGGATAAACTCTCCTTCACGACCACTGTACGGTTGAAGCATTGTCGTTGTTCCTCCTTTGGTATGAATCATCCGTCCTAACATCGGAATGGAGATAGCCAGTGCCTTTTCTTTCAGGCCAACCAAATCAAGAGCAGCAAGTCCGCGATCGGATAGCGCAAGATTAATAGATCGACCGGCAGCCATTTCTTCTTTGCGGAGATCGCCTCTTTTTTCCAGGAGGGTCACGTAGTGTCCGCGTTTAGCCAGCTTCAGGGCCAGCAAGGTGCCACATAGTCCTGCACCGGTTATAATTACATTTGAAGACATGGCGTTAAGATAGGAAAAAGAGATAATGGGGTGTTTATTAATTCCCCTCGGATTGTTTTTTTGGCATGTCGGAAAAGTTATAAAAAAAGGGAAAAACTCCAATTTGAAAGTGGTAATATTGATGTATCTTCTTGACTATCTAAGTCATCTGAACAATTAGTTAAAATGATCTCTTTAAGCCATAATCACATTAAGTTATATCAACAGCTTTTCTCAAAAGTGGCCTTTCCCCTTATGCGGATCGTCCTCTGTATGGTTGCATTTGGAAATTTGCTAAGTCAGTCAGTGACCATTAGTTCAGAAACAGCTAAGGTGGAGTATTACCGAATGCCGGATTATCCTTTGCCGCCCGCTTATAGGACGTATAGTGCCGATCTCGATATATCTTTTACTGAATTGTCTAAAAGCGGCTATTCAGAATCCTATCTTGTGGATAACTTCTTGCATTTGGATGGCTATGAGCGGGTCAATAAAGACGGGGATGTGGATATCACTGCAAGGATCAGTGATCTGATCATTTGGAATGAATCCAGAACGACCAGAAAGTCAAAAACAAAAGATAAAAATGGCGTTGAAACAACAAGTTATAAGTATCTTCTTGAATTGAAGTATAGCATGCCATTGGCGATCAGGGTGGTCAATAAGGAAGGCAAAACGCTATTGGATGAATATATTTTCTCCATGTCGGATACGCGGACCTGGACATCATCATCCTACAATTCGATGTCTGCCCTGGATTCCTATTGGAATACACAACGTAAATCACGGCTGTCGGATATTCAAAGAGATTTGATCAGAGAGGGAATGAATAAAGCCACTGATCGGATCAATAATGGATTTGGGTTTCGATTGATGAGGGAGAAGATAAAGTTTGCCACCATTGGAAAGCAAAAGCATCCGGACTATGATCGATTTCAAAAAAACGTAAAACTCCTTCAGGCAGCTTTTGAAACGATGAGTGCTGACAAAGGCCTGGAAGAGGTAAGGGAAAAAGCTATGCCGGCTTTAGAGTTTTATGCCGCTGCAGCTAATAAGTATAAGAACGGCAATAAGGACCAAAAGAAGATAAATCATATTTGTTTGTATAATCAGGCGCTGGCCTGCTTTTGGTTGGAAGATTTTGATTTGGCGGAATCCTATGCTGAAGCCATCAAAAAGTTTGATTCGAAGAATAAGGATGTGCGGAGGTTATTGGAGGATATAGATTATACCCGTACTTCACTCATCAATGCAGGGAGAGCCTCACGCCACCAGATAGTAGTGGGTGGCAAAACCTAGTGGATGGTAAGAACTGTTTTGGTTGTTTTGCAATTCAATTTTGCCATCTCGATTCTACCCAGACCTTACATTGTGCCGGTGTGAGAAATGTCCAGGCGATGACCCGACTTGATTTGTTGCCTTGCCCCATTGGAAAAGTCTTTACTTGAGTGGCACCGGCATGATCAAGTTCGCTGTAGGCCATTTTAAGATTTGTTTGCTTGGACACTAAGCTAGTAAACCAAAAAACAGATGTTGCAAACTGAACACTCTCCAATATCATTTTTCCTAAAAACATTTTTTCTCCACCGTCATACACAAGTTCATTGGGTTGGCCACCAAAGTTAAGAACAGGCGTATCCGTTTTTGTGTTGGTAAGGTTTCTGTTTTTTCTCAGCGAACTGGCATCTGCATCTGCCTGAGAGGCATGGAACGGAGGATTGCAAATCGTCAAATCAATGTACTCTTCTTTATTAATAATTCCCTTGAAAAAATGTTCTTTTTTGGGTTGTAACCTGATGTCCACCTGATCCTTGAGGTTTGAATTTTTCTCAACAATATGCCTGGCTGCTTCTATAGCAGCTGAATCCGTATCTGAACCAATAAAGGACCAGCCATATTCTTTGGCGCCAATGATGGGATAAATACAATTTGCTCCAACACCGATATCAAGGCATTTTATCTTAGCACCGGTGGGTATTTTTCCTTTATTGGATTCCGACAAGAGATCTGCCATGTAATGGATGTAATCCGCCCGTCCGGGAATCGGTGGACATAAATATGCAGGAGGAACATCCCAGAATGTGAGGTCGTAGTATTGCAGCAACAAAGCTTTGTTAAGCCACTTCACTGCTTCAGGATTATGAAAGTCTATTGTCTCATTGCCATAAATATTGGTAGTGCCAAATTCTGCCAGTTCAGGACATTTTTCTTTTAAGACATTGAGGTCATATCGTTCACGATGGCGATTGCGTGGATGCAATCGGGCTTTCTCTTTTGGGGGTTGCTTTTTTTCTTTGGCCATTACGGTGTATCTATTGTCACTTTGGATCTATCCGAAGGATTCAACAATCCTGACAAATGTTTCCGCATCTTGTTTCGTGTTATACAAAGGAGCGGTAGCGATGCGAATGACATCCGGCTCACGCCAGTCTGCGATCACACCATGCTGTGTGATATGATCATATAGTGCTTTTCCTCCCTGAAGCACGAGAAGCGATAACTGACCACCTCGGTCTGCGGGATTTTCAGGCGTGATCACTTTTATTTGTTTTGAGTTAGTGAAGGCATCGTAAAGGAATTGCACATTTTCTTTTGCGGCGAGTTGTAGATTTTCAATACCTGCATCATCAAACAATTCAAGTGATGCGCGCATCGCCGCTAAGGGCAAAATTGGTGGATTACTTAATTGCCAGCCTTCTGCGCCCGGCAATGGATCAAAAGCATCACGCATACCAAAGCGAGTAGTTTTATTGTGTCCCCACCAACCGGATAAACGTTGCACACTCATGTCCTGACCAAGTCGGTCGTGAATAAAAATGGCACCAAGACTTCCCGGTCCTGAATTCAGATACTTATAACTGCACCATGCAGCGAAATCAACATTCCAGTCGTGAAGTTTCATGGCTACATTGCCGGCTGCATGTGCAAGATCGAAGCCAACGGTAATACCATGGGCATGCCCCAGATCCGTTATGGCTTTAATATCCAGATACTGACCGGTATAGTAATTCACACCGCCAAGTAGAAATAAGGCAATTTCTTCACCTTGAGTGTTGATAATTTCATTTAATCCTTCCATGATCACACAATGTTCACCGGGCGCCGGTTTCCATTCAATGATCGCCTCCTGTGGATCAAAGCCATGCAACTTTGCTTGTGAGGCCACAGCATATTTATCAGAGGGGAAGGCATCGCTTTCGATCAGTATTTTATATCGCTTTTTGGTTGGTGTATAGAATGAGGCCATCAGTAAGTGCAGATTCACCGTCAGTGAATTCATCACGACGACTTCACTTTCATTGCCGCCGACAATACGCGCCATGGATTTGGTCAAAAACTCATGATAGGGTAGCCATGGATATTTTGCCTGTGTATGTCCTTCCACCCCAAGGGTCGCCCAATCATCCAGAACCTCAGTAACATATTCTTTTACCTTTTTTGGTTGCAGTCCCAGGGAGTTACCGCATAAATAAATGGAGTCTTTGCCATTGACTTTTGGGATGTGGAATTGCTCTCTGTATTCGCCTAGTATCATTTTATTTATTTTTTCTTCCTTTAATCTACTCATCTTTAAAGGGCTAAACCCCTCTTCGACTAAGAGCATCTACAGCACTTGGATGGAGTGGGATCATAGGGGCACGATATAAAGTATTTTAACAGTTATGAATTGAAGTAATGATAGCTAATATTTTACCTTCTGCCTTTCCGCCCTTCACTCTCAGCCCTATGCTCTGCGCCCTACGCCCCCAAATTCATCCACTGTAATGCCGATTTATAAAGCAGCCAGTCTTTCGTTGGCTGACTGTAAGGCATATGTTCGATTAATTTTCCGGGCTCTAATTCACCAAGGGGAAATGGGTAGTCCGTGCCTAAAGCTATTTTTTCTGCACCAACAAGGTCAATTAAATAATCCAGAATTCTTTCGTCATGAACTAATGAGTCAATCCAAAATTTTCCGAGATAGGACTTTGGCGGCTTGTCATTATCTACTGCACACAAGTCCGGTCTTACTTCAAAGCCATGCTGTATTCTCGAAATGGTAGCAGGAAAAGATCCACCCCCATGTGCAAAGGCAACTCTGAGATTTGGAAGTTTTTCAAAGACACCCCCAAAGATCATGGAACAGATTGCTCGGCTCGTTTCTGCCGGCATACCAACCAACCAAGGCAGCCAGTATTTCTTCATGTCATCCGCACCCATCATTTCCCACGGGTGAACAAATATACAAGCGCCTAGTTTTTCAGCCGCTTCAAAAAATGGGAATAATTCAGGGTCATTTAGGTTCCAGCTATTCACATGCGAACCGATTTCGATCCCCACCATGCCAAGCTCTTTCATGCAGCGTTCCATCTCCTGAATAGCCAGTTGTGGATCTTGCAATGGAACAGTGCCAAGCGCAATAAATCTTTCCGGATGTCGAATGGTGACTTCTGCAATAAAGTCATTAAAAAACCGACTGGTCTCCAGACCATCCGGCCCTTTTGTCCAGTAGTGAAATAAGACCGGAATGATCGACAACACTTGTTTGTGTACACCATGATGATCACATTCCTTGATGCGCACTTCCGGGTCCCAGCAATTGGATTCTACCTCGCGGAAGAACGTATCACCCAGCATCATTTTTGCTTTGCAAGCCGTACAGTCTTCCAGATGTATAAATTTTCCGTAGCCAAATTTATCGACCCACCGAGGGATGTCGCGCGGCATGATGTGTGTGTGGATGTCGATTTTCATTGTGTCTTTTGGTGATTGAGTGATTTGGTGATAATTTTATTTTGTTGCTTTCTGCTCTTTGCCCTGCGCCCTATACCCTATGACCTATGCCCCATGCTCCATGCTCCATGCTCCATGCTCCATGCTCCATGCTCCATGCTCCATGCCCCATGCTCCATGCCCTATGCCCCATGCTCCATGCCCCATGCTCCATGCTTTTTCAATGATCATACTTAATCGTTACATTCTTCGGCTCGGTAAAAAAGCGAATCGCTTCCCATCCACCTTCTCGGCCCATACCGGATTGTTTGACACCACCAAATGGGGTGCGTAAGTCGCGAAGCAACCAACAATTCACCCAGACGATTCCGGCATGTAGCTGGCCGGCCACTCGGTGCGCACGGTCGAGTCGATCACTCCACACCACAGATGCCAAACCATAGGGTGTTTGATTTGCTAGTGTCACCGCCTCTTCTTCCGTTTGAAAAGGCATGATGGTGACGACGGGTCCGAATATTTCTTCCTGATTGGTGCGACAGTTTTGATCAAGTCCCGTAATGATCGTGGGTTCGATAAAATATCCACCATCGTTGGGTGCAGGCAAATGCACCTGGTTTCCTCCAACGATCACTTCGCCTCCTTCTTGTTTAGCGAGTTCGATATAGGAAAGCACTTTCTTCATGTGCCCTTCAGAGATCATCGCACCCATTTTAGTTTCAGGATCGCTGGGGTCACCCATTTTTAATTTCTGTACGCGCTCAGCAAAGTCACTGACAAAGCGGTCGTAGATATCCCATTGAACAAATATTCTGGAACCACACAAACAAATCTGTCCCTGATTGCTGAACGAAGAACGTACGGTGGTTTTCAAAGCATCATCATAATCACTATCTCCGAAGATGATGACTGCATTTTTTCCTCCAAGTTCTAGCGAAGCTTTTTTTAATTGCTCCGCACAGATACCGGCGATTCTTTTTCCAACTGCCGTGCTACCGGTAAATGAAATAACTTTTATTTCCTCGTGCCTTACGATTGCTTCTCCCACATCAGGACCTGTGCCATGCACAATGTTTAATACACCTACCGGAAGTCCTGCTTCATTGCAAATTTCTCCCAGCAGCGTGGCAGTTACCGGTGTCAACTCCGATGGTTTGGCAACAACAGTATTTCCGGCGGCAATCGCCGGTGCAATTTTCCATGTAAAGAGATACAACGGAAGATTCCATGGAGAGATACAGCCAACGACACCGTACGGTTGACGCAATGTGTAACTGATAGCTTCTCCGGGCATGTAGTGCGATTCGGACGATAACTGTGATGCCGCCGCTGCAAAAAATGCAAAGTTGGCGGCAGCACGGGGGATCTCAAGTCCTTTCGCATGTGAGATAGGCTTTCCGGAATCCAGCATTTCTGCCTCAGCCAGAAAATCAACTTTTTCTTCTATGATCGTTGCGATGCGTTGCATAATAGCCTGGCGCTTTGCAAGCGGTGTCTTGGTCCATCCTTCAGCAGCATCTTTCGCTGCTTGAAAGGCAAGTTTTACATCCGCTTCATCTCCGGAGGCAAGCGTTGCATATTTTTTTCCTGTGGCGGGATTGATGATATCCATGGTCCCGCCATTAACGGAAGGCTTGTATTCGCCTCCTATAAAATGATTGTACTGCTTCATTATGTGGTGAAGTGAAAGTTTAATTGCTTACGAACGTCAGCAGGTAGTTTTGGTAAATCTGATCTTGGAATGATGAGTGTTGCCACCTGAAAAAGATCAGTAAAAATATGATGTTTCTCCGCAGTAGATTTTAAGTATTTATGTCCCGATGATCCACCGGTACCCGTTTTGCGACCGATCATACGAAGTACCATTTGGGCATGTCTGTTACGCCAAAGTGTAAAGGACTCCTCGATATCCATCAGTCGTGAAAGAAATCGATAAGGTGTCTGCAGAATTGGTTCATCGCGATATAAGAAAATGAATAATGCACCGATCATAGCCTTATAGGAAAATTTAACTTCTCCTCGCTCACGCATTTCATCGAATTTTGATTCATCAAAAATGGCTTTGAAATAGGTATCAGAATCACCGATCATGGTCAGCCTTTGTTGTTTTTGTTCGTCAGATAACATACCTGACTGATGAATGGCATCGCGTTCCTTTTGCAGCATGTGTTCAACAGCGGTCTTGTATACCTCCAGAAAATTAAAATTATCCAGTTCAAGGAAAGGTGTGCGTTCCAGCCATTCAATCAACGAGGTGAGCAAAGATTTGTTTTCAATGGATTTTTTTAACTGTTCTTTTTGTTCGCCGGAAAAAACAATATCATAGGGCATGCGATTATAGGTCAGGCGTTCTTCTTCTCTCAGCCCAAGCATATTTTCCACGAGTCGGAATTGCAGGCTTTGAAAACCACTGGCGGGAAACAAATAATGTCTGAAATCCAGAAAGTCCATCGCAGTCATCGTTTCCATCACATTGACTTGTTCGATGAGGAGTTTTTGGATTTCAATGATTCTTTCGAGGCGATTGACGGCAATGGATATTTCCTGATCATCCATTTGATCATCCGCAAACATGGTGCTGATGGATTCTATTTCGTGGATGATTTGTTTAAACCATAGCTCGTACACCTGATGCATGATGATAAAAAGCATTTCATCGTGTGCTGGCTTTTCTGCGAGGGTGGCGGATCGCAACTCTTGTGCATCGAGGAGCTTGTCCAGTTGCAGGTAGGTGTGATAGTGTACGGAAGTAAATTTATCAGACATGGTTATGTAGTTGGTATAAAGGCGGTGCCTTTAATTTCGATTAAAATTTGTGGTTTGGGTAATGCAGATACTTCAACGGTTGTTCTGCAAGGTCCCGTTTCAGTGAAAAATGAATTATAGACTTCGTTGTATCCGACAAAGTCATCCATGTTTTTTAAAAAGACGGTGACATCTACCAGATGGGAGAGATCTCCGTGATTTAATTTGAGGTAGTGTTGCATATTTTCAAGCACGGCTTTCGTTTGTGCTCGAATATCTAATTGCCAGTTGCCTTTTTCGTCCTGTTCGGCACCGATAAAGGAATTATCGGGTCTTCTGGAGCTCGTACCTGAGATAAATACCCATTCTCCGATCTTGCGTGTATGCGGATACTTTCCCAGTGGTTTTGCTTTATCCGCGTCAATGATTATATCTTGCGCCATAAATTATACATTTAGTTGCACGAAGGTACTCATTCCTGAAAGCTGGCATGAAATCACCTTGTTGGTGCAAAAATAGCATTTTGAGATATGGATTTAAGTTTAAAAGGCAAGAATGCATTGGTCTGTGGCAGCAGCAGTGGCATCGGCGAGGCTTCAGCCATTATGTTGTCCGAATTGGGAGCAAATATTACGTTATTGGCGCGAAATATCGATGCGCTGAACGAAACATTGGGTAAACTTGATCGTAGCCAGGGTCAGTTGCATGATTTTATCATTGCCGATACATCGCAGCACGATGATTTACAAATGAAAATTGTTGGGCTCACGGCACAGAAAACAATTCATATCCTAATCAACAATTCCGGTGGTCCGCCGGCGGGTCCTATTTTAAGTGCAGAAATCGATGCTTTCAGAAAAGCATTTGATCAACATCTTTTGGCTTTTCAGATAATTGTTCAGATGGTTGTTCCCGGCATGAAGGAAGAGGGGTATGGGAGAATCATCAATGTGATTTCTACGTCAGTCAAGATGCCATTACATGGACTTGGTGTTTCGAACACGGTGCGGGCTGCGGTGGCCAATTGGTCCAAAACGTTGGCGACGGAATTAGCGCCTTTTCAAATCACCGTGAATAATGTTTTGCCCGGAGCAACAGAAACAGATCGATTGAAATCTATTATTTCTACAAAGGCCGGTAAGCAAGGAAAGCGTGAGGATGATGTAAAAAAATCTATGCTCGCAGAAATTCCGATGGGTCGCTTTGGAAAATCTGAAGAAATTGCTTCAGCGGTTGCATTTCTTGCTTCTCCCGCAGCGGCCTACATCACCGGGACGCAGATTACAGTGGATGGAGGGAGAACAGGAGTCTTGTAAGTGAAAAGTGAGTCTGAATGGAGAGTAGTCAGTGATTAATTGAGGGTGGGTTTAAATGTTTGTTTTATTTTTCAACCAACACGTTTCTCAACAACGGAACACCCCTCATCTACATCCAAAAGCTAACCGCTTTTCCTTAAGTTTGCACCATCATTGAAAAAAGAAAAAAGTGAATAAAAAAACATACATCGTCACCGGCGCAAATAATGGAATCGGCCTGGAAACCTCTCGTGCATTAGCCGCGGAAGGCGCAAAGGTCTTGCTGATGACAAGAACGGCAGAGAAAGGACAAAGTGCGATGAATGATATTTTAAGCACACACCCCAATGCTGATCTTGAAAATTTTGTCGCAGAGATGAGTCTGTTAGGCGATATTCGAAAGGCCTGCACATCTATTCTTGAGCAACATATAGTGATCGATGGTCTGGTCAATAATGTAGGTACGTGGATGTCAAATTATGAGGTGACGAAAGAAGGAATCGAAACCGTTTTTGCCACCAATCATCTGAGTTATTTTTTGATGGCGCATATGTTATACCCCGCTCTCCGAAAATCAGAGGATGGTCGTATCGTCAATGTAGCCTCCAATGCTCATTCGTACGGAAAAATAAATATTGCGGATCCGGGCTATTCGAAAAATTATCACGGATTAAAATCCAATGGACAATCCAAATTGGCCAATCTGTATTTTACGTTTGAATTTTTCAATCAACAACCGGATCATCGAGTGAGTGTATATGCCGTGTCACCCGGATTGGTGAAGACGGATATTGGATTGAAACATACTTCGTGGCTGCACACCTTGGCATGGAAGTTTCGCAGACGTAAGGGACAGACACCGGCAGAGGGTGCTCGTACCTCGGTATTTTGTGCCACAAATCCGGACATTAAAGGTGTCAGTGGAAAGTATTGGGAGAGCGCGAAGCAAAAAGAGGTTTTTGAGTCCGCACAAAATCCTGAACTGGGAAAGCAACTATGGGCACTGAGTGAAGAAATGTGCTGCATCAAAGATTATTTTCATAGCAGTAAGTAATAGGGCATCTTGATTCTACCTGTTTTTGAATGGCCGGATACAGGACCAGAACTATCGCATTTTTGAAGGGATTTTTTCTACCTTTGGTTTTTAGTCTTAATTCACCCCAACATTAAGGCTTGTTAATCAACAGCTTATGGTGTTTCTTGAATTTGAACAGCCTCTTGAATCGCTCTACGAACAGTTAGAGCAGATTAAACAAATTGAGGCTCAGGGCGATGTAGATGTCTCTGCGACTATCCGGGACCTCGAAAGCAAGATCGTCCAGACCAAAAAGGAAATTTACAGCAACCTTTCCGGTTGGCAGAAAGTTCAACTTTCAAGACATCCGGAACGTCCCTACACCCTCTTCTATATACAGAAGATGTTTACCAATTTTGTCGAGTTACATGGAGATCGTTTCGTCAATGATGACAAAGCCATAATTGGTGGTCTTGCTCAATTCGATGGTCGTACAGTAATGCTTATAGGGCATCAGAAAGGAATTAATACCAAAATGCGCCAGTATCGCAATTTCGGAATGGCAAATCCTGAAGGATATCGAAAAGCCTTGCGATTGATGAAACTGGCCGAGAAATTTGACATTCCCGTTATTACATTGATCGATACGCCAGGTGCATATCCGGGATTGGAAGCGGAAGAAAGAGGGCAGGCAGAAGCCATTGCGCGTAATCTGCTCGAAATGGCACAGCTCAAAGTGCCGATTCTATGCTATGTGATTGGCGAGGGTGCTTCCGGTGGAGCGATCGGTATCGGATTAGGCGACAAAGTGTTTATGTTGGAAAATACCTGGTATTCAGTGATTTCTCCTGAATCTTGTTCGTCGATCTTATGGCGCAGCTGGGATTTTAAAGAAACGGCTGCAGAAGCACTTAAGTTGACCGCAGATCATATGGCAGAGTTCGGGCTGATTGATGGAATCGTCAAAGAGCCATTAGGCGGTGCACACAATGATCCGGATGCCATGGCAGTTACACTGACAAAGCACATGAAAGCTGAATTAAAAGCACTTAAAAAAATGTCCTCTGAAGAGCGTATCAATCACCGGGTTGAAAAGTATTCTGCTATGGGTCGGTTTCAGGTGAAATCTGCCATCGCCGAATAGCGTTTAGTATGTTTTGGTGAAGTGATCAAGCTATATATGTATGCTAGAACCTATTCAGACATATTTTTTCGAAAGAGCAAAGCGGAAAAAATTACAAGTGACGGATGGGCGCTCAGCCCAATTTAGAATTAGTGATAAAAATCACTTTGGTATTCTGGTGGATGCCGGCAATTACAACGACAGAAATGATGTGCTTGCATTTGCTGATCGATTGCGTAAAGATGGTCACCGTGTAAAAATCCTTGGGTACTTGGTGGGTCGCATTGACGGCGCGTCCATGCCCTTTGATATTTTTGCCACAGCACAACTATCAAAAGTATCTCAGGTTCCAAAAAGTCCGGAAGTAGATACTTTTATTCTGCAGAAGTTTGATGCCTTGATCAATTTGTCGATTCACCAAAATCACAAACCTTTGGATTATATCAGTACACTGTCCAGAGCCTCTTTTCGAATCGGTCCCTGGTATCATCACGCCCAGTCCAATCCCTATGATCTGTGTATTGATGCCGGTAATTCAGCTACGCTCAATGAATGGATCAATGAACTAATGCATACCTTGCAGAAGATTTATTAATAAATAGTATGGCACAATTTATTCCTTCCGGTACAGGGGTGGCGCTGATCACTCCCTTTAAGAATCATTCAATTGATTTTGAAGCTTTGTCAGACCTTATCAACTATGTGATTGATGGAGGTGTCGACTATGTAGTTTCGCTCGGTACAACAGGGGAAGCATCAAGTCTTTCGGATGATGAGCAGGATCGTGTAATAAAACATACCGTGGAGATTGTCAATGGTCGCGTTCCAATTGTTGCAGGACATTTTGGCGGAAATAATACCGCACAACTTTGTGAAAAATTAAAGGCTTTTGATGCCACCGGGATTTCTGCTATTCTTTCTTCCAGTCCGGCGTATGTGAAGCCCTCTCAGGAAGGAATTTATCAACATTACATGGCACTGGCTGAAACTTCTCCACTTCCGATTATTATTTACAATGTGCCTTCACGAACGGCATCGAATATTTCTGCAAAAACGCTTGTTCGATTAGCCAAGGCGTCAGATAAATTTATCGGCGTCAAAGATGCAAGTGCAGATTTAGTGCAGGGAGCAGAAATTGCTCGCGATGCCCCATCTCGATTTACTTTGTTGTCAGGCGATGATCCAACGGCACTTGCATTAGTTTCTTTAGGTGGTCGGGGCGTTATCTCCGTGATCGCCAATGCCTTTCCAAATGCTTTTTCGACGATGATGCGACTTGCACTGGATGGTAAGTTTGCAGAAGCGAATAGTTTACATAGCAAATTACTTGACCTGCATCCTTGGCTATACGTCGAAGGAAATCCTGTTGGTATCAAGCAAGCCGTAGCCCACAGAGGCATAGGCTCTCCTGAACTGCGTCTCCCATTAGTGCAGATGAATGCCCAAAACAAACAACGACTGCATGAAGAGATGCTGAAGCTGGAAGGGCTTGGATAAAAAAAAGACCTGAGACTTTTGAGCCTAAGACCTTAGACAATTAGGGGAAAGAGGTGATTTGGTGATGGGGTGAGTGCGAAAGAAATAGGGTCAACGCTGAACGGTCAATGGTCAATGGTTTTGCTTTTTACTTTGGATGACAATGTTGTCGCGCGCAGAGGCGCAGAGACGCAGTTTCGAGAGATCATTCTGCGTAATCCCGATTGATCGGGATCGTAATTTTTATTTTGCCCTGCGCCCTGCGC
>JAHEAR010000012.1:73949-95890 GCA_024642665.1 Bacteroidota bacterium
GCTCTATGCCCTGCGCCCTATGCCTAAGAGTCGCGCGTCGCGCGTCGAGAAATCTCAGGTCTAAAAATCTCAGGTCCCAAAGTCTCAGGTCTTTTCAATCAGCTATCCAACCCCAAAGTTTTCAGCGCCTTGAAAGAAGCACTTTGTTCAGCACTCTTTTTATTGAAGTCCTCTCCGTTGGCTATTTCCTTGCCATTGACATAGACCGCTATTTTGAAGCGATCGCGGTTGTCAAATTTGAAGCGCTCGATGACTTTATAGTCAATATCATTTCCGTTTTTCTGGCAGAACTCCAATAATTGACTTTTGTAGTTATCATCGACCTCTTCCAGATTTTCAATATTGAGATGTCGTCGCAGAATCGTATTGACGATGATTTCTTTGGTTGGATTATATCCCTTTTCAAGATAAATGGCACCCACCAGCGCTTCCAGCGCATTGCCTTTCATGGATTCGCTGAGGCGAGTATCATTATTTTCCTGAAGCACTACATCAATCCCCATATCATCAGCAATGCGATTAAGTGTTTTGCGCTTGACGATTTTAGACCTCATTTTGGTCAGAAAACCCTCATTGCTGTTCGGATATTTTTGAAAGAGATATTCAGCCACAACCGTACTTAAAATCGAATCACCGAGATATTCCAGGCGTTCGTTACTTGTCACGGTGTGTAACTTTGGATCTACGGCTGATTTGTGGCTAAAGGCTTGTTTGAATATCTGGATATTGCTCGGGGTAAAGCCAATGATATTGGCTACACTTCGTGCAAATTTCTTGTCAGAAGAAATATAGTAATTATAAAATTTTCTAATCACAAATCGTTACATCGGTGGGCTTATACCCGTCCAAAAATAAGGGAGGTATTATGGCCTCCAAATCCAAATCCATTGCTCATCACCGCATCAATTTTGCGTTGCTGCGCTTCGTTAAAAGTAAAGTTGAGCCTGTTGTCAATGTCAGGATCATCTTCAAAATGGTTTATCGTTGGGGGGATAAAGTCATGATTCAGACTGATGATGGACGCTATTGCTTCCACGGCACCGGCCGCACCAAGTAAATGACCGGTCATCGATTTGGTCGAACTGATATTAAGTCCATACGCATGTTCTCCAAATACTGATTTAATCGCACTGGTTTCTGCGACATCTCCAAGTGGGGTAGAGGTGCCATGCACATTAATATATTGTATCTGATCAAGATTCAGGCCGGCTTCTTTCATAGCATTTTGCATACACTTAATCACACCACTACCGGATGGTTCAGGCGCTGTGATATGATAAGCATCTGCATTCATACCGGAACCAAGTAACTCGGCATAAATTTTTGCACCTCTGGCTTTGGCAGATTCGTAAGATTCCAATAATAATGCCCCGGCTCCTTCACCAAGTACAAATCCATCTCTGTTTTTGTCAAAAGGTCTTGAAGCAGTTTTTGGATCATCATTTCGTGTTGACAGCGCTTTCATGCTTGAAAATCCTCCAATACCTGCTCGGGTAACGGCTGCTTCTGAGCCTCCGCAAAGTACCATATCCGCACGTCCAAGTTTGATATTGTCAGCAGCCAGAATCAGTGAATGATTAGCCGAAGCACAAGCAGATACAGTGGCAAAATTGACGCCTGAAAATCCATATTTGATACTGATATGACCGGCAGCAATATTGACAATCAGTTTTGGGATCAGAAATGGATTGTAGCGCGGTACACCAACGGCACGACCTGCAGCTTCAATCTCCTCTTCAAACGTGGTAAAACCACCAATGCCACTGCCCCATATGACACCAACACGAGTTTTATCAATGCTCTCCAGATCTATACCGCTGTCTTTGATAGCCTGCTCAGCGACGACTAACGCATACTGTGCATAAGGGTCAATACGTCGCGCATCTTTTCGGTCCAGAAAATCTTCAGCATTAAAGCCTTTGACTTCGCAAGCAAATTCAGTTCTGAAACCCTCAGCATCAAATCGGGTGATCTTTGCAGCGCCACTGACACCACGCTTCAACCCTTCCATATAGGTATTAACATCATTCCCAATGGGGGTCAGGGCGCCTATTCCGGTAACAACTACTCTTTTTGACATACAACCAAGATTCTTGTTAAAGATGCCTGTTTCCAATGATGACGAATATCCAACATCGAAATGAAAGATTACTCGCTTTCTTCAACAGAGCAATATTATTAGTTTTCTGCCTATCCCGGCAAGAAAAATCCAATCTGCCAAAGTAATGAATTGAAAAAAAATGAGCTTTCCGCTTAAAGTTACGAGGAAAGTTCAAAACTAATCACCCTTTCAAGTGGAGGGTGATATAAATAAAACATCCACAGAGAAGTGTTACGTTCTCTGTGGATCATTACATGTTAAGTCTTTTTGAGACCGGTTACGCAGAAACCTGAGATTCCAGATATTCAACGGCATGGCCTACAGTCTGGATGTTTTCAGCTTGCTCATCAGGAATTGAGATATCAAATTCTTTCTCAAATTCCATGATTAATTCAACCGTATCAAGTGAATCTGCTCCAAGGTCATTGGTGAAGCTGGCTTCTGAGGTTACTTCAGATTCGTCAACGCCTAACTTGTCAACGATAATTTTCTTCACTCTTTCAGCAATGTCTGACATAATGATTGTGTTTGATTTAGGATGCAAAAGTAAATAAAGTATTAACTATTTTGGCAAAACCTTTAATTCATCTTAAAGGTTCCTTTCCGATGACACCGGAGATTACAAATGTATATCCCTCTTTTGATATACAAAAACAATAAAATAGATACAATAAATTGAGGTCATAAGGTTGCAGGGATTACATCTAGGTTATAGCTTCGCACCTTATTTATTAGAATTTAGAATTATATATATGTTGCCAAAAGCACAGCAGAATACAAAGATTGTTGCCACCGTAGGCCCAGCATGTTCAGCCTATGAGGAGCTTCTGGCCCTTGCCGAAGAGGGTGTGGATGTATTCCGGCTTAACTTTTCCCATGGCACCCACGAGGAACATAAGGCTGTTATTGAGCATATTGTCCGTATTAATGCCGAATTTAATTTCCATGTAGGTATACTGGCAGATCTGCAAGGTCCTAAGATTAGGATCGGTACGATCGCAGAGAAGGAGGTTATGTTGGAAAATGGCATGGAAATCGTTTTTACGAACCAAAAGTGCCCCGGAACTGCTGACCGTGTGCATATTAGCTATGAAAATTTTCCAAAAGAAGTTAAAAAAGGCGAACGGGTCCTGCTGGATGATGGGAAGCTGGTCCTGGAGGTTGTTTCGACCGATCGCCAGATTGAAGTCAGGCTCAAAGTCATCCATGGAGGGGTTCTGAGCTCCAGAAAAGGGGTAAACCTTCCGGATACCTCCTTGTCAATCCCTTCCATCACAGAGAAAGACCATGCTGATTTAGACTTTATTCTCACCCAACCGGTCAACTGGATCGCTCTTTCTTTTGTCCGAAGGGCGGAGGATATCATTGAATTACAGGAACTTATAGAAAAGGCAGGACATACAGCCAAGACGATCGCCAAGATTGAAAAACCGGAAGCCGTCCGTAATATCCGTAAGATCGTCATGCATGCCAATGCCATTATGATCGCTCGCGGAGATCTGGCAGTAGAAGTTGCCATGGAGAAACTTCCGACTATTCAGAAGGAAATCATCAAATTATGCATTGAGCGCTCCAGACCGGTCATTGTAGCCACTCAGTTGATGGATTCCATGATTAAAAATCCAAGCCCCACACGAGCTGAAATCACGGATGTTGCCAATGCCGTCCTGGATGGTACCGATGCGGTGATGCTCAGTGCCGAGACTTCGGTGGGTTTACACCCGGTGCGTGTTGTGGAAGCCATGAATAAAATCATTGAAGAGGCAGAAAAGCATTTTGCGGAGAATATTCAGTTTTCAATACCCTCCCCAAAGTCAAGGACCTATTGGTCTGATACCGTTTGCTACCATGCGGCAAGAATGGCACAGGAGGTTGATGCTAAGGCTATTGTGTGTTTGACGACCTCAGGATTCACAGCGTTTAAGCTTTCCTCTTATCGACCCATTCGCACCAAAGTATTTGTCTTTTCTGACCAGAACAGTATCCTTAATACACTTAATCTGGTATGGGGTGTTCAGGCCTTTTTCTACGATAAATTTACCTCCACGGATGAGACCATCGCGGATGTGGTGCAGATACTGCTTGAAGCAGGAAAGGTAACTCCCGGTGATGTAATCATCAATACCGGTAGTATGCCAATGCACAAAAAGTACCGAACTAACATGCTCAAACTGACCTTAGTAGATTGACCTGACCAGTAGCGGAATACCGAAAGCTGTTTTTTTACGTTTTTTACCCAGTTCACCTGGAAAGACTATTATTTTAATGGGATTTGATCCAAGATTTCGAAAAGCATATGGGATACTGATATTTTCAGTACTACATTTCATATGTTTTCAGTTGGCCTTTTCCCAGACCAGGCCAACGGCTGAACAAGTGAGTATTGAAAAAAGACTGATTGAGGGAAAAAAATTCATTTTATTGGGTGATTGGGATAAAGCAGAGGCCATGTTTCTGGCTATCCTGAAAGATGATGTACTCAATAGTGCAGCTTGCTACGAGTTATCCAGAACATATACTTCCAAAGGAAATTTTGCGGAAGCAATCACCTTCATTCATAAGGCGATTCGAATCGAACCAAATAACGAATGGTACTTGTTGATGGAAGCTGACATACAGGAAAAATCCGGCGATGTGGCAGCTACTATGGCGATGTACGATCGATTGATTGTCCTCCGCCCAAATCAGCCGCACTATTATGAAATGCTCCTCAGTTTGTGCAAAAAGACCGGAGAGGATGACCGGTTATTGATTGTCCTGGATCAGTATGAAGGTGTTATCGGATTGACGGAACCAATAGCCAGAACGAGATTTGAAACACTGGACAGATTAGGACGATATAATGAAGCTGCCGCTACCCTTAAGGAATTGACGATCGTCTATCCAGCCAATATCGAGTACAAGTTTCTTGCTGCATCTTATGCTAAAAAGCGTGGTATGGAAGACGAGGCAATTCAATACTACAAGGATGTGTTAGTATCGAATCCGGAAAATTCAAGAGCAAAACTTGCTCTTGCAGGTACTGAAAAAGCATCCGGTGATGATGTGGGCTACTTAAAGTCAATTATCCCGGTCGTTTCAAATGCCGATATCGATATAGATATTAAGCTGAAAGAGTTGATTCCGTATGTCATTAATTTGTCCGAAACAAAAGATTCCGTCCTTGGCGCAACATTGATTTCTCTGACAAAGTCTTTAATCAATGCTCATCCGGGCGATGCCAAATCATATGCCATTCACGGAGATGTGCAGGCAATACTTGGGAATAACGTCGATGCGATTCAAGCCTATAGCAAATCCACTTCACTTAATGGAGGGGTATATCCGGTATGGGAGCAACTACTATCGCTTCTGATGGCCGGTCGATCATACCATGAACTTATACGCCAGGCAGAACTGGCCATGGTGAATTTCCCGAATCAGGCCTTTCTTTATTATATGGCCGGATATGGTATGTATAAAGTTGAGGAATTTGATAAGTCAATAGAGGTATTAAATGAGGCGCTGATCATGTCAGGTAAAAATTCAGGGCAAAAAATTAGTGTGCTGAATGTATTGGGCTTGGTATATGATGCATTGGGTCAGTTGGAAAAATCAGCTACTGCTTTTGAAAGTGCTTTGCGGATGGATCCAAAAAGTGCCGAGACGCTGGCGTATTACAGCCTGGCGTTGAGTGGCAGAATTACCCAAAGTGAGAAAGCGATCGCGATGACCCAAACGGTGCTGGCTCAACCAGGCTTATCACCTTTGATTCATGAAATTCTGGCACAGGTACTCTACAATCAGCAAAAATATGTGGATGCCTATAACTCGATTCAAAAAGCCCTCCATGAGGATCCTTATGGCGATACATACAATCTGGCCGGAGACATACTGAGAAAACTTGATCGCCATGCAGAGGCAGTGTCTATGTGGGAAAAAGCTATAAAGGAAGGTTGTACGGATTCCAGCCTGAAAAGTAAAATTGCGGCCTCCAAGGCACAATAATTCAATTTTTATTGTTACATAATGGAGCGGTAATCGTCTTAAGATAAAGACACCATGATTTTGAGAACGTCACATATTCTATTTCTCTTGTTGCTCGTGAGCATCTGGACCGGTTGTAGTCATCAGAAGAAGACTGTGTCTGACACGAAAGTACCTGTCGTGGAGGAAAAGCTGACAAAAGGTTCTATGGCGATCATGGAAAAGGTTAATGGTACACAGGTTCCTTTTAAATGGTTTGCGGCAAATGGTCAGGGAAAATTTGATCTGGATGGACAGCGCCTTAGTGCACGGGTCAATGTCCGGATCCTTCGGGATAGTGTCATATGGGTCCAGTTGCAAAAATTTGGATTTGAAGTAGGGCGGATGCTGATTACGCCGGATTCTGCTTTTTTCATTAATCGATTCGAACGTACGTATTCCATTTATGCTACTGAAGATTTTTTGGTGGAGTATAATGTTCCTGCAGATTTTGAAATGTTTTCTAAGGTATTTACGGCCGGAGCGTATCTGCCCCCACGGATCAAAAGCCTGGATATTGAAAAGGATGGCTCCGTCAATCTGTCTTCCGCGACAGGAATGAATGCCCGGCATTGGTTTGATGCATCTTCGCACCTCGTTCGATCAGAAGTTTCAGATCCTTTGGCGCGCGAGTGGCTATCAGCCTACGCAGATTATAGAAATACGAACCTCGGCCTGCAATTTCCCTATAAGCGTTCCAATACACTGATTATTGACGGCATTCCTAATGTATTTGACCTCCAGTACAATGATTTGGAAATAGATATTCCTCAGGAATTTCCTTTTTCCATACCTTCACATTATGAGAAAATATAATGTGTCTGAAAAGTATTGCCTCACCCTGGGAATGCTCTTCCTTACATTATTTTGTTTTGGGCAAAAAGAGCGGACAGATTTAGAAGCTGAACGCAAAGCGCTGGAACAGCAGATCAAGAATACCACCAGTATTCTGCAAACGACCCAAAAAAATAAATCCAGAACGGTCAATGAGCTCAATGCGCTTAATGCTCAGATTCGCCAGCGCCAGAACTTATTGGAATCCATCAATCAGGAATTGAAGCTGATTGCAAAGGATGAAAGCATTCAGGAAAAAAAGATTGAAGAGGCTGCTGCATCGATCGTTCAATTAGAGTCAAGACTAGCTCAGGCACTCCAATCGGCCTATGTCAGAAGCCAATTGCAACCGGAATGGATCAACCTCCTGAGTGCCCCTTCTCTAAGCCAGGCATTATCTCGTTGGGTATATATGCGCCAGTACAAAAGCTATATGACCCGACAGGTAGAAATTCTTTCCGATCAAAAAAATCATTATGAGGAAATGGTCGAAAATCTGGTAAAAAGCAGAAAATCAAAAACAGTATTGTTTCAGGATGAGCAGAAGAATAAAGCAGAAATTCAAAATCAGCAAAAAGCCCAACAGTCTTTGGTCAATGAATTAGGCAAAGAAGAAAAGAAACTTAAATCGCAACTGACCGCTACCCAGGAAAAGAAGAAAAAACTGGACGCAGAAATTGCTCGACTTATTCGCGAGGAAGCGGAAAAAATGAATAGTTCAGGACTGAGTTCTTCGCCGGAAACAAAAGCATTGAATGCGCAATTTGCCAATAATAAAGGCAAGCTTCCCTGGCCGGTCAGTAAAGGCCTGATTGCAGATCAGTTCGGCGAGCATCCACATCCTGTTTTAAAGGGCATTAAAGTTCAAAATAATGGCATTGATATACTGTCTGAAGAAAACGCAGGTGTTAAAAGTTTATTTACAGGAACCGTAGCTTCGGTGACAAAAATTCCCGGCTATGATTATATGGTGATGGTGCGCCATGGATTATATTTTTCCGTGTATTCCAAATTGACAAAAGCAATCGTACAGAAAGGAGATCAGGTAACTACCGGGCAGCTTCTGGGATACCTCGGCAGCGAGGAGCCAAAATTACATCTTGAAATCTGGCAGGACAAAACAAAGCTGAATCCATCGCTTTGGCTCGCTAAAAAATAAACAAGAAGAATTTTTTGCAGTTTTTGAATGGTATTTATCCACCGCTACCATTTATCTCCTTTGGCTGAATTAAATACCTTTACAAACCAATCATCTGTTACACATCTATGGCCACAGCAAGGAATAAATGGAATTTAGGAGAAAAAGAAAGGTCTCCTGAAAGCCTGCAGCAGGAAGGAGCCGTGCTCATCGGTGTTATTCTGCCCTCCCAATCCGAAGCGAAGGTGGTTGAATATTTGGACGAACTTGAATTTCTGGCCCAAACCGCCGGAGCATTGACCGTCAAACGTTTTATGCAAAAGATGGACAGGCCGGATTCGAAGACGTATATCGGTAGTGGAAAGATGAAAGAAATAGGTCAGTACATCAAAGACCACGATATCAATCTGGCCATTTTTGATGATGATCTCACCGGTAAGCAAACCAGTTTTCTGGAAGAAGAATGGAAAGTGAAGATCATCGATCGCACTAGCCTGATCCTCGATATATTTGCGGCAAGAGCACAAACAGCACAAGCGCGAACACAAGTTGAACTAGCGCAATTACAGTATCTCCTTCCGAGGTTGAGAGGATTGTGGACACACCTTGAACGACAGCGGGGAGGGATTGGGATGAGAGGTCCCGGAGAGCAGGAGATTGAAACAGACAGACGTATTGTTCGCGATAAGATTACTTTTCTAAAAAAGAAGTTGGAGAAGATTGATCAACAGAGTCTGACACAACGCAAAAGCAGGGATGAACTGATTCGCGTTTCTTTGATCGGGTATACCAATGTTGGTAAATCCACCCTGATGAATGTGCTGAGTAAAAGCGAGGTGTTTGTGGAGAATAAATTATTTGCCACATTGGATACAACCGTGCGCAAAGTAGTTTTTGGCACGATGCCTTTTTTACTGAGTGATACCGTTGGTTTTATACGAAAACTTCCACATCATCTTGTTGAAAGTTTTAAGTCAACGCTCGATGAAGTGCACGAAGCAGATATACTCCTGCATGTCATAGACATCGCTCATCCGCAATATGAAGATCATATCGTAGCTGTCAATCAAACCTTGCAGGATATCAAATTGGCTCAAAAGCCGACCATCATGGTATTGAATAAAATAGACCGATATCGCGAATTGAATTATGATGATCTTTTAGAAGATTCAATCAAGCATCAGTTTGAAGAAGAGATTCAAAGTCGATTAAAAAATGAATACAGTGCTGATACAATTCTAGTCTCCGCTGCTACCGGAGAAAATATTAATGCGTTCAGAGAGAAGCTCCGGGAAGCTGTGGCAGATGCATATGCAGTGAGATATCCTTATCGTCCAAAAATGTGGTAAATCCAAAAATCATGACAACCTATATTCCTGACACGGCCCTTTTGAAAAAATATGCAGACCTGCTACTACATTATTGTCTTGAGGTTAAGGAAGGACAACGATTGTTTGTCTCTACGACAACACTGGCGGAACCTTTGTTGCTTGAGATCCATCGGGAGGCTACGCGTTCGGGTGTTGCCGTAGAATATGATCTTACGTTTAAAGACAAAGCACGTATCTACTGGCAGGAAGCAAAGGGAAGCGTGCTGGACATGGAATCGGCTTTGCATTTGTATGCGATGGAAAATTTTGATGCATATCTCGCCATTCGTGCACCATTCAGCATGCATGAAGATATGGGGGCCACCATGGATCAGAAAAAGAGAAGAGCGGCTGCCGGATCAAAAGCCAATCAAGCCTACTTCAATCGACTGGCGGATAAAAGTCTGGTGCGAAGCCTTTGTCAGTATCCAACGCCCGCTGCAGCAGAGGCTGCCGGAATGACCATGGAGGAATATGCCACTTTTGTATTTAATGCTTGTCGTTTGGATGAAGCTGATCCGGTGCAGGCATGGCTTGAGGTCAGAAAGGAACAACAGAAGTATGTTGACTACCTGAATCAGTGTGAGGAGATCACCTATAAAAATGAAAAAACGGACATCCGCTTTTCGGTTAAGGGCAGAACCTGGATCAACAGTGATGGTCGTGCCAATATGCCTTCCGGTGAAGTATTTTCTGCACCGGTAGAAGACTCCGTGGAGGGTGTGGTACATTTTGATTTCCCTTCCGTGTACGGAGGTCATGATGTCAAGGGAATTACCCTGACGGTTGAGCATGGACAGGTAGTAAAATGGGAAGCAGAAAGTGGAAAGGAAATTCTGGATCAGGTCTTCTCGATTGAAGGAGCAAATTATTTTGGAGAGGTTGCGATCGGGACCAACTACAGAATTCAGCGCACGACCCGTAATATTCTTTTTGATGAGAAAATAGGAGGTAGTATTCATATGGCCGTTGGACAGTCCTATCTGCATGCCGGCGGAAAAAATAAGTCCTCTGTGCATTGGGATATGATCTCCAATATGAAAAACGGTGGTGAGATAATAGCCGATGGCCAACTGATCTATAAGGATGGCTACTTTCTTGATAAAATCTGATTATCAACAGATTAGATATTATAAAAGCCAGGAAACAAGATATTTTTTTTGAAATTGCCTCTTGAAAAAGTACCTTGCTGCCCCTTAAGGAAAAACAATACATAAAAACCATAACCAAATGAGTAAGGAAGCTCCGGTAAAGGAGGTCAATATTGATCTTGAGATAGCACAGGCTGCTAAACCCCTTCACATCAAGCAAGTCGCACAGAAACTTCATGTCAGCGAGGATGATCTTGAATATTATGGAAAATATAAAGCCAAGCTTCCGCTGAGTCTGATAGATGAAGAGAAGGTGGCAAAAAGCAACCTCGTGCTGGTGACAGCGATCAGTCCAACACCTGCCGGTGAAGGAAAGACAACTGTTTCCATTGGTTTATGCGATGGTTTGAATGCCATTGGCAAACAAACGACAGTGGCTTTGCGTGAACCTTCGCTTGGACCTGTATTTGGGATAAAAGGAGGTGCCGCCGGAGGTGGTTATTCTCAGGTGATTCCCATGGTGGATATCAACCTGCATTTTACCGGAGATTTCTCGGCCATTGAAAAAGCAAATAATTTGTTGTCAGCCCTAATTGACAACCGACTTCAATTTAAAAATCCTGACCTGGATATCGATTCAAGAACCATTGGGTGGAAACGCGTGATGGATATGAACGATCGTGCTTTACGGCAGATTGTGATCGGTCTTGGTGGAAAAGCGAATGGCATCATCCGCGAAGATGGATTCAATATTACTGCGGCATCGGAAGTCATGGCGATCATTTGTCTTTCTAAAAACTTTGAAGATTTAAAAAAGCGCTTAGGCAGTATTTTCATTGGTTACACATTTGATAAAAAGCCTGTCTTCGCCAGAGATATAAAGGCAGAAGGGCCAATGGCCATGTTGCTGAAAGATGCAATTAAACCTAATTTGGTGCAGACCCTGGAAGGCAACCCGGCCATTGTGCATGGCGGACCTTTTGCGAATATAGCCCAGGGCACGAATTCAATTATAGCTACCAAAACGGCGATGTCACTTAGTGATTATGTCGTGACCGAGGCAGGATTTGGAGCGGACCTTGGGGCTGAAAAATTCCTTGATCTGAAATGCCCAATCGGAGGGCTTAAACCTAAAGCAATTGTATTAGTAGCCACGGTAAGAGCGCTTCGTCATCATGGTGGTGCAAAGAAAGAGGAGTACAATACCCCAAACCTTGATGTTGTCAAAAAAGGTTTTGAAAACCTGGAGAAGCATATTGAGAACTGTAAGAAATTTGGCATTACACCGGTAGTGGCTATCAATAATTTTATTACAGATAGTGCAGAAGAAGTAACCTATATTCAGGAGAAATGTGCAAGCCTCGGTGTTAAAGCGGTTGTCTCAAAGGGATGGGCTCATGGAGGAAATGGCACAAAGGATTTAGCCTCAGCTGTCGTGGAAGTTGTCGAATCAGGGGTGAATGATTTTCATCCGCTATATGATTGGTCCCTGACCATTGAAGAAAAAATCAAAGTCGTCGCTACAGAAATTTATGGCGCGGATTCCATTGAATATTCTGCTCAGGCGAAACAACAACTTAAAGAATTTGACAAACTTGGTTTTGGTAAATTTCCAATATGTGTAGCCAAGACACAAAAATCATTTTCGGATAATGAGCATCTGATCGGTCGGCCTAGAAATTTTAGTGTTACCATACGTGAGTTTGAAGTGGCAGCAGGCGCAGGATTTGTTATTCCCATTCTCGGTCAGATGATGCGTATGCCCGGACTTCCAAAGGTGCCGGCGGCTGAAGGAATGGATATTGATAATGATGGTAATATCACCGGTTTGTCCTAGAGATACGGCTTGGTCTTTTATGTCAGGAATCATTTACCCTCTATTTCAAAATATGCGAAATTGCCGTGCATCGGCTATTCACTCAATTGTACTCCTGAAATTCTAACGCTATACTTTAAAATGCACTGAAATTTCCGTTGTTGGAGTTTGCTCCAACAACTCATCTTCCAGGGTGGAATTGATTAACTTTTTAAGATGATTTTGTCGTCAAGATGAGAAATTAATGTCAGACCCTGAATGCTTACAGGGTCTGACATTCTGTTCCATATCATCGTTCCACCTGACCCACGTCATTTGAATTCAACGGCCATTTCTACATCTTTGTATTGTTGAGAAAATGATGATGTTTATTGGATTTTTTCTCGGCAAAACAAAAAGAAATATTTGTCAAATAAGGCAAAAAAATAAAAGTGGTGTGATTTCAATTGCCGGGGCTCGGGGACGAACCCCGGTTTTTTGTTACAAGCATAATTAAATAAAAAAGCAATGATAGATACAAGTAAACCTGTGGCGGACATCATGACAAAAAACCCTGCAGTGGTTAAGCCGGAAACACCGATAGAGGTAGTGCATGACATGTTTGAACGAAATAATTTTCATCA
This sequence comes from Bacteroidota bacterium, assembly GCA_024642665.1. Taxonomy (GTDB): domain Bacteria; phylum Bacteroidota; class Bacteroidia; order Chitinophagales; family Saprospiraceae; genus Opimibacter. Next base: position 86,928 of record JAHEAR010000012.1, read on the forward strand.
TATTCCGGTTTTAGGGCATTCCAAATTAGTGGGGATTATTTCCAAGACGGATTATTTGAAGATTCGGCATATGCTCGCCACGACCTGGTCAGGAGAAACCATTTGTCAGGATATGTACATGGAAATGCGGGCAGAAGATATCATGTCAGCCAACCCACTTTGCATTGAATCCGCGGATACGATTGGTCTGGCAGCAGATATTTTCAAAGCGAATGCCTTGCACGCCCTTCCCGTGGTCGATGAAGGTGAATTGGTGGGCATCGTAACAACACATGATTTATTGACATTTGCTTTTTAAAATAGACTTTGAATTTTTTACATTTGGTAACATTGTCAACTATAAATTATTTTTAGAAATGGATAAATGGATAGCCGTAAAACACATCATGACATCAGATTTGATCACCGCTGATCCAGATGAGTCGCTCACCTCGGTCAGGCATAAATTACTGAATAATCATATCCGGCATATACCGGTAGTCGAAGGATATAAAATATTGGGGATCATCAGTAAGAGTGATATCCACCAATTGGAACACCATTTAACTTTGTTTAAATCCGAAAAAGCATTGCAAAGTAATATTCAGTTATTTTCCACTATGCTGGCCTCAGAGATCATGACTAAGTCAGTTGTAAAATTAAAAGATTCAGAACCTGCACATCTTGCGGTGGATCTCTTTCGGGAAAATATGTTTCATGCTCTTCCGGTGGTGGACTCTAAGGATCATCTGATAGGAATCATTACGCCGTTGGATCTCCTGCGATATGCCTATGATGAGCATTTGCCTCTGGAGAATTAGTACCTGAGATCAGAAATTTTCTGTAAGGATTCGATTACGATATCCGAGCCTTGAATGATGACCAGTCCTTCCTCTTTAAATTCAGACAAACATCGTATGATCGTTTCTTTGGCGGTTCCTGCCATCCCTGCCAGATCTTCTCTGGAGACAGGGATGACCGCTTTATCGCCTTCCTGATAGAAGACGAACAGATCGGCTAAGGTAGCCGCTAGTTTCATGCGCACAGATCCAAATGCCTGAAGTAATAGTTTTTCATCTGCCTGAACCTGACAGGCAGCCATTTCTCTAAGAAAGAAATGCGCAACCATAGGATGTTGCAGGACAAACGGAATAAAATCTTCCTGGTGAATTGCTATCACTTCAAGATCCTCAAAAGCTTTGACCGTCTCATGGTAACGCAATCCTGAAAAGGCGGAATCAACCCCGATAATCATTGGGTTTTGGTACATCCTGGTCACCACTTCCTTGCCGTAATTATCTACTTTCGTCGCGATGGCTTTGCCTGATTGTATATAAAATACGTTTCGGACATTCTGACCTTCACCAAACACATGGTCCTTTTTGCGTATGAGTCTGACCTCTTCTTGGAGCATGTAAGCCGGAAGAGAATCAATGATTTGTTGCCAGGTGGAAATAGTTTTAATACTTGTATTTCCTATTTCTTTATCGCCGACAGGTATTCTTTTCTTCAGGCGCATTTCGATGGTATCCAGTAGTTCGATATCATCGAAGGGTTTGGTGATATAGTCATCCGCTCCCAGCGTCATGCCTTTTCGAACATCCGATAACTCTGTTTTCGCCGACAAAAAGACAAATGGAATGGTGGCCGTGATTACATTTTTAGAGAGTATCCGAAGTACGGCAAATCCATCCAACTCAGGCATCATGATGTCACACAGAATTAAATCGGGCAGATGATTTTGTGCAGCGGCGACCCCTTTCTTTCCGTTTTCTGCCATAATTGTTTCATATCCGGACAACCTTAAAATTTCTCCGATATTTTCTCTTACATCGTAATTGTCCTCAATGATCAGGATTTTATTTTTCATGGTGCAGGGGTAGTTGTATGGTAAAAGTAGTGCCTTTGCCTTCCTGGCTGTCAAAAGAAAGCTCTCCTTTTAATGTGTGAAGATAAGATAGAACGATATTCAAACCAAGTCCTGTACCGGGGACATTGATGGCATTGGTAGCTCTGAAAAATCGGGAACCAATGTGTTTTTGATCCTCCGCAGGAATTCCCATCCCCTCGTCCTTGATGGTAATTTGAATCGCATCGCTGATGGGCATTATCGTGCAAATAATCTTCTTTCCTTCGTCTGAATATTTGATGGCATTAGAAAGGAGATTATACAGAATGTTTCGAATAACTTTTTTATCGGAATTGATGTGCAAACCTTTTACCTCATGACGACAAATTAATTCCTGATCTTTTTTTAGTAAATCCTGAGTCTCCGCCTGAAGGTCCACCAGCAAATCTTCAATAAGGAAACCGGAAATTACAGGTATAAAATGACCCTCATCAATTTTGGTAAGCGATAAGAAGTCAATCATGATACCATTCAAATGGTTGACACTCGACTTGATCCGATCTACGTGTCGTGCGCGATCAGCTTCCTGCTCTGTAGTGACATACTTTGAAATCAGAGAAGCAGAAGATAATATGCTACTAAGAGGTGTCTTAAATTCATGGGAAGTCATCGAGACAAACCTGGATTTTAAAGAGTTAAGCTCTTTTTCCATAGCCAGTGCCTTTTTAAGCTCATCCCTTGTGGCGAGAAGGGCTAATTCGTAAGATTTATGCTTTTCTATAGATCGGTTGAGTTGCTGATTGGTTTCAAGCAGAAGATTGACCGTCTCCTGAAGTTCAGTAGTCTTATCAATCACGCTTTGTTTTAATTCATTATTCAGGTTGATGATCCGCTGTTGGACGGCTTTCATTTCTGTGATATCCTGCAGGATACCGGTAAAATATTGATTGCCCTCAATAGTTACTTCGCTGACGGCAAGCCTGGCAGGAAATAAGGTGCCATTCTTTCTCCGGCCCTGAACCTCCCTTCCGATCCCAATGATTTTCCTGATTCCTGTCCTTCTGTAATTATCTATATAATCATTATGATGGTCCCGGTCCGGTGGGGGCATCAGCATAGAGACGTTATTTCCAAGCATTTCTTCGGTACTGAAACCAAAAAGTCTGGTCCCGGCGGTATTCACCATTAAAATTTTTCCTGCCGGATCTATCAGCAATATACCATCTATGGCCGTTTCAACAATGGATTGCAGAATATTGAAATGGGCCTCGTTTGGAAACAAATTAGAATTTGGCATGGATCTAAGATATTACAAGAAAGGGCATTTTCGGGCGTTGATAAGGATCAATGATCTGACTGACCCCTGTCATTCCCGTTTGAAGGCTTAAAAAATAACTTTGATAGGCAAGGGTGTTGCTTTGTAAAGGTATCATAGTTTTTCTGCCAAATTAGCAGGTTGCTTTAAGGTTCATTTTATTTTTGCTTTAACATGGTAGATTTCTGATCAAAACACACTTAATTTAATACCCAATTTTATCTAAAAAAAATTAACACCCGCTTTATGGATTTTACTGCACCGGTTGCTGATTTGATGACCCGAAAATTGGTCACTGTACTGCCTACGGACAAATTAGATTTTGTCAAGGACATTTTTGATAAACAAAATATCCATCACCTGCCGGTGGTTAAATTCAGGACGCTGGTAGGTTTTATTAGTAAGACAGATTTATTGCATTTCAGTAAAGGCCTGATGATCACCTCAGGAGAAGCTTTAGAAGAGAAGGCAAGATTGAAACATTATGCTGTGGAAGATATCATGAAAACCGGTATCGCTACACTTGATGCTACAGATCGGGTAAACGTGGCTCTTCAACTTTTTCTTGAAAACCGTTTCCATGCGCTACCCATCATTGAGAATGATGAATTGGTTGGTATGCTGACCACATTTGATATCATCAAATTGCTGGTAGCAGAAGATAATGCCAGAATTAAAGGGGCATAGTTTATTAAAGGGCCTGAGATATGGATCTGTTGCCTTAATGGAAAAGTCAATGAATATTGAACTGTATAGTGTTAAAGGGTTTACAGGAAGTGCTCTAAAGCAAAAGCTGGAAGAGCAGCTTCGTAAAAATCAATTGCCATTTGAGGTCAATGAAATTAATCATGTGGATCAGTTTATTAAAGCAGAACTGGCTTCCGTCCCTGCGTTTAAAATTGGACATAAAGTCATCCCCCATCTCGATAAATATACTGTGGAGGACACAATTAATGATGTCATGACTTATATTCTGGAGGAATGTATAGTATCTGTACTTGTGCCGGTTGATTTTACGGAAGAAAGCATGCATGCTATTGCCTATGCTCAGATTATCGCCGAAAAACTAAGTCTGGGTTTGATGCTGGTGCATATCCACCAACCCATTTATGATCCGGTTTCCGCAGGAGCACTGGATGTCCAGTTTCTTAATGACAGCAACAAACGACTGAATGAACTGGTACATTCTTTAAATGAGGATAACAGCAATAAAGGTATTGCAGTTCGCGTAACTGCACATCTGGAGGTTGGTGAACCATCCACTAGTTTGATTGAATTGTTTGATGAGGGTAAATTTTCTTTGATGGTCATTGGCACAAGAGGGGTTGACAATACAATGAGACGATTGTTTGGAACTGTATCATCATCCGTAAGTCGTAAATCAAAAAAGCCTGTTATCGTTGTGCCGGTCTACAGTGAATTGAGCTTTCCTGATAAGGTAGTCGTTGGTTTTACCGAAGAGCTTATGCTTGATACCGCATTAGAAGACATTCTTGCTTTTGGCTCAAAAAACAATGTGTTTTTTGACTTTATTCATGTCACGGAAGATAATTCAGGTTTTGATAATATTAAAAACAAACTCTATAATAAATTAATGGTCAACCGTCAACCTTCTGGTGGATTTAATATCCATTCGGTGTTTGAGGCGGACGAGTATATAGATCAGACACTATTCAGTTATGCGCAGGAGGTAGGTGCACAAATGGTGGCATTGGTCACGCACCAACGCAGTTTTGCAGAGAGTTTTGTGCATAAAAGTTTTACCAAAAGCGCTGTGGCTCATCCTGAAGTACCGGTGATTATTTTTCACCAGTAGGATGTTTCGGAAGAAGCCGGATCCGAAGCATCATCGCTGCATGTATCCATAATATATTACGCCCTTGCAGGGCTGTATAGTGGGTTGTGATAATCCTTTGGTTTAGTGTTTCGGGGACTCATGATGAGTTGGGCTACACCCAACTCTATGGTATTGCGCCCTTTGAGGGCTTTATGTTGAGCTGCACTTGACATTTTTTGGTATTGCGCCATTGCAGGACTGTTTTGATTGAAGAACTGTACATGGTCAGAATGAAATGAATATATCCTTAAAATATTATACCCTTTGCATGCTGTTGATTTAAGCCCTGAAAGGGCGTAATCCCTTAACAAGGGGTGAAAGCCCTTTGTTAAAAACGAGAGATGTCCACCCTCAAGCCCTGAAGGGGCGTAATACATTAGCTGTTGAATGTGGTTGCACTTCTTCTTTTCCACTTAACGAACTCAAACCAAAAAACTGATATGCCGGCGACCAAAAGACATATAGCCAAATTCGATAGGCTTAATGGTTGAAGGTGGAAGAAATGTGTCACCGGATCTATATAAAGCATCATGGCCAGTATGCTAATTGTAATAAAAATAATACTGGGCAGGAGCTTATTTGTATAACGGATCGTCGTTAATACTGAATAGTAGAAAGACCGATTTACCAGCGTCAGAAAAACATTGGCAATGATGAGCGTCGTAAACACCATGGTTCTGGTGAAATCTTCATATCCGCCTTGCATTACGGCAAGTTGATAGATAAAGAGAATACCTGCCGTGATACACAGACCTTGAAGGATACTCATGCTCAGTTCTTTCCAACTCAGAAAAGTATCTTTTAACTGTCTCGGTGGCCGCTGCATGGTATTGGCTTCCATAGGTTCATTTTCAAATACAATAGAACATGTGGGCCCCATCACCAGTTCAAGGAAAATAACATGCACCGGCGTAAAGATGTCCGGATAGATCCAGCCTAGAAAAAGAGGCAGGGAGACCGCCAGGATAATTGGTATATGGATTGAAATAATATACTGTACAGCCTTTTTTAAGTTGTCATAAATTCGCCGCCCGGTAGCAATGGCGGTGATCATTTTGGACAGATCATCATCCAACAGGATGAGATCAGCAGCACTCTTTGCCATGTCTGTTCCTTTGTGTCCCATAGCAATACCAATATGCGCTGCTTTTAATGCTGGAGCATCATTCACCCCGTCTCCAATCATTGCTACTATTTCATTTTCCTTGATTAATGCATTAATCGCTACTAATTTGGCTTCCGGAAACATTCTGGTAAATAGGGCAGTGACTCGAACCTTTTGGGCTAGTTGCGCTTCATTTAATTTGAGTAAATCATCGCCATTCACGGTGTCTGTGCCGTAAGCAAATCCGGCTTCTTTTGCAATCGCCAAAGTCGTGGTGGCATTGTCTCCGGTGATGATTTTTACATCTATTCCGGCCTCTTTAAATTGTGAAAATACGTGTGCAATATTTTTTTTGGGAGGATCATAGAAAATAATGAGACCCATAAATTGAAAGGGAAAATGTTGTTGCTCCGATGGATATTCCATTTTAGGATAAATGGCTTCTCCAACGCCCAGCATGCGATAGCCTTTTGAAGCCAGCGCATCTATTTGCAGTTGTACTTTATCTTTTTCTTCCAGGGAGAGGTTGGAGACGGAAAGCAGGGCTTCGGGCGCTCCTTTTGCAGCGATGATGCGATGGCCGCCAGTATCTTCAAAAATGTGCGTCATCATCGGAGGCGTTCCTCCCAGTGGGTATTCATGTACTAATGAAAAATTTTCACGCTCATCCTTGATCGTATAATTTTGATAAGCCTGGTGTATCGTTTTTTCCATTGGGTCAAACGGAATCGGTTCGCTCGCCCACATCGCTTTTTCAATCACTGCAAAAGCTTCTGTATCAAAGTCCGAAGCATTGAAGTATATTTTACTATTCGCAAAGGCATAGATTCCTTGCAGCGTCATCCTGTTTTCAGTAATCGTCCCTGTTTTGTCACTACAGATGATAGTTGCACTACCAAGTGCTTCTACCGTTTTGGATTTTTTAACAATGATACCCTCCTTCATGAGTCGTCTTGAACCCAAAGCCATAAACGTGGTAAAGGCTACCGGAATTTCTTCTGGAAGAATAGACATGGCTAGCGTCAGCCCTTTCAGCAAACTGGCAAGCAGATCATTGCTGCTAAAATATTGGGCTGCCAGCACCAGTACAAAAACAATCAGGCCAATAAAAGCCATCCCTCGGACAAAGGTGTTGATTTGAGATTGTAGTGGAGTAGGTTCCTCTTTCATCTCAAGCAATGAAGTTCCAAGCACACCAACTTTGGTAGAACGTCCTGTTTTTTCTGCAATAATCACTGCTAGTCCGGAGGAAACAATGGTACCGCTGAATACCTTTGGATCTGCACTGGTGGCGGATTTGTAAACTGCCTGAGCCTCACCGGTCAGCATGGATTCGTTGACAGAAAAGTCATGGCTGTGCACGATAGAACCATCTGCATTGATGATTGTGCCTTCTTCCGCTATCATCAAATCGCCGGGGACAATTTCAATCGTTGGAATAGTTAGTGGGGCATTATTGCGAATCACTTTACTGAGTGGTGTATTCAATGCTTTGAGGGCTTCCAGTGCTTTTTTACTTCGGCTGTCCTGATAAAACGATATGCCTGAAACCACCACCAGCGCTGCAATCATAAAATAGGCTTCGTGTCGCTGGCCCAATCCAAAATAAATCAGGGCAATAGCGATCAGGAGTATCAGCATCGGTTCCTGAAGAATATCGAATATCATCCGCCACCAGGTGTTAGCGGTTTGCTTTTGTTGCTCATTGAGGCCATATAGCGATTTTGCTTCAATGACTTCCGCATCCGTCAGTCCGGTAAGATGAGAAGGGAGGTTTAAAAGTTCAGGCATCGAGGTGAAAAGGTTAACAAAAACTAAATTATTTGAAGATTGGATCAGTCAGATTCTATAGCATATTCTTAATATTCCCTTAATTCAGGTTAATATTAAATTAAACCAATTTTAATGAATTTACTGAATGGAAAGATACTACATATTTGCAGGGCTATTCAGGATGAGCATTCAAAATTTCGGCTCGGAAGAGTGGCAGGGAGTTTTTATTTTATTAATCTTTAACCACACTGTAAAATGAAAAAATCAATTTGGACGCTGATCATGTTTGGATGTCTTTTTTTCGGAACATCCCATGCTCAGGAAGTAAGAGTGAATGGTAGTATGCTTATTTTAGGTTATTTCAATGATCCCTTTATCGGCATTGGAGCCGGTATTGAGAGTTCCATTGGAACACACTTCACATTAAATATGGATGTCAATTGGGGAACACAGAAAGGTGGAAGTGCTTTAGCTCTCAGACCCGCTTTGCACTATTACCCGGGTAAGCAACAAAAGGGATTCTTTGTTGGACCCGCCCTGAAGTATATTCACGCAAAGGAGCCGGATGAAAGTGTAGGCACTTATGCGGATAATTTATATGCACTCGCTTTTAACTTAGGGATAAAATCATACGTCGGCGATCAGTGGACTCTTTCGTTTCTTGCGAGTCCGCATGTAACGGTTGGCGGTAGTGGAGAATCTGACGTCGCCGGTATCGGCGCACAGATTTCGCTGGGATACAGGTTTGGACAGAAGAAGGCTGATATGTGATTTGGGCAACGTCAAATGATTAGGAGAAAGAATAAAAATGGGAACGGCAATGTTCCCATTTTTATTAATTCCTGGCGGTGGTGATGTATTTGTTTGCATCCATTAATAGTGTCGGTTAATGGTCATTTGTTAAATCAACCTGCGCTATAGTTGAAAGTCAGCGATATTTTTCATACATTAAACTTGTCAATTGAAAGAAGCTGAGAGGTTAGGCCACGATTTTTTACGCACGTAAAACCACTACGCATGAATTCCAAACTACCATTTCTGGCACTACTATTAGTTTTAGGACTACGATGTGTCAATTCAGAAATCCTTCCGGTCGATTATCCTG
>JAHEAR010000059.1 GCA_024642665.1 Bacteroidota bacterium
TAATAGAAAAAGCTTTCTATATTTGCACCCGCATTGGAGAAATGGCAGAGCGGTCGAATGCGGCAGTCTTGAAAACTGTTGAGGGTCACACCTCCGGGGGTTCGAATCCCTCTTTCTCCGCTTAATAAAAGCCTTAACAATTGACAAGCAATTAGTTAGGGTTTTTTTTTGTGTATAGTCCACAATTAGCCCAAAACTGTTTTTTTAATATTAATAAGTGTTCAGTAAATTTTTTCCTATTACTAAGAAATTGCTGAATCATATATAATTTAGGCCCTCTTGTACCTAGCTATTGTATAGCAATATGGAGTATTATTCAGTAATATGGAGTTATTAGTCACTTTAATCTCATTGAGAAGAGTAATATAGAGTGTTATAGATGTATAAAGGTTTGAGCATTAATTTATAAATTCAATTTCATTTTAAGTTCAGGCACCTCCAGTAATTAATGTATTAAAAGTTCTATGTGCTCACAACAAATTATTGATTCTTATCATCCATTATTTTGTAAAAAAAAGCATATAGATATTCGTCTATTTGCCAGAATATACTTTTGATTTTCGCAAAATATATTCCCATAAAAGTCAAGTATAGTGCATCCGTTATCCAAATTACGTTGCAGTCTTTTAAAATAATATTGTAGTCTTTCAAAATAATTTTACCAGCAAAATAGCGTGTAATGAGTAATAAAACAGTAATTACTTTTCCAAAATGATTGACACTAAGACTTAAACTTTTATTGTCGTTGGTCAAAATTACTTTCTGATTAAGCGAAATGATATAACTCACAATGTATCCTGCAACACCAAACAAAATATAGTAAAACGGTAGGGTATGTTTAAATGAGTCATAAAGAACAATAATGAGCATAAATACTATGAGAATGGCATAGTACTTACCAGTTATTTTTAGGCGTATATCCATATATTGCTTCCTAACCAGTCTTTTGTGTTTGGTCATGGTAAAAGATTAATAATGACTATTTAATATTCTATATGATTATTTTTTATATAAGCTTTCTTTAAAAACTGTGGGGAAAAAATAGCAATACCAATTTCGAAACCAGCACCGCCTGTTCCTGAAATATTATTGCTATAAGTAAACGCCGGAACTATAAAATCATTAGGTTCCCATCTCACTCCAATTTTATATTCGGGTTTGGAGTATACGGATCCTTCAGTACCATAAAATTCTGCTACAATTGCCGATTTAGGAATGATGCTATAAATATTCAAACGAGTAGAATAAGAAAAACCCCAAGCAGCCTTATTGCTTTCTTCAGCGTCAAAATCCACCAAAGCTCCTGGCATTAAGTCCCAATATACATTGTTATTGAACAATGGCAGTGTATAGGCAAATGCTGTCCAGTAATTTTTATGAGGATTCTGGTAATCATTTAGATTGTAGTACCCAGGAGAGTTACCTACACCTAAAAAAGCTCCTAAACCCCCATTTTTTTCTTTATTGATCCATACCTGATATTTTGCATAAAGTGTAGTGGTAAAATGTTGCGGACTATTTTGCTTTTTATCTTCCCAAAACAAATTGGCTTGAACAAAAAATTCAAATCCTGGGATTAAGCCAAATGAACTGACCATAGTTGAATTTCGTTCTCCGGCAGTCAGTACAAAAGTGCCTGTGCCATGTGGCATTACCAGATAATTATCGGTATTAAATTGTTGCGCTACAGCATTGTTTGAGTTAAAGCTCAATCCTACAACTAGTAATAAACCTAAATTAATTAATTTAATAAATTTTTGATGTTTCTCCATTTTTTGTTTTAAAATTAAAAGATTAAGTTATAAAAAAAGACGAACACCTTTAATGGTGTTCGTCTTTTCAAAATTTAACTTCATTTGTTAATTATACTCTTAAAGATATACTCTATCTTAAGTTTTAGCAACAAACGTTTAATCAGTGTCTTTGGCATTCAAACTTTTAAATTTCTACAAACTAGTTCTGTACCTCTCTTCGTATTGGCACACCAGGCGCAGCATCTAGCAACAATTTACCGTCTGCTATAACAGGTGTACCATCCACCAATACATAAGACATCCCTTCAGAAGCACGAACAGAATTCACATAATCGGCATTGACTTTAATGTCATTTAAATCAAATACATTAATATCAGCGTCCATACCCTCTTGCAATCTGCCTTTCTTTTTCATCTGTGGCACATAGCCCTCAATGGTTTGTGCAGGCATAAGGCTCATTTTTTTAATGGCGGTTTGTAAGTCCATCAATTGGCGATCTCTCACGTAATCCTGCAAAATTTTTGCGAAGGACGCGGAAGATCTGGGATGATTGATAAGGTTATCAGATAATGGCCATGCATCACCTTCGTATGGTACCACACCACTTTCTGTCACCTCATAACTAGGCATGGCGTCAGACTCAATAAGCGTTCTTGGGTGCATAACAGAAGCATCTATGAGCGCTAACTCTTCTGGCTTATCTGCATCTAAAAAGTGCCAAACAATAAAGGTACCTGGCGCTTTTGCCTGCAATGAGTCAAACTGTTTTTGGTTAAGCCTGTTTTTTCCATACTGGAAGGCCTCATAGGTGGTTTGCAAATCTTCTTTCCAAGTAGGCCCTGTAAATACTGCAGCTTTAACTACAGTACTGGCAGCACCCCAAGGGTAAGTTCCAGCCGTTACCGTGGTACCATTAGCTTGAGCATTTTCAAATAATTCCAAGGAATTAACGATGTCCTTTTGAGACATGCTGTTGATGTGGCAAATATGCATATTGATTCCAGTGGCGGCAGCATTTGCGATGAGTTCCTGAAATGCTTCAAATGCACTGTTGCGTTCCGTACTTTTCGCAAAACGAACATGGGTATAAGTGCCCACGCCATACTTTTGTGCGAGTTTAGCTACGCTATAATATTCAAAATGGCCATTACCTGGTGCATAACCGGCATTTACACCTATGCCCAGTCCGCCTTCTTTTAAGCCTTGCTCAATCTCAGCCAAGATTTTTTCCAGTTGTTCGGGAGTTGCCAAATCATCTTTCCAATCAGACCTTCCTTGTGCTGCTTGGAAATATTGAGGAGATGCTTCAGGCTCATTGCCTGTGTATGTCGCAATTCGTCCAAAGGTCCATGCTGCCGCAGCCCCATAATTGATAGGGATGTTCTTGGTTGCCTGGCCTTCATAAAATTCACCTATCGGTAATACACCAGACTCCAATTCTAAAGCTGTGGTCACGCCTTGACTTGCCTGTAACCTATAATCTCCGATGTTAAGGCCATGGCTGTGCAAGTCAATAAATCCGGGAGAAACAATTTTCCCTGTGGCATCAATGGTTTTTGCTCCTTTGATATCTGATTCGGTAATCAAACCGATGGTACCATCCTTGATACCCACGTTTCGTACGGCATCAAAATTGGTTTCCGGGTCCATTACCCGCCCGTTTAGAATCACCACATCAAACGCGGTTGAGGCAGGCAATGATTTAAAAGCTGTTGATTTTTCTTCTTTTTGTGGCGATTTACAGCTTTGTGTTACTGAAAACACAAGTAATGCTGCTAGAAATAATTGTGTGATTTTTTTCATAATTTTAATATTTAGCTAATTATTCCATCTTCCATGAGTTCATTCTCATTGTGCTATACTTTATTTATAATTCAACCTAAAAAAGAGTATTGACATCATTTTTTGTTTTCATTACCGTACACATAAAATTACCAAGGTAATGGGATTACTGGTATGATACTAAATCTAATCTGATGTTCTGGTCCAAAATTATCTGGAGATTCTATATAATACCAATACTGCAAACTAAACTTTAAAGGCATCTTACCTGCTATAATTGTTTTTGCAACTCCAGTACCCAATGGTAGTGTCAGTTTATTTCCAGAACTTCCATTGTGATTATAGCTATATAGGGGTTGTGCTTGAATTTGCCATGCATTTTTTAAATTAATGGTATAAAAATACTGCCCTCCGGTAATACTCAAATCTTTATCTGGGGCGCCACTCAAGCCCCAACTCTGGGCGGCAAGCAGACCAAAAAATCCCCATTTGGTGGTTTTTCCAACAACAAGTTCTGGTCCCAAGGTCCATTGTCTGGCACTTAAAGTAGCCAAAGTAGCAGAAGGTGCTGATCCTGCAATGCCCACTAAAGTTAGCCATTTACTTGGCCACGTATGTCCTATAGCCAAATCAAAACCAATATCGCCTAATTCTACACCTACGTTATTAAAACCAGAACCATTAAAAACAGGTTGTGAAACAATGATTGGAATTAATGGTCTTAAAAATAAATTTGTGCCTGGACCAAGTGGGTAGGGCAAACTAGGTTGAAAGCTAAGCTTAAATGCATTTTGTGATGAGGCGTCTGGCAAAGAACCATTATAATTAATATAATCAATAGGAAATGCAAAAGAACCTAATACTGCGTTTGGATCAGCTAATTTTTTTGCAACTGCATTAGCATCATTTTGCCCTGTATTTTCTTCAATTTCTTGTGCTGTAATAACTTGTGAAATTAAAATTACAAGGCAAATCAATGCTGTTTTTTTCATTTTTTATGTAATTAAATTATTTGTTCAATTGTGTTTTATATCTATTTTCAATCCTGTGCCTTTTTGAATTGAGTTTAAAAGTTGCTATTCCTTCCCCTTATGTATCGCCCCTGCTCCGGTGTCGTCCAGTTCATGCATGTCTGGAACATTAATAGTATTTCCTTGAATCCATTCATTGATCTCAACGGGTTTGAAACGACCCTTCTCCTCTATAGGGAAGCGAATGGATTGGCCCGGCCTAACGTCCAGCACTTTAGAGTTCTTCACCACGATAGTGCCATTAACAATCACATAGAGCATGCCCACGGGTGGCAGGCCATTCTCACCCAATTTGTAGGTGGCACGCGGGGCCACTGTCTCTGGATTGAACACGGCCAAATCGGCAACCTTGCCGACCTGTACGCGACCGCGCTGTTTCATCGCCTCCAGGCCGGTGTCGCCCAGGTGTTTGGCCGTCCAGTAGCTCAACTGCGCCAGAGTGAACATGAGCGGCACACCCTGTTCACGTCCCAATTTGAGCGTGGTGGTATAGGTCGATGCGGTGCGCGGGTGGCCCGCAAAGCGACTGACATCGGCCTCATAGGGCAGTAGATTGCCGTCGAAGTCGACCCCAGCCATCGCATCCGATGCAACCACCATCTCCGGAATGGTCAGCCAGAACGGTAGCCACTTTTTGCGTGGGGGCAGGTGGACGATGATGACGTATCCAGGATTTGCCAAAGCGAGCTTGAGGTACTCATCCTTGGTTAGAAACTTGTCTGCACCCGGATCGTAGATGGTTTCCTCGTACTTGTAGCCATTGACCGCTTCCCAGATATCGGGCCGCAAAAAATCAGCACTGACGATTGTTGAACCAGCAGCAAACGGGTAATACTCACCCCAGAAGTTGTACCCCTGGGCGCGGGCCATCTGCAATTTTTCCTCGTGTTCCCACCAGCCATAGTCGTTGTCGTGGGCAATCAACAGCGGTGTTTTGAGCAACATGGCATTGGCAATGACTTCGCTGACGCCAATAGGCGCTTCGGAGGGTGTTTCGGTGTTAAGGTGGAAGCGCGTGTGTACCGAGGTTACGCGGCCATAGCGTGCAGCCAGGCGCTGCTGCGAGAATTGCTCGTAACTTGACAGCCCCCGATTCATATAAGCCGCAGTCACACCGACGCCAAGTGCCCCCTGACGCAGGTCCTCGTCCGTCATTTTCAGGATCTGGTTCATTTGCTCCAGATTGCTGCGCGTGACGGACCAGCCCGGCACACCATCCGTTGCTGCCTTGCCAACGTATCCGCCCTGATTGGAGGCATCGATTGGCTCGTTGATCTCTACCTCTGGATCATGCACATGCATTCGGTTGAGGCTCCAACCGGAAACGGTGCCGTAGTTCACTTGCCATCCGGACTTGTCCTTTTTGGCATACCACTCGCCGACCCGTGACGCACCTGCTTCCAAGTCCATGCCGCTGGTGACGCCATCGGCCACCACCATCTTGGTGGCGAAGCGATCGACGGCGTGGAAATGGGTGTCGATAAAGCCCGGCGCCACCACGAGGCCGGTGGCATCAATCGTCTCTTTACCGCTGATCTTATTTTTTGTGATTACTGCGATCTTGCCGTTTTTGATACCGACATTGGCAATGTCGTCATACATGGTCTCTGGGTCCATGACCCTGCCGTTGTTTATGACTACATCAAAATTCTGCGCGTAAATCGCAGGGAATATCAATAAGGAAAATACTCCAAATAAGATAAATGTTTTAATAATTTTTTTCATGTTTAATTTATTTTATGATTACTAATTTTTTTATTGAAATGGGACAAAATAATTTGATTGCTTTAGTGTGATGAACCAAAATGCGTAATAATTTGCTAATTAATTGCTGTTTAGTACAAGCATTACTAATGAGGTTTTAAGGACCTAATAGCCAATGCCATACTAATACTAACAATACCAGCAACTAAAAACCCTATACCAATCCATATGGTAATTGCAATGGATCCTACCAATAAATTATTACTAATAACAAATCCTATTAATATGGAAATCAAGCCACTTAACAGTCCTAAAGCCCAATTAGATACTCCTGCTTTTCTGCTTTCAAAGGCATTGACAAAGGTCATTACCCCAAAAACAATGATCCAAAAACCAACAATAAAGGACAAAGAGGCGGCCGTTATACCTGGATTGGACAACAGGATAATGGCGAAAAGAGCTTCAATAAGCCCACCAGCCAATCCCCATTGCCATCGCTCATTTGAGTCTCTTGATACTACAGACATGATGGCTTGGCTAATGCCTGTAAATAATAGGCTTATACCTATATAAATAGCAATGCTAATCAGGGCACTTACTGGTTGTGCAAATACATAAAAAGCCAACACAAGAAGAACAATGCCTCTTAATAGGGTTAACCACCATAATTTTATTAGTGTTTTCATAATTTAAGGTTTAAGGTGTTTATTAACAGTTAATTGTTTTTTTAATTGAATTTAAATTTCATCATAAACTGTACCCGGGATGCGGTGCCCTCGATTCCGTTCTTGTTCTCACGAACACCCCACATGTATTCTATCCCGGTAGATATTCTCTCATACGGGAAC
>JAHEAR010000013.1 GCA_024642665.1 Bacteroidota bacterium
GCATAGAGCGTAGGGCGGAGGGGTAAACTACTAAATCAATTACGTTGTTGGAGCAAACGCCAGACAACGGCAATGTTGCCTTTATATAACTAAACTTTCTAAACCACAAGTGCCCTCGGCGTTTTGTACTAAACTTTCTAAACCACAAGTGCCCTCGGCGCTTTGTACTAAACTTTCTAAACCACAAGTGCCCTCGGCGCTTTGTACTAAACTTTCTAAACCACAAGTGCCCTCGGCGCTTTGTTCTAAACTTTCTAAACCACAAGTGCCCTCGGCGTTTTGTTCTAAACTTTCTAAACCACAAGTGCCCTCGGCGCTTTGTTCTAAACTTTCTAAACTCAATGACCTTGCTTTAATCTTAATCTCCGTGGTCAAAGAGGCCGCAATAGGCACCGGCAGGATCTTTAATAATACAGTAGCGGGCTTTGTCTCCCATTTTACGTGGACCGTTGATAACTTCTCCTCCACCTTCAAGGACTGCGGCGATGCTCTCATCCAGATTTGCAACATTGACATACATGATCCATGCCGGAGGCATGCCAATATTTGATCCACGATCATGGCAGATGCCGGTACGCACTACATCATCTTCCGGCGAAGCCATACAGTAATCATTATAATCCCCCATACTCACATCGCTGGTTTTCCAACCGACAACATTTTTATAAAAGGCCTTTAAGCCATCAGCATCATCCACCGTCAAATCGACCCATGTGACAGCACCAATTTTCTTCTCAGTTTCCATTTCGATATAATTATTCCTTTGGATTAAAACTGGATATCAAATGTTTGCTCCTTCCCATCTCGCAAGGCCACAAGGGTTGTTTTGTCACCGTGATGCAGCTCACCCAAAACCTCCATGTAGACATAGATGTCTTTCACCTCTTTACCATTCATTCGGATGATCACATCACCCTTTTGCATACCGGCGGCAGCTGCCGGTTTCCCATCGCGGACGCCATCAATACGCATGCCTACGCCATCATATAAATAATCAGGTAGTACACCCAACGTAACTTCCATCGTTGGTGTAGTAGAAGGATCAGGGTCTTTGGTTCGGCTAAATTCAAGTTTTGCACTACCCTCTATTTCACTGATTACGTTCGCCACCATATCTGCAATCACCGTCATGCCGGGGGCATTGATCAATTCGATATCGTCAGAAGGTTTGTGATATTCCGAATGTGCTCCTGTGAAGAAATGAATCGCAGGAATATCGACCAGATAAAATGAAGTATAATCGGATGGACCTATGCCGGATTCTTCAGAGGTGATCACAAAATCAAATGTATTGGCATGTTCAATAATTTCCGGCCAGGCCGGAGAAGTACCCACCCCATTGACTGCTATCTTCTGATCGCGCAGACGACCTACCATATCGAAGTTAATCATGGCTGTCACTTTCGAGAGATCATAGGTTGGATTTTTACAAAAGTAATTTGAACCCCATAAGCCGTTTTCCTCCCCTGTAAATCCAATAAACAAATAATTAAATCGCTTATCATTTTGCAATCGTTGCGCCATCTCCAGTATCATAGCCACACCACTCGCATTATCATCAGCGCCATTATGAATCGCCGGTTCGCCTACATACAGGGATCCAAATGAGCCATAGCCCAGGTGGTCATAATGCGCTCCTAACACAATAGTATATTTTGCGCCATGATCCATATAGCCAATCACATTTCGGCCACTCTTTGCATTTTTAGTACCGTTGTCTGCAAATTCAACATTATGTGGGTTTGGCTTATCCACTGAAAAAGTTTGAAACCAGGTACCATCGTCTCCCATGGGTTTCAATCCGAGCATATTCATTCGCTTTGCGATATAGTTTCCGGCCTGTGTTTCCCCTTTGGAGCCGAAGGTTCGGCCTTCAAGTTTATTGGAAGCGAGATAGGCTATATCATCATACATTTGATCTGCATCACTATCTGAGGCACTCCATTTTACTGAGGTACAGGATACTAAAAGGGTCAGAATTCCTAGTAAAAGGGATTTTCTGTAAATTCGGGCAAAAGGCATTAATTCCATCTTTATCGTTATAAGGTTTCGGTCATCATTGACCTATATTTGTGTTTCAAAAATACAACAGATGAATCATACCACTATTATCACTTCCATTTGTTTGCTTGGACTTTTGGCCTGTGGGCCAAAAAAAGCAACAGAATCAGCTGAAAATGAGGTCAACACGACCACTACGGATACTTTAAAGTACGAACAGGAAACTCATTTAGCAAATCTGAAACAACTCACTTTTGGTGGTGACAATGCAGAAGCGTATTGGAGTAGTGATGGCCAAAAGCTAGTCTTTCAGGCTACGCGAAAAGAATGGGAGGCTGCATGTGACCAGATTTTCTATATGGATACACGAGATGCTATCGATCCTAACAAAGTTCCAAAACTGATTTCGACAGGGGAAGGCAGAACCACGTGCTCCTATTTTATGCCCGGTGATACGACCATTATTTATGCCTCTACGCACCTTGCCGGTGCCGATTGTCCTCCGACTCCGGAGCGATCAGTGGATGGAAAATATGTTTGGCCGATCTATGCCGAGTTCGACATCTTTGTGGCGGATCTTCAGGGTCATATTATAAAACAACTTACTAATTCACCCGGCTATGATGCGGAGGCAACTATATCACCAAAAGGAGACAAAATTGTTTTCACCAGTACACGATCCGGAGATCTTGAACTATATACAATGAATCTTGATGGCTCTGATGTCAAACAAGTGACGGATGGTCTTGGTTATGATGGTGGCGCATTCTTTTCACCGGATGGTACTAAATTAGTTTTCCGTGCATCCCGACCAAAAACATCTGAGGAAGTGGATACCTATAAATCTCTACTTGCTCAGAATCTTGTGCAGCCAACAGAAATGGAATTATATGTGTGCAATGTAGATGGATCCGATTTGAAAAAAATTACGGATTTGGGGCAGGCGAATTGGGCACCATTCTTTCATCCTTCCGGCGAAAAGATCATCTTTTGTTCCAATCATAAAAGCGAGCGAGGTTTTCCGTTCAATCTCTACATGATCAATATTGATGGAAGTGATTTACAGCAAATCACCTTTGATACAGAGTTTGATTCATTTCCTATGTTTAGCCCGGATGGAAAAAAGATTGCTTTTGCTTCTAATCGAAACAATGGCGATACAAGAAATACAAATCTTTTTGTCGCAGATTGGGTAGAATAGCTCAATTACAACTAGAATCATGGCCACACCCTCCTGGATCGATAAATTACAAAACAGGTGGCAGCTAAAGTCTGCCGGTCAGGTGATCATTATCCTGATTGTTTTCGCCTGCACGGGGTTCACGGTGATGGGGATTAAGCCATGGATCACAGAAGTGATTTTTCAGGATATGCATCCGTTATGGTTTTCGATTTTATACTGGCTGTTGATTCTTCCTATCTATAATCTCTTCCTGCTGATCTATGGATTTATTTTTGGGCAATTCAAATTCTTCTGGGCTTTTGAAAAGCGCTTTTTTAATCGGATTTTTAGGAGACCTAATTAATGGATTTATATCCGATTGAAATTAAATCTTTTTTCTAAAGAATCTAATGCTTATTTATTGAATAAGAGGCTTTAGATTTTGAAATCAAACCTTCAAAATACCTCCATACATCTTCGCATTATTTTTCAGCTGTTATACAGCATTTTAAAATTAATGCCAATATCTATAATAGTTGAACAATGTCTGCTAGCCTTATACCTAATAGGCCTTTCATTAACTCTTCCATTTGAATACAGCTGGAATAACTGCCAGATTCAAAAAGGTAGAACTCATCAATCCTCCTAAAATAACGATGGCCATTGGGCTCTGAATTTCATTTCCCGCTTTTCCGCCTGACAAGGTCAAAGGCAAAAGTGCTAATCCGGTAGTCAGCGTTGTCATCAAAATTGGGTTTAAACGATCTAACGAACCATTAGTAATAGTGTCCTGAAGATTGAAACCTTCCTTTTGCAGGACCTGATATCGACTCACCAGCAAAATCCCATTTCGCGCCGCAATTCCAAACAAACTAATAAATCCAATGGTAGAAGCAATGGAAATAATACCGGACGTAAAATAAACAATGAATACGCCACCAATCAATGCTAAAGGCAAATTGACAAGGACTATTCCCGCCAGTTTAATACTGTTAAACTCCATATACAACAAGAGAAAAATAAGCAATATCGCTCCAACTGAAGTGATAAGTAACATACGTGTTGCTTGTGCTTCACTTTCAAACTGCCCGCCATACTCAATCCGATATCCTTCCGGCAATACAATATTTTCAGCTACACTTGCCTGAATGTCATTAACGGCACTTCGCAAATCGCGTCCGGCCACATTGGCTGAAACTACAATCTTTCGTTGCACATTTTCTCTGCTAACAGCGTTAGGGCTGCCAGTTACATCAACTGAGGCAACATAATGCAAAGGAATTTTTTTTCCGTCATGCGTATCAATCAAAGTGTTTCTAATCGCATCCGCCGTATTTCTATTTTCTTCATTATAGCGTATGATCAAATCAAAACTTCGCTGACCCTCAAATACTTCTCCTACTCTTTCGCCAGCAAAAGCAATATCAATAAAGTCCATAAAATCACCGAGACGAATGCCGTATTTTGCCAACATTACTCGATTGGGCTGGATTCGTATTTGCGGAACTTCAATTTGCTGATCGACATTAATATCGACCAACCCGGGGATACTTTCAATATTTCGTTTCACTTGGTTTCCGGTTAAATACAATTTATTTAAGTCGTTTCCGAAAATTTTAATCGCAATATTTGCGCGAGTCCCGGAAAGCATATGGTCAATTCGATGGGCGATCGGTTGTCCAATGGTAATATTTGCACCGGGCACAATCGATAATTTTGCTCTTACCGATTCCAAAAAATCTTCCTCTCCTCGATCGAGAATTGTAAAAGGCACATCAATTTCAGAAGCATTGACCCCCTGGGCATGCTCATCCATTTCTGCCCTACCTGTGCGCCGTGAAGTAATTATCACTTCCGGCATTTCCAACATAAGTTCTTCCACTAGGGAGCCGGCTTTATTGGATTCTTTCAGCGATGTTCCCGGAGGAGTTATCACACTGATGACCAAAGAACCTTCATTAAACTTTGGCAAGAAACTTCGCCCCAATCCTACCAATAAAAAAATAGAAATAACAAACAAAAGGACAGCTGACATAACCACTAGGCGCGGCGACTTTAAAACCACTTCCAGTGTTCTCCGATACGAAGATGCCGCCACTCTTTCTATCCAACTCCCCTTTGCCTGTTGATGTAAACGAGACTCATTCGTCAGGAAAAAGCTGCTCAAAACAGGTGTCAATGTTACGGCCACAAACAAAGAAGTGAAAATGGCTACTATAAAAGATATGCCCAAGGGTTGCAGTAATCTTCCTTCCATCCCACTTAGAAAAAACAATGGAATAAATGCTACAATAATAATGAGTGTTGCAATTAAAATTGAATTTCTTATTTCACTGGATGCATCAAAAATAATTTTCAATGCCATTTGCCGCTCACCAATGGGTTTAATGGCATTCTCTCGAAGCCGTTTAAATATATTTTCAACATCAATAATCGCATCATCCACTAATGCCCCAATCGCAATGGCCATGCCTCCTAAACTCATGGTGTTAATCGTAAAGCCAAAAAGTTTTAAAACGATTATCGTGACCAGCAGAGATACAGGAATCGCTATTAATGAAATCACGGTGGTTCGCCAATTGAGGAGAAATAGAAACAGGACTATACACACAAACAAAGCACCTTCGAATAGTGTCTTCTGCAAGTTGTCAATGGATGCCTGAATAAAATCGGATTGCCTGAATATCTTTGAATTGAGCTCAATACCTTTCGGTAATTGCCTCTGTACATCAGCTAAAGTTTCATCTATACGTTCAGTTAATTTCAGTGTATTCGCATTAGGTTGTTTCATCAGGGTCAGAATAACGGAGGACTTTCCTTCTACCGCTGCATCACCGATCTTAGGTGCAGCAATGATGCGTACTTCTGCAACATCCTCAATTTTAATGGGTTTTGAGCCTTCCATTTTAATTAAGGTTTGTCCAATTTTTTCTACAGAACTCGTTCTCCCTTCGCCTTGAATAATGTATTGATTTCCATATTCATTAATAAAACCACCGGAAGCATTTCGAGTGGAGGCAGCGGCTGCATGCTCCAATTCCGTCAACGTAACGCCAAAAAAATTCATCTTCTCAGGAGAGGCGGCTATCTCATACTGCTTATACCCGCCGCCAATCACTACAACTTGTGCAACGCCACCAATGGCTAACAACCTGGGTCGCATAACCCAATCCGCCATTGTCCGCAACTCCATTAGCGTCAAACTATCTGAACGCATACTCAACAGCATAATCTCTCCCATAATGGATGAAATCGGTGCAAGGATGGGACTCGATACGCCTTCCGGAAGTTTACCTTCCACGGTTGACAATTTTTCGGTCACAATTTGCCGAGCTTTATAGATATCTGTTCCCCATTCAAATTCAGCCCAAACTATGGAAATGCCCATAGCAGAAGATGACCGTATGCGACGGATATCAGGCGAGCCATTGATAGCTGATTCAAGTGGAAAGCTAACGAGCCGCTCTACTTCTTCTGTTGCCATACCGCTTGCTTCCGTCAATACTGTAACCGTTGGTGCTGTCAAATCGGGAAATATATCCACGTCCATTTCGGTAGCGATATATCCTCCCGTGATCATGATCAAGGCAAATATGATCAACACTAAGCGTCGGTTTTGTAAGGAAACCTGTATTATTTTATTAAGCATTTTTACTCCATTTTAAATACAAATTCTGTTTACTATTTCCCATCCCAATAGGCTAACTCTACTTGCAACACATTGAATTTGTATAAGGCTGCTAAATATTGTTGTTTCACCTTAACGACTTGTTCCACACCATCCAAATATTCCAGATAGGTGATTTCTCCTTCCTGGTATGCTTTCAAACCAACTTTACTTTGTTCATCCACCATAGGCGTCAAATCCTTTCGTAAAAACTCTAAAATGTGTTGTTGGTGATCAAGGCGATACCTCAATTCACTGATTCCCATTTCCAATTCTTGTTTCTTGACTTCAAAATCAGCTTCCTGTAACATGACACCGATTTCTGCCGCCTCAATCCGGCCTCTATATGCTTTTCCAAAAAGCGGAATATTTAAGCCGATTTGGTAACCGAATAAAGGAAAACTACCATACACGGATTGAAGCTTAAAGCCTGAATTAATTTGCGGAAGTAGTTGTGATCTTTCAGTTTCAACTTTGGCACTTGCCAATTCTTGCTGTGCCTGAATAAATAACAAATGGGGATTGTCTTGTAATGATGGTTCCTGCGTATAAACGGTAATATCGGAAAGCTCACCTTTTACATCATACGTTGTATCCGACTGCAGCCATTGATTAAACAATAACAAAGCAATTTGATATTTTTCAAGGGTGTGTTCCTGCTCCAGTTGTACTTGTCCGACACGCGACTGAGCAGCCAATTGAGGCATACGACCTGTCTCGCCACTTTCCAATTGCTTTGTGGTCACCACCAGAAAGTCATTATACAACGCTACATTTTCAGCAATCAGTGCTTGCTCTTGCCTGGCATAAAGCAAATGATAGTAAGCTTGTTCTACGTGCATTTTCAATTGACGGTCGGTCAGAATCAACTGACTTTCTGCCAATGCAGCTCCTTGCTGATAAAATGCTCGCTGCACTCTGGCAACTTTTGGCAGGTAGAAGTTCTGTTGGATATTGAAAGATGTAATACCCAATTGATTATTGCCGTATTCTTCACCGGAAAGATATAGTGCGGTAGGTTGAAATGGAAGACCTGACTCCGATAATTTGTTTTGCTGGTCGACAGCCAATCTGTCCCGTTCCAGTCCTGCATAATTTTGTCTCGCAATACGCAGCGCTTCTTCCAATGCAATCGGTGTATTCTGCCCAATGCCCCTTACTAGTATTGTACTAAGCAATCCCAGCAATAAAAATACTTTTATGTTGAAATGTCGTTGAATCATCATTGAAAGATTTATGATTATTTATTAATGCTCATGCCCATGAGCGGGTATCGTAGAAGACATAGATGCCATTTTGATTTGGTAGGCGCCTTTGGTCACTACCCATTCCCCTTCGAAAACTCCGGATAGGATCTGGACATTAACCCCATCATCAATGCCTAATCTCACTTCCCGCTTTTCAAAACTTTCACCACTCACCTGGACATACACATAATTCAAATTATAATCTTGCATTAATGCCATTTTGGGTACCACCAATTCCTTTTCCGAAGTATTTGTTAATAAAAACAACTCGACATAAGAACCGGGGAGTAAATCATGCAAATTGTCCAATTCAAATAACACTGGAATAAAGCTGCTGCCCCGATCCATCATTTTACCATAGGAAATCAGCCGTCCATTATAGTCATCAAGGGATTGAACTTCGTCTTGATAAGTGGTCTTAAAATTTGCAGTTGTTATCAAATGTAATATGGGTGAATAGTGTTGAGAAACTTGGGCCTGTAAAAGCAATCTGCGCGTATTGGTTATTTCAACAAGAGGTGTACCCTCCTGTACAAATTGACCATCACTCACCATTACATGTTTAATAACCCCGGGCATAGAAGCCGAAACTGCTTGACCACCAGCTGTATAACTTTCTGCGAGTGTTTGAAATTCTGCCTCAGCAATCGCATAATCCATTTTTCGGCGCTCATATTCTTTTTGACCAATGACTTGTTCTTCGAGTAAGCGTTCTGCCCGATCATAATCTGTTTTTGTCTTTTCAACACGTGCTTGCGCTACTAGAAATTTCTCTTCCAAATTAGATTCGACCAACCCATTACTGCTGATCGTAAACAAGACTTCGCCCTTTGCTATTTCCCTACCTTCCTGCAGTTTCTTGCTTTTAAAAAATACAATCCCGCTGCTTTTTGCAGCAATAATTTTTTCTTCGCCTTTGATGGGAAGGATTTCTCCGGAAGTATGAATCACATGGCGAATAGGCTGACGTCTGACCTGGCTAATGGCAAAATCAATTTTCCATGCCTGCTCTTTAAGAAAAGATATTTCATCTCCATCTGGTGCAGGAGGATTTGCGTTTATGGCGTCCTCCTCATTTAGATACACAGCCACATCATTCAAACTGATAGTATCATTATACGTATCCGTCATGAGGATAAAATCCAACGTATACTTTCCGGCTTTTTCAGGTGTTAAGGAAGGGCGAAAAATGCCCGGGGAAGCTGGTTCGGAAACGACATCTTCGGCAATCATTTGATTACCTTCTCGCAAACGAATCATCACCTTACCTTTTTCCACGGCTTTAAAATCTTCCATCCTGGAAAAGTGTGCTGCAAAGCGACTTGACTTACCAACCACCAATGGTGGAAACTCTACAAAAAGCTCTGACTTGCTTGTCCAAACGGTAAAGGCAAGCGGCTCTAATGACATTTGATGGGATTCATCGCCATGGGTATGTGTACCCACGCCATGTTCATGACTACATCCCGGATGTATAAGGAGGATCGCTGCCATCGAAATGGCAGACATAAACATACATTTCATATTGTCTGATTCTAATACTTAAAAAATAAAATAGTCAATGGCGAAGAATTGCCATTAGCAGAAAAAATCAGACACGTGCGGGAGGTGCACGGAGAGGCATATTGGATTGATTTATCCGTTGACTTAGAAACAGCTGATAGAAAGGGGAATCAACCAGGCTATCGGTTTCCAATAAACAGAAGCGCACTGGATCCTCACCAAAGAATAGTTTAGTTGACTGATTAAATTCAATATGCTTTTTCGCCGGGGCTGTTTGGGCAACTATAATATGTGTACAAGCATGGTCATTTGAATGCCCAATATTTTCAAATAAATGTCCTAAAAAATGAAATATCCCATGATGAAAACTGTGTTCATCGTGAAACTCATGAGCATCCAGGTGATGATGAGAAATTGACATTGCCAGACAGTCGGATTCTGCTTCATGAGAATGCCGGATGCAATTGTGCACGACTACCATCAGGTAAGTAGCCAGAAGAAAGTAGCTAAGTATTTTGTTTCTTAATTGCACAAGGCGAAGTTAAGGATTTTCACCGAACAATGATATCCAGTTTTGTGCCTCAAATGGCTTGCAATGCTTTTTAGCCATGCGATATTACGTACCAGCTTCAGATGCCACCGGGTGATATTGTAGCGACTGCCAAAAACAAGACAAATCTTATGTCTATGCAAAGCCTCTATTTTAAAACCCTCACCTATGTTTTAATGAGGCAGAATCAAAACACATGTTATCAGGTCATCACTCATATACGCTGATATCTCCTTGCGCATTTAGTCAGGGCTTATGATGTTCAATGTGGTGTTCTAACAACTCTTTCAAGCTATCTAACCAATCAGCAAATGTTTTCTCTGTCAACTGCGGATGTTCGTTGGATGGTATCGTGAGGGGTGTCTCATCAAGATATTGATACAATTCAGGATAGTCTTGTTCAATTCTTAAGGTGAGCTTGTTAATTTCCATGGTAATTTCCTGCAATCGTTTCATGATTCATTTATTTAATAAAGCATACAAAGAAACAATCATATATACTAAAAAATAACCCGATTCTATTCCCCGCCAAATGAGATAGTCATCCGAAACTCGAATTGTTATAAGCCGGTCATGGGCAATAAAGCAATCTGGTGATTCCGGGAAAAGCTATTTGTTGCTATTGAGTTCGGATAAAATGGTAATAATTACACCACGGTAATTCATCACCGACACCTGTTCCGTGGCATCTTGACACAACCATAATTTCATTTCTTTATAATAGATATTGAGCGGGGACTTCCCGATGAATTCTCAGGACGAATTTCTCGTCCTCCTGAACTATCGAGATCACTTTGCACTCACGCCCGGGGGATGTGATATTCGCCGTGCTTTGATTTTCACTTTTCACTTAAAAAGTGCCGAAGGGGGGACTTGAACCCCCACGTCCTTACAGACACACGCCTCTGAAACGTGCGTGTCTACCAATTTCACCACTTCGGCAGAAGTGTGTGAGTTTGGGTTTGAGTTTGCGTTTGACATATGCAAACACTGACTTATCATGAGCTTTATAAGACTAAAATCTTCCTTTCAAACTCCCACTCAAACTCAAACTCTTAAGTACCAGAGGCGGGAATCGAACCCGCACATCCTTGCGAATACTGGATTTTGAATCCAGCGCGTCTACCAGTTCCGCCACTCTGGCAATCAATATTTAGTTCCTCACTTCTGAGGGACTGCAAATCTAAGATTTTTTATTATTCAGGGAAGGGTTTAAAACCAACCCGGTCATTACATTTATTTATAGTCCTAATAATCGCATCACATCAAACCCATTGGCCAGCAGCATTAATCCTAATACCATGATTAATCCTATATAGGTAAAGACCGTCATAAACTTATCACTCGGCGTTTTCCCGGTGACCATTTCAAATAGCAATATCACGACATGGCCTCCATCCAGCAGTGGAATAGGCAGCAGATTCATTATCGCCAGAATGAACGAAAGAATAGCTGTAATCCGCCAGAAATTTTCCCAATCCCAGGATGTCGGAAATAATTTTGCAATACTGATAAACCCACCAAGACTATCCTTTGCTTTTACCTTGCCATTAAATAATTGAGAAATCCCTTTAAACCAATCCCCCATAAAGTCCATTCCAGCCTGAATACCTCCGGGAATGGCCTGTGCCAAGGAGTAATCTTCCCTGCCTGTCCAGCCGAGCTCAAAAGCTCCGCTGAGTTGCACGCCAATTCTTCCATTTTCATCGACATCGATCGGCACCTCGGTTACCTTCCCATTTCTGCTATATCCCAGTCGTACATTTTCGCCTTTAAATTTTGCGAGCAACTTAATGACTTCATGTTGATAAACCGCTGCCAGATTATTTACATACGTGATTTCATCACCGGCCATCAGCCCTGCTCTTTCTGCACTACTGCCTCCGGTCACCTTATTAATGATAAATGGAATCCTGGGAGCCGCTACACTAAAGTCTTTATAATCATTAGAGGACAGGACCTGCACAAACTTCGGATCCACTTCAATCGTATGCAGTTGTTTGTCACGCGTCACAACGATTTGCTTGGCATCATTAAGCACAATTTCTCGCCGCAAAATGCCGGGTGAAAACTCTTTGACTTCTGTTCCTCCTACGGCGACCAAATGATCCCCATCCATCAGCCCTAATTCGGTTCCCAGCGAATCAACATAAATGCCATACTCCATTTTACTATTGTCCAGATAGACCTTGCCATAACCCCAAAGCATCATGGCAAAAATGAAAAAACCAAGGATGAAATTGACTGTCACACCACCAAGCATAATAATCAGGCGCTGCCAGGCTGGTTTAGATCTGAACTCCCAGGGCTGTGGCTCCTGCTTCATCTGCTCTGTATCAAGGCTTTCGTCGACCATTCCGGCGATTTTCACGTATCCCCCCAGAGGCAGCCAACCGATGCCATATTCCGTTTCCCCGATCTTCTTTTTAAATAAGGAGAACTTGACATCAAAAAAGAGGTAGAATTTTTCTACCCTGGTTTTGAACGCTTTAGCAGGGATAAAATGCCCTAATTCATGTAAAATAACCAATATGGAGAGGCTCAGAATAAGCTGAGCAACAATGGACAAAATATTCATTCGAAAAGATTAATTATTAAAATCTGGCGTCAGATGCAGTTCAAAACGATAGTTTTGGGCTTAATGTTCCGAAACCGAACAGCGAAATTAGACATTTATGAGCGTTAATTCCTTTCCCTGGTATCATATCCCTCAGCTGAAGGGTGTTAATGAATTGGTATCTCTGCAGGGGGACGAGTGGCATCATTGCCGTAACGTACTGCGGATGAGCGCCGGAGGCTCCATCATTGTGTTTGATGGCAAAGGCCTTTGTTTTGAAGGCATCATTCGGGAAGAATCCCGTTCAGAGGGTAAAATCGAGCTAATCAGAGAGCTGACTGATATTTTCACTATTCTTCGAAATCAGGGGATAGCCATCGCTTTTGCCCCTACCAAGAATATCGACCGAACAGAATTTGCGGTTGAGAAAATGGTGGAACTGGGAGTAGATGAAATCTATTTTCTGGATTGCGAAAATTCAGAAAGAACCCGCATCCGCCTCGACAGAATGGAGAAAATAGTCATCGGTGCTGCCAAACAATCCAGGAAAGTGCATTTGCCTGTCCTCCATGACTTAATCTCACCGAATATGTTGGTGACCAAATTTCATACGGAGCAACCGCAGACTCAGATTTTTTGTTGTCATCTGGATCCGGCCTCCAAGCCTTTGGTTGATAATTATTCCCCGAAAGAAAACGTTCTAATGGTCATTGGACCGGAAGGAGGTTTTTCGCCTGAAGAGATTGAACAACTTAGCTTACGGAGTGCAACATTAGTGACGCTGAGTCCCTATCGATTACGCGTAGAAACTGCTGCGATTACCGCATGTGCCGCTGTACATTTATTAAACGACCGAATTAAAAAATAATGTTACAATCCTTACTCACCATACTATTACTCTTTACTGGTTCAATGACCAATGTGGAGCCCTCCCTGCGCCTGGCATTATTAAAATATAATGGAGGAGGTGACTGGTATGCGAATCCCACTTCACTGACTAATCTGGCGGAGTTTTGTAACACGAGCATCGGAACAGATATCAATACCGATTATGCAACAGTAGAAGTGGGTAGTGCAGATTTGTTTAACTACGCATGGGTGCACATGACGGGGCATGGCAATATTGTTTTCTCTCCTGCTGAAGCAGAAAATCTGCGTAGCTATTTGATCGGTGGTGGATTTTTACATATCGATGATAACTATGGGATGGATCCTTACATACGAGTAGCATTAAAACAAGTATTTCCGGAACTGACCCTAACCGAACTTCCATTTGAACATGAAATCTATCATCAGAAATTCAATTTCAATCAGGGGCTACCAAAAATCCACGAACATGATGGCAAGCCACCACAAGGCTTCGGATTAATTTGGGAAGGCAGGGTGATCGTCTTCTACACCTATGAATGTGATCTGGGTGATGGATGGGAAGATCCTGCGGTACATAAAGACCCTCCGGATATCCGACAGAAAGCACTTGAAATGGGGGCGAATATTGTTTCGTATGCGTTTAAGAATTGATTTTTTGGAGACCTGGGACTCACAATGAAGGCGCAGTCCTTCATCTGTAGACCTGAGACCCACAGTGATGGCGCAGTCCTTCATCTGTAGACCTGGGACCCACAGTGAAGGCGTAGTCCTTTATCTGTAGACCTGGGACCTGAGAAGGTGAAAAGGCGAGTAGTGAGTGGTGAGGAAATAAAACAACACTGGTTTTATGGAGTGATGTGGTAAGGAGTGAGTGGTGAGGAGTGAATGGTGAGTTTTAATTTTTCTGCGTGCATCTGCGCTTTTTTTTCTGCGCGATCTGCGGGAAATATTTTTTTCTCATACTTATCCAAGTCTTTGTCGCAAACTTCAATCCGAGTCTAATCGAGAGACCTGTCACAAAAACCATCTAAAAACTAAACCTCCTAAACCACAAGCGCCTCAGGCGCAGCGTGCTCAACCAAAGAAACCTCCAGGGTTCTTGACTCAACACATGTTCAAATTAAAAAATCTAAAAAACCCGAACCTTTGAAGTGATCACTCTGCGCGAAATCTACGCGCATCCGTAGAAACAATATACTTTTTGATATTGAGCCAAAACGCAATGACCAGGTAGATCACC
Organism: Bacteroidota bacterium; assembly: GCA_024642665.1. GTDB lineage: Bacteria > Bacteroidota > Bacteroidia > Chitinophagales > Saprospiraceae > Opimibacter. The sequence continues at coordinate 14,798 of JAHEAR010000013.1, forward strand.
AATGGCGAACCAAACGTGATAAAGGAAGCATAGATAAAATACAACCTGATTTTCGCCGGATTGATTCGCATCCAATCCCCAAGTTGCTGGCAGACGCCAAAAGCTGACTTTTCAAGTATGTGCCGATTAGAATCGAAAAGATCTTCTATGTGATTGAGCGATTTCATTTGATGATTTTCGTTGATGAAGTATGCGTTTATTGAGTTTAGTGCTATGCGCCAAGGCGCTTGATGTTTAGAGGGTTTAGCAGAAATTGTGCTTAAAAATTTATGCGAGTGATCAAGGCTATTAAGAAATTCTAGTCTTAGGTCCCAGGTCTAAATATCGCAGGTCTGGTTTTACTTAATTTGAAAATATCGCGTTTTGCAACTCAATGAATAAGCTAAAATAACGAAATTCCGAAACAATTTATTGACTCAAAACACTACTTTATGACAGGTAAAAGTAATTCTTCGAGAGTCAGGCTAATATTCCTTCACTACTTTTGAGATATGGACAAGAAAAAGGAGTTCTCCATACAGGCCAATATTATTGATATCATAGCCGGTATGATTGGATTTGGGGTGGTGACTGTCAAAGACGGTTTTGTTGAAAAGGTTACAATTAATGGGCCTGAAAAAACAGGTGAGCCATACTTGATGCCGGGGTTTATAGATGCCCATATTCATATCGAAAGTTCGATGCTGACACCACCGGCTTTTGCCGGAATTGCCGTTCAGCATGGTACGGTAGCCACTGTTTCGGACCCACACGAAATTGCCAATGTTTGCGGAATTGAGGGCGTTCGTTATATGGTCAACCTTGGGAGAAAATCCGGTTTCAAATTTTTCTTTGGTGCACCATCCTGTGTTCCTGCCACAAGTTTTGAAACAGCCGGAGCAACATTATCTGCAAAGGATATCACACAGTTGTTTGAAGAGAAAAGCACCTGTTATCTTTCAGAGATGATGAATTATCCTGCCGTCCTGAACAGGGATCCGTTAGTCATGGATAAGATAGCCGCCGCTAAACAATATGATCTACCTATTGATGGCCACGCACCCGGCTTAAGAGGAGAGGATGCCAAAACCTATGCCGCTGCCGGCATCACGACAGACCATGAATGCACCACACTCGCCGAAGCAACGGACAAGATAAATGCCGATATGCATATCATCATCCGCGAAGGAAGTGCAGCAAAAAACTATAACGCACTGCATCCATTGATCGGGAAAAATCCGGATCGGGTTATGTTTTGTTCTGATGACAAACATCCTGATGATCTGCTCCGAGGGCATATCAACCAACTAGTCACTCGATCACTCGATCATGGCTATCCGCTGATGGATATTTTGCGCATTACTTGTTTGCATCCTATTTTACATTATAAGTTAGACTGCGGATTACTACAGGAAGGTGATCCGGCGGATATGATCATGGTGAAAGATTTGAAAACGTTTGAAGTGTTGTCTACCTGGATCAACGGCGTACAAGTATATGATGGCGACAAAGTTGATATACCTGAAGTTGCTATTCCAATTATTAACTCGTTTTCCATTGAAGCTATCCAACCTGATGATATAAAACTTGAATTAAAAGAAGGAGATACAAAAATCATAAAAGCTATCGATGGTGAAATAGTGACCGAATCCCTTTCCCAAATAATGAAGGGCGGAAATTTTGAAAGCGATATCGAAAACGATATTTTAAAAATAGTGGTGGTCAATAGATATTCAAAAGCGCGTCCCGCCATTGCGTTGATCAACGGGTTTGGAATGAAACAAGGAGCAATCGCATCGAGTGTGGCCCACGATTCGCATAATATTGTTGCAGTGGGTACCAATGATCGTGATTTGGCCACATGCATCAACCAGGTCATCGCGCACAAAGGAGGCGTGGCGGCATCCGAAAAAAATGAGCATCATATTCTACCATTACCCATCGGCGGACTGATGAGTCCCGATGATGGTGAAACCGTCGGTCATGCCTATGAGGCCGTAGATCAGTTTGTCAAGCAGGCACTAGGATCAACGCTCTCCGCTCCATTTATGACGCTTTCTTTTATGGCATTGCTCGTCATTCCCACATTAAAACTGAGCGACAAAGGCCTTTTTGATGGAAAATCTTTTCATTTTGTTAAACTTCAGGGGGAATAGCAAACATTGAAATATTCGACCTTTTGAACTCCTGAACGGAGCGCTATGTAACAAAATGAACCTATCAATCCAAAAATGGTTAATACCTTTGATCATATCTAAATCTAATAATCCAATATCATGGCTGACGACAAGAATCCAAACAATCAACTCAATATTGAACTCCCGGAAGAGATTTCAGAAGGTATTTATGCCAATCTCGCAATCATCTCCCATTCGCATACAGAATTCGTCGTGGACTTTATCCGCATGATGCCAAACGTTCCAAAAGCGAAAGTAAAATCAAGAGTTATCCTGACCCCTCATCATGCCAAACGACTGATGAAAGCGCTGGCAGATAATATCAAAAAGTTCGAAACTCAGTTTGGTGTCATTGATGAGTCCGATCAGAATGTCTCCTTTCCACCGATGAGTTTTAATACACCGAAGGCTCAGGCATAGGGCGAAGGGCGGAGAGCGAAGGGCGGAGAGCGTTGAGGCGATGACGAATTAAAGCACCTTTAATCTTATTTTTTTTTCTGCGTCTTTGCGAGGCTCCTTGCTAATAGAGCATATTGGGATATCATACTTGCGTTCTTTGCCTTTGCGAGAAAAACTTCCAGTGATTAATTTTATTCAAATGGTTGCCGATAAACTTTGGCTACCGCAAATGCAACACCTTTAGGTCAGGAGCAGAAAACGATTTTGGCAATGGTGAAAATTGTCCTCCCCTTCCCCGAGTGCAGTAGCTGTTTTGTAAAGGCGCCAGGAGTCGGGGGTAAAATGTGCGGTGTGATTTATTAAGTGGAGTGTGATGGGCGATTTGGTTATTGGGGTTATGATAGTTATCAGGGGTTAGCTTTTTTTATCAAGATCTATCGAGAAATATAAGAAGGTCCTTCCCCACTAATGATTTGCACGTGGAGGCGCAGAGATGCAGTAAATAGTTATTTCAAAATAATTATTTGTTCGCTCCTATTATGGTCAGGAGGTGCAAAGACACTGGAGATGCAACAAGAGACGCGAGATGCAGGTTTCTGGATGTTGAAGCGACCTTTTATCCAATAGCCGCGAGGCCTAATGCTTCAATCACTCCACCACAAAATCACTCCATCACCCATTTTCCTCTGCGAATCTCTATCTTAGACCTTTGTAGTTGCACATAAACACTCACCAGCCTTAGATCATGTTTAACTGGACAGCATCGGGATTAATACTGCTGACGCTTTGGTTTTCGAGCGACCCTGTAATGATGGGTTCGAAGACTTTGCCGGAAACCCTTGCGTCCACATCGGCTTGTGACCTGATCGTAGATGCCGGACCAGACACAAATGTTTGCGCACCAGGAGGACTGGTTCAATTAATGGGTGCTATCACCGGTAATTCCATTTTCTATCAATGGACCCCATATACCGGATTGAGCAATCCACTTATTCTCGATCCGACGGCAGATGTTACGGGACCGATCACATACACGCTGACTGCTTACGGTGTAGATCCATCCAATCCCAGCCTGGTTACGAATGGCGATTTCTCGTTAGGAAATGTTGGTTTTACAACGGATTACAACTACGTCGTCGATATCCCCGGTATCCAAAATGAGATGGTTCCAGAAGGCACTTATACCGTTGTGTCTAATCCTAATCTGGTGCACACCGGATTTTCAGCTTGTATGGATCATACCGGCGGCGGCGGCGATATGTTAGTGGTGAATGGAGCTGCTTCGTTTCAGGATGTCTGGTGTCAGACTATATCGCTTGCCCCCAATAGCATCTATAATGTATCTGCCTGGGTGGCTTCCGTCAATCCATCTTCACCGGCGCAATTACAATTTTCAATCAATGGCACGCCGATCGGGCCGATTATCTATGCCCCTTCTACCACATGCCTTTGGACCCCTTTCAATGCTTCCTGGTTTTCAGGTTCCAATACGTCCGCTGAGATCTGCATACTCAATTTGAATACGGCCGCCGGTGGAAATGATTTTGCGATTGATGATATTTCAATGGTAGAACTTTGCTCAGTTCAGGATGAAGTTGAAATCACCATATATAATGAAGTAGCCCCTTTGCCTGTCATCGATGGTCCTGCATTCCTTTGTGAAGGAGAAACAGGCGTCTACACGGCTACCTTCCCTCCGGATCCACCGATCTATGCTTATCAATGGACATTACCACCGGGGGCAACAATCATCAATGGGCAGGGAACACCGGTAATAACCGTCCATTGGGAATATCCCCAGACCGGTGAATTATGTCTCGAGATAGAAACACGCTGTGATATGAATGAGGCCTGCTTTGAAGTGACGGTTGGGACGCTGCCGGAATTTCCGTTGATCACCGGCCCCATGTCTTTATGTCCGGGAGAAACCGCAGTTTTCTATACGCCTGAACTTGATGCAGATGACATGTTTTCCTGGACCGTTCCCACCAATGTAGTGATCATCAGCGGACAGGGCACCAATGAGATTGAAGTAGAATGGGCTACTCCCGGAGATGCAGAAATATGCCTTGAGGTAACCAATGTTTGTGGCAGTATTGAAAACTGTGCGATACTCACCCTTTGGCCCGGCTATCTTTCTCTTTTTGATACTACTATATGCGAAGGAAATACAATTGTGATCAATGGCACCACCTATGGCAATGGCTTATTTACCGGAACAGAAATTTTTACTTCCATTGCCGGTTGTGATAGTATTGTTGAAATAGAAATTACTGAGGCTACGGTCCTTGAATTTTTACTTTCGAGCACCTTATGTCCCGGTGACTCTTTGTTTTTGGAAGGTGCCTTTCAGACAGAAGAGGGTACTTATACAGACTCATTTACAACAGTATCCGGGTGTGATAGCATAGTGATTACAGAACTCATTTTTTCAGCCTTTGATACGACATGGATTAATTTATTGAGTTGTAGTCCTGCGGATACCGGAGTGACTATCATCACCTACTCACAAGGCCTTTGCGATAGTACAGTGGTGACGCAAGTCACTTTAGCACCAACAGATACTACACACCTTACAGCGTATTCCTGTTTGCCTTCAGATACGGGAACGGTGTCCATACTCCTCATGAATCAATTTGGATGTGATAGCCTTGTAAGTACCTCTACCTTATTATTACCAACAGATACCTTGTTGATTTTTCAAAGCACTTGTGATCCTGCACAGGTGGGAACGACTACTCAAACGTATTCCAATATTAGTGGTTGTGATAGTATCGTGATCACCACTGTTGATTTTGTATTGTCTGACACAACGATTATTTTCCAACCCACTTGTTTATATGCAGATACCGGTTCAGTTTCAACATTGCTGACTAACAGTATGGGATGTGACAGCCTGATTATTATCAATACTTTTTATGGCGGATCTGATACCACTTTTCTAAATACTACTTCCTGCGATCCAGCGGATGCCGGCTATACCTATGCAACATTGTTGAACCAATATGCATGTGACAGTATTATTTCGCTTTATACACTGCTACTACATTCCGATACAACATTTCTTTCAGGCAGTAGCTGTCTGCCACAAGATACCGGAACAACCATGCAAGTGCTTACAAATAGTTTTGGTTGTGACAGTACAGTCATCACTTCAACCACTTTAAATCCTATTGACGAATGTAGTATTGAAGCTAGTTACGAAGTGATACAACCTTTATGTTTTGGTGATACAAGTTTGATCACGGTCATTGCAGCAATAGGTCTGGCACCATATGCAGTTATTTGGACACACGAAAATATGGTGCTGACCGGGAACATAACAATCAATACAACACCGGGGTCATCTTTCATTGAGTTGCTTACTTCCGGTACTTATTTTTTCGAAATAAAATCAGCGAATGGATTATCGCTATTGGATACGATCACTATACTTGATATTCCTCCGCTTGAAGTGAGCCTTTATGTACCACTTGATCCTTATGGATTTGGGATAGCTTGCTTTGGCGATTCAACCGGTATGGTCATTTCTTCGTTGGAAGAAATGGGCACACCACCCTACAGTTATTTATGGTCTGACAATTCTATAGCATCTTCTTTAGAAATGCTGCCTGAAGGTACATATGCTTTAACCGTGACGGATGTTAACGGATGTACTGCTGCTGCTTCAACGTCGATTGTTGCACCCGATCCGATGGTCTATGGACTTGATGTCATGGATATTACTTGCTTTGGCTTTCAGAATGGGAGTGCTGCACTATCAGGTGTCACCGGAGGTGTAACTCCCTGGTCGACATCGCTTGATGGAAATTCTTTTTCAAATACATTACAGTATTCATCCCTTGGTGGGGGCGAACATCAATTAATTCTGATGGATCAAAACGGGTGTATGGCCAAAGAAAATTTTACGATTGACGAACCGGAGGCATGGTCCATTTCTTTGGCTGCTGACACGACTTTAGTCTTTGGGCAATCTATTGATCTGGATGTTAATATCAGTGGTTTTCCGGCAGGGATATTGCAAACGATGTGGTCAGATGGTCTGTGCCAAAATTGTCTTTCACGAAATATAATGCCGGCAACCAATTCTAATTATGCCGTGACCGCCATGGATGAAAATGGATGTACCGATGAAGATGATATCTCCATCAAAATAGTCATCGATCGGAATCTTTACATCCCCAATGTATTCTCTCCCAATGGTGATCAGGTCAATGATTTATTCACATTACAGGCAGGGGCAGGTCTGCAGGAAATTGAAATCATGTCCATCTTTGATCGGTGGGGAAATCTTGTTTTCCAAAAGGAACACGTTGACCCGAATGATTTGTCTAACATGTGGAACGGCACCATGAAGGGTCAAACACTCAACCCCGGTGTTTATGTGTATACACTTACAGCGGTGTTTAAAGATGGCGAAAGGGAAATACGCTATGGGGATGTTACGATCTTGCGGTAATCAACATCTTCACATCATAAGATCCTAAACTACATTTAAAATTTTACCGTGAAAATTAAGAGGCCTAAAAAAATAAGTACACTGGCCACAAATCCGATCATTAAAATCAAGTAGGCATATACCAGCAGATTAAACTTTCGTTTGAGGATTAATCCCTGATTATAAATATCAATGGTCAGGTGGTCATACAACTCACCTTCTTTCTCAAGGAGTTCATGCATCTTAGTGATAAACTCTGCTTGCGAATACGAAGGCATTGCGCCAAAAAATAGCAAGCTTGTTTTATTTCCTGTAATAGCCGGTTTTTTATTGGTGATCAATTTTGGACGAGCCGCCTGAACAGCAAAGACAAGGGATATCAACGACGTAATAACGATGATGACAATAGGGGCCAAAAACAAAACACCGAAATCACTGATCGCTCCTGAAATTGTACCATAACCGGTAATCGCAGCAATAGCAGAAATCACCATGGTGCTGACGGAGATAATCATATTCGCTTTATAATCTGCGATCTGGACTAACTTACTTTGGTGATTGTGGGATACCCGAAAGAGTGTTTCTCTTCCGCGCCCCCCTTTCTGCTTCTTTTGTACTTTCTCTTCCATAATATTTCGCTAAGAAAACAAATCCTGTTGGGATGATCTGTAGGGTACTCCAAGATGTTCAAAGGCTTTCGGTGTGGCCTCGCGTCCTCTTGGTGTTCGCTGGATAAATCCCTGCATCACTAAAAAAGGTTCATATACCTCCTCGATCGTACCCGGATCTTCACCAACCGCTGTTGCAATCGTTGAAATACCAACAGGTCCTCCTCGAAACTTATGTATAATCGTGGACAAAATACGATTGTCCATTTCATCCAATCCATATTGATCTACGCGCAAAGCATTAAGTCCATGGATCGCAATTTCTTCGTCAATGGTCCCGGAACCTTTAATCTGCGCGAAATCTCTAACTCTTCGCAATAGCGCATTTGATATTCGTGGTGTACCTCTGGAGCGCAAGGCTATTTCCAGTCGTCCTTTATCCGTGATCGGTACTTCCAGAATAGAGGCAGATCTTGAAATGATTTTCTCCAGCGTAGGGACCGTATAATAATCCAGATGAAAATTGATGCCGAAGCGAGCGCGCATGGGGGCAGAGATCAAACCGAGTCTAGTGGTGGCACCCACCAATGTAAATGGCTGCAGACTTATTTGCACAGATCTTGCGGAAGGACCACTATCGATCATGATATCGATGCGATAATCCTCCATGGCTGAGTACAGATATTCTTCTACGACTGTATTCAATCGATGGATTTCATCGATAAATAATACATCTCCCTCCTGAAGATTGGTCAGTAAACCTGCCAGATCCCCAGGTTTTTCAATGACCGGACCTGAAGTGATTCGAAGATTTGCCCCTAATTCTGAAGAAATTATATGGGATAGTGTAGTCTTTCCTAATCCCGGTGGCCCATGCAATAAAACATGATCCAAAGCCTCTTTGCGCTGTTTGGCTGCTTCAATAAAGACATAGAGGTTTTCTACAATGTCTTCCTGCCCTGCAAAATCAGTAAACCCCTTGGGACGCAAGGCTTTTTCGACTTGTTTTTCTTGCGGTGACAGATGGTCATCTGCGCCTTCAATGATAGGATTTCGCATCAGCTGTAAAAGTATTGAAAAAATAGGCACCCGCCGCTTCCATTAGAATTTCTAATTTTGCGCCTCATTCAAATGAAAACATATTGCAATGGACGGATCAAAAATAACGATGGCAAATGAAGGTATTCAGGTACCTAATGACCCAATTATCCCATTTATTGAGGGCGATGGTATAGGCGCAGATATATGGGCTGCTTCAGTACGCGTATTTGATGCAGCTGTACAAAAAGCTTACAATGGAGCCAAAAAAGTGCACTGGAAAGAGGTTCTGGCCGGTGAAAAAGCATTTAAAAGCACCGGAGACTGGCTTCCGCAGGAAACGCTGGATATCATCTCAAGCCACCTGGTAGCCATCAAAGGACCCTTGACCACCCCGGTAGGTGGGGGCATTCGGTCTCTGAACGTCGCTTTAAGGCAGAAATTAGATCTATACGCTTGTGTTCGCCCGGTCAGATGGTTCACCGGAGTGCCTTCCCCGGTAAAAGATCCAGGAAAAGTCAATATGACGATATTCAGAGAAAATACTGAAGATATCTATGCCGGCATCGAATATTTAGCCGGAACTCCTGAAAATGAGCGTGTTAAGCGTTTTTTAATCGAAGAAATGGGGGTGAAAAATATCCGATTCCCGAATACTTCTTCGCTGGGAATCAAGCCGGTATCTCAGGAAGGCACAGAGCGCCTGGTCAGAGCAGCCATTGAATACGCCCTGAAGAAGAACCAAAGAAGTGTGACGCTGGTCCACAAAGGGAACATTATGAAATTTACGGAAGGTAAATTTAAGGAATGGGGATATGCCCTGGCAGAGAGGGAATACGGAAATCGCGTATTTACATGGGCACAGTATGACAGAATCGCCGCTACCAATGGTCAGGAAGCAGCTGATGCAGCGCAAAAGGAAGCTATTGATGGTGGTGCTCTCCTGATCAAAGATGTGATCGCTGATGCATTCCTACAGCAGATTCTATTACGTCCTGCTGAATATGATGTCATCGCCACGCTCAATCTAAATGGTGATTATATCTCCGACGCCCTTGCCGCGATGGTCGGTGGAATCGGCATTGCCCCGGGAGCGAATATCAATTATGTCAATGGCTCTGCCATATTTGAAGCAACGCATGGAACAGCTCCTAAATATGCCGGGCTGGACAAAGTCAACCCAAGCTCAGTGATTCTTTCAGGCGTTATGATGTTTGATTATCTGGGATGGGGTGAAGTAGGCGAATTGATTGAAACCAGCCTGGAAAAGGCTATTGCAAACAAACGCGTGACGTATGATTTTAATCGTTTGATGGACGGAGCAACCTTGTTGAAATGCTCTGAATTTGGTGATGAAATCATCTCAAATATGTAACCATTCACTCTTTTCCCTTCCCGTATTCTTCAGGTAGGGTCTTGAACACATAATAAACGGGGTTTCTTTCAAAAAGGACCCCGTTTTTTTAATTGCCCGAGTTTCGGGATGAGAAATAGCGGCTTTCGAACCATTACATGGACTAAGAGGTTCAAATAAATGAAATCCGTATCTTTCGGCCTTTATGGTATCTAACCCCCACAATACGCTCACACAAATTGCAATCAATTCTCTTGATGATTTGCGTCACTACTTAGTGGTCATTGATCCGGTGGTTTATCAATCAGCCCTGGAGCTACTTTCGGGCTCTACGATAGGCCAGCACACCCGGCATATTATTGAATTTTACAACTGTCTGCTGGACCAAAATGGAAGTAACGATATTCCGGTAATCAATTATGCAAAGCGCGTCAGAGATATACGTATTGAGTCTGCCCCTGCTTATGCGCTCGCCTGTTTAAGCCGCATTTGTGATCAGCTGATGGAAATTGATTTAGAAAAACAATGCTACCTCGATTGTGAAGAACACGGGCAAAAAGATTTGAAGGTTTTATCGACCATTGAAAGAGAATTGATCTACAATATCGAACATACCATTCACCACCTTGCGATTGTCAAAATTGCGCTGAAAGTGACCGCACCGGCAATAGATCTTCCTGAACATTTTGGTGTTGCGCCTTCGACAATACACCATCGTCAGGAGTCATGTGCACAGTAACTTTCCTATCAACCAATAATCAATTTTTTATCACCTCTAATCGTGATGAAAGTCCGGGGCGTCGTGCTAAAGGCTTGACTTCCTTGCATGATCAGGGACATCCTAAAATTTATTTCCCTCTCGATGAAACTTCCGGCGGCAGCTGGATCGCACTGACGGAATCAGGCAGGGCTGTTTGCCTTTTAAATGGTGCTTATGAATCCTTTGTACCACAACCACCCTATCGAATGAGTCGCGGGGAGATTGTCCTTGCCGCTGCTTCGGATGAATATAAAGAAGCATTTATCGCCAATGTTGATTTGGTAAATGTTGCCCCCTTCACCTTACTCATTTTTGAAAATAATAGCTTGGATGAGTTGGTTTGGGATGGTAGTCAAAAACATATCCGGTCGCTTCCGGTGGATCAACCCAACATCTGGTCTTCTGCCACTTTATATCCGCCGGAGGTGAGGGCCTGGCGCAAATCGCTTTTTGATCAATGGCTCAGGGACACAGAAAATTTAGACCGTGAAAAAATCATTGATTTCCATCAGTTAGCCAATGGAGATTCGGACAATGATTTTGTCATGAACAGGGATGATCTTGTAAAAACACTTTCGATCACCAGCATCCGTTTACAGCGCGATACAGCGTCGATCCTGCACCTGGAATTAGAGCAGGATCTACGGGAAGAAATTTTGATTCAATATGACCGGTGAGCGTTCACTATATGCACAGCTACCGGCAGAGATTTCACCGGAAAAATTGTGGTGGAGGCGATTGTTTATTCGCCTTGGTGCATGGGAATACTGGCCATTGTTTGTGTTCAATATCCCAACCATTGGTATCTGGCTTTGGAATGCAATAAAATCGCGTGATTTGTTTTTCGTCACGCTGACAAATCCAGGCATCCCTTATGGTGGTTTTTTTGGTGCATCCAAATCTTCCATTATCGCTGCGATTCCAAAGGATTTTAAGCCAAAAAGCGCCGCCATACCCAAAGGCACAACGTTTGAAATCCTGCAGCAAAAACTGGAAGAATCAGGAATTTCTTTTCCTGTCATAGCCAAACCTGAAGTTGGGGAGCGGGGGTGGCTGATTGCCAAAATACAAACCGGTGAAGAATTGTTAGCGTATGTGAAAGCCCATCCAATTGACCTCATCATCCAGGAATACGTCGATCTTCCTTTGGAACTTGGTGTATTTGTCTATATGATGCCGGATGGAAGTGGTGGTGCGGTTAGTTCAATTTGTGAGAAACATTTTCTGCAAGTGCAGGGTGATGGGCGATCCTCTTTAGGCCAATTGATTTTAAGTCAGGACAGAGCTGTCCTCCAGTATGAAAAACTAAGAAATCAGTTTGGTCATCGTTGGGAAGAGGTATTGGCTGCTGGCGAAATTCTGATGCTGGAACCGATTGGGAATCATTGCCGAGGGACGATGTTTCTGGATAGGAATGACCAAATCGATGATACCATTAAAGATCAGATGATTGGATTATTAAAATCCATGCCCGGTGTTTATTATGGACGTTTTGACCTGAGGACTCAATCATGGGAGACGCTAAAGAAAGGAGCAGAAATACGCATTTTAGAATTTAATGGCACCAATAGTGATGTATCCCACATTTTCCAACCCGGCTACTCGCTTTGGACGGCTTACAGGGAAATAGCCTTCCACTGGGACATAATGCATAAGATTGCACTAAAAAACAGGCAGTTAGACCATAAATCTGCCTCATTTAAAGAAATATTAGCCGCATTAGTTATATATTTTCGGTACAAAAGAACTAATCGATAGCATTTGGGATTTCTGATACACTTTGCATGGGGCTGGGTCTGCAGCTTTTTAGGAATGCTTCCGTTTGGAACAGTAAATGTTGCTATCGCTGAGACCGCTATCCAGAAAGGGATGAAAATTGCTCTTTTTACGGGTATTGGGGCATCCATTGTTGTTTTTTTTCACTCTTATCTTGCGCTTAGTTTTTATAACCTTCTGGCTAATAATCCTGAACGAGAAGCTGCGATTATCATGTGGTGTATTCCGATTTTCTTCATCATAGGCCTGTATTACATCTTCAAAAAGAATGACAAAAAACCTAAACCAAGGAAAAAGGGAGAAACCGTTATTGGGGTGGCAAAAGGTTTTATGCTTGGATCGCTGAATTTAATTCCTATCCCCTACTATGTATTCATTGGTGGCTATTTGCATAATGCAGGATTCATCAAACTGGCTCCGGAGTTTATCGCCGCCTTTAGTTGCGGGGTGATCTTTGGGTCATTTGCCGTCTTCACTTTATATGCCAAACTCGGACAGTATATTCGAAACAAAAGTGAAAAGCTCAGTGCCTATGCCGGCAAAATTGTCGGACTGATATTCATCGCCATAGCGATCAGTCAGGCGTTCCGGTTTTACTGGTAAGGCCATCAACTGCCTGTTTAAAAACTTATCCTGATAAAATTCGTTACGGTTATCAAATATTAAATAATCCAACTTTTCTTTGGATTCGGTCCAAAACGGAAACTTTATTTTTTCCTAACTGTTTGAGAATAAATAACATATCAATCATATGACCACAAGTAAACGACAATAGGACAGGTTCAAAAATCCATTTCGTATTTTGTGGCACTTTTAGGTAGAAATCCAAGTCATTCAATTGCTTATGAGAACATTAAAATTCGCGACCACCGACAAAAATCAATTGCAATTTGCCGCTGCGGTGCGTAAAAATGTCAACGACTATTTCAAGGACAAAGGCATTTCAACCAAAGGTAACTATGCCATGGTCCTTCAGACGATTGTCATGTTGTCGCTGTATCTCGTTCCATTTATACTTTTTCTGACCGTATCCTTAAACGTCTGGGTGGCGATTGGATTGACGATCATGATGGGATTAGGGACAGCCGGGATTGGAATGAGTGTCATGCATGATGCTGTGCATGGATCCTACTCCAAAAAAGAATGGATCAATAAGATGGTAGGAGGCTCCATGTATCTGGTCGGTGCTAATGTCTTCAATTGGAAAGTACAACACAATATTCTACATCATACCAATACTAATATTGATGGTTTTGATCATGATATCGATTCGAAAGGACCAATCAGGCTTTCGCATTCCGCCCCTTACAAGAAGTTTCACCGCTACCAGCACTTTCATGCATTCTTTTTCTATGGTCTGATGACGATTTCAAAGCAAATTCAGGATTTCACACAATTGGCAGAATTTAACAAAGCAGGGATTACACGTCAACTAAAGAAAAATCCTACAACAGAATACTTGAAAATGATCATGTTCAAGGCGTTATATCTGATTACATTCATCGGCTTACCCATCCTGCTCACGGATTATTCCTGGTGGCAGGTATTGATAGGATTTCTGATTATGCACTGGACTGCAGGCTTTGTATTAAGTGTCATTTTTCAACTGGCGCATGTCGTAGAAGGCGCTGAACAACCCTTACCCAACGAAGATGGTCTTGTGGAGAGTGATTGGGCTGCCCATGAATTAGCGACGACGGCAAATTTTGGTCCTAAAAACTGGTTGTTAACCTGGTATGTCGGTGGATTGAACTTTCAAATTGAGCATCATTTGTTTCCGAATATCTGTCACATTCATTATCAAAAGATTGCTCCGATCGTGGAGCAGACGGCAAAAGAATATGGTTTACATTATAATCTCAAACCTCGTTTTCGGGATGCGTTGGCCTCTCACTTCCGAACATTAAAAATGCTTGGGAGACCAGCAAGTACTAGTCTTGCTTAAAAAACAAAATGCCCTTACTGGCTTTAAAAAGAGAGGTTAGTATGTCCGCCAAGCTAACCTCTTTTTTTTATCAATTTCATGATCATAAAATTTACTGAACAAGGGCTGAAGATGAAAATTAATGGAATGTTTGGCGGTGTTCCCCTCTTAATTCATAAAACCATTGCAGGAGGCAAAATCGGCAAACCATTACTATTGATATCAGCGACATGCGAATTGCATCTTGCAATTCAAAAATGGGGTCTGAAAGTATGCATTTATATGTTCATACTTACTTTGAGGCCGTTATGAATCTAAAGCAAATGAACCCAAGAAAAGCGATTAGGATCCGCCGAGAAGACACATCCACACCTGCTTTGGGTGGAAAGTAAAGCAGTATTTCCCGTTTTCATCATGCCACATATCAATCTATATTTCAAAGGATTAGATTTAACTCAAAAGGTATAGCCATCTTTCCTCATCCTTATAAGGTAGCCGTTTGATCAGCTAAAATCATTACATTTATGCTTAAATAATCTGTGCTATGAAATCTGGTCTCTTCCTTTTATTTTTTATGTTTCTACTCTGTGGCAGTTCGTCCGCACAATGGAGTATTGGGGCACGTTTTGGCGGTGCCTCCGGCGTCAGTTTGAAAAGTTATTCAAAGACCGGCGGACTGAATTTTGAATTCATCGCGGCGCGTGATTTTGATGATGAAGTAGAGGGTTTTTCACTCACCGTTCTTGGTCAGAAATTTGGGGCACTTTCAGAAAGCGGTAAGTTGGGGGCATTTATAGGCCTCGGAGAGACGATGGTATTTGGGGATGATTTTTTACTGGGCGTAAGTGGATCCATAGGATTTGATTGGCGAATTGGGAGGATTGGTTTACAACTGGACTGGTTGCCCACCTGGATTTTTGTTAACAAAAGCTATTTCAGTCCTATCAATGCCGGGGTTACAGTGCGCTGGATGTTTGGCGGTCCAATTCGTTCAACTAATTAATTTTATTCATCAATTTCAATTCTTTCTTCAGACTTAATATGTAAAATAATGATGAAGTTTCCCTTTTGGATTCTATTTGCATTTCTATTATTTGCAACTTCCGCATCTGCTCAATTATTTCAATTGAACCCTTATGTTGGCCATCAGCTTCCTATGCCAATACATACCTACAATGGTAAATTCAATACAGGTGGTGGTATCAATTATGGTTTAAACGCGGCCTGGGGAAGTGGACTTTCCGGTGGTGGATTTTCCCAAAACGCATTTCTCGAGATTCAATATAACTACCATCAAACAGACATGAAATACAGTTTCTATGGCGGAAACATTGAACAACTGGGTGATCTCAACGTACATAATATCCTGCTTGGTGGTCTCAAAGGTATCGGCAATGAAAAATTTGAAACCTATGGCGGCTTGTTTTTTGGTGTGACTATATTCGATCCTGTAGATCCGGCTGCTTACGGGTATACCCGTTTTACTATGGCTGCAAATGCCGGCATGAAATACTATGTCACTCCAGCCTTTGGTATTAGACTGAATGCTCAATTATATATGCCATTTTGGGGAAGCAGTTATTCATTTGGCTGGGGAGTAGGTGGCTATGGCTATGTCTCTACCGTCATCAGTCCTTACATGAATTTTGATATTGGGGTTTTTGTCAACATTGATAAAAGCTATTAATATAAAAATATAAACTTCATCCTATTTAATAAAATCAAAAACAATCCAATGAGAAAATTATTTTTCAGTATGGCTGTAATGACAGCAATTATTTTCACTTCATGTGCACCGACTATGAAAATAACGGGCAACTGGATGAATGAAGATGTCATGGGTAAAGGCAAATTTCAAAAAGTTTTTATTTATGGTATTTTTCCTGATGAAGGAACCAGACAATCCGTTGAGAATGCTTTGGCAAAAGCTGCGGAAATGGAAGGCATTGAAGTGGTCAAAAGCTATCAGGCTTTTGGGCCAAATTTCCCTATGCAAAGTACCACCGATGACGATATCCTTGCCAAGATTAAATCTACTGGTTGTGATGCTGTTTTTACAACATCTTTAGTAGATGTCAAATCAGAAACACGATACGTTCCCGGGACTACTTCCTACTCACCTTATCCCGCTTATGGTTATTATGGCAGTTTTGGCGGCTACTACAGCCACAGCGCCTACATCTATGAGCCCGGGTATTATACGGAGGACAACACCTACTTTTTGGAAAGCAATTTATATGATACGGAGAATGGTCAAATCGTTTGGTCAGTTCAATCTGAAGCCTACAATCCTGCCAATGCCGATAATGCTGCAAGACAATATGCAGCTTTATTGTTTGACAAACTCAAGCGAGAAGGATTGGCACATGCTAAGAAATAATTTGGCCATTTATTAAATCCTCTTATGGTTATTGACCAAAAAAAGCACTGAAGGATGATTTCTTTCAGTGCTTTTTTTTCATAGGGTACAAAGTCTTTGGCAAAGTATATTAAGCAACTCCTTTATAAAATCTTAGCAATACTTGAAATGCTTTGAACGCGTATGTTGAAATGAAGAGAGCAAATTACTTTTACTTTGTTTCATTTTTTTATTTGCACACTTCGCAATACAAGCACAAACACTTACTTCTGATCCGACTCCCGATTCACATCAGACCGATTTTATCGATGTCATCAGCTATGCTTTCAGAAAATTCTGGCCTTTAAGTAAAAAGAATCCATCGTATGTCCTTGCCTTCTCGCATTGGGCTACTTATTCAATTTCCGGAGAGCGTCCTTACCTCAACCTCCCTTACACCGGATCAGATACATTCAACAGGAGTGGCCGTGGCTACACAATTGGTTATTTCAGAGGAAATTCCTTTGCCTATTTTGAAACGGAATACCGATATCCCATTTTGCGAAATAAACTAATCCGTGGTGTGATTTTTTTGAATTTTCAAGCGGCTGCTAATGATGACGGAATGATAGTGTTTCAGGCATGGAATACAGGAGGGGGTGCAGGATTGCGATTTCTTTTTCAGAAAAGAAGCAGGACTACCGTTTGTATTGATTTCTCCAAAGGAAATTGTGGTTCCAGTGGTATATCTTTTTCGGATTAAATGATGTCTTTTAATCTGATTTCAATGTTAATGAAAAATCAATTACCTCTATCAAGGTCTTTAGCACCTCGTTCTTTTTTGTCCATGGAATAAAATGATTTTCACCATCAAAAGTCATTTCTATCAATGTGTCTGCATGGTTTAGTTTTTCTTTGGCAAAATCTAAATTGGCATAAGGCACAATAATGTCCTCATTGCCATGCAACACAGCGACCGGCATCGTCAATCGATCCCAATCATCTTCTAATAAAAGCAGGCCGGTACGCAAGGGCATCTGCTCCTCATTACTGACACGTAAGGAGACTGGAAGGATATCCCTTAATAAAGGAATGTCAATCCATTTCCGCCAGGATTCAGATTCAGGTTCCTGATACGGACTGATGGATCCGGCTATGATGACTAATCCTTTGACAGCGTTTGGATGCTGAATTGCAGCCTGCACCACTACAGCTCCGCCATAGCTATGGCCGACAAGCCAGTAATTTGAATAGCCCAATTGGACCATCATATCATATAATATATCTCCCTGGCGAGATAAATAAGGTTCTGATTTGCCAAAATCCGAATTTCCATATCCGGGTCTGTCATACGTAATCAAGTCTACTCTTTCCAATAGAGACGAGTCTACCATATACTCTAAAAACGCATCTATGGATCCGGGTGAGCCATGCACCAAAATAAGTGCATTGCCTTTTGGTTCACCCTTACTTGTCTTGAGATAAACAATTTCTCTGTTGTGACATGTCAACGTATCCAAAATCATATCAACGCCAGAAGGAAGAATAAAGGATTTAATATCCCGGTCGCTTTTCCTCATCGTAAACAAACCGGTATAGCGCACCGTCACTAATGTTGCAATAGGCAGTAAAATAGCCAGCAGGGCTATCCGCACAGCCCACCGACGTAGTTTATCTTTTCTACGCGGGCTCATAGGCAGGAATATTATTGACGATCGCGGACTGCTCAAGATCGATCCAGTCCTGCGCTCTTTGACAAGTTGCTGCACCATGCAAAAGAGGGCCAAAGGCGATTCGTCCTTTGATTTCTTTTATAGCACTTAACTTAAAGAAGTGAGGAATGAAAGTATGCTTGCCTATATAAGCTACCCCTGGATCCTCGTAGTAGATGGCAATAGGCTGTACAGGGATTCCTGCCTCCTGCGCCGCTTCGAATGTTCTGGGACGAAAAGGGAGCGTTAGTGGTCCTGCCGAAGTAGTGCCTTCCGGAAATACCAGAATGGACTCCCCATCAAACAGAGCATCTCTAACCGCATTGGCGGCATTTTTTCTGCTGTGCTTTTTATCACGCTCTACGAATATGGTACCGGTGATGTTGGCACTATACCCCACAAGAGGCCAGTTGGATATCTCGGCTTTGGCTACAATTTTAGCATCAATATGCATGAGGATACTGATCGGGTCTATATAACTTATATGGTTAGCTATATACAAACAAGACCCGGTGTAAGGCTCGCCTTCTACCTGCATACGCAGTCCCAGGTGCCTGGGCACGTGATTTAACCACCTCCTTCGATAATTAAGTCCCGCCTTTTCTTTTGATTTACCTCTGCATATTGCCCAAAAAAATCCAGCCATCCCGGTGACTGTTGAAAAAGCAAAATACAGGAATCTCCAAACAGATCGAATTCTCCCTTGCATGAGACAAAGTAAACGGTTGTTTAGTGAAAGAAAAAATTCTCCCCAGGGCATAAAATCACTGTCTTTGAATCCAACCAAAATGGAACAAACCGGATCCGGGATAAATCCCAACATAAAAGGCAAGAAAATAGTCAGGGAAAACACTTAAAATAATCAGGGTTTCTTACGCTCAAGGATGCTTGAAAACCCTGATTTTTAATGTTTATATAGCTGTTTTTCAATGCTTTATACCAATCAAAATAAAATCGTGTATAAAATAAATACGTTCGCTCGTTTATTTGTAAACAGAATGCAAGCACACTATGAGACACCATTTTATGAAGTGCTTTTGATTCACTAAAACAGGTTAAACAGATGGTTCAGTAACTCTACTTTTTCAATTAATCCTTTCACTAAAACAATTTTACCATGACCGAAATGCAAAATTCAACAGAAAAGAGCACTGATCAAACTTGGAAAATAGCTGCCGGAATCCTTGGCCTTCTATTTGTCATAGCCCTTATTTTTGGCACAAACATTTACGCCAAGTACAAATCTACTGAGCATAAAGCAGTTTCCTTAGGCGAACAGCTGGATAGCACACGCTCTCATCTTCAGGTAGAACTCGCTACCCTGAACGATTCCTACAAGTATCAAATTGATGTAAACGATACATTGTCCAGTGATCTTCAGGCAAAAATTATTGCGATTGAAGATCTGCAAGTGCGAATCGCACAGGCCAGAAAAGCACTCAAAACGAGTGAAGCAAACAATTCCGAAATCAAGGGTCGTTTAGCGCAGCTGGAAGAACTCAAAAGCGCTCTGGAAAAAGATATTCTTGGCCTCCGAGAAGAGAACAAATCACTTGTTGTCAGTAATAAAGACCTTAATACTGAGTTAGTCAGCACAAAAGATGAAGTAAATACACTAAACGCTAAGGTGATGTCACTGACGGCTGCCAATGGAAAGCTGACCAACAGATTGGCTAACGTAGCACCTGCAGGCTTCAGAGCGGATAACTTTACCGTTACCTCTGCCAACAAAAGAGATAAGATCACTACGAATGGTAAGCGTATTGATGAGATCACTGTAACTTTTGATCTTAACAATATCCCTGCTGAGTTTCAGGGCGCACGTGACATCTATCTGGTACTATCTCAATTCAATGGCAATCCGGTGACTTCTGTTCCCGGACAGGAAGTAAACCTGAGGTTTGGCAACGAGCCGATACAATTACGTGCTGCTGATATTGAAAAAGCAACACTTAGAGATCGCCAATCAATTTCTATGTCATTTGAACCATCAGATAATCTCGATCCGGGGACTTATAATGTGATGGTTTATGCTGACAGTGGCTACCTTGGAAGTACAGGATTTTTAGTCAGCAAGTAGAAAATCTGGGAGATTCCTTTTCGTATATAAACCTTATCCAGGAAGCCGGTCCTCCCAACCGGCTTCTTTTTTTTGATCTTTATTCACATATAAAATCGATGTTCGTTATTCCGCTCCAGCGGAAGATGTTCGGTGTTCATTTTCAGTTGAATCATATTGAGGATCGCCTCACTTACTTGAAAACAACTTACTGATAGACGTTAGACCGACAGCAGAAACTGATCAATAAATTCACGCACGCATCCCTGACCCCCTTCTCGTTGAAGCACCACATCCACCACTTTAATCACCGAAAAATGAGCATCATGCGGGCAGGCAGAAAATCCTACTTTTTCAAGCAGTTCAATATCATTTACATCATCACCGATATAGGCCACCTGGTCAAAAGAAAGATTTAATTCTTCCATCCAACGGTTGAGCACTTCAAGCTTTGGCTCTTTGCCCGAATACAAACGTTCGATGCCAAGCATACGTGCACGCTCTTCCAAAATCTTTATGGAACGACTATGACTAAGCAGCGCTGTAGGTATACCCTTTTCTTTCAACAAGGAAATACCCATGCCATCGCGTACATTAAATTTTTTGGATTGCACGCCATTTGCATCGATATAAATACCGCCATCCGTCAGTGTACCATCGACATCCAGTACCAGCAATTTAATGCGGGCTCCTTTTTCTTTTGTGTGCGCTTCGATCATGATTGGAGAGCTTTGCGAACTTTAACTACTTTTTCCAAAATACCCTGAAGCAAGTCAAGCTGCAGCATTGTGGAAGCATCACTCAATGCATTGGCAGGATCAGGATGTGCTTCGATAAACAATCCGTCAGCACCTGTTGCTGCGGCAACCAGCGCGATTGTTTCAATGTATTCGGGATTGCCGCCACTCACACCGGTCATTTGATTAGGCACTTGTGTTGAATGGGTACAATCCATAACAACGGGTACGCCGTGTTTTTTCAATCGAGGTATGACGGTAGCATCAACGATTAAATCTTCATAGCCGAATGAAAATCCTCGTTCACACACCCAGACATTTTTATTGCCGGTCGACTGTACTTTTTCGATGGGATATTTCATAGCTTCAGGACTAACAAACTGTCCTTTTTTGATATTCACAACCTTTCCGGATTCTCCTGCAGCAAGAAGCAGAGATGTCTGCCGACATAAGAATGCCGGTATCTGCAAAACATCTACATACGCTGCCGCTAACGCAACATCCTGACTTTCGTGAATATCTGTCAGTGTGCGAACTCCAAACGCCTCTCCTATTCCTTTGATGATCTGCAGTGCATTTTCATCACCTATACCCGTGAAGCTATCCACGCGGGTTCTGTTTGCTTTTCGAAAACTCGCTTTGAAAATATATTCAATCCCCAGTGCATCACAAATGGGCTTGATCGTCTTAGCAATCAGGTAAGGCGTAGATTCATTTTCTACAATACACGGCCCCGAAATGAGAAATAATTTATTCATCCGATTTACTTTTTTGACCAAGATAACCGCTGTGGTGTCGCATGGCATATGCTTGTTTGGTAAAACCAATTTTCTTCATCAATCCAACCACAATAATATCTCCTAACACAGTCATCACGGTAGTGCTGGTAGTTGGTGTCAATCCCAGTGGACAAACTTCCTTAGGATGTCCTGTACTCAAAGAAACATCCACCATGGAACCTAGTTCATGCTCCGGATGCCCAGTCAGTCCAATTGATTTGATCTCAGGAAAGAGACGACGTGCCAGTGGAAGCAATTCGAGAATTTCCTTGGTCTTTCCCGAATTCGAAATTAAAAACAGCACATCGTTTTTCTGAACCACGCCCAGGTCACCATGCTGAGCTTCAGTCGGATGGAGGAAGATGGACGGTGTTCCGGTCGAGCTCAGGGTTGTGGATATATTATGGCCGATTTGCCCTGCTTTGCCAAGACCGCAAACCACTACTTTCCCACCTTTTTCATGTACTTCATTGAAAATCAGCTCAATAGCACTTAGAATGCTTGCATCTACCGGGATATTTTGAATCCCTTCGATTTCTCGGGCTATTATGTCCTTAATATCATCTATCATTTGATCCATAGGATTGCAAAAATAGGTTTTCCGTTTGGCATAAACGGTGATTTACTGTGCAAAGCCTATCCCGGGATTCCCTGCGGAATAAATTGCTTTTGTTACATTCGACTTCTATTTTCCAACCCATATTGAGAAAAAAAATAAAGATGGATCCATCAAGAAGAAAATTTATTGAGAAAACTTCACTTGCGGCGGCAGGACTAGGGCTTTCCAATCATCTATTGGCCAGGCAAAATCCAAGACTAAAAGATGTCAACGGAAAGCTAAAAATCGGCATCATCGGCAGTGGTTTCAGAGGGCAGTCACATATTGATTTGATTTTAAGGAGAAAAGATTGCGAGGTGACATGCATCGCGGAGCCTGATCCGATTATGCTTGCATCAACAAAAAAATTATTTGATGATGCTAAAAAAAGGATGCCTAAAATTTATGACGAAGGTCCGCATGATTATATCGAACTTTTGAGCAAGGAAAAAATTGATGCAGTCATCATTGCAACGCCCTGGAAATGGCATGTCCCAATGGCAGTGGCCGCGATGAAGACAGGTGTCTATACCGGGATAGAAGTCAGTGGTGGTATTTCGCTTGATGAATGTTGGGAATTAGTGGACACCGCTGAGCAAACCGGTATTCCATTATATTTTTTGGAAAATGTTTGTTTCCGAAGAGATGTCATGGCTGTTCTTAATATGGTCAAACAGGAACTTTTTGGTGAACTCATTCATCTCGAGTGTGGCTATCAGCATGATCTGCGTGGTGTGAAATTTAATGATGGTATTTCGGCTTATAATTCAGGGGTTGAGTTTGGAGACAAAGGGTTTAGTGAAGCGAAATGGCGCACGTGGCATAGTGTGTATCGCAATGGGGATCTCTACCCTACGCATGGCATCGGACCGGTCGCGGAATGGATTAATCTGAATCGGGGCAATCGCATGGAAACCATTGTCTCCATGGCAAGCAAATCAAGGGGACTTCATGAGTACATCGTTAATCATCCGAAAGGGGGAAAGGATCATCCGAATGCCTTTATAGAATTTAAATTAGGCGATAAGGTGACTTCCATCATAAAATGCAAAAAAGGGGAAACTATCGTTTTGCATCATGATACAAATCTTCCCCGTCCCTATTCACTTGGTTTTAGGGTGCAAGGCACTAAAGGACTTTGGATGGACGTCAACAAAAGCATCTACATTGAAGGTACAAGTCCGGCGCATGGATGGGAAGATGCCCAGGCTTATCTTGATCAGTATGATGATGCGGAATGGAAATCGCATGCGGGAGATGCAGAAGGTGCCGGCCACGGCGGTATGGATTGGTTTCTGATGGATAGTTTTGTCAAATGTCGCTTGGAAAACAAGCCCCCGAAATTTGATGTGTACGATGCGGCTTCCTGGATGTCAATTACACCGTTGTCAGAGGCTTCGATTGCCGGAGGAGGCACGCCTCAAGCTTTTCCTGATTTTACCAGAGGGAAGTGGAAGGAAAAAAAGTGAGGAGTGAGGAGTGAGGAAATTAAAAACTGCGCCCCTGCCTCTGCGTGCAAAAAAAAGGTTTCCCGCAGATGTCGCTGATCACCGCAGAAAAGTTAAACATGCATGTAAAAAAGATGGAGTACCTGAAATACCTATCTGCGTAAATCTGCGGGAGATATTTTCTGTCTCTAAACCCTCAAAGCTTATCCAAATCGTTGACGCTAACTCAATCCGACTCTAATCGATAGGCATATCATACACACCCATTAAAAAACTAAACCTCCTAAACAACAAGGCCTCAGGCGCAGCGTGCTCAACCTAAGAGACCGAAAGGTTTCTTGACTAAACACATGTTCAGTCTGAAAGTCTAATAAAACCGTTCACTTTTAACCGCTTACCGTTTACCTTCACAACAACTCACTCCTCGCCTCTCACTCCTCACTTCTATATTTTCACAGTCTTCCACGTGCCCTTTCTAAAAATCGCAATCGCCAGCACAGCTAAAAAAGACTCACTGATGGCAATCGCCCAATACACTCCTTCAGGTCCCCAGTTAAACGTTTTTGCCAACAAATAACTCAACGGAATCTGCACCAACCAAAACGCCACAAAATTGATGAGCGTGGGTGTCACCGTATCTCCGGCACCATTAAACGCCTGCCCAATCACCATCCCATACGCATAGAAAACATACCCAAGGCAAATGATTCGCAAACAAATCACGCCTTGATGTATAACCTCCGCTTCTTGCGTAAAAATTGGAATCAATAATGGCGCAAAAACAATAAATAAAACCGAAACAGACGTCAAAAAAATCATATTGATAAAAGCAGATCGCCAAACAGATTTTTCAGCACGCTCCGGCTGACCAGCGCCAAGATTCTGACCCACTAAGGTAGACACCGCAGAAGCCATCCCCCACGCGGGCAATATCGAAAATATAACAATCCGTATACCAATTGAATATCCGGCAACGGCAGCATCGCCAAAGAATGCAATGATACGTGCAATAAACAACCAACTGGCCGTCGCGATTATAAATTGCAAAACACCGGTCGAACCCACACGAATAAGTTTGATCACCAGCTTTCCCACCCAATGGAAATGTTTGCGCTTCAATTGTATCCTGTTTGATCCGCGCACTAAATGATACACCTGATAACTCACACCAATACCCCGTCCTATCGTCGTGGCTATCGCAGCTCCCTCTATACCCAATTCCGGAAATGGCCCAATGCCAAATATGAGCATCGGATCAAGAATGATATTAATTCCATTGGCCAGCCAAAGCGTACGCATGGCTAAAGCAGCATCACCGGCACCACGGAATATAGCATTCAACAGAAAAAGAAAAAATAAGGTGCTACTCCCGGTCAACAGAATTTGGGTGTATCCACTTCCAATGCCCACAAGCTCGGGAGAACCACCCATAAATCGGAGCAGATCATCCGCCGTAAAGAAGAAAATAACTGCAAAGACACCACAGATAATGACACCAATAAATATGGCCTGCATCGCCGCTACACAAGCCCCCTCATGATCCTTCTCTCCTATCCGCCTGGCCACCATCGCCGTGATCGCCATCGACAATCCCATCGCCAGCGCCATCACTTGTGTCATGATGACTTCCGTCAATCCAATCGTCGCTGCCGCTTCTTTTCCCAACTTTGCAACAAAGAAGATATCCACCAGCGCAAACAATCCCTCCATCAGCATTTCTAGCACCATCGGCACCGAAAGCAGAAAGATGGCTTTGTCAATACTCCCTTTGGTGTATACGGTTTCACCGCCTGACAGCGCTTGTCGAAAGAGTGATATAATCTGTAAAAATCTGATGCGCACGTGTCAACAAAAGTAAACAGATATACTATGGTTTCACCTTTCTCAGAATATAAGCCCGAGTTTATTTACTTACGACTGATCATGACCTTGTTTTAACCAATTCAATCCGTGCCGACAGCAATCCTCAGCCATTCTTGTCAGGAATGAAAAGCCTGAGATCATAATACTTTTTAAAGTGTATAACTCAACCCTAAGGTCACAATAACCGGAAACGCATCCAGAAATCCACTTTTTGATTTTAATTTGAATCCTTCCATCACGGGTGATGCTTCGATGACAAAAGAAGCTCTTCGGGAAATTGATTTGCTATATCCGAATTGAAATGTATTCCAGATGCCAACCATTTCCATCTCCTCCTCTGCGCTATTACCTTCCATGGGTATTTTATCCATCATTTTTTTAGGTGATCCAAATAAATAATCAGTACAGGCCACTCCTATGGCACCAATGCCAAACCAAATCTTTGACTCATTTTTCAATTTCACTTCAGCATTCAAGGTAGGCCAGGCAAGCATCCACGCATCTTTATCTTTTTGGTTTCTCTCCGGATAATAGAGCACGGGTGATTTGGCTATAATGCGCCATTTTTCAGAAGTGTTATTGATTACGGCCTTCATCCGTATACCATAGGCTGACGATACCGGTGTTACGCCATATATAATACCCACTGAAAAGTTTCTACTAAACCCATAGGCTATTTGTCCTACACCAATGTAGGGCATCCCGCTATAAAACTCAATCATGGTTTTACCTTTTTCCGGCATTAAATAATCATGGATTTTACCCTTTTCGTCTTGCCCGACAATATGATTAACAATGGTAAAAAGAATAAGTAGCGCAAACATGCCTTTCAGGATGGTTTTATTGGCTATTGGATTGATGCTTAACTTTTTCATGTTAGAAGTTTTGCATCAAATATATAGGCAGCTAAAACCTGAGGACCAGCATTCCTGTTCTATTAAATAGCACTATTGTTATACCTCCCGGGAAGGATTAGCAAGCATGTTGCATGTCTGTGTGCTTTTGGCAGTTAAAATGCAGATATTCAGCATATTACATGTTTCATGTGCCATCAAAAAATAATCGAGAAATGGTTCATAAAAACTTACATTTTGGGGAATATTTAGCCTGCTGCCGGCAATGTATGATGGATATACATCCTAATAGCAAAGTAGCCTTATCTTTGCGACCGTATTTTAAGATTTTAGTGTAATTATGGCTATATATATCACGGATGATTGTATTAATTGCGGGGCTTGCGAACCGGAGTGTCCAAACAATGCCATTTATGAAGGGGGTATTCAATGGGCCGTCAAAGATGGGACGACTTTAACTGGCAAGTATACACTTGAAGATGGAACGGAGGTGGATGCTGCAGATATGCAGACACCGGTTTCTGATGATTTCTATTTTATCGTGCCGGATAAATGTACAGAGTGTAAAGGCTTTCACGACGAACCACAATGCGCTGCTGTATGTCCTGTCGATTGTTGTCTCCCGGATCCTGATCGTGTAGAGTCAGATGATATCCTGCTGGGTCGAAAAGCGCGACTCCACCTTTAAGTCACTGGTTGGATTCTGCTAATTCAATTTTCCATTAATTTTTCTGCTATGGTATCATGTCAAAGATGCCTACAATATGGAATATTTCAGACCCACGCCAAGTCCACGAATATAGTCTGTTCGCTGTCCTGTAGACAAATCTGCAGCATATGATTTTTCCGAATTAAGCACATATTGATCAAAGCCATGCGTCCAGTTGGCAAAAACATCGAAATGTTTTCCAAGGCGATAGCCTAAACCAAAAAACATCGATGTGTTTGATTTTCTAATCACATCGTAACTGCTTAATGAATTACTTAACTCCTCCTGAGGATACGTTGGAATACCCGTCACATCGCCACGCACTATCGGAAACTGACTAAACGCTTCGGTAGCAAAACCAAATTTCACACCTCCTGAAGCATAGAATCTTCTGGAAAATCGCCAATTGAGCCCAATGTCCACCTGCCACTGCGAAATCGTTTGAACCAATGGATTAATTTCAGCATAATCCGCTTCAACATTAATCGACTCAGCATACACATAGCTGTCTAACCCACTTAAAGGATCAAAATTAAGGATGGGATTAAATTCACTAAAACTGAGCTTATCCTGTCTGGCCCCCAAAAAATTGGCATTGGGTTTATAGGACGAATAGCCAAGCGCAGTCGTCAGACTAAATCCTCTGGTGATATTCAGATCCACCCCGGCTCCGCCATATACACCTAGTCCGCCATTCATCCCCACAAGACTACTGGCCACCAAGGTAGGATTCAATAAGGCAGGAATCCTTTTCCCTTTTTTATTTGTGTTAGAAAATGCAATTGTTCGATTTGAAGATTCTTCAGCGATCACAGGTATTGGCAGAACAAATACCGGCTCGATGGCCACAGGATTTCTTGGCAAGGAAATCAAACTTTCATTAAACTTGTTGTCCAGGTCAACTGAAGTCATAGCCCCCAAACTTCCATTCGCGTCAATATTTTCTATTGTATTCAATGCACCCATTTCTATGTCCTCTGACTGCTGATGATCAAGTGCTGCCATTGGCTCTGAAAATTGCTCACCTTTGATGTTCTCCTTTTTGACCGGAAGAACTTTATCCTGGGCTCGCTTTGTTTGCTTCTGCAAATCCTGATTAATAGAAATCTGATCAACCTTTTTACCTTCGGAAGAAGATGCAGTGATCTTATTTACTTCGGTACTTTTCCCGACACCCTCATCATGCAAAGAAGATTCTTCCAATGTAAAAATTGATTCTGCTGCCTCAGCGCCCTGCATACTTTCCGTAGTCAGTGCCTCTGGTGTCCCGTTCAATCCATTGGAAACATGCACGATCATAAAATAAACACCCAATACGCCGGCAACGATTACAGCTGATGCCGCCCACCAAAAGAATGGTAGTCGTCTTGATGACTTGCCTTCAGGCATGACCTCATCAAGTAAAGGCTTCATTTTAGCCCATCCTTTTTCAGGGGTGATATTATAATGAGGTTGCTCTTTCATGATTTTCATTTGTAAGTATTGTTCGTAATCTTTCTCTGGCATTGGACAGATGCCACTTGGAAGTCCCTTCACTGATTTGCATTTTCTCACCGATTTCCAGGTGCGAAAATCCTTCAATGGCATATAGTTTAAACACTTCTGCTGAACGATATGGAATTCGATCGAGAAGCAAAATCAACTCTTCAAACTCGAGTGCATCACTTTGCGTAGCCTGGGTGTGCTGTTGCTCCGCTTCTTCAATCTGAATAAAACGGATATAGTTTTTTTCCTTTTTATAAAAATCAGCCAGCGTGTGGTAAATCAATCGTCTGATCCATCCCTCAAAGGATCCCTCACTTCTAAACGTCCCAACTTTTTGAAATACTTTCAGAAAGCCATCATTCATGATGAGCATGGCTTTGTCTTCGTCCCGCGTATACTTCATACACATCGCCATCATGGTATGGAAGTATTGCTTATAGAGCAACTCCTGACACTTTCGGTCATTTCGAATACATCCTTGTATGAGCTCTGCTTCGGTCAAAATTATAAATGCCTTTAATATGCTGAGTGAAGCACAAGTTCGCTTTCAGTTATTCGCATTATTGATTAATTAAGATAATTTTTTCGTTGATACGGGTGACAAAATTATTATACACATCCGGCATGTTAGACGAGTTCTGATCCAACAACCAGAAACCTGATTTTGCAGCTGCATCCACATACTTTATTTCTACATAGATACCACCCCAGTCTCCTGCATCCGGCTGTCCGATATAATTTACAGTTTCATTGTATAACTCCTCCGGAAAATAATCAATGATATCTTTTACTAACTCATATTTTATTTTGGGTAAAGAAATATATATCCCATCATAAGGTGTCTCTGATGTCGGGTAGACGTCGGTGGTGTCCTCCCAAAGTCTTTCATTTTCGAGCTTATATATTTCTATACAGCCTTCTCCGCCACACTCTCCATAGAAATGCCCAAAAATAAAATACGCTAGTTCGCCCGGTGCAGGACTTACCATAGCATCTTTCTTATCGCAAGACAAACTCAATAATACCAGCACAATCGCCACTAAACTAAATATGAATTTCCTCATCGTCCTTTATTTTAAAATAATAAACCTGTTCGCATTTCAATCCTTCGATAACTTAACTTGTCTGTAAATCTGCCTTGCCCGTCCCATGGGAAAAATGAATTGGTAAAGGTGGCGTTCTGCAATTTATACTCTAACCCTAAATAATAATTTACGTTTTTACCGCCAAACCGAACTCCTAGTTCAGGACTTAAATACAACCCTCCTTTTGCATCAAATGTACCTTCATCGACATTATTCAACGCAAACCCGTAGCCGATTTTGAACGCGTAATAAGGTGTAATTTTCTTCGGCAAAAAATAGCCTCGAACTTCAGCAAACAAAGGAATAATCCTTCGGCTATAATCAAAATCATTTGTCTCGAAGCCTGTTCCGATCCCTACCCCTAACAGTCGACTAAACTTATGCCCTGCAGAATAATGGATGCCTGCTCCTCCACTGAAAGAAAAATTAAGAAAAACAGAAAAGGTGTTATACATCCCTGTCTCTTTAAATGCATAAGGTCTTCGACCGCTAGTATACCCGGTATGTAAATCAAATTGAGAGGCATCAAAAGGCACTCCCTGATAGACTTTTGCGATGTCATTTTTTGGGATCACCAATAATGCGCCGGTCATTAATTTAAATTCCATACCCCGAGCTAATTCCCATTTTTGAATCGTACCACTCAAGGTGCTTCCATCCTTAAGCCAAACATTATCAACGATTGGCCTGGAGTCCCCGGAGATGGTATCCGTCTCTTGTCCAAATGCTACAGCAGCAATCGTGAGAAAAAGAAATACATGGAGGTTTAAAAAAATATTTTTCATGCGATTTTATTAAGCATATCAAAGTTCAATTTTTGCATTCCATTTAAAATGACTGAATCGTGCGCAACAGTAAACTGGTAGAGATTCATGTCAGTATTAAAAAAAAGGTCCTGTGCCCGTTGACAGGACACAAGACCGGAACACTCAACCATTATTGACCAATAGAAATCACACTCAGTTGCCTGAGGTCACTTCTATCTGTAGCATCGAATTGATACAATCCATTTCGGCCTACTACCATCACATGATCACCTTGAGGTAATGCTATCACATCAAACGCTTCGAATCCAGTAACATGGGATTGCAGATTAGCACTGATGGTCTTAGGATTACTCACATCAAAAATTTTAAGTCCGAAAGTGCCTTCACAGAGATATAGGGTCTGATCTACGACCGAAAGTCCATGTGGATTACTCATCGGATAGGACCTGATCAGGCTGGGGTTGGACAAATTGGAAACATCCACCACATCCAGCTGATTGATAAAACCAAGACACTCGGTGCCATCCCGCAATGTGACATACGCAGTATTCCCTGAAACAACCACCGGATCACAGGCTGTCGCATGGGCAAATGTTGATACATAAGTGGGTTGTTCCGGATTAGAAATATCATAAATTAATAGTCCGGAATTAGAGCCTATGAAAAGATTTCCTCCCATCGGAAATAAGGTTTCTATGCCCCATTGCATGGTAACTTCATTTTTCAAAACCGGCTGTGTCTGTGCTACGCTAAAGACTTTGACTTCAGCGCCATCAATCGTATACAAGTAATCATCTGCGGCTGTAAACCTAGCCATAGACCCACCGGTGACAACTCCGCTGTTGACACTTGCTGTTGAGGAAAGCCAGTTGGTATTTCCAAAATTTCCATCTATTGCCATCATCACATCACCTTCAAACCAAATCGTATTGCCCCAGTTTGGATTACTGCAGTCAATGGTTCGTCTGATATCCATTGGTTTATATTCCACTAGATACCCTGCCTGATCTGTATAGGAATAGAAGTTTTGAAATACATCTTCCACACGGCTGACTTCCGACGGGGATGTTGGATTAGCGATATCAATGGCCACAAGATCCAGGTAACTATCTACATAAAGCACATCGTTATGTACGGCCATATCCAGACTTCCCGGAATATTTATAAATCCAATATTCTGTGGACTTTCCGGTTGTCGGTTGTCGATCACATGCACACCTTCATTCTGCTCATTGATCAACAAATATCCTTTGTAATAAAATATTTTTCCCGGAACGGTAAGCGCCCTAGCAGCATCATACGTAACAGGCACACGCATTTCATCAATTCGTTTGTACACAGGCTCATAAGCAACATATTCTTCTGTGCGGGTACATTTGTCTTGCTCGCAACTGGTGACGATGACTGAAACGAGTAGCAGCATCAAAAAAGCGGAAATCATCTGATATTTCATATGGGTAGGTTTGTTTCCCGGATAGACGGCCTTGTGTGGGTTTAAGGTTGGGTATCCCGGGAAGATTAATTTAAACGCCTAAAGCTTATTCGTTCTGAAAATTAGCTAAAAAAGGAACGTTTGGAAAGGCGAAATAATGCTTATACCATGCATTTTCTACCCAATGGCGGGCTGATCAGCCAGGCGTGTCCAAAGTTTGTCCTTCAGAACATCAAGTCCGTATCCTGTCACCGCAGAAATAAATACACATTCGATGTCTTTTGGGAGGGTTGGAATAAGCATTTCTTCTACCTCCTTGTCAATAATATCGCATTTCGTGATCGCACACAAGCGAGGCTTATCCAACAACTCAGGATTGTACATTTCAAGTTCGTGGTAGAGTATTTCAAACTCCCTTTTGATGTCATCCGTATCACATGGTATCATAAACAGGAGCACGGCATTTCGTTCTATATGTCGTAAAAAGCGATGCCCTAGTCCTTTTCCAAGATGAGCATCCTCAATGATACCCGGAATATCCGCAATCACAAAGGACTTGTTATCCCGATAGGACACAAATCCCAGATTCGGAACAAGGGTTGTAAAAGGATACGAAGCTATTTTAGGTTTCGCAGCAGATACGGAAGAAAGCAGTGTTGATTTACCGGCATTTGGAAATCCTACCAGACCAACATCGGCCAATATTTTTAATTCAAAAATACGCCAGCCTTCCTGCAAAGGTTCTCCCGGTTGCGCATAGCGTGGTGTTTGATTTGTTGGGGATTTGAAATTATTATTTCCCAAACCGCCGCGACCTCCGGGCATAACGACATATTGCTCTCCATCTTCTGTAATCTCAGCAATGACTTCAAAGGTGTCAGGATCTTTGACGACCGTTCCAAGGGGCACTTCCAGGTATTTGTTTTCACCATCCGCGCCGGTACACAGATTGCCCGCGCCGGGCTGACCATTTTCGGCCATGACGTGCTTTCGAAATTTGAGGTGGAGCAATGTCCACAACTGAGCATTGCCAATACAGATGATGCTTCCGCCTTTTCCTCCATCACCGCCATCCGGTCCACCCTTGGCACTGATTTTGTCGCGGTGTAAATGCGCTGAACCTGCTCCTCCGGCACCGGATTTACAATGGATTTTTACATAATCAACGAAGTTCTGTTCTGTAGACATTATACATGTATACTACTGATGACATCGCACAATTTTTGGAAGATATCATCTATCGAACCCATGCCGGGCACTTTATGGGCTTTCCCTTTCGCATCATAATAGGCATAGATGGGCTCTGTCTGTGTTTGATACACTTGAAATCTGTTGCGGATGATGGTTTCATCGCGATCATCTGCCCGACCGGATTCCGCACTTCGCAATACGATACGTTTGACAATTTCATCTTCCGGAACATCCAGCATAAGTAAAGCATCAATTTGCTGATCCAACATGCCAAGTAAACTTTCAAGAGCTTCCGCTTGTGGATCTGTGCGTGGAAAACCATCAAAAATAAATCCTTCTGCTTCTTTATGGGCCATCATTTTCTTGCGTAGCATACCGATGGTCACTTCATCCGGTACCAGTTCTCCTTTAGCCATAAACGCACTTGCCCGAATCCCCAATTCCGAGCCTTCAGCAATTTCAGATCGGAAGATATCACCAGTTGAAATATGAACGAGGTTGAACTTTTTTTCCAGTTTTTCCGCTTGTGTTCCTTTGCCGCTTCCGGGAGGGCCAAAAATGATGAGGTTGAGCATAATCGTATTCAAGAATTATAATAAGGTCGCAAAGATAATAAACAGTAAGGAGTCAGCCACTTGTGACCGCCAATAAGTGTCCAAACATCGTCCTAACAAACGAAAGGCAGAAGCCCGATCACTCAAGCTCCTGCCTTTTTTTGCTTATCTTATGGATCAGTTTCCGGAAGAAAAAAGTTTATAGGCTTCTATTTCTCCATCCCCTATCTGTACGGCTAGCACATATACCCCAGGGGGGAAATTTAATTGGTCCATCGTATAGGATACTGCATTTGGTACCAATATTTCTTCTCTCACCAGTTTTCCGGTAACATCAAAAATTCTAAAGGTCACTTCTTTTTCTACGACACTACTGAAACTTACTGCAATCTTATCAGAAAAAGGATTTGGAATGACGGTATTGACAATATCCGGTTCCACATTTCGCCTGACGACAATGGTGTCGCTGTAGAAATCATAGGCATACCCCAGATCTGTATTTTCATTGATTACCTTAAGTCGGTAATAAATCACATTGCGCAAACTTTGGTCTACACGCGTATACTGTGTTGCGAATGTGCTGACACCACTCTTTGCCGGTTGATTGGCAACTTCTGAAAATCCAAATCCTGTAAAAGATCTTTCTACCAGAAATCGCTTACACTGATATTCAACACCTGTTGTCCAATTGATGGTGATTTCCTGATCGCCGGTATAGCCGGCATTAAATACAGTGACCGTAGTCTTTAATTCACCTTCGAATTTCGTCACCTCTACATCATCAATAGCAACTCCTTGCGCCTGAATTTCTGAATCGGATTGAAATACAAACCTGAAACTCACTGTAGGTTCTCCTGCCAGAAAGCTTACGTCCGTTATATACTGAGTCCAATTGAGTTGTGCATTGGTGAAATAATCTTTGCCAATCGGAAAGGCTCCATCCGAAAGATTTTCATTGGCATAGTTGTACCAGTAGGGAATATTTTTTACCCCGAGTTGTTTCCACGAAGCTCCCGCATCTGTCGAGTATTCGACCTGGAATCCATCGTTTCTGTTTTGCACAGCGTATTTACCAAAAAACTTAAATTCATATAAACCTGGCTCTGTTAAATCAAACATAGGAGTATACAATTCAGATCGAGAATTATCGGCGTACAAATTATCATTGATACCGGTCACCCAAGCGGTTGTTCCACTGTGTGTACCATCTTTCCCCGGTTTAGTAGAGACACCTCTTTGGAATGGTGTTCCTTCCGGCGTGTAAGCCGCGAAATGTTCAGGACCGGATTCAAAATCACCGGCATAGCCCGCACTTCCTTTCTCATAAGGGGATGGTAGGTAAGGCAGGACAGCAATTTTCCTGGTTTGTGTGATACTGCCATTAATGGTTAATGTCAGCGTGTATGTCCCGGGTGTATCATACGTATGGCTTATCACGGCTTGATTGGAAGTAGTATTGTCACCTAAATTCCATTCGAAATCTTGGGCATTGATGGACTGTGAACCATCGATAACTACCGGGAGGCCTTCATAGGCAATTGGTTGGGCAATAATCACCGGTGCCGGTGCTGAGAAAACTTCTGTTGTCATCAACCCTCTTCCGTATGTAGCCGCCAGAACGACTTTATCTGAATCCCTAAGCTGAAGCATATCCACTCTTACAAATGGCATTCCATTGTCGGGATTGGTGGGCTCCCAATGCGTATTATCGCCATCGATATCTTCTGTCGTCCATACCCCAGCATCTGTAGCAATCATTGCCCTGTCATGGTTGGCCGGATCGAACATAGCCCAGCGTACCGGAAGATCCGGAAGATCTCCCTCTATAGAAGTCCACTCACCCCCATCATCCCGTGTGATCCAAATATTTTTCAGACCGGAGCCAAAATTGAACAAGGAAATCAATCCGTCATTTGGATTGACTTTATCTATATAGACACAGGAAACTCTGGCCGATCCCGGAAGATCTGCATAAAGACTTGCATTCAGCGATTTTCCAACATGAGCGTTATCGACTCTTACGACCAGGCCGGACTGTCCTCCAAAATAAACTCGGTTAGCTACGTTCGGATCAGCCAATACAGCTGTAACATCAATATCATAATTTGTGATATCCACGTCATCATCTACGGCTGAGGTGTTAATATTCCATCTGAAGAAATCTACATCCGGTACGCCGGTTCTATTGACTTGTCCGTATAAAATATTAGCATCATTATCATAATCGGATCGATTGACAAAAGCACCATTGACGCTTGCGCCAAATCCGAAACTAAACCCACCGTTTTGCGACAAGCCATAATTTCCACCCTGTGAAGAGACGATTTGAATATTTGGTTCATTCTGATCAATAAAACAAAACATGCCGTCACCTCCCCAGGCAGTGATAGACGGAGATGCTCCTGCATCACTGATGATGAGTGAATTATTATCCTGTGTCCCCCCCATCACATATGGTGAAGCAGGATCAGGATGTATAGCACCGGCATAAAATTGTGTAGTTAAATACCCTGAACTCTTATCCGTAGATGAGGTGCCTCCATTTCCACTGATCCAGATACCGCCGTCATTTCCAAACAAAACACGATTTACGCGTTCAGGATCAAACGTAATATTGTGATGATCAACGTGCATCCCTTGTGATACCACATGCCAGTTAAAGGCCTGATTGGTAGTTTCTGCCATGTTGACACCACCTGATAGAAGTTTATTACAATTGAAGGGATCAACCGCTAAATCAAGGTCGTACCAGGCCTGTCCATAGTCTTGAAAAATGGCCGGGACTGCACGCGTTACCCAATTCTCACCACCATCATACGACACATACGTTTCGGAAGAAAAAGAGCCTACTGCCCCAATCGCAAAAATCACATCCGGGTCACTGGGGCAAACTGCAAATTCAATTCGATTCACATTACTTGGGAATCCGGGCTTACCTCTTCCGATATTGACCCAATCCCCTACATCTCCGGTAGTAGATTTGTATATGCTATTGTCATTGGCGGCATAAAAAGTCTGATTGGTTTCCACAAAATAAAAATCGTGAAAGTTATTACTGCTGGCGCCATTAAATCCGGTCCCCACTACTTTTGTCCAGGTACCTCCTCCATCCTGACTGCGAAGCACACCCCCATAAGCGGAAGATGCGTACACATCACTATTGGTGTGTACATAGATTTCATTTACGGTACTTAAAAACGAATTGGCGGTAGAGGGTAATAATACCCATGTTGCCCCATCATCGACCGATTTAAAGATTCCGGCGCCCTGAACATCCCCGGTATAACTTTCCCCGGTGGAAACGTACACTGTATTCAAGTCATTGGGATCCTTATCAATCCCGGAGATAGAAAGGCTTTCAAAATAGATACCCAGATTTTCCCATTCCGGATTGGCCTGAGTGATATCCGCTGAGCGCCATAAGCCCCCGGAAACACCGCCGGTCCAGATGCGATTCCGACTTGGATCTGATTCATCGATCATAATGGCTCTGGTTCGCCCTCCCCTGTTGCTGGGTCCTCTTTCCCGCCAGACAGGATCTGACAGGCTTCCTCTTGAAACTCTACTTCGAGCTGAGGAGGAAAGTCGACTCTTGCCTTCATCTATGGCCGCAAAAAGTTTATCATAGGGAATTGTGCCTCGATCAACATCCATAGAAGTCATCCGATAGTCATCGATGGCTCCCTGGATTCGCTCCTGTTTTGAAAATTGTTTTGGCGACTGCTCTACCCGGTAAGTGTATATTGCCACTACCGCTATGGCAATCACAAGCATTGAAGTGAGGAAATAAATCTTTCGCATGCGTATAATCTTAATCTTTAATAAAATCTTTCATTTCTTAAGAAACTCCGAAATCGTAAATAAGTTCCCCGATAGTCATTAACCGCTCGTAAACAGTTTATAAGCCGATACGTCTCCGTTGCCGATTTGTACCGTGAGAATATAAACACCCGGAGTCAATTTTAGTTGATCGATCTGATAGGATACAGCATTCGGAACAGCTTTTTCCTCCATCACCTGACGGCCACTTGCATCAAACAATCTGAACGAAACCTCCTGATCCACGATGCTGCTAAAGCTTACTCCTATAAAATCTTTAAATGGATTTGGCAAAACATTGTAAACAATATCTTCCGCTACATTCTTTCTGACCACAATTGTATCCGTGTAGAAATCATTTTGATACCCGATAGCAGCATTTTCATTCACCACTTTCAATCGATAATAAATGATATCCCGTAGACTTGGATCCGTCGTCGTATAGGTATGTGCTTGTGTACTAACCACGCCTTTGGCAGGAATGGTCGCCACGGGACTAAAACCAAATCCGGTAAAGGATCGCTCAAGAATAAATTTCTGACATTGATATTCAATCCCTGTTGTCCAGTTGATCGTCACTTCCTGTTCGGCAGTATAACTTGCATTAAACACTGTGACATTGGTTTCTAAAGCGCCTGTATATTTTGTCACTTCAAAATCATCGATGGCAAAACCCTGCGCCGGCTCACTATCATCTGATCTGAAAACATATCTAAAACTTACTGTGGATTGTCCAGCCAGAAAACTTATATCCTTTATGTATTGTGTCCAATTAAGTTGGGCATTGGTAAAGTAAGATTTCCCAATCGGAAAAGCACCATCTGAAATCTGTGTATTGTGATAGTTGTACCAATTGGCGTCATTGGTTGTGCCTAATTGCGTCCACATAAGTCCACCATCTAAAGAGTATTCTATCTGAAATCCATCTCTTCGATTTTCTATCGCATATTTTGCATAAAACTTGAGTTCATACAAGCCTTGCGCTGTCAGATCAAACATGGGTGTATATAATTCAGCTCTTGTATTATTCTGATACAAATCATCATTGATTCCAAGTACCCATGCATTATCGCCACTATGGGTGCCGTCCTTTCCGGGCTTTGTGGACTTTCCTCTTTGGATACTTGTACCCTGCACCAAAACAGCTGCAAAGTGTTCCGGCATTACTTCAAAATCACCGGCAAAGTCAGCTCCATTTTTCTGATAAGGTGAAGGGAGATAAGGAAGGATCGCTATCGATTGTGATTTCGTGCTAGATCCATTGATCGTCAGTGCTATGTTATATACACCCGGCTCATCATACACATGCGTAAAAGTTGGGTCCTGTGACATATTGCTGTCCCCTAAATCCCATTCATAACTTTGTGCATTGACAGATTGTGATCCATCGATGGTCACCGGTTGTCCCTGATAGGCTACCGATTGTGTACGGATGACTGGTGTAGCTGCTGCAAAAAAATCAGTGGTAAACATCCCCCTTCCATGTGTGACGCCTAATACTACTTTATCGCTTTCGCGAAGCAACAACATATTTACTTTGACAAATGGCATTCCGTTAGCAGGTGGGATTGGTTCCCAATGGGTATTATCACCATCAATGTCATCCGTGACCCACACGCCTGCCTCGGTAGCAATCATCGCCCGATCATGGTCTGTGGGATCAAATAGTGCCCATCGAACCGGCATATCAGGTAAGTCACCTTCTATCGAATTCCACTCGCCTCCACCATCATAGGTGACCCACACATTTTTAAGCGCACTGCCAAAATTGAAAATAGTGACAATGATATGATTCTCATTTAAACGATCCAGATAAATACTTGATACGGCTGCATTGACAGGAAGATTGGCTATTTCAACAGAGGTCGGGTCACCAATATTTGCATTATCAACTCTCAGAACTTTCCCTCCATCTCCTCCAAAAAACATACGATTTGGCGTGTTTGGATCAGCTTTTATAGCGGTAACATTCAGCCCGTTATTGATAATATTTACTTCATCATAAGCGCCTGAAATGACATTCCATCGGAAATAATCCTTCCCATTGGTATTTAGTTGGCCATAGAGAATTTGTGCATCATCATCATACCCGGATCGGTTGATGAAAGATCCGTTTACATCAACGCCGGCGTTAAAACTCTGACCGCCATTAGTAGACAAGCCATAATTTCCATTTTGAGAAGAAACGATCTGAATAGTCGGATCATTCTGATCTATAAAACAGAAGACACCATCACCTCCCCAAACAGAATTGCCTTCAGCAAACCCATCTGAAATAATCTGAGGAGATCCGTTATCCTGCGTACCTCCAATGATGTACGGAGAACTTTCGTCCGGATGAATAGCACCGCAATAAAACTGGGTGGTCGCATAGCCGAAATTCTTGTTGGTAATGGTTTGACCGCCATTTTCACTCAGCCAGATACCTCCGTCATTACCGAATAAAACACGGCCCTGAATTTTGGGATCGAAAGTGATGTTGTGCTGATCTGCATGCATATTTCCCGGAAGTGGTGTCCAGCTAATCCCTTGAAATGAACTTTCGAAAGATCGGACTCCACCGGCGATGAGTCTTCCACAATTAAATGGATCTGCTGCGATGTCCAGGTCATACCAGGCCTGGCCATTGGTAAAATCATCTCCGGGCGAATTACCCGGTGCCTGGCGAGTAGTCCAGGAGGCACCACCGTCATTGGATACATAGGTATCAGAGGCGGAACCATTAACAGATCCAAGCACATAAATGGCATCCGGATTGGAATAGCAAACTGCCATTTCTACTCTGACAAGATTATTCGGAAATCCCGGTTGTGATGTCCCAATATTATTCCAATCGCCGCGATCTCCATTTAACGATTTAAAAATGGAATTTGCATTCGAGGCATAAAATGTCTGATTGATCTCATTGTAAGTGAAATCATAAAAATTATTATTGCTTGCCCCTGAAAGTGAAGTACCTAATACTTTTTCCCACGTTTCACCACCATCCTTACTTCGACGCACACCACCGATGGAAGTACAAGCATACACATCACCGTTTGTATGCACATAGATTTCATGTACATCATCAAAATTGCTGTTCTGAGTAGAGGGTAACCACTCCCATGTAGCACCATCATCTGTTGATTTAAAAATACCTGCTCCGGTGACCGCGTCTATGTTTGGGAAGCCTTCGCCGGTGCCAACATAAATCACATTAAAATCATTCGGGTCCTGTGCGATACTGCCGATGGCAATGTTGTTCAGATCAAGTGCGAGCATTTCCCACTGAGGATCACTTTGTGTAATGTCCTCTGTGCGCCACAATCCGCCTGACACACTTCCTATCCATATTCGATTTCGATTCGGATCGCCCTGATCGATCATGATAGCACGCGTTCTGCCACCAATATTATTTGGACCTCGCATCTTCCACTTTGCATTCGTAAGACTTGCTCCGGTGCGGGTACCGGACGCTTTGGCTTTGGCGACCCGGGATTTTGCTTCTTTAATTGCGCTAAACCATTTTGCATGGGGAATATAGCCCAGATCAACATCTGAACTTGTAAACACCATATCTTCTATGGCTCCGGCAATACTCTCTGCTTTATTTGATTCCTCGGAGTCGCCGGCCAATTCTTTTTGGAAGGATTGATGGATAAAAAAGAAAGCCAGAAGGGCTAAGGGGATGAAATATAAAATCTTTCGCATTCGCAGGTGCCGTGTTAAAAAATAGCAGTGTATGGATCAATTAGAATGAAAAGGTCCCTTGTGGCTCTCTTTTGACTCAAAATCCATTTTCAATCACCATTATTTATCCAATTTAAAATGTCCCGGTATCCGAATTCGGTCCGGAATTGTCCAACATGAAGAAAATAAACAGAAAAAATACCCATAAGGTCATAATCCCGAGTTTTTGGGATTAAGGTCTACGGTCAGCCGACTTTTATAAATGACTCAATATCAATTGATAAGGCATACTCATCGAGTGATTTGAAGGTCAAAAAAAGTTATCGGGATATTCTCTGGTCTTCCTGAGTAAAGGTAAGGAAATCGGGTGATAGTGCAGGATGCGTTTACCCCCTTTTGTCTGCCAAACGCCATCCGAACCGACAATCCATGCCATACGGCAGGGCCAGAGTTCCATTAAACAGA
This sequence comes from Bacteroidota bacterium, assembly GCA_024642665.1. Classification (GTDB taxonomy): domain Bacteria; phylum Bacteroidota; class Bacteroidia; order Chitinophagales; family Saprospiraceae; genus Opimibacter. Next base: position 56,815 of record JAHEAR010000013.1, read on the forward strand.
AAAAGAAGCAAGGTTGCTGACAAACATCCAGTTTCCACTAACATCTATATGCCCGCCTTCCGGAAAGACTTTAAGGAATACCCTCTCCATAAAGGCAAGATTCCTGGATGTATCTGATTCAAAACGATTGAGTCGATTGAAAAGGAGGATGCCGCCGGGATTGAGCATGTCACGCATAGCCAAAAGTGCCTCTTCTGATTGAAGGGAATCGGGAATCTGGTCGCCGACGAAGACATCGGAACAAATCATATCATATCGTCCATCATGCCATTCAAGAAATGACCCCGCATCTGCGGTATAGATCTGAACATTAATTTTCTTTGGCGACAGCACGTAGGTATGGGCGAGAAAGGTCACCACTTCATCAATCTCAACTGCCGTAAATTCTATTTTCTTGTTAAACTTCGAGACCAGCATATCAGGAATACTCCCCATCCCAAGCCCCATAATCAGACAAGACTCAATGGTGTGTTCCTCCCATTTCAGGCGCTCAAAGCTTTTCCGAAAATTAGAATACAGATCACTGAAGCTATAAATAGCTCCCTCGGTGATCAGCTTATATCTCCCACGATGCAAAACCACTTTGAGTTGCTCATTATACGGACTGCTCATCTCTGTCACAGGCCATTCAAAAAAATGACTTAGAAATCTAACGATAGGATTGGGTGCAGTCATGGATTAACGATACACCTCGGAATAGGCAAAAACTTTTCGCAGAATGCTATCATCTTCTTCTGTAAAAGGTATATCGCGACGAGCCATCACATGCTTAGCTGTATTGAGGGCTTCTTCAATTCGATGGGTGACCAATCCTGATGCGCCTCCCCAGGTAAATGAAGGGACAAATTTTGGTGGAATACCACTGCCAAATATATTGGCTCCGACCCCAACTATGGTGCCTGTGTTAAAAGTACTTTGGATGCCTGACTTGCTGTGATCCCCCATGACGAGGCCCAAAAACTGAATGCCGGTATCCCGCATGCCTTTTGTATTGTAATCCCACATCCGAACATTGGAGTAATTATTTTTCAAATTGGATACCGTTGTTCCTGCCCCAAGATTACACCATTCACCGATAATAGAATTTCCAAGAAATCCATCGTGTGCTTTATTGGAATGTCCCATGATCACCACCTCTTTGACTTCGCCGCCAACCTTACAATCGGGACCTATCGCTGTCGGGCCGTATATCTGCGCACCCATTTTTATAGTACTACCTTCTCCAATCGTCACCGGTCCACGAATAATCGCCCCTTCCATGATGTGGGCATTTTTACCAATATAAATTGGTCCGGATTGGGCATTCAGAATCGCGCAACTAACTTGAGCACCTTCTTCTAAAAAAATATTATCTCCGGCGATCACCTGATTATTGGAAGGAAGACTCTGACTTACTCTTCCTTTCGTCATCAGATTGAAATCATATTCAATGGTGGCGCGGAGGTATAGAAACAGATCCCAGGGATAACTCAGCTGAATAAAAGGAGTATCCGAAAGTTCAAGACCGGTAATTTCATCAATGGACTCATCCTTAATCAATCGCTCAAATTGTCCTTTGTTCAGACGGGCAGCGATAAGATCTCCCTCATCCATCAGGGCTTCGTTTGGATCGAGTTGCTCAATCAACTTGACGAGTCGATCGTTCGGCATGATGGCTCCATTGATAACAATATTGTCATCTTCGAGGTGCATCGGAAATCGTCGACTTAGGTAATCGGATGTGATATAAGAGGCTTTCCCTGCGAGTAATTTCTCCCAACGCTCGCGAATTGTAAAAACACCAGTCCGCAGTTCAGCGACGGGTCGGGTGTAGCTGAGTGGGAGCATTTGCTCCCTGGATTCGTCATCAAAAAGAATGATGTTGCGCATGGTTCTATGAGGTAATGAAAAAAGCCCCGAAATTGTTCGGGGCTTTTTGCTTATTCAGTTTCTTTTTTTGCAAATTTTGTATTGGCAAATTTTTTGTTGAATTTATCGATCCGTCCCGCCGTATCAATAAACTTCATTTTACCGGTAAAGAACGGGTGTGATTGGCTGGAGATTTCCAGCTTCACTAGCGGATATTCATTGCCATCCTCCCACTTGATGGTATCCTTTGTCTGTACGCAGGATTTAGTCAGGAAAGCAAAATCACAGGAAAAATCCTTGAACACAACGTGGCGATAACTGGATGGATGAATTTCTTTTTTCATGGCACTTTTAAATAATGGACGGCAAAGGTAATCTTTTTGGCAATTTTGGCAAAATATTAAACACATATTTATTGAAGCCAGGAGGGTTGCCGGCAAATGGCAGGATCCATTGTGGTTTTGTAGTGTAAGGCTTCGGACGAATTATAGCCTCCATAGACCATTTTAACTTATAATCACCTGATATTCTATTTGTTACATATCACTCTCCCCAAATTCCAGGCCGGGAAAAAAGGCATCCATATAATGGCTGATGGTAAAATCTTCGGTCGGCTGGCCAATAATGGCGAGGATATCAAACCTGATTTCCCATTCATAACCTATCTCCCGCATATATGCCATGGCCGCATCGATGATCAGTCGCTGCTTGCGCTTATCGACCATTTCTTCGGGACGACCGTAATGCACATAAGCTCTCATCTTCACTTCCACGAACACAAGGATCCCATTTTCTTTGGCGATGATATCAATTTCAGCTCGTTTGTATCGCCAATTTCTTTCCAGCAATGTGAAACCATGTGCTTCGAGAAAGGCTGCAGCTTTATCCTCCGCCCAATCACCGTGCTTCTTCTGAAGTCCCATATCAAAGGTTAAAATAAGGGTGTCCGGCATACCAATCAATTTTTTACAAAAAATCAAGCGATGCGGACAGGCTTTTTAATCAGGTATTGTGAAAAATTTCCTTGTTTTACAATGATTTAGCATTTTCCCATTACCAGACGAAATATTTGCCCTTATGATGAATGAATTGATAGAGCGATTTATGGATCAGCTCGAAGAAGGTCTTCAAATCGGTCGCAGTGCCTCCATTCGCCCTGCTTCCCCTGACATCACGCATATCTATGTCGCCGGATTAGGGGGCTCCGGAATCGGCGCTGACTTTGTGGCTTCCTTTATTGCCCAGGAATGCAAACTTCCTTTTCTGGTCAGGAAAGGATATTCGGTACCTGCATTTGTTGGTCCAAAGACATTAGCGATTGCAAGTTCGTATAGTGGAAATACAGAAGAAACTTTGATTTCCTATGCGCAAATGAAAGCACAAGGCGCCCGTCTTTTATGCGTGGCATCAGGAGGTAAAATTATCGAATCCGCCAAAGCAGATGGGAATGATTTCATCCAGGTACCGGGCAACTGGCCCTCGCCAAGAGCATGCCTTGGCTATTCTGTTGTCGCTCAATTATCGATATTACAACACCTCGGCTATATCTCTGATCGCTGTCTCAACGAAGTGGAAGGCGCCATAACAATGCTTCGCAACGATGCTGAAGCCATTCGTGCTGAAGCCAAACGAATTGCTCAAAAACTCCACCATAAGATACCCGTTATCTATATCGAAGATCGAATGGAACCGGTCGCTGTGAGACTCAGACAACAGATCAATGAAAACAGCAAAGCACTTTGCTGGCATCATGTCATCCCTGAGATGAATCATAATGAATTGGTGGGATGGACTGAAGAAAATAAAGACCTCGTCGTGCTTTACTTACGCAATGATGATGATTTTTCAAGAAACGCTGTGCGTATGGATATCAATAAACAGATCATCGGCCAATATGCCGGAGAGATCATTGATATCTACTCCAAGGGCACGAACTTCATTGAGAAATCACTCTATCTGGTACATCTAGGGGATTGGATTTCGTGGGAACTATCCGTTCTTCGAAATGTAGATGCCCTGGAAGTTAATGTAATTGACTTCCTCAAGGGTGAACTTGCCAAAGTGTGATTCAAGAGATTTGAGTTAGGTGGATTGGCTGACAAGTCAGGTAAATAGGGTTTTTGTACGTACTTTTGCCCCAATTGTTATTAAACCATTGATCGTATGTCACTATTAGAAGGAAAAGTTGCCATTGTCACCGGCGGCTCCAGAGGAATTGGCAAAGCTATTGTAGATGCTTTCGCAGCGCAAGGAGCTACCGTGGCTTTCACCTATTTATCATCCAGAGAACGTGCTGAAGGCATTGCTGCGGACTGGAAAGCAAAAGGCAGAAATGTAATCGCCTGCTATTCTGATGCAAGTTCCTATGTCCATGCTGAATCCTTAGTGCCTTCGATCAAGGAACAATTCGGAAAAATTGATATCCTGGTCAACAATGCCGGCATTACCAACGATACGCTATTACTCAGGATGGATGAGGAACAATGGGACAGTGTCATTGAGACTAACCTAAAGTCCGTCTTCAATATGACCAAGCAATGTATTAAAGTGATGTTGCGTCAAAAGTCCGGGTCACTCATCCATATGAGTTCTGTCGTTGGTTTATTTGGCAATGCAGGTCAGGCTAACTATGCGGCTTCAAAAGCAGGTATTGTCGGATTCAGTAAATCGGTGGCCAAAGAAATTGGTTCACGCAATATTCGAAGCAATGTCATTGCCCCCGGATTCATTGAATCAGATATGACCAGTTCGCTGGATGACAGCACGAAAAAAACTTTTCTGGCAAATGTCCCGCTGAGCCGATTTGGACAAGCGGATGAAGTAGCACAACTCGCGGTGTTTCTGGCCTCTGATCAATCGCAATACATTACCGGACAAACCATCAGTATCTGTGGCGGACTAAATACCTGATCATGATCAGGTGTGCCATTGCCTTACTTATTCTTTCGCTGCTTGCTGCCTGCAGTCCCAAGATTACTTCTCGGCTGGCGACTACCGAGGACATCCAAATCATTGCTCCCCGAATGTCTGATGAGAAGAAAACAAGTCCTTGTTATAGTCCACTTTCTTACGTCGCATATCCTGAATTGATTCGACCTAAATACATCCGAGTCAACTTTCATTTCATGAATTCCTCAGATGGTAGCTATAATATGCCTGAAGAAGAAACGGCCACCTACGCAAGAGATTGGATCATGGCGACGAATAGCAATCTGGATAACAACATGAAGATGTTTTTACCTCCGGGAAACGAGACTCCTGTCATACCCATTCCCTATCGATATGTCATATCACCAGATCCTGGTGTTCCAGGGGATGATGGTGTTTACTATCATGTTGATGATGTATTATGTTATGCTGTTAAAACCGGTAGAGAAAGAAACATAAGCGACAAGCGGGTCATTCAAAAATATGCCATTAGAGATGATTCTGTCATGAATATATTTTTACAAACACATCAACTTGACAGCATTAAATCCCCTACTTATCGTCCGGATGCTTCGGGCATATCGATAGGTAGTTCAGTAAAAATATTTGGACGGTGGCATGAACGGCCCAGTGTATGGAGTATTCGAGGGATTACAAATCATGAATTGGGGCACTCCCTCGGCCTGGCACATACCTGGGGAGGAAATGATGGGTGTGATGATACACCAACCCATCCAAACTGCTGGAATAAAACAGACTCCTCGCCCTGCGATACATTGTACTCTAATAACATGATGGATTACAATGCTCATATGGGCGCACTGACACCATGTCAAATTGGTAAAATCCTTCTGAACATGTCCAGAATTGGCTCTATTCAGCGTAACATTATTGAGGCACGTTGGTGTACACTGGATACTACTGCAAATATCACTGTATCCGATAGCATGAGACTTGAAGCCGCTTATGATTGTGAGGGAAATATTACCATTGAATCCGGTGGCACACTCGAAATTGCTTGCAGACTATCCATGCCTGAAGGGGCAACTATTACGATTCGGCCGGGCGGGAAACTCACAGTTTTATCTACCGGATATATCAACAACACGTGTAATGGAACATGGTCGGGTATAACCCTTGTGCAGGAGGGAAAAAAGAAAGGCACGGTCGAAGTTGTCAATGGCGGTAAAATTGAAAACACCGTTCAACCATTGATACTCGAACCATGAAGTCAAATAAAATAATCTTTCTCTTATTTCTGGTTATCACACTTGTTTCCTATTTCACAACGATAGGTGCCGGATTTGTATACGATTTCCTGGGTTGGCAAAATGTCTATGACCATGGAAATTTCCTTGACATCATTAACTGCTTCGGGTATAACGGAAATCACCAAATACTACATCTCTTCTTTTATTCGATCTATTCCGTTTTTCATATTCAAGGATTACCATGGTATTTAATTTTTTGTACCCTGCACGCTTTCAATGGATGGTTGCTATATCTGTGGCTAACTAAAATCACCGTTCGGTGGAACCTTAAAACACCCTCGTTGCTTAGTCTGCTGATTTGTATTCTATTTCTAGTGCACCCTTATAGTGTTGAGGCTGTTGTCTGGAAAGTTTGCCTGCACTATTTACTTTCTCTTCTGACCATACTCACCTTGCTGATTATCGTTCCAAAATTTCTTGATACGGGAAGTAAAAAAATACTTCTTTACAGTTTTTTGGTTTACGGGCTGTCCCTCTTTTTACTTGAAATATCTTATATCACGCCTGTCGTAATAAGCCTTTTTATTTTAGTTGATGTTTTTGCAACGAAAAAGCCTACGCCTGGAAAATATAGATTTTATATCGCCGGGGGCTTTTGGGGGTTGCTCCTTTTGTCATTGCTGCTTAATAAATGGACGCTGGGTACCTGGGTAGGACATTATGGTGCTGCAACGCATTTAAACATCAATATTATGGGCATGATGTCTAATGAGATTAAATATCTTTTTAAACATCTTCTGGATGCCAGATATTTTTCTTTTGATGCTAAATATTATCTGTTTGATACTATTTTATCTAACCCTGAACTTGTCTTTTTTATATTAACCTTATTTATTTCCGGGATGCTGCTATATGCGCTAAAAATCAAAAAAATACCCGGGTATATTCATCTTGCCTTTTGGAGTCTGGCCGCTTCCATGCTCTATGTACTTCCTGTCTCAAATCTCTTTTTCTTTCACTTACAAATAGGCACCAATGATAGGTTCAGTTACATTCCTTTAGTCTTTCTGTTGGTAACCATATTATCGTTACTTTCAAAAACTACCAGGTGGATATGGATGCCTGTACTGGTCATGTCAATTTTTCTCCAGGTTTGGTTACAGCAAAAAACAATCAATGAGTGGAAAAACTCTACCGTCATTCTTCAACATTTGAGGGACACTTTCCGGTGGCATGACCATAGTCATGTCTTTATTTTAAATAGCCCTGACAATATGAATGGCATCGTTATGACCTCCATCATAGGCGACCCTTCCGGCATAGAAGAACTCATCGACTTACAGACGACAAGACCTTACGATGGTGAAATGTTTGATGTGTTTCAGTATAACATGACATCTGTCAATGATGGTGTGACCGTCGAACAAACCGGTCCAATGGAGCTCACCGTGACTTTCAAGCAATGGGGGAATTGGTGGCACAGAAATGGCATTGGAGCAGGCTCGTATGAAAATGAGTATTACAAAGCTGAAGTGCTTGACTACCCCTATCGACTCACGTTTAAAAATCTACCTGCCAATTGTGCGATCATCTATCAGGATGGAAAGGAATGGAAGGAGTTTGAATTTAGTGAGGAGCGGTGAGGGGTCAGAGGTGAGGAGTGAGGGGTGAGGGGTGATTGAGTGATTGGGTGATTGGGTGAATTAGTGAGATCAAAAAATAACCATATAAACTATAAACCTTACACATTCAACTTTTAACCTTCAACTTTCAACCTTCTAACCATTTAACCTTACACCTTCAATTTTTAACCCTTTAACCTCCTAACCTTTTAACCCATAAACCCAACAAGCCCATACAAATCAGCCTTTATCCTGCTGACCGAAAACTTTTTTCAACAGGTCTGTTGTTCGTTGGGATTGATCGGTGCGAATCTTTTCTTCTTTCACCTGAATCAAACCAAACAATCCATCCAGCCCTTTATTGTTGACGTAATCATCGAGTTCAGGATTCACCTTTTTGACAAAAGGTATTCCATTGTATGCAGTGATCACGCTGGTCCAGTAGGTACGTGCATTGACTTCATCCAAGGCCGATTGAATCACAGGCAAAAAGGAACTATACAGTGCAGGTCTCGTCTCCGTTTCCAGGTATCTGGTGGCAGCATCATTTTTTCCCATTAGAATATTCGTTGCATCCTTAATGCTTAAGGACTTAATCGCATCAACAAAAATGGGAGTTGCTTTTTTCGCAGCCAGTTCGGCAGCCTTATTCATTTTATCAATGAGCTGTTGTTCAACATCCTGAAACCCGGGGACCATTTTCACTTTGGAGATAATGACCTTTGCTTCTTCCGGGATCAATATTTTATACTGACTATTGAGATATCCATTTTCAGCGGATAAGGAGTTGACGGCTTCCTTGACGCCAAACTCAAGTGCCTGTTTCAGACCCTGATCAATATCTCCCCCGGAACCGGGAACGACTGTTTTAAGTGTCTTTTTAAATAAGTTATCGGACTGCGCATGGAGGTCTGTGGTCAACCAACTCACACTGAAAATCAGCGCTATCATGGTGATTCCCGAGGTGTATCTTTTTATCATAGCCCTTATAACGCTAAAAGTGATGAATCTGATTTGTGAAAATGGGAATTAACGAGATCTTAACCAATTTGTCCATCATTACACATGACAAACCAGATCGCTATACATAGGAAGCCGCAGTTAGTTACCTGCTTTCAGTCCTAAAAATCTTTTAACTCAATTTGGAATGCCAAACAAGAATTCGGCGGGATGCCCGGTTTTAAAGTATTCCCATAAGCCAGATGAGAAGGAAGTATTAACCAGCCTTTCCCTCCTTTTCCGAATAAAGGTATGCCTTCCTGCCAGCCACGGATGACATTGGTCAATGGAAATGTTATATCGATTCCGTTATCAAAAATACCCCCATCGAGGAAGATCCCAACATAAGAGACGGTTACGACATCCTGTATAGTAGGATGTTCAGAAGAACCCGGTTCATCGATGACATAGTACAATCCTGATTCAGTGGATTGGGCATCAAAATTATGCTCAAGAATAAAATTATTGATTAAATCCCTGTCGATGGCCATCTGGTCTTCCTTCTTACAGGAGATCGTGGTTAATGCAGCCAAGACGAGTACTACGCAAAATTTAAAGCCTATATCTTTCATATGATTCTTAACGATTTAGGGTGCAAATATGCTTCTAAAATTTAAAACGCATCCTGCAAAACGCTCCTGACATACGGTATATATCATTGAATTGCTGGGACAATGATTTGATTTTCAATACCCATATGATCAAAAAGCAAGTTAAAATACTTATGAAAACCTGCCCGGAAAAAGTTTTGGATGGATGGCGCTTTGGTTTTTTCCGATAATTTCATCGGCTACCATTCGCCCTGTCACTGGTGCCAGACTCAGCCCCATCATCGCATGCCCCGCGGCCATAAGTATTGCAGATTTGGATTTAAATCGTCCAATATAGGGCAAGCCATCCGGCGAACAAGGGCGGTAGCCGCTCCAAACCGGCGCCTCTTGATGCATCGAAATACCGGGATAATACTCTGGCACTGATTCAATAATCGATTTCACTTTCTCCGCACTGATGCGATCGTCCATGCCACTAATCTCAAGTGTTCCGGCTACCCGAAGTTGCTCGCCCATCGGGGTCAACGCAACCCGAGCTTCGTGAAGAATCGATGGTATGGTGGGCATTTTTTTAACACCTGTATAATTCATCGAATACCCTTTACCATCCTGCATCAAAAGTGGCTCGCCGGATTTTTTCAATAATCCGGAGGACCAGATACCTGAGGCAACAACGATATGACGCGCCATCTCCTGTCGCCCATCTGCCAAATAAACTATTCCTCCATCTGACTCCTTATCTTCTAAATGAATAACGTGCTGCCGGGTTAGTATTTCCACACCGGATGCTTTCAGGTACTGTACCATCTGAAGCATAAACAGGGAGGGATTCAAATGTGCATCTCCAGGATAGTGTATAGCCCCGGCAACTGAAAAATCAATCCCCGGCTCAATTTGTTTAAGCTGTTCCGCTGTAAGTTGGTTTGCTTCAATACCGATTTGATGCGCAATTTCTGCCATTTTGATTTCATCTCTTTCAGCAGCTTTTGATTTGAAAAGCATGAGGATTCCTTTCTGCTCAAATCCAAAATCAAATGATGCATGCTGATTCAATTGCTTGTACCATTCCCTGCTCTCCACATGCATATCACGCAGAAGCGCCATTGATTCGTCAACATGCTTTTTGGTACCTGATCGATAAAAAGTCCACAGCCATTGTGCCAGTTCCCAATTAAGTCTTGGCTTAATATAAAATGGACTATTTTTTTTTAACATCCATTTAAGGCCTTTCGAAATGACACCGGGTGATGCCAGGGGTATAAAATGACTTGGTACGATCATGCCGGCGTTTCCGTAAGAACACCCATCCGACATATTTCCCTTGTCAAGGATGGTTACACGCAGACCTTTCTGTTGCAAATGATAGGCACATGACAAACCAACTACGCCGCCGCCAATAATAATGACGTCTCTCATAAGACCTGGAATCCATGTGCGAAAGGATCATCTTCGTCATCAATGATGATTGTATTATAACCGGTGAGTCGTGCCCACCCTTTAATTGATGGAATGATAGCCGGATTCTGGCCCACATTTGTTTCTGCAACTACCGAACCGTTAAATGTACTCCCTATGATTGATTCATGAATAAATGAATCACCGGTCTGCAACAATCCTTTGGCATACCACTGTGCCATGCGTGCAGAAGTACCCGTTCCACAAGGTGAACGGTCAATTGCTTTTTCGCCATATATCACTGCGCCCTTGGCAGTTGCTCCAGGGCCTGGATTCTTTCCTGTCCAGAGGATGTGAGAGCATCCCTGGATTGACGGATCATCAGGATGCACAAATGAGTATTTTCGATTGATATCTTCTCGCAAGGCTCTTCCTTCAGCAATTAATTGTTCTGCCGTAAAATGTTCCATGCCCGGAAAATTTTCCTGCACATCGATAATGGCATAAAAGTTTCCTCCATAGGCTACATCAACGGTTAACTCACCCATCAATGGACTACTTGCTTTCATATTTGAAGCCGCCAAAAAAGAAGGGACATTAGTGATTGTAACAGACTTAACCTTTCCATCCTTTTGTTCATAATCTGCTTTGATTATTCCTGCCGGTACTTCTAGGATCAGGTGACCGGGAACTTTTGGAATGATGAGTTTTTCTTCGATGGCCATAGTGACAGTTCCGATGGTCCCATGACCGCACATCGGGAGACACCCGCTGGTCTCTATAAATAGTATAGCTGCATCATTGGCCGGATCAAGAGGAGGGTAAATAAAACTTCCGCTCATCATGTCATGGCCGCGAGGTTCGAACATCAAACCTTTTCTGATCCAGTCATATGTGCGAATAAAATGTAGTCGCTTCTCACTCATGGTGGTACCTGCCAGAACCGGCCTGGAAGTTTTTACCACACGTACAGGATTCCCGCAAGTATGTCCGTCGATGCATTCAAATACTGTTCTCATCAGCAGTAAAAGTATCGCTCCTCCTTGGTATTATCAACACAATAATTTATTAGCTTGAATCAAAAAAAATAATTAAATCGAGACTTAATTTAATTGCCTAATGGCTATCAAAATCAGTTAGGTGTTGATTAATAAACCATCCGGAAAATTCTGAAAAGTCACCGGTCTTAGCCATCGCTGTGTGGCATGTGTCCCGACCGCTGTAAATCGGTTGTCTGTGGTCGCGGGATACGGACCGCCATGGGTCATGGAATCACACACTTCCACGCCGGTGGGGACCCCATTCACAATGATTCTTCCGGCTTTTTCAATCAGGACTTCGATTAATGGCAATGCTGTGGCGCGTTCCACCTCCTGCATAAAGACCGCAGCCGTTAATTGTCCTTCCAATGCTTCTGCGATTTGGCTCATTTCTTTGTACGATTGGCATAACACCAATAAGGAAAATGGTCCGAATATCTCGCGGTGCAATTTTGGATTGGCTAAAAACTGCTGTGCCTGCACTACTGCTAAAGCAGGTGATACAGCATTATCTCTTCCGGATTCCCGATGAAAAATCAACTTGACATCCAGGCTGTTTTTTATTTCTGCAATGCCATTCCGATAACTCTTGCTGATACCCTGATTCAGCAGTAAGGCATCATCCGCAGCATTTAATTTTTCACACAAGGCCAGCTTTAGGGCATCTGTTCGATCATCATTCAAGGCTACCAAAATACCCGGCTGTGTGCAAAACTGACCTCCGGATAAGGTCATTGAGCCTGCCAATTGTGCAGCTAGTGCATTGGTGTCTTCCTTAATTTTTTCGGGCAATAAAAAAATGGGATTCACACTTCCCATTTCAGAAAAAACAGGAATTGGGATCTCACGTTGCTGCCCTAAATCAAAGAGTGCTCTTCCGCCTCGTTGGGAACCTGTAAAACCTACCGCAGCAGTTCGCGGATGTTGAACCAATAGCTTACCGGTCGCGAGTCCATCGCCATTGAGGGAAGAAAACACGCCATCCGGCATCCCGGTTTTCTGTGCGGCCTGCATGATCACTTCTGCGACAAGTGCATTAGTCCCCAAATGTGAATCATGGGCTTTAACGATTACCGGGCAACCTACCGCTAATGCAGAGGCCACATCACCTCCGGCGGTGGAATACGCCAGCGGAAAATTACTTGCTCCAAAAACAACTACTGGTCCAATCGGAAACATTGTTTTTCGCAAGGATGGCCTAGGTGTTGGTTTTCTATCCGGCAGGGCCGCATCAAAACTAATTTCTTTCCATTGTTCCTGCACGGCTTCTTCTGCAAACATTCTTAATTGGGCTACTGTTCGATTGCGCTCTACTAAAATCCTTGCTTCCGGATAGCCTGTTTCAAGTTTCATGCGTTGCACCAGCATGTCGCCCAGCGCTTCTATTCCTTTTGCAATTTCATTTAGAAAAGCGGCCCTTTCTTCTCCACTGACATTTCTATAAAGGCGCCATGCTTTAAATGCTTTTTCAACTGCCAGATTCACTTCAGCTTCCGTTGCCGGAATAAACGTTTCTTCTAAATTTTCCAATGTCATTGGATTGACAGAAAATAATCTTTCTGAAGATTTTGCGGATAATTGAAATCCTATGATATTATTGGTAATCATCTTTTTTGGTTTTCTATAAATTTAAATAATCCGGCAGCTGGGGTCGGGTATTAAGTCCTGCCTCTATAATCGTCATGACTCGCTGTCGCTCCGCCCCTCTAAGTGGTTTTCGCGGTGCCCGAACGTGTTCTGTTCCGAGTTTTGTCATGACTTCAGCCAGTTTAATATTCTGCACCAGTTGTGCATTAATGTCCAGTTCGAGTATAGGAAGAAACCATCTGTGAATGACTCTGGCTTCTTCCATTCGACCTGCTTTAATCAATCGGAAAATTGCAACAGTTTCTGCAGGAAATGCATTTACAAGTCCTGCGACCCATCCATGTGCCCCCATGACTAATGCTTCCATGGCGATGGTATCCACACCGGTCAAGATCTTCAGTCGGTCACCGAAGGCATTGATCAGTCTTGTGACATTGGACAAATCTCTGGTGCTTTCTTTCACTGCCTGAATGTTTTCCCGTTTGATGAGTTTTTCAAACATGGATAGTGTCACTTCAATTTTATAATCAACGGGATTATTATAGATCAAAATGGGAAGGTTTGTACTGTTTGCGATTTCATCAAAAAATTCAACGACTTCTTCATCGGTGGGCCGATACAGCATTGGAGGTAAAACCATCAATCCATCCGCGCCTGTTGCTTCAGCACGTTGGGCTAAGGTGATAGCCTGTTTTGTCGAACCCTCAGCGACATTGATGAGTATTGGAAATTTCTGGCCAAAAGCCTGTTGTGTTGCGTTGAGCAGTTCAATGCGCTCGTCATGCGAAATCGTGCTACTCTCTCCCAGCGAACCGCCAATAATTATTCCATCAACACCGGCATCTGTTTGCGCTTGAATCCCAAATAAGAAAGCCTTCATATCCAGGTGACCGTCAGCGGTAAATTTAGTAGTAACGGCAGGAAATACGCCATTCCAATCGATTGCTTTCATATATGCATAAGTTTACCGACGCAATATATTCAGGAAAATTGACAACCTATGCGGATTGACGGCAGTCCTTCATATCAATGATCAATAACTTTTATTTATAAGGAAACAGTGATATTTGTGCAAACACGATTATCCCCAATGAACTTCAAAGCCATCCTTGAAAACTTCCACACCAGACTGTGGTCCTATCACATAAAAGTACCTGGTCCTATAGCCAAGCACTTTATTGACAATGGTGACAAACGGGTAGTGTGTACACTCAATGATAGTATCACGTTTCAGGGTGGCTTAATGCCCGCTGGGGATGGCGTGTATTTTATCAATATCAATAAAAAAATAAGAGATCAACTCCACATAAAGGAAGGTAGTCAGCTCAATGTCAGTCTGTCAAAAGATGAAAGTGAATATGGCCTGCCGATGCCGGAAGAATTTAAGGAATTGCTTAATCAGGATGAAGAAGGAAGGGAGTGGTTTGAAAAACTCACTCCGGGTAAAAAGCGCAATCTGATTTATATTGCCGGGCAGGTTAAAAATGTAGATCTGCGGATTCAGCGATCGATGGTCATGTTGGAGCACCTGAAAAGCAATGAAGGAAAAATAAATTTCAGGGCGCTTAATGCAGAACTAAAATCTTCAAAATAGAAGTTAAGGCTATTGGTCAATGCGTTTAGAAAGTTTAGCACTCAGCGCCGGCGGCACCTGTTGTTGAGAGGGTTTAGCAAAAAAATAAAATCTCAGCGCAGCGGAGGCCACGCTCAACAGGTGTAAGTGAAAAGCGATTCAATGATGTTGTTGGAGCAAACTCCAACAACGGCTATAGCCTCGTGAAACAGGGATGCAGGAGAAAACTTCAACAGCGTATAATCTTCATGAAACAGAGATGCAGAAACAAACTCTTTCTCGATCATCAGGATCGGCTAATTAAGATTGAAATTCGTAATTCGTAATTTTTAATTCCCCTAAAGGTCTATTTTTTCTTACCCTTCTTCTTATCCTCCTTCTTACTCTTCTTTTTGCTTTTAGAAGGCTTGCCGGCTTTGGCGATTTCTTTTATCTTTTTAGCGGCTTTTTTAAACTTTTCTTTTTTCGCTAATTTTGCAGCCTTGGCCTCTTTTTTCTTTTTTTGTTTAGCTGATTTTTTATCTGCCTTCTCTTTTTTCGCCAATGCTTTTAATCTTTCCTTCTCATCCTTTTGCTTTTTCTTAAGGGCATCTTTCTTGTCTTGCTTGGCGATGATCTCGGCATCAATCTGTGTACCTCTGCATTTTGGTGACCCGCAAAAGCAAGCGAACTCTTTTTTTACTTCATCCGTAATTTTACCATCCACCTGCAAATGATAATCATAGGATAATTCCTCTCCTTGCCTAATTGTACGGATTGCTTCAATAAACACCTGGTCACCATCTTGCACTGTTTCGCAGTTTGGATCACATCCGTGATTGACATAACGCGCATCTCCACCGACATTGCCATTGATGACTCTGTTTTTTCCAATCTGGAATAACATGGTATGGGAGTGTCCATTCTCGTTCTGCGTGCCAATCTTATCGGCTTCCTTTTCGGACACAATCGGGCCTGTGTATTCAATCACTCTGGTCCCTTTGCGAATCAGTCTTTTGGCAAATACGCCTCGGCCATGAATCTTTGAATTTCTAACTATGTAATATGGTTGACGAATCATATGCTTATTAAATTTTGGGTATCAAAGATGAGCATAACCATCCAATATTTACCATAACTTTCAGGAATTAATCCCATTCCTAAACAAAATTTACATTACACGCATTGCCAAAGAGAAAATACTATGTTGGCCTACTGAACATTTATATACTTTATTGAGTTTTTCTGAATCAATCAACTTGTAAGTCACAAATCACTTTTTTACCTATTTTTGGCACAAACCTTTATTATTAAAATCACATCTACTATGTACAAAAGACACTTATACCTCCTGATTTCATTACTATCCTTTGGCGCTTTGCGCGCTCAAACGGTAGAAGAAATGACCGCCTTGAAAGATGCTAAATCGGCAGAACTGGCGACTCTCCAAACACAATTGGATGCGCTCACAACACAAGTAGATGGCCTGACCGCAGAGGTCGATGATCTGACTGACAAAATCACCCCCTACCCAAGATGGGATATCGGTGGACACGGGAATATCGGTCTGAATATTTCTCAATACAGCAACTGGCTGTCCAAATCATCCCCAAACACAGCGGCTTTGTCCGTCGGGATTACCGGAAGTGCTTTTGCTAATCTTGATCAGAAAAAATATTTCTGGAATAACGCCATGAACTTTTCATTCGGTTGGCAGCGATTTAAAGATGATGATGATCCAAATGAGAATGGGGACTTCAAAGTGACATCAGATGTTTTTAGCTTAAGGACTTTATTAGGCTATAAACTTTCAAAAAACCTTGCCATATCTGCTTTAGCAGAGTATCGTACCACTATTCTTGAAAATACAAATGACCCCGGCTACCTGGATCTTGGAGCGGGTCTCACGTGGACCCCGATCACAGACCTTGTCGTGGTCGTCCATCCTTTAGATTACAACTTCGTTTTCAGCAAAGGAGATGGTTACGATTATAAAAGTTCTATGGGTGCAAAATTTGTAGTCGATTATAAGCTTGAAATTGTAAAAAATCTGGCATGGACCACCAACTTTTCAGGCTTCATGAGTTATAAGTCTTCTGAGCTATCGAACTGGAGTTGGATCAATGGCCTGACCACCAATATCAAAGGTTTCGGATTAGGGCTTGATTTTGGATTGAGAGGTAATAAGCAGGAAGCCCTGGCGGCCGGATTGACAGATAATCCTCTTCAGTTCTACTGGGTGTTTGGTTTGACGTATGCGTTTTAAGGGATGAGTGATTTGGTGATGAGTGATTTGGTGAGTGGTGAGTGAAGAGTGGTGAGTGTCGAAGCGCAGCGTCCGCCTGAGGCGGATGCACAGCGCCTTAGGTGGTTGTGCTGCGGTAGACCCTGTACTCCGATGTAGGAGATAGTACAGGGGTGAGTGGTTGAGTGACAAAAGAAAAATCATCTTTGACTTTGCGAGAACCAAAAAGCTTTCCATTCGACATGCTTTTTACTCCCTTTGCCCCCTACCGTGTCCAAAAGCCACAGTGCTTTGGAATGGGGTACCTCGCTTACATGACTTTTCGTTTTTAACGTATTTTCACTGCGCCACTGCTCCCGCTCAGCGGGACCGCGTGAGATAATTTTATTTCAGCACCTCCCGATAGTACCAGGACAAGCAATACCATTCCTGCATTCCTATGCGCGAAAACAAACCACGTGATTTACTATAAATATTTCCCGCTCCGTTTAACCTTTTAACCTCTTAACCTATCCTTGAAACAACCGCATCAATATCAATGTCTGCGCACTTGAAATGTCCTTTTGGACAAGCTTTATACCCATGCAAACCACAGGGGCGGCAATCCAGTTTCTCAGAAGTTTCAAACACATAAGATGCATCTGATAAAGGGCCGAAACCAAAGGCAGGAACTGTGGAGCAAAACATAGCTGCAACCGGTGCATTCATGGCCGTAGCGAAATGAAGGGGAGCTGAATCATTGACGAAATTCATGAGGGCATTTTTCATCAGTGCCGCAGACTCGAGAAAAGACAATTGACCGGCGAGGATTTGGACATTCTGATCAGGACATGCTTCTTTAATTTCTTCACAAAGAGGTATATCACCCTTAGCACCTAACAAAAATATCTTTGAATGCTGAGGCTGCCTTCTAATTAGAGCGATCCATTTGGATGTCGGCCATTGCTTCGTAAACCATACAGAAGCAGGAGCGATACAGCTATAGGCGTCAGCTTGTTTTACCTTTTGAAAATCATTTGGCGACGGATATAGTTTTGGTTTGGCATATGAAGCATCGGTCAATGTTTCAATTAATGCATGATTTCGTTTGACCTCATGCTGATCTGTATCGCCGGCGGAAATAAGATGGGGAACTGATTGGGAAAACAAAAACGACAGCGGATTTTTATTAAATCCGATGGTGTGTTTTGCGCCTGAGCATGCTGTCAGAAAACCGGAGGCAAAAAAACGCTGTACATTAATCACATAGTCGTACTTCTCTTTGCGAATGGTTGACAAAAGATTAAACAGATTTTTATACTTTCCTTTCTTTTTATCAAACACAATCACCTTTCCTATTAGCGGATGATCCGTCAGAAGCGTTTCATTTCCTTTGCGCAGTAAAAAATCAATCGAACTATCAGGATAATCTTCTTTCAGTTTCTCGACCAGGGAGGTAGCCAGCACTACATCTCCAATAAAGGCAGTTTGTATAATGAGAAACTTCATAGCCATTGAAAGGCGGAACAATTATATTAGAATGATATTACATCGCCACTGAGCAGGGAGAATCATTCACCGGCACTTTCCGCTTTTAATGTTGCTTTATTCAGCGACTCAATCTCTTTGTCAATGAAGTAAAGACTTTGAGAGCCGTTGCCAATCAAATTTATTTTATCCAGAATTGAACGCATCAGGCCTTCTTCTTCTCTCTGCTCTGCGACGTACCATTGTAAAAATCCATAGGTCGCATGATCCCCTTCCTTCATGGCTAATTCGACCAGGTCATTGATGGCTTTGGTGACTTTTTGTTCATGCGCCAGTGTATCAGCAAAAACTGCTTTTACGTCTTTAAATTGTGCCGGTGGTTGTTTGATGGCCGGCACGACCGGAATCGCGTCCATTTCTACCAGGTAATGAAAGATCTTCATCATGTGTTCATTTTCCTCCTGCGCCTGACGATACATAAAGGATGCACATCCCTGCATTGTCTTTCCTTCAAACCAACCCGCCTTAGACAGGTAAAGGAATGAAGCGTATCCTTCCATGGCGATTTGCTCATTGAGCGACTTTATCATTTTTGTACTTAGCATGGTCAATTTTTACTATTTAAGTCCGAAAGATAAGAACAATCAATCAAGGCATATGTTTGATCCTTTTCAGACAATCGTTTGTAGTCTGCAAACCATATACTCAATTTCAGCGTCTTTATCTTCGAAGGGATCTAAACAACAGCCCTATTTATCAAACTGAACAAATACGGCTGTCATTTGTCAAACTGATGGGTATCATCCCTGAAAAATTCCTGATGGGTTACCTTTATGGCCTGTTCGTAAGGATCTGCAAAGGCTTGAAGGCTCAAAATCAGTTACTTAGCAACATAATTAGCCGAAGGCCATTTTAATAGCCTTCAACATTAAAAGTGAATTGGTACATATGATCAGCAAAATTTCTCTTCAGACCAAAACCGTTGAAATACCCGGACTGGCGACAGTCACGGGCTATCAGGCGCAGGCTGAAGGCTTAGTTGATTTGGCATGTCAGCCTCAGGATATTTATCTTTTTTGCCTCAAGCAGGGGGAGCTTCAGATTCATACGTCTTTTATCCCCCACCCAATAGCGCTTTCCGCTGGCGAAGCTATATTTCTGGCTTTTCCTAAAGAGGAATGGACTGTAAAACTGATTTCCGGTGAGGATACTGTTTACTATACCTCGAAAATGGATATCTCTGCTTTACACCAGATGATCAATCCTGCGTTTGACAAAAATCAACTTCACTCAGCGGAAAAGATCAATATGAAAGATCTGATGAAGCTCATTCCTGTCAATCCAGCGCTGGTGGTTTGTTTTGACCAACTGCTTTATCACAAATTGCAGTTGCCATTCAAAACCATTTTTGAGCAGGCCAAACTAATGGAGATATTCAGTCAGATACTGGAGGCTGCTTTTGGCCAGAAAATGGATGCTTGTCCGGTCATGATGAGCCCTGCGATTGAAAAGAAAATCAGAATGGTCAGAAGGCATATCATCGCTCATCTCGACACTGTGCCTGATCCGGATCATCTTGCGGTGGTGTATGAGTTACCTCGCAGCACCTTAAAGGAAGGGTATAAGTATATGTTTGGCAAATCCATTCATCAGTTTCACGCAGATCACAAACTGGAGTCTGCGATGCAGATGCTGGAGTCCGGAGAAATGCTGGTCAAGGAAATTGCATTCAAAATCGGCTATCAAAACCCGAGTCATTTTATTGCTGCTTTCAAAAAGAAGTATGGGTATACACCTAAGCAATATTTAAAGCGGGAGGCGTAGGGCGCAAGGCATAGAGCGAAGGGCGCAGGGCGCAGAGCTTAGAGCTTAGAGCGAAGGGTGCAGAGTTGAGGGGTGAGGACAGAGAGTCTCACATCTAAGATCCAAAAGTCTAAAGTCTGTTTTGTTAAAAGTCTAAATGATAGTGTCATTTGGTGCATGCGTTGAGAATAGTTTAGCACTCGAAGCCATTGGCTTTGGTTATTGAGAGGGTTTAGTTAAAGGGCTAGAACGATTATGAGAGATATCTGAGTGAGAAATATTAGTCTAAGGTCCCCTGAACTACCTCTTTCATTGGAGTACAGGGTCTACCGCAGCACAACCACCTACTAAGGCGGTGTACATCCGCCCCAGGCGGACGCTGCGTTTCGATCAGGTCTACAGATGAAGGACTGCGCCTTCACGGTGGGTCTTAGGACCAAAAGCATTCGACAAAGAGTACTTAGCTTTACGCCTTCATGCAATCATCCCATCTATCCGATACTATTGTCGCTGTCTCTACCGGACAAGGCGTCGCTGCGATCAGCCTCATCCGTATGTCCGGTCCTCAGGCGATTGAGATCACGGATAAAATATTTACCGGGGCATTACTTTCGAAAGAGCAAACACACACGCTCAACTATGGTGTCATCAAAGATGAAAAGGGGGTGCATCTGGATGATGTGGTCATTGGATTGTATCGTGGACCTAAGTCATATACCTCGGAAGATGTGATTGAAATCAGTTGTCATGGTTCGCCATACATCGTCAAGGAAATCATGGCGTTACTCATTCGCCAGGGCGCACGACCTGCGGATGCCGGTGAATTTACCATGCGGGCATTTATGCATGGACGGATGGATTTATCGCAGGCAGAAGCTGTTGCTGATCTGATTGCTTCGCAGTCGAGGGCTTCGCATACATTGGCGGTGCAGCAGATGAAAGGGGGTGTCTCTTCTGAAATAAAAAACTTAAGACAAAAACTTCTTGACTTTGTAAGTCTCATCGAATTGGAACTGGACTTCGGGGAAGAAGATGTTGAATTTGCCGATCGGGCAAAACTAAAATCGCTGGTGGAAGAAATCATTACGCTCACCTCGCGTTTGAAAGAAACTTTTCATTTAGGCAATGCAATCAAAGAAGGTATTCCAACGGTTATCACCGGGCGACCGAATGCCGGCAAGTCAACTCTTTTGAATAAACTTCTCAATGAGGAGCGTGCTATCGTTTCTGATATTCCCGGAACAACACGTGATACGATTGAGGAAGTGCTTGTCATAGAAGGCATGCAATTTCGATTGATCGATACGGCCGGCATTCGTGAAGCGCATGATGAAATCGAATCAATTGGTATCGGTCGCACGATGGAAAAAATAGGTCTTGCTTCGATATTGATTTATGTGTTTGACATCACGACCATGTCTCCCAAAGAAGTAGCTGAAGACATTGCTTCCATCCAACCCGAAAATGCAAAAGTCATTCTCGCCGCCAACAAAATGGATCTCAATCCATACGCGCATGCTGATGAATGGAAACTCAAAGATTACCCTATCGTCCCCCTCTCCGCGATGAACAATATGAACATCGAATACCTGATTGAAACTTTAGGCGCATCTGTTGCCAAGGACATTCCTGCCGATCTGCCTATGATTAGTTCGGCGCGTCACTACCACGCATTAGAGCGCACACAATCTCGCTTAGATGATGTCATCAGTGGATTGGACTCCGGTATCACACATGATTTTCTGGCGCAGGATATTCGGCAGGCGTTGCATCATTTGGCGGAGATCACCGGGGAGATTAGTACGGAGGATGTGTTGGGGAATATTTTTGGGCGCTTCTGTATTGGAAAGTAAACCCGTTACTGCAAAAACCAAAACAAGTATTCGCCAAGATCAAACCCCCTATTTCTTCCCTTTACTCAGTCGAATATAATTATTTAAGACCCCAATAAACTCGGCCGGTGTTTTGGCATATCCTGTCTTGCCGATCGGATCGATTTTGAATCTGTTATTTTCCGGTTCACGACTGATATTAAGCATCCATATGGTGGGATAACCGGTGATACCCAGTGATTGAGCCATGGCAGCATTCTGTTGTTGGTTTTTCTCCGGTAGTTGTTTGCGTCGGGGAAAATCCACCTCCAGCAATACGACGTTTTTTTGCGCCCAGGCCTTGAAATCCGGCGTTGTAAATACATCCGCATCCAGTTTTTTGCACCATCCACACCAGTCACTCCCGGTAAAATTGGCCAGAATAGGCTTGTGCTCTTTCAACGATTGGGCATAGGCCTCATCCAAATCGACCAGCCATCCTTCTTTGTCCGAAACATATACCGAAGGTGGGGGTGGCGCTACTCTCGCAGGGGCAGGTGTATTGGCAGGTGCTTTTGGTGCAGCGGTGGTAGTGTTTTCTGAAGCTCCTTTTTCCTCGGTGGATTGGTTCTGACATGCTTGCAGACTCAGCATCCCGATGAGGATAAAGTATACAAACCAATATTGTGTTCTTAATTTCATTGGTATCAATTTTAAAGCATTAAGCCGACCCCAAATACATCTCTGAGCGCCCTGCTGCATTATAACCACAAAGTTACTTATTTGTTTACATGGCGCAATATCCAAACGATCTTTAAGTTCCACAACAGCTAATCATTGCAAATAGACTTGAATCTACACTATTAAGAAAAGTTTTCAGCGAAAAAAACTTCAATAAAATAGTCTTGGAAGCCATTTTTTTTCACATGCACTACCATAGCAAAAGAAGTAGATTCAGGAATACTACACCCACAAAAAATCCATAGGCTACTTTACCAAATCAAATGACCCGACGTAAGTATTATTCCCTGATTTAAGTTGAACGAAATATTTGCCTGCCGCAAACTGGTTCGTCAGAAGCTTTACCTCGGCATCTGTATTAGCCACAATTGATTGGAGCACGCGCCCCTGATAATCCAGCATATGAATATCTGCACTGGATACATCCTCAGGCATCCTGACATACACATCTGAAGTTGCAGGACTTGGATAGATCGATAGGGATTGTATGACTAACGGTTTGATGGATGTAGTAAAATCAGGATCAAATTTTGTCCCACTATTATAAATTTCTTTTGAGGCCGGATCTGAAAGCCATGCAACTACATATACCTGATCAGCCTCCCATTCAGCATCCAGGGTGTATTCATACGTCCTAGATGCTGACCCTCCACTCATATCTACATCCTCTCCATTGATTGGACCTAAAAACTGACGAAAAACATTGTAATGCTTAGTCTCTCCATTAGGGGCATTGTACATAATTAATTTCTCAACGACCACTGCCACGAGTTTACCCGTAGTGAGTGATCCACCCACATGATCTTCTAAGTCTATCGTAACGGATCTTGTACTCCCATCCGTTTCCTCTACGTGCACTTCCAACCAGGATTCTCCGCCGGTAAGATTCTCCAGCACCATATTGGTCACTCCATTTGAATTTTTAAAATCAATCCCATTCAAAGCCACTGTAGGCGAACCAAAAATACTTCCGGTATAGTGTTGATAACGCGCTGTATTTTCCGCAACATTAGACTGATAATAAATACAACTTGAATAGGGCTTGCCGGGATAAAAACTAACAAGATGATACTCCCCTTCATAATTGGCCAGACGACTAAATAATCCCGGGTTCTGAGATCCGCATATGGGACAAGGGGTATTGGTAAATAACTCCAGGGTCGGATATTTGGTTGGTAAGTCCTGACCATAGGCCGTTTGCTCAAGTGCCATCAGGCTAAAAACAAGCAATACTGTCGAAAACATAAGTTTGATACGTGTCATTATAATGTGTATTTAAAATTCAATTTTGCCCCATTGTAACGAGATTGAGGTATGAATGTTCTTGCAAACAAGTCATCCATGCGGCAATTTGTAAAAAATATATGGTATAAATGCAAAAACGCAGGCGAAAATAAATAGTTGCTGTAAACTCAGGCGAGAAAAGATCAGCCTGCATGCAGTACCTTTTGAATCCATCATCCGAAAGTAGTAGACACGACCGATACCGGCAACGCTAATCTTATCATCGGAATGAAACGCTTATTGGGAAGCTTTAATACCACGCAGGAAATATGCCCTTCTTACAATTGGACTTTATGCAGCACCTTAAAAAATTCTTCCTTACGACTGCGAGCTAATTGAATCTGGGCGCCATCCCGCATGAGCAGGTAGTTGTCAGACTTGACATATTTATGCACTTCTTTGAGATTAATCAAATGGGATTGATGCACTCTGTAAAAACCGTATTCCTGCAATAAAAATTCAAACTCCTTAATGACTTTGCTGACCAGAATTGGACGTTGGTCTCTCAGATACAAATTTGTATAGGCACCCTCTGCTTCACATCGAACGATATCAACGATGCGAACGAATTCAACCGCCTCCATCGTGGACACTAAAAGAACCGGATCCTGCGTAGGATTCTTTAAATTGCTTAATAAATTTTGAATCTTATACTGATCTTCCACTGAATCGCTATTCAAACCTGCCTTCCTGACGGCCACTTTCAGTTCTTCGATATCAATCGGTTTTAATAAATAATCGATCGCACTAAATTTTAATGCTTTGAGCGCATAATGATCATAGGCTGTTGTAAAAATTACAGCCGCATGCAGGTCTTCCATTTTATCTAAAATATCGAAACCCGTACCGCCCCCTATCTGAACATCCAGGAATACGATATCCGGTTGTTCCTCACGCAATAATTTTATACCTGACGTAACGGCATCTGCCATGCCGGCTATTTCGACTTCAGGACAATACGTTTCTAAAAGATTTTGGAGGACGATCCTGCTTCGTTCTTCATCTTCAATGATCACTGCTTTCATAACTGTTGGTTTTTCTTAATCCAATGGAAGGACAATCTCTACTCTCGTCCCCATGGCCTGATGATTAGAATCATATAAATCAGTAATCGTAAATGCTTTGAATCCATTTTGATGGTGCATATGCGCCAGCCGCTCCTCAACAATTGAAAGTCCCATGCTTTGTCGAGCAAGGGCTTCATCCGGTTTGTCTTTATTGGAAGCAACCCGCCCGATACCATTATCCTCGACAATGATGCGCAGATACTCCTGATCCTGATTGATGTCAATTCGTATATGTCCGGGAGTGGATTTCTTCATTAGCCCATGGCGAATAGCATTCTCCACCTGCGGTTGTATAAAAAAAGGCGGGATCTCCACTGCGTGAATATTGATCTCCGGCGCTACAGAAATCGCATACGAAAACTTATCCGGGAATCGCATATTTTCTAATTCAAGGTAATCTTCAATGAGCTTGATTTCATCTACCAAAGGAATGCGGCTTTGCGAAGAAATATTAAGGACAGATCGAAGAATCCGGGAAAATCGTGTCAAGTACTTCATGGCCCCTTCCACATCGTGTACAATGATAAACTGCTGAATGGAATTCATGGAATTAAAAATAAAATGAGGATTCATCTGCGCATGCAATGCTCTTTTCTCCAATTCCAACAATTTCTGATTCATATCCGACTCAAGTTTCTGGCGTTTTTTGATTTGAATTTCTCTTAGGCGTACCCAGGTGACGATCCCACCAAAAATTAATAAGAAACTGAGTATTTTAAACCAGAGGGTCAGATAAAATGGTGGAACGATATAAATAGGGAGACTGAGCTCTTCAGACCACACGCCATCACTGGACATGGCTTTAGCCTTAAACGCATAATGACCGGGTTGAAGTCCCGAGAAAAGCATTTGTCGCTTATGACCGAGATTTACCCACTCATCATGCAACCCTTCCATTTTATAGGCATAGGTGACTTCTTCCTGATCTGCAAAATGAATACCCTCAAATTCAATTTCTATGAGATTGTTATTGTATGAAATATTCAGCTGTTTACCGGCACGCCAGTCATACCCTGCCAATTCCTGATTATTCTTAAGCATAATACCCGACAAAAGCATGAGGGGTGATGTGGGATTTTTTCGAAGAAATTTAGGTTTAAAATAATCCACGCCATTTCTTCCGCCAAAATACAAGGTGCCATCAGGCGCATAAAACTTACTACGGGTATAATAACTAATATTCGCTAATCCATTTCCCGGGCCATAATTAGTAAATGTTTCACTTTCCGGATCAAATGCTGAAACCCCTGAATGGGTTGACATCCAGACTTTCCCATCATTGGTACAAATGACAGCTGAGATATAATCATTGTTTAAACCATCGCTTCGGTCATATGACTTAAATTCCCCCGTCTTTGGTATAAATCGCACTAAAGCAACATCCGTCGCCAGCCAAAATTGATGCAATCGATCCACTGCCATATCCACTACACTCACACTGGGGAGGGAATGTGGATCTCCCGGGACAGGCATTATTTGAGTGACTTGTCCGGAAGTCGGATTCAATTTTCCCAATCCTTTTAAATCGCTGGCAAACCAGATGTTGCCTTCCTCGTCTTCGAGCATACTTTGAATAAAATTTCTTGATTCTCCGTTTTGAACAGGCAGGCTATACACTTTTTGTAGCCCCGGTGATTCCGAAAACAAATAGAGCCCTTCAAACCCACCGATCCAAATCCTCCCATGAGAATCCTCATAGGCTGCCCTATTGGATCCGGCGGTAGGATAGCTTGCCAGTAGCTTGCCTGCTGCATCAAGAAACGCTACATTGCCAAATCCAACGAGTACAAAATGTCCGTTTTTTAATTTTAATACGTCCTGTATATGATTTACAGGTATCTTAAAATCTCCCTCATCGGCAGAGGTGAAAAGTTGAGTTTCGTCTGTCCGTGAATTAATGCGCACGATACCTTTCTCTCTGTAACCTATCCAAAGAAAATCACCATCCCCATACAGACAACTGTTTGACTGGTGAAAAGAATAAGGATGCAGATAGGTCTTGAATCCTTTTGGATAGGGATAGATATAAAAACCTTCGCAAGGAAGCCAGGTGTTTCCTGAATGATCTACAAAGGGCTTTCTGAAAAATCGTTCATGTCGTATGTCACTATTCAAACTGCTCTGGAGAAACAAGGTAGAATCCCTGAAATCATACCCATATACCTGTTCGCCGAAAACACTGGCCCAAAGTCTGTTGTCCAGATCAAACGCAATTGAAATGCCACGCGATGGTGTCATAAATGGAATTCGGGAGAGCCCTTTAAATGACATAGCACCGGGCTCCAGATAAAATAATCTCGGTCCTGTATTCTGACAGCTCACCCACAATCGTTCGATGCGGTCAATTTGTATATCCTGAATCACCGTCTGAGGCAATCCTATGAAATCCGAAGGCATGTAAAATGATTTTGTCTCCGGATGATAGCTGTACAATCCGTTTGCAGTACCAATCCAGATCGTCCCGTCACTGTCTGTGAGCAAAGACAAAGGCAAAAGCACGAGGGAACTTTCCGATGCCGTGTCCGATGATGGAATAGTAAATAATCTGGCATCCACTTGATCACCTTCCAGGCTTACAATATACAACCCGGATTGTGACGCCATCCAGATATTCCCTTCAGCGTCCTCCGTCATTTCTGAAATTAAGCCGTAGTCTTCGCCGTCATTGAATTTAGAAAGATCAATACGACGAAACTTTGTTTTGCCCGGATCGGAAACATTGATTCCGGTACCTATGGCATTAACCCACAAGCGCCCTTTCGAATCTTCAAATATGGCGGTGAGATTATTACCTGAAAGTGAATTGGTATCAGCATTGATATGGCGAAAAGAAATCATCTGATGGCCATCATAGCTGACCATTCCATCTATCCCGACCATCCATAAAAGCCCATCATGATCCTGAATAATTTCTCTGAACAGATTATTGGGCAATCCCTCCTCATCTGTCAGGTGCTCAAATTGGATCACCTCCGTTTGAGCCCCTGTTTCAAAGGGCAAAAACCATAGGAATAGCAATACATACACCATGTATTGGCTAAATCGTGTATTATTTGGGTGTGGCAGAATCATTTCCAGCTAGTAAACTACAGCATTCTTTTCCTTAACAAGGTGGTTGCTTTAGTGCATGACCCCCCTTTCTTGATAATATGCGCCTTTGGTTTGATATCAGGATATCCTTTTATAGAAATGCATTACCCGGCCCATTAGCCCATTTGAAGGCTATACAACTGATATCTCATCCCAATTCAAATAAACAGCCTTTTCGTTTGATATGCGGTCCACCGGATTGAGTATTCTGTAAAATCTGTGTCAAAAGACCTCAGAGGGCAACCTTTTTGCAATATATAAATACAAACAGACTATACCTAAAGCCAGTCCCCCTTGCTGTAAAACTGTCAAAATAAATCCTTCAGGTGATTGTTGTTTTGCAAGCAAAAGAAATACCATGTATATCAAAATCGCTTGTCTTTTATTATTTCTAACCAGTGGCTTATATGTCAATGGCCAGAATCGTGTCGGGATTAATACCCTTACCCCTGTCAGAACACTCGAAGTGTCTGGCATCTCCACGCAATTGATTCGCGTGCACAGTACTTCCGCCTTTGGGGGTGAATCCGGTTTGGAACTTATTCGAGGGATAGGAAACGATGGTGCCTACGACTGGAAAATTCAAAACGCAAGCGGCGCATTGAAAATACTTAGCAGCGAAAACAATTTTAATTCAAACATAAACGAAGCGCTTCGCATATCTCCACTGCAGAACCTTGGTATAGGTACTTCTATACCTGCTTCAAAGCTACACATTGATGGGGGCACCAACCTTTCTTTTGGAGGTACCGGTTATCTAAAGCTGGGAACAGAAAGTAATATCAATCTCGCTTTTGATAACAGCCAGATTCAGGCACTCAACGATGGAGCCCCCTCCCCTTTGTATATTCAAAGCAATGGCGCCAGTACCTTTTTTAGTATTAATGGTGGCAACACATATTTGAATACAGGTGGCGGAAAGACATGTATAGGAACGATCACGGACAATGCTGCCCTAAATGTAAATGACAACAACTTTCAGTACTATATTCAAAATCCAAGTGACGGAACAAATGGCTGGTATATTGGTGCCAGCAACGACAACTGGGTTGCGGGTGGCGATCAACTCCTCTTTAGTCCTTCCAGCAGCTCGAATGATGCAGTGCTTCGTCTGATGAATGTCACAGAAAATGATGGGACAAATGCGCCGGTCATGATTCATACGACGGATGATCAAACCATTCTATTGGATGGAAATGAAATCGATACCCGCAATACGCCCTTGTACATCAACCATAATTCAGATGAAAACACACTGATTAATCCGACTGGCGGTATGGTGGGCATTGGCACAAGTTCTCCACAAGCCACTTTACATGTCAAAGGTTCCACAGGTGATATTCTGGCGCTACAAAGATCTGTTTACAAATGGGCTATCACTCCAATAGAATATAGCACACAAAACCTTGCTTTCTATTACAACGACCAAAGTCCACCTGACGCTCAGATTCATGGCGGAACAGGCCAATGGATGCATCTTTCTGACAGGAGGCTTAAAAAAGATATCAAACCCTTAGCCCCTGTGATAGATAAAGTGATGCAACTGGGGGTCTATTCCTATTCCCTTAAAATCGATTCGAGTCAAAAGAAGAATGTGGGCATCATCGCGCAGGAAGCAGAACCACTTTTTCCTGAAATGGTGTACGAACAGGAGGGGCAGTATGGTGTCGCTTATGGTCAGCTGGCAGTGGTTGGCGTAAAGGCCATACAGGAACAACAAAAACTTATAGACCTGTTGAAACAAAAAATATCTGCAATCAAAGCGCAACAAATAAAACCCGATACACAAAGCCATTAATATGTTCAAGGCTCTTATTCTACTTTCGCTACATTCAAGCATAAGATATTCAATTATGAAAAATTTTATCCTACACAATTCCCTTGTACTACTCCTTTTTATTGGTTATCATCCATCGTTTGGCCAGGCAAACGTCGGCATCAATACGGATAATCCTGTTCGCAGCCTGGAGGTAAAAGGAATCAATAACGAATATGTCCGCATACATTCTACCAATAATTTTGGTGGAGAAGCCGGTATCGAATTATTACTTGGCAATGACCAATCCTCCATGAGAGATTACAAGCTCACTAATGATGCAGGTACGTTTAAAATCATTACGTCCAATGATAATTTTGATTCACAAGGCGATGAGTTGTTGCGTATCGACTACCTGGGACAAGTTGGTATTGGCACCAGCATTCCTGCTACCCGATTGCATGTGGATGGCGGTGAGTTGGCATCTAATACAGATGACGGATTTATGGTGATTGGTGCCAAATCAGGAACAAATCTTGTCTTCGATCGAAAGCAAATCATAGCGCGAAATAATGGCGCATCCACTTCTCTCCAGATTCAAGGACATGATGGCCTTACCCATATAGGCACTGGAGGAGGCCATACTTATTTTGGGGGCCCAAGTGGATCGCTCGGGATTGGAACCAGTACCCTAACGGCAAAATTGAACATACAAAATGCCGGATTTCAGATGGCCTTACGCAATGAAGGGACCGGGGTAAATGAATGGTATATCGGTGCAAGTAATGACACCTGGCAAGTGGGTGACAATCAATTAATCTTCAGCCCGGCGACAAACTCAGGAGCTGCCGTACTGCGCCTTCTCGATGTCACGGATAATAATGGCACCGTCGCGCCGGTCATGATTCAATCATCAGATTCACAATGCCTCCTGCTCGATGGAAATGAAATTGAAAGCAAATATGGCCCGCTTTATATCAACCACAATTCTGATGAATACACGTTCATTAATCCCTCCGGCGGAAGAGTGGGCATAGGCACTGAAGAACCTAGTACTACGGTCAGCATTAGAACACAAGATGACGAACCGGCGCTCAGACTTCAAAAAGGTTCTTCTATCTGGGATATCGATCCAAACCCGACAGTGGACTGGCTGGGGTTTGTAAAAAATGGTTTCGTCGTAGGACATGTCAACGGGGCCAGTGGTCAATGGGTGACTATTTCCGATCGTCGGCTCAAAGAAAACATCAGAGACATGGAGGATGTATTGCATAAACTCAATCAAGTCAATGTATACACTTACTCATTCATTCAGGATAGTGCGGAGCGCACACAAATAGGAATCATTGCTCAGGAATTGCAGAATTTATTTCCGGAACTGGTCACCGAAAGTGATGAATTTTTGGCTGTTGCGTATTCCAAGTTTTCCGTACTCATCCTTAAAGCACTGCAGGAACAAGACAAACAAATCGAAATACTCAAGAACGAAATGGCATCACTCCTAAAGAAAGAGGAAAGCCTTTTTTCAAACTAAGCCTTATCGTATAATCCAACCATATATCCAATTTTATTAAAACAATTTAATCATGCGTACACCACTATTTCTAATTCTGATGATTGGAATTCTTTCGACCACCTCTTCCTTTGGACAGCAAAAAGTTGGCGTAAATACCACTACGCCCTTGCGCACGTTGGAAATATTCGGTTCCGGAGATCAGGATTTGCGCATTCATTCTACGACCAACACTGCCAGCCATGTGGCGCTTGAATTGCTTCGCGGAAGTGATGCTTCTTCAGCCCGGGATTGGAAAATCCAAAACACAAATGGCATCTTCAAAATCATCACAGGAAATGACAATTTTGAAACTTCAGGGTACGAAACATTTAGAATTGCAACAACAAATTATGTAGGTATTGGATCAATTAATCCGGAGACAAGATTAACGGTTGACAATGGAGAAACCGCCTCCAACACAGAAGATGGTGTGTTAATGCTCGGGTCCAAAACTAGTTATAATCTAATATTCGATGAAAATAAAATCATGGCCAGAAATAATAGCTCGCCTTCTTCACTCTACCTTCAATCCGCAGGCGGTAATACCTGGTTTGGTAGTGGCGATATCCGTATGGGTTTAGGAGGGGGGAAAATTATTGTTGGCAGCAGCCCCCTAAATGCAAAATTAAATGTAGATGGCATCTCTTACCAAACCTGTCTGAAAAATAATGTCAATGGGATTAATGACTGGTATATTGGTGCCAGTAATGCCTCATGGTTAATTGGCGATAATCAGTTAGTCTTCAACCCTACTACCAGCCACCTGAATTCCACATTACGTCTGATGGATGTCACGGATAATAATGGTTCAGAAGCTCCGGTCATGATCACCTCACCCTCCTCACAGACCTTACTTATCGATGGAAATGAAATTGACACACGGACAACGCCATTGTATATCAACCATAACTCAAACAATAATACCTACATCAACCCGAGTGGGGGTCGTGCCGCTGCGGGAACGAGTGATCCTGACGCAGTTTTTCATATTCAAACGAATGAATATGGCATTGCTCTCCAGCGCGCACTACACACCTGGTGGATCGCTCCTACCATCGCGTCAAATTTAAACTTCTATAAAAATACCAGTCTATTGGCGTATGTGTCCCATGCCGGTGGAGGTGAATGGGTGGCTGTTTCTGATCGTAATCTGAAAGATCATATTGAAAGACTATATCCGGTCATGGATAAAATCAATCACATCAAACTATATCGGTACAACTTTATCCAGGCCCTGGGCGGGAGTGAAGACATCGGCGTAATTGCTCAGGAAATTGAGCCGGTATTTCCGGAAGCGGTGAGCTATGGAAATGATCAATATGGTGTGGCGTATGACGAATTGACCGCTGTGGCCATGAAAGGTATTCAGGAACACCAGATTCAACTTCAGCAATTATTAAATGAAGCAGATGCCCTGTTGAATAAAAACTAATAGACATTAAAATTCATAACATTAAAACGTTTTACAAATGGAAGCAACGATCACTTCAACATTATTTGAACGCATTGGCGGAAAGCCGGCTGTGACGGCAGCGGTTGATATATTCTACCGAAAAGTGATGGCAGATTTTAGGGTAAGCCACTTTTTCAGACATATCGACATGAAAAAACAATCCGGCATGCTAAAGACCTTTATGGCCTATGCATTCGGCGCACCAATTGCATATGACGGAAAATCAATGCATCAGGCACACAAGCACATGCATATCACTGAGATGCATTTCAATGCGGTGGCAGGACACCTTGTCGAAACCCTCAGGGAATTGAATGTCGATCAACCCTTGATTGATGAAGTTGTTTCCGTGGTCATGACCACCAAAAACGATATTGTCAGCCCTTCCTGACAGATGTTTGGACCAATAACTATAACACCTCATGGGCTCTCTTACCAAAAGCAAATCAACTAAATCCCGGGAGAGCCCTGTTTTTTTTATATATCAAATGACTTATTCGAGTTTTTACAAAATGCATAAATCACTACCTTGAATGCATCAAAATGAATTTACCCATTAAAGAAAATAGCCTTGGGGCTGTTGGTTTGAGGAACGAACCTTTAAGCTTAAGCAATCAATGGATTCAGCTTACCAGAACCTGGCATAGACCACAGCCACCAGCAAAAGAATCACAATAATCATCGCCCAATGCTTATTGGATACTTTCAACATCGC
>JAHEAR010000038.1:0-12961 GCA_024642665.1 Bacteroidota bacterium
TAATCGATGCAACATGGACATAGACATCTCCACCCTTTGGGGTAAACTTGATGGCATTGGATAATAAATTAGAGAATATATTTAAGTACTTCTCAGCATCATAATCCATGACCAATTCGGCTTCGGAACATATAAAATGCAGTTTTATATCCTTTAACAGCGCATGTCCCTTGCAGGCATCCATCAGATAACCCAGAAATGATACAACATCCCCGTTTTCCATCTGTAGTGGCATAGTGCCACTTTGGATTTTACTCAATGTCAGAATTTGATTGATCAGATTGAGCAGTATATCTGTATTTCTGGTGATGACTGCCGAGCCTTCATTTGCCCATCCTGACGGATCCTCAGCAATTTCATTAGCCATGCCTGAAATCACAGTTAGTGGCGTTCGGAGCTCGTGGGTCAGATAGGTATAAAACCGCGATTTATACTCTTCCAGTCTTCGCACCAACGCTTGTTCTTTTTCAAATTTTCGTCGGTTTAAAAAATCAGAAAGCTTAAGATTATAGTCAAAAGAATCAAAAATGAAAGCCGTAATCGAAAGAAAAAAAATCTCGATAAAATTTGTAATCCGGGCATTCATATCTAGTCCTTCTTTAACCATAAAAATGGTTAAAGCCATAACAATAAAAGAAGCTGCAAAAAACAATATGCGCTCTTTATGGGACATGGCAAACATCCAACTGACGACAAAAATATAACCAAGAAATAAAACAAGACTATCTCTGTCCAAATAGACAATCACTGCCTGTCCTAATAAAAAAGTAATGGTCAGCAATACCATTCCCCATATGACCACCCCTCTGCGCAAACGTGTCTGGATAATCCAAGACTTATGGCGACTAATATGAATAGCCGGAATGATAAACAACAACCCTACAACATGAAAATAAAACAAGAAGGGGTACCATCTATTAGCATCATATACCCCAATTTCTTTTCTATAGAAGTCCATCCCAAACATAGCAACTGCCAGGGCCAATCCAATCCAGGCTGAAGCCTGAATACGATCAATGCAAAGGATATCCCTGTATGCCGTAAATTCTTGCTCTAAGTCATAGGGCAGGTCTTTCCGCAACCTAAGCTTATGCCTTATTTCCATAATATTCAACATCATGAAAAATTCTTAGCTAAGAAATAATTGGCTACATAGCATGCCCACCTGATAAGCGCTGGAATTGAATAGATTATAGTTGGGTTTACATTATGCAACAGGTGATTACAGGTTACACCTCCTCCCAGCAATCATTAATTTAAATACAATACAATTGAGAAGATTTTGCGAATAGGAGTAAAGTCGACAATCACCATGAATACAAATTAGCATTCTTTTCCAAGAAAAAGTCATAAACTTCAATAGAAACCATTTATTGAGGTATTGTTTAGCACCAATATTGAAGTTTACCGGTGGAGATGACTATAAACAAATCAAACTATAGCGTCTTAGACCCGAATCGCTTAAGGATAACTTTTTCAAGACTTTCACGATCATCCGGATGAGCAATGTCCATCAGGGCATAGGCACGCTGCTCAAGATTTTTACCATAGAGATAGGCAATCCCATATTCCGTGACCACATAATGGACATGCGCTCTGGTAGTGACTACGCCTGCTCCTTCATTAAGCAAAGGAACAATCTTGGGAGCCCCTTTATTGGTTCTTGACGCTAACGCAATGATTGGCTTCCCGCCTTCTGACATAGCGGCACCACGGATAAAATCCATTTGACCACCCACGCCGGAAAACTGATATGTCCCAATAGAATCTGCACATACCTGCCCCGTAATATCAATCTCTATAGCACTATTGACAGCCGCTACTTTAGGATTTCTGCTGATGATGTATGAACTATTGACATAATCCGATTCAAGAAAAGCAAACTGTGTATTGTCATCAATAAAATCATAAAGCTCCCTTGTTCCCATAGCAAAAGAAGTAATGATCTTTCTGCGGTGCTTTTTTTTATATTTATTCGTTACCACCCCACGCCTGACCAGATCAATAACACCATCAGAGAACATCTCGGTATGGACGCCCAGATCTTTGTGATTGGTTAGTTGCGCCAGAACAGCATCCGGAATAGTCCCAATCCCTAATTGCAACGTTGCTCCATCCTCAATAAGGGAAGCGCAATTTTTACCAATGGCCTCTTCAATCGGTGTAATATGCTTACGATAATCAACTTCCGGTAATTCATCCGCGACTTCAACAAACGTATGGATCTCATTTATATGTACTAACCCATCTCCATGAGTTCT
This sequence comes from Bacteroidota bacterium, assembly GCA_024642665.1. Lineage (GTDB taxonomy): Bacteria > Bacteroidota > Bacteroidia > Chitinophagales > Saprospiraceae > Opimibacter. Next base: position 2,262 of record JAHEAR010000038.1, read on the forward strand.
TGGCATGCATGTATTGACCTGAGCAATGACATGTTTAGCCGCTTTGATCGCTGCCACGGAGACATCTACCGATACCCCTAACGAACAAAAACCATGTCGATCCGGTGGACTAATGTTGATAAAAGCTACATCAATCGGCAATATTCCTTTTTTAAACAATCCGGGAATTTCACTTAGAAAAACGGGAATATAATTCCCCATTCCGCCATTCACTGCTTTGCGAATGTTCTCTGATACAAAGACTGAATTAAAATAAAAAGATTCTCTGTATTCAGGCTTTGAGAGGCACATGTCTCCCAGGGTAGAAAGAGAAATAATACCTACTTTTTTAAGCTCAGACGCTCTGTCCCCAAGGGCATTGATCAACGTGGTAGGGGTAGCCGCGCTGCCTTGCAAAAAAACAGTGTTTCCTGATTTGACAATTTGTACAGCTTCCGCTGCAGTCTTTAGATTGGATAAATAGGACATGGTAATTTATTGATGAATGATACATATCCCAACCGATGTCGTGCCGGGCTGTTATAAACTAAAGCAGGGAGAACCATACTAAAAAAATATGCCAACCGTTTTTGGTGGTTGGCATATTTCAAATTATAATCCACTACATAAAAAAACATAACCAGATTTAGTGATTAATCATCACCATTTTTCTTGCGTCACTAAATCCATTGGTTTGCAACTTACAAATAATAATACCTGAAGCCATCCCTAAGTCCTGCCCTGAAACATCCACCATATTGATCCCGGCATTGAAACGACCTGTCACCTGATGTAATAACTGACCTGACAGATTGTGGAAACTTAGCGTTGCGATTCCGGCCTCTTTCAATTCAAAACTAATGGTGGTGTAATCAGAAAAAGGATTTGGTTTATTTGGAAATAATTGATTCTGCAACACAGGTGTTTCTGTCGTTGAAAAATCAATATCGATCGCCACCTGATCAAGCGCATCTCCAATGTATGCTTCGGCATTTAGTCGACCTGAGCCAATACCCAAGACTTGATCCAGGTACACATTCTTATCTGAATAAAGCACAATTGAAAACAATACTTCATTTGGGTTGGCTGTCACTAAATCAACCTGATCCCAACTTAATCGCAACAAACTTCCATTTACCATATTGAAGTATTCCCCGGTAATGTCTAAAGTGCCTGGCAGAAGATCAAGCATTTGCCCATGCTCCATGGTCATCTCCAATTGTATTCCTGCAATATCCTTGAAATCCTGCGCTGTAAAGTCTACTCTCGTGATCACACCTGCTTTAAGCTCAACGTTTTCTGCGATCAAGTTTATGTGCTGTCCATTTCTTGGCTGAAGATGATGGTTAGCTACATTGGGCACAACATCTCCGGTAACATCACCAATCTTTACACCTACAAAATTCGCATCCGTAATATCATCCAGGAAATATTCGATTCCATACGTTTCATCAAAAGACCATGGCGCATTAAGATTCAGGTTTTGATTTGCCGGACCAAATCGCCAGCTTAAATTAGCCGGAAGTGCATCATAGATACCCAGTAATAATTTTCTAAATTCAATTAAATCAATCGCACTGACCGACTTACTATTATTTGCATCCGCGGCAATAAACTGGTATGGAGAATCGAATGGTGCAATACCCAATAAATGCTTTTGAATTCGAATGAGGTCAAGGGTGTTGACGCCATTAAGATGATCCGTATTCTTATAGCCATGAATAAAATATTCCTTTTCGGTCACTACACTTTCAAATTTGTATTGTCCATCTTGTTGCGTAGCGGTGGATTGATGATGCAGATACGTAAGATCTTCATACAATTGCATATCAACACCAGGCACCGGTAATCCAGAAGGTGTGGACACGATACCGGCGATACTACGATTGAGTCCTTCCAGAGAGGCACAGCTGGCGACGATTTGAATTTCATCCAAATCCCAGACTGATTCAACGCCTGCATTTCCAATTGGACAATAGGAAAATAACTCAAAACGAAAGGTCGTCGGATTTTTCACCAGAAAATCATTATTTCCAAAGAAATCGTAGACATGCTCATTCCATGCAGCAGACGTGGCCGTTGGACCTGATACATATATCTCAGTTCCATCTTTCAAAATACGCACCTGAAATAATGTTGGAAAATTATTCAGGCCGGAATTACCACTGATCCATTCAAATACCGTTGGCGCCTTCTCATAAAATGAAAATCCGGTGATCTGCACGGCTGTATCAGGATCAGGTGTGATCGTAACTTCAATAATGACGGATGATTCATGTCCGGGCAGATAATCGCAGGTATCTAATACACCGACACACATTCCCGGAGAGTCGTTTACGCCCGGTGTACAACTGTGCTTGTTGACTTGTGGGTTTTCGCGATGGAGTGTATCCGCAAAAATCGTCGCGCAGGAAAGAGGATCGGGATAGGTCGGATAAAACTCTGAATAATCCATGTGTGACCCATTGCTCATAAACGATTCACAATCGTTGAGATCATATTGGATGACAGTGCTTAATACAATGATATTTATCGTCAATAGGCTATCACAACCTTCAGCGGTAGTCAGCATCTGCATGAAATGACCGGCTTGCGTATACGTCTCTCCATTAATGACAATAGAATCTCCCTGAACCATCAACGTATCAATGGTCTCTTCACCGGGAGGTTCGAGGAAAACTTCATAACTACAATTAGACGTGCATGTATCCCCAATCGCATTTACCCATTGTATTTCAAGTTCGTAAATACCACCATCATTAATGGTGATCGATATACCTGTTTTATCTCCAACAATACCCGGTCCGGTCCATAATTTCGTTAGCATTTCAATACCATCTGCACCCACCGGAAAAACACTTGGTACGAAATCAAGCACAGCGGTTCCGCCGGTACACAAACTTGTAGGTCCTTCAATTTCACACGTAAAATAGTTCGGTATAAAAAATACGTCCTGCCGTACAATTAACTGCGAAAACCACCATGAGTTAATGGTGTTGAGATTACCAAATCCTGGTGTGGTTGGCAACGTATAATTGGTCCATCGGTGACATGGTGGCATACAACCTGAAAGTTGGGCAGAGGGTTCGCCGCTTCCGGATATTACACCAATGTTTGAATCATCATAGAACACCAAAGAAACGCTTGCTGCAGGTCGAACTGCCTCAATCATAAAGCCATTAATCATATACTCCGCATCATAAATCGGAAAATGATAAATGCCTTGCGCAAATGCGATGACAATTGGAATTTGGGTGGTGACATTTTCTACCAATGGATTGCCCAATCCATCCAAACCATTCCAGGTGATACAAGTAGGCACACCCACTTCATTAGCGGCTATTGTTCTTGATATCATGATATCAGCGGTACCCGGCGTATAGACATCATCAGGGCCATCAAAATCAAGTAACAGATCAATCTGTCCGGCTTTGGTGGCTACAAATTTGATGCAGTAGTTTTCACCATCACATCGACCTACCCCTAAAATCTCAAGTTCACCCGGTTGTGCAGTTTCACAAATATCGATCGGGTCATTTAGAAATATAGCATATTCGGCGATCGTTCCATTTGTATTCTCAACGCTCTTTCGATCTTCTCCTACGTTACCGGTATTCTGAATACCAAAACTATTAAAAGCGACATTGAAGGCTGCAGGTTGAAATCCGCTTCCATTAAAATCAATTTTCGTAACAAAGGAGGCATTCAGATTATCCGGATCTGGGGCACACACATAAAAGGCTCCATTAAATGGTCTGTTTGGAAAGCCAAAATCATTTATAGCGAAGATGGACCAGTTATACGACCAGATTCTTCCTTTGGCTTCCACCGGCACAGGGGCTGTGCAATCCGCTACTGAAATATCCCAAAAATCGATCAGCAGATCATTGTTCGCATCATCCCTGAATTCAATATAATAGTCTCCTTTACCGGCCCAGCCCTGAGACGTCAGGTCAGCAGAAGTGACGTTGACCGCTAAATAACCACCTGCCCCATAAATTTGAGATGGCCCTGTATGCCCTTCTGACCAGTTAGTAATATTAGCATCTGTCGGAGTGACACTGACAGGACCGTAGACGATATTTCCATTAGGGTCCTTTATCCTGTATTCAAAGTTTATTCTGGCCGGATTCGGGGATGTAATGTTATCATGCGCCCAATTAAACCCGAGGTATATACATTCTACAGACGGGTCCTGAATGTTTATATACAACCTGCTTAAAGGATCTGGATTGTCATACGCTGCAAAACTATTATAGCTTGGGTTGTTGATATGGAGGGCTGCTACATCCGTGGTAGGATTGCCCATGATGTCAATGTTCTGATTAGGGGCTACTTCGCGGGTACCCTCAGCAGCCAGCTGACCAATTGTGATAAGGAATAAAAATAAAAGGGGGGTAAAGATTCTCATATTGGTAGTATTCAGGTTTAGGACAAAATGATAATAATATCAGGACTGACACAAGACTGCAAAAACAACTTTGTCTTTACGACAGAGACTTATCAGTCCCAAAAGGCTGCTTTTGTCACATCAGTCTTACAAGCCTCTAAGTAAAGAAAGTTTATGATCATATGCAATTAATTATCATAGATAAAATCATCATTTCTGATACTTTAAAGGAGATTGAAGGAATGTTTTATCCTATCTGAGCATCATTTATGGGTCTCCTGCTCAAAAAGCATAAATATTGGCAAAAAAACATGCGCTTATTTATTTAGGGATTCCCCTACCCAGCCTTCGTCTTACCATACTTTCTGCTCCAAAAAATGATCAGCGGTGTCAGGATCATCGCTGGCCGATGCTAAAGGAGAAATGCGGGCACTTCATGGGAGAAAATACAGCCAGTGACCAACAGGAGAGCAATAATAGAATTCAGTTTATCTGACGATCCGAAAGCTTTGGGTCGAATTATATATGCTCACCTTCGTTTTTACATAGAATACCGGCTATTACAAATGCTATTGCATCCCGGAGACAAGATCAATGACCCGAATCTGCTGACTTAATAAGGTCTCAAAAACTTTCCAACGGATTGCAGGATCATTGCCTCCATTCTTCTCAATGTATCGGGCTACCACATCCATTCCATGATTATAATTGATGACATAGCTGCGTTGGTTTCGAATAAAACTGATGGATTTTACCGCTGTTTCATGATTGTAAAGCCCGTAGGTTTCCAACCAACGCAAGGCTTCTTCTTCTGTCATAGCACCGCTAAGAAGGCCTCTTCCAACATCATTGCGAACATAATTGAGCTTACCCTTAGTATCCAATGCATCGAAATACAAACCAATTCCTATTGTATCAAGTCCGGCCAATGGCAGTAGGACCTCACGTGCAAAATCCACTTTGTCCTTTCCCGGGAACACTACATCAATGCCATAATTGGCACTTCCTTCCGCAATCAAAGACTGGGGACTATACAAGGGATAGATACTAAACTCCACAAGACCCTTGTCCCGATAAAGATTTTTCTCGAGCAACATATTATACACATGATGCCCGGGATAACTTTCATGACTGCCTACGTCAATGGCGCGATCAATAAAAATGTCAAGGTCCGTATTAATCTGAATGAGACTTTGATAATTTCCTTTATACCAGTTGTAGCCATTCCAGGATTTATTAGTAACAAACTCCAAAGCAAAATCCTCTTCTTCCGGGAGTTTATAATGCGCTAAAGTCCTTTTTCTACATTCTGCAATGGAGGCTCTGAATACAGTATCCAGTTTGTCTTTTGGAATAATAAACCGATTGGCCAGCGCCTGAAATCTTTCCTGCACGGTTCCGTCTCCCGGCAATTTATTGTCCAGCGCATCTACCAGTATGTTGTAATAGTTTTCATTAAATACAGGGGCATTTGTTCCAAACAAGTCTTCCGATTCATTATCAAAAAGGTCATACTCCCCGGCGAATATTTTAATTCGTCTTTCAAATGATATTAATTGATCCATCAACCAGGCTGCCCTATGCAGGACTGCAGTGTCCTCACTGATCAGGCTACCAAGTGCTGATTTCAAAATCCTGACCTCATTGATCAGACTGTCTTTTGGAAAAACGGACGAAGGGACAGATGCTGGCTTTAAATCTTCCGGGCCGTAGTACGCATCTACAAATGCCTCATCATACTGTCCAATGACCAACCCCAGATGAACATATTGCTTCGCAAGGTCATCTATCCCAGGTGTCACTTGTTTCGAATGCGGCTGACCACAACCCAGGCCAAGGATCATCAGAGCAATCAGATAAAATGGACTTTTTATCATGGTCAATAAGAGAATTTAATACACACTATTTATTTTCTTCAACAGGCACATTGTAATGATGAATAACTCGTTGCGGGAATGGAATCTCAATCCCTTCTTTATCAAAGGCAAGTTTTATTCGTTTTCTCAATTCCCCGGTAACCTCCCATTGTTTGATTGGTATCGTTTCGCCTACGATCTTTAATACAATGGATGAGTCGGCAAAATCCTGCACTCTGAGAAATTGGGGCGCTTGAGTGATCATATCTTTCCATAGAGGATCTTCGGCAAGTTCTATTCCGACACGATTAAGTACCTGTATTACTTTTTCAAGATCTGCATGATACGCTATGCCAATGTTCAAATTGATACGGGAAAAACTTTTTGATGCATTGGAAACACGTTTGACTTCACCATGCGGAATGTGATGCACCACACCATCCAAATCCCGAAGTTTTGTCATACGCAGGCTGATATCTTCTACCTTACCGGTCGTCTGATCGAGACTGACCACGTCTCCAATGCGATATTGATTTTCCAGGATAATGAAGAAACCTGTAATAAAGTCGTGAATGAGATACTGCCCTCCAAATCCAAGGGCTATCCCCAAAATTCCGGCACCCGCCAACATAGGGCCAATCGGAATATTTATTTCACTCAACAACAGCATGATGGTGATACCCACAATAATCAAGCGCGTAGTCCAGATAAAAATCTTGATCAACGTATCCTCCCTTCTCATTTCTGCATCCGCCGATTCATGAAATTGTCCTATCACTGCAGTCCGAACAACTTTTACAATAAATCGCTTGGACAGAAAGTAGAGAATTACTGAACCCACTAGAATGAAAATAATACGAGGACCATGATCATACATCCACGGGATTATTGCACTTACAAAATCATGCCATTCCTGATTGAATTTTTCCATACGCTTTACTATAAATAATACTTGATACTGAAATTCATACAAAATGAAAATTCAAATCGCATTCTGTTTCAGCATGAAACCAGCTATTTTTTCTTTCTTAAGATTAATGTGGTATTGAGGGGATTGGAAAGTATGAGTTGATCGCCATCTACCACAAACTGTGTAGAAAACCGAAGTGCTTCCAGAAACTCGTCTTCTTTCGCAAGATGCTCACAACTCATTTTAGTCGATACGATATCCGTAAAACGAAGTAAGCTGCGTTCAGAAAAAATTCTTCCATTGATTTTATTACATCCGGTAAATCCATCAAATGAATTTTGCCTTGGGGCAATCTCAATAAAGGGAATCAGGCCGCTAAAAGATTCTCCGGTAACCTGCTGATCCAGCATTTGTTCTAATATCCATCGACCATCCAGCTCGGCACTGGTAATATAATGGCCACAACCTTCAAAACGTTCAGTGGAATCTGCCCCTTTCTGCACGATGTCGACTTGAAGACTATAGCCAAAGCTCTCATTAGATCCCTCGATGGCACAGGATTGCTGGTCTATCAGGATCAATAGTTTGCCCTCTGCCAATGGACAATCGTATGATTTGCGATTCATATCCTTAACGGGTTCACGATGCGCTGCACGAAAGGACTCAAAGCCGGGAATCTCTGAATGAAATGAAATACTATCAGAAAAGATTTCCAATTTCCAGGTTGGGCTGAGCCCATGCCCTTCAAAATAAGGTGCCAGTGATGCATGTTGGTTTGAAGCCGCAGTGCCGGTATTGTCTTCAACAGCCTTTCCAAATGGGGTGGAATTGGTCCCATAATCAGGCCAAAGTACTATGGCAGAAGCAAATACAAAAATAATAGGCCAATTCATGTCTTATGCTTTCAATTGATCGATTTAATCAGCCTGCAATGTAGTATATATGCGACACTCCTTCAAAACTGAACCTACTACCCAACCGGATTTTCCGGGTATGTATTTAGTGATCCGTTAAAAATGAACAGGTTAGGCTCTGCAATGTAAAGCGGATTAAGCAATATGAATTGCACTAAGCTGTATGCCAAACGCTTAAAAGAATAATAGGCATGAGGCGGGTTTGGTTTGAAAAATATTCGACTAAAAATCAAAATTAATGGCTTCAAATTCCATTAAACTATTCTGTAATATTTACTTTTGCGGACACCCGACTTTAAGGGCACAATTTCAATCAAATTATGACACCATTCACTCAACCCATGGATAAGGGGAAGGAATTCCTATCTCAACTCAAACTCTACAGTGATTATCTTAAGTGGGATCCCATACTGGGCCGATATGAGACCTGGAAGGAAGCCTGCGATAAGGTGATGGATACCCATGTGATGAAATATGGTGCGCATATCACACCCTTGCTCGAGGAGATTTCTGAAGCTTATTATAAAAAAGAATTCCTTGCGTCCCAACGCAATCTGCAATTTCGAGGCGAACAAATACTTCGCAACAATGCGAAAATCTATAATTGCTGTACGACGTATGCCTATGCGCCGGATGTCTTTAACAAAGGATTTTTTGTGCTGCTGTCCGGTACGGGCTTAGGGGTTTCATTAAAAAATAAATTTGTCAGCCAGCTGCCTCCACTGTATAAAAGAGGTAGTAAGGTTAAGTCATTTATCATCCCTGATTCCATCGAAGGATGGTCTGAGGCCATCAAGGTATTGATCAGTTCCTTTTGTCATCATGCTTCTTTATACAACGAATACTTCAGACATCAGATTAAGTTTGATTATTCGGAAATTCGCCCCAAAGGAGCTCCTATTACCGGAGGATTTAAGGCTCCCGGACCTGATGGGTTGAAACAATCCATTGAACGTATCGAAACACTTTTAAGTCATTACATCAGTGACAGGGAAAGTGCTCCGTTCAAGTCTGTCATAGCCTATGATGTATTTATGCATATCTCCGATGCGGTCTTGTCAGGAGGTGTTCGACGAAGTGCCATGAATATCATCATGGACGCTGATGATGATGAGCTCCTCCGTGCGAAAACCGGACATTGGCGCCAAACACATCCATGGCGGGCAAGGAGCAACAATTCCGTTGGTTTAATACGCAACCAGTTCACCCATGAAGAATTCAACGAAATCGTCTCTATCAATGAAGGGGACAATGATTTGGGCTTTGTATTCATGTCCCATGAAGATGAGATGTTCAATCCTTGTTTTGAAATCGGTTTTAATTTCTATTCACAGATCAAAAATAAGCAGGAAGCTGCATTTCAGTTTTGCAATCTAAACGAACTCAATGCTTCAGCTTGTGTAGATGCAAGCGGACAGTTTAGTGAAGGAAAATTTTATGACCTGTGCAGGAAATCATCGATACTCGGTACGCTACAGGCCGGCTATACCACTTTTCCTTACTTAGGCAAACAAACGGAAGAGATTGTAGCAGGTGAAGCGCTGATCGGTGTTTCCATCACCGGCTGGATGAGTCGGCCGGAATTGTTTAATGAAGAAATCCTTCGCAAGGGTGCGAATATTGTCAGGCAAACAAATAAAGAGGTAGCTGCTTTTCTTGGTATCCGACCAGCGGCCAGAACTACTACGGTCAAACCTTCAGGAAATGCTTCGGTCATCCTGAAAACAGCTTCCGGCATTCACCCGGAACATAGCAAGCGCTATTTCCGTATCATGCAATTAAACAAGGAAAGTGAAACGGCCAAATACCTCGAGGAACAATATCCCGAGATGCTGGAGGAATCCCTTTGGTCCAACACGCATTCAGATTGGGTCGTGTATGTCCCTTGTGAAAACCATAACAATGTCATTGTCAAAGACGAGATGCATGGTATTAAGCATCTAAAACTGATCGAACTGGTTCAAAATTCCTGGATACAGGAAGGCAAAAATGAGGAATTCTGCTACAACAAACTGACCAATCACAACGTCAGTAATACAGTTATTATTGACGATAAAAATGAAGTGGTTGATTATCTCTACAGACATCAGGAAAACTTTACAGCCTGTTCATTCATTTCACAATTTGGGGACAAGGATTATGCGCAGGCACCTTTTACGTCGGTTTTGAACACAGAGGAATTGGTAAAAAAATATGGTGATGCAGCCATTTTTATGTCCGGTTTGATTGTGGATGGTTTGCATTACTTCAACAATGATTTGTGGCGTGCGGTAAAACACGTGCAGGATGCCAAACTCATCATGAGTGGCACGCGATCGGATGTCTTACTTAAAAATGATTGGGTGCGAAGAGTTTCACAATTCAGTCTGAATTATTTTGATGGTAATTTGACGGATACGATCCATTGTATGAAGGACGTGCATCTCTGGCACAAATGGGTCAAGATCAGTCGAAGTTTTGAGTTGATAGACTTCGTTCAAATTCTTACCGAACCGGAATATCAGGACGTATCCACGACGAGTGCTATTGCTTGTGCCGGTGGGTCCTGTGAGATTTAGTGATTGGGTGATGTGGTGATTTTTTCTTTTAAATTTTAATTTTTTTATAGCTGGCAAATGCAAAATAGGGCTAAACTCCTATGCTACAAATAG
>JAHEAR010000038.1:13061-27095 GCA_024642665.1 Bacteroidota bacterium
GCTTCTCGCTTCCAAACCCGCAACTTACGCCTGAATGTATTTTGTTCTTTGGAGTGTATATCTGGCAGAAAGGGTATCAAAATTTTCACACGATTAATGTTAAATCAAATCAAATGCTGACGCTAGTTTAATTTTTTATTTGTATCTTAGTAGGAATACAATCTCATCCCCTGTTCATATATTCAATACATCGCTAATCATGCCGAGGGTTTTCCTCTGTATCGGGTTAGTTTTGCCCGGCATAGAGGCTCTCTGCCTTTGACCCTTTGCGTTTTTAGGGATGACGCACTATTATTCTTAGGGCATACGGTTGAATTAATAATTTTTACCAATTACTCATTCAACCACACCGTTTACAAAAGCACGTTAAAATTTTCCTCACTTAACTTTTAACTTTATTGGAATACATCTCGACAAGGCATAATCCTTAACTATAAGGTTGCCCCTTAGATTGATTTTTTCATTTTTTAAACCTCCCGAATATGAAAGCCAAATTTTTTCATTTCATTTTATTATGCATGATCCTGGCTATAAGCCAACATGCACACGCACAGCACTGCACCGGCATTACGGCAGCGCCTTATCCGGTTTGGTATAACCAACCGGACGGCACCTCTATATTAGTGCAGGGAACAGGAACAGGATACCTGCATTATATGCAGACGACAGATCACTACACTTTACTGGCAAGTAAATCTGGCATTTTAGAATATGCAGAGTTAGGACCTGATGGCCAACTTCGCTCAACAGGTATTACTGCGCACAATCCGACCGACCGCAGCATAGACGAAATGGTATTGCTACGTTCGATGACGCCAGACATTTTTGATTCTCCTTCAGTACGGCGGGCAAAGATTCAATCGGCTTCAGAAAAAGAAATTGTTGATATAGCAAGAGCTGCTTTCCCATCGACAGGTACAAGAAAGGTATTGGTATTATTGATTCAATATCCTGATCTGATGGCGACCAATACCCTCGGCGATTTTGATAATATGATGAATCAGGCAAATTATAATGGCACGGGGAGTTTCCGGGACTTTTATTCCGCCAGTTCTTTTAACCAACTCACCCTGAATACTGACGTGTTTGGGTGGTATACTGCAGCTAACAATTCCTCCTACTATGCTGATGACAACGGAAGAGATGTCGCCAGAGAATTAGGAGCCGAAGCTATTGATGCTGCTGAAGCAGCAGGCGTTGATTTTTCTCCTTACGACAATGATTCAGATGGTGCCGTGGATGGCATCATTTTTGTCCATGCCGGCCCCGGAGCAGAAGAAGGAAGTATGACTAGTCTTTACATTTGGTCTCACCGCAGCAAATTGAGCAATAGTGGAGATGACCGAACGTATGACGGTGTTGACATTGATGATTATATGTTTAATCCGGAAAGACGAGTTAACAATACACGTATGGTGGGTGTGGGTGTTTTCTGCCATGAGTTTGGACATGGACTTGGATTGCCGGATTTATATGATACGGATGATTCCAATGGTGATTCCGAAGGTATAGGATGGTGGGGACTGATGGGTTCCGGCAACTGGGCTGGCGATGAAGACTCGCCCACTAATTTCGGTGCCTGGTCCAAATTACGATTAGGTTGGCAGACCTCTACAGATATCACCGGATTGGTTCAGGGTTTTCAATTATCTCCGGCTAGTCAGGTCAACAATGAAGTGTACCGTCTCAACACGCCGGATGCCAATGAGTATTTTTTACTGGAAAACAGACAAAATGTTGGAATCGATGTAGCGATTCCGGGCCATGGTATGATTATCTGGCACATCGACGACAATCTGAGTAACAACAAAGATGAAACGCATAAGTGGGTGGATGTCGAAGAAGCAGAAGGTTATAGTGATCTCGACAATAATATTAATCGCGGGGATGGCGGTGATCCTTTTCCAGGTACGTCGAACAATAAAGTATTCAACGACAGCAGTAATCCAAATAGCAAACGCTATAACGGTGATAATACCAATACCGATATTAATAACATCCGGGAAGAAGGAACCCTCGTCCGGTTTAACATGGGTTGCGTTCCAGCCGATGCACGGTGTCAGGCCGCTGTAAATCTGTATCTGGATGCTGCCGGCAATGTCTCCCTCACTACCATGCAAGTCGATAATGGTAGCACCTTCGATTGCGGTTTTCTTAGTATGAATATATCTGAATCCAGTTTCGACTGTGGTGATTTAGGGTATAACAAAGTTTTTCTGGAAGTCGAGGATCTTAATGGAAATACAGATGAATGTTCGACCAATGTATATGTACATGACGAACTCCCTCCTGTTCTTAGCGTACCGGCTGATATTTTGGTGGATTGCTGGTATAGCCCCACAGGTCCGGATGCTACCGGTACGGCTACGGCCACAGACAATTGCGATATAAGCCCTGACGTTTCGTATATGGATTCTGAAATGGAATTCGAAGATGGTTCCAAAATGATTACCAGAACCTGGTCTGCAGTGGATAATGAAGGTAACGCCAGTATGGGTCAGCAAGTTATATCCATCCCTCCACCAATGACCGCTGATGCAGGTGATGACCAGACCGTATACGTAGATTTTGTCGGTATTCCGGGATATCCATACAGTGCCTGTGCAGATCTTTCTGCGGTAGGTCAAGGCGGAACACCACCCTACACCTATGAATGGTCAGATGGACAAAACGGACAAGATGTAGAAGTATGTCCTGATGTATGCACGAAATACCATGTGACTATCACTGATGCCAAAGGTTGCACGCAAACTGATTCCATGACGGTCTATGCTATTATTGTTGAGTGTATGAATGGCAATAATCAACAACTCAAATACCTGCTATGCCACAATAATAAAACGATCTGCACATCATTTTCTTCCACTGAGGTTCACTTGTCCCATGGAGACGGACTCGGTGCGTGTGGTGATTTAGGCGATCAGGGTTGTGAAGAAGAGCCTCTATTCCAGGGCATACCTATCTTCACACCTCCATTTACCGAAGTAGGCCTTGAACCGGAAGTTCATCTGTTACCTAACCCTGCAAATGATGTGCTTGAAATACAGATCATCACCGGTCAGCCATCTAAAGTAGAGTTAAGCCTGTATGACCTCCAGGGACGATTAGTCCGTTCTTTCGGAAATTATGATTTGCTGAAAGGATTTAATGGCATCCATGTTTCGGTGGCTGACTTTCAATCCGGAAGTTATCTGTTGTCCGCTACGAACCATGCAGAAATTCAGTTAACCCGCAGAATGATCATACTGCGATAATCGATAAAATAATTTCTTTAGAGAGTTATGGAAGAGGTCCTGTGCAATTGCACAGGACCTCTTTTTATTTCAATGAAAAATTGCCTGCAGACTCCGGTCATAATGTGACATGACCTATGAAAATAACAAAACGCAAAATCATTGTACCACTTGTAATTTGTTACAATAAATAGTGCCCTTCGAAGTTTGTAATTGAATCCAATAGACGCCGGTCGGTACATCCAAGTGTAAATCCACCGCTTCCTGACAATTTGACCGGTGATGAACTTTCTTACCTAAAACATCAAAAAGGGAAACATCAAACGGTTCTCCAGAACATTCAATATGGCAATTACTTCCTGCCGGATTCGGATACACAAGTATTTGGAGAACATCGGACCGTCGATCTTCCACAGCAGTACTTTGGCAATTGAGCACATTCATGTATTGCCATATTCTATTGTTGAGCACTGTCGGTACTTCCTCACCCGACGGTGCATCACCCATTCTGATCAGGACCAGGTGCTCACCCGGAACCACATTAATATACTGTCCATTTTTTCCTAAAGCAGCAATCATATCATCCGGTGCATTGGGCATCAGACTGCCGGGAAAGACAAACTGCAAACCGGGAAGCATAAAAGATTCCTTTCCGTTTAACCACCAGAGATATCCATAGGCTTTATTGAAAGCCTGAGAAGTATTTACCATCTGATTAAAATAAGTCGTATCCTCCAGTACATCTACATTGTCCCAAACTCCTTTGTTCAACATAAGCAATCCAAAGCGAGCCATGCTTCTGGCCTTGCTGAAAAACACATGATTATAACCTACCGGAAGGAACAATCCATTAATACCGGTCAGGTCTGTGACCCGATTCTGCATAAAGGCATTTAAGGATTGATTGGTTGCAGCGCTAATCACGCCATCTAACAAAGTATAAGGGGCATTGTGATAGGCCCACCTCGTTCCGGGATCAGCAAGACAAATCAGGCAAGTGTCTATTGTACAATAAGCATCTGCTACGCCATCATCAAATCCTGTGGTCATCGTTAATTGCTGATGAATAGTAATATTCGCTTCGTTTTCAAAACAATCGGACCATCCCTCCCCAAGATATTGGCTGGTAGACTCTTCAATACTGAGGAAGCCTTCTTCCTGTGCTATGCCAACCAATACTGCTGTTAAACTCTTACCTGCTGAAGCCCAGTACCAGAAGCTGTCACGGGCAAATGGCGCAAAATATTTTTCCAAAACGATCTTACCATCCTTTAATACCATAAAGGCATTTGTATTGTTTTCTTCTAACATCTCATACAGGGAATCAATACGATCAGCACACCACCCAAGATCAGACGGTGCTATTGTGTCCCAATCATTGCTCAGGGAAGGCGGAAAGTAAAGCTCCTGTGCGGTCCCGTGGAAAACGACCACTACCACCCACAGGATTGTAAATAACTTGTTCATAATCAATTTATTAGCACAACCACATCTAAACTATTTAATGACAAATACAAATCCGACGAATACAAAATGTTGAAAATAAGCTTTGCAGCTGCAAATTCTGGCTTGCGAGATTCGCTCTTCCTTAACATTCAATTTAACTCCCCAAGCTACTCTGAACCTCTTTATACCCAAAAAGGTTAATTTTGTCAGCACCGACTCAGACCAAAAGGCCTATTTATGACGCACAATGATTCGATTGACTGGCAGCGGATATTTTCTTTACACTCGATGCTATTTACTATTGGTGGTGTATTATGTCTTGCCTTTGCGCTAAAGGCATTTCTCTTACCAAATGAATTCATAGATGGTGGAGTCACCGGTATGTCCATACTGGTTTCAAAATACAAGAAAATTCCAATCAGTATTCCGCTTATTATTTTGAATATTCCTTTTGTCCTCATTGGGTACAAAAAAATTGGCAAATCCTTTGCCATACAGACATGCTTTGCGATTCTCCTTCTCGCTATTGCCATGCACATTGACACACCTGACTTTATGTTAATTAAACTGGATGCGTTGATACTCATTGCTTTGTTTGGCGGCTTTTTTATTGGATTAGGGATCGGCCTGGCCATTAAGGGAGGATGTGTCCTTGATGGGCTTGAAGTGATTGCTGACTATACGCACAAAAAGTCAGGTTTCTCTACCGGTGAAATTGTCATGCTGGTCAATACAGCGCTGTTTATTATTGCCGCTAGCTATTTTGGTCTCGAAAAAGCCATGTACTCCATCATCACCTATTTCACAGCCATGAAAATATCGGATTATGTAGTGGATGGATTTGAAGAATACACAGCACTAACGGTTATCTCTGCCAGACATGAAACCATCAAGAGCATTATAGTCAATGATTTTAATAAAGCTATATCAGTGTATAAAGGAGAACGTGGATATTTACCATCGAGTTTTCAAATTAAAAACGATTGTGACATCGTTATGACTATTGTAACCCGTTTGGAAATCCATCGCATGCGAAATGCCATACTCGAAGAAGATCCCCATGCATTTGTATTTATTCAAAGCATCAAGGAAGTCACCGGAGGCGTCATCAAACAAAAAATAAAACACTGACGCATGAGCATATTTCAAGAGCTGCATGATGATGTTTTTGAATTATTAAACACCAAACTGCCCGACACACTTAAATATCATTCGCCTGAGCATACGGCGTATGTCATTGAAAAGGCTGAATTCATATCACGACAGGAAAATGTGGGGGGAAGAGAACTTTTTTTGGTAAAAGTAGCGGCTCTGTTTCATGATATCGGATTCATCAAGCAGCGCAATAATCATGAAGAAGCAGGGTGTGTCATTTGTACCGATAAATTAACGAAACATAACTTTGATCCTAAAGAGATAGAAATCATTTGTGGGATGATCATGGCCACTAAAATCCCACAGTCCCCTAAAAATCTCCTGGAAAAAATTGTTGCCGATGCTGATCTCGAATATCTGGGCACCGATCTCTTTTATCCGATTAGTCAGAACTTGTTTTTAGAGTTTAAGCATTTTAACCCTACCCTGACCATTCATAAGTTTGATGAAATTCAGGCCAATTTTATGCGCAGACATCACTATCATACCAATTACTGCATAACACATCTGGAGGGTATAAAGCAGCAGCATCTCAAAGAGATTATCAGTACAATGTAGGTTGTTCGGATTACTTTCTGGCGAGGGTTAGTGTTTCGGATGTACCCCCACGATTCATATTCAATATCATCGTATCCTGCGTGAGCGTTTTGATTTTTACCATCATCTTCATCCCGCCATTCGGTGTAGTAAATAATTCATTGTTGACCACATAATAGTCCCCTTCTTCACCCATATCTGCATATTGATACGTGTACTTTCCATCTTCCTTAAAAGAAAAGAAAGTCGAGGTAGCATCATATTCAGCCTCCTGACCTGCGACCAACCACTCCACACCTTTCCAATCGCCGACCACCAGTTTTTCATCGACCGTAAGATTACAGGAAATACACACAATTAAAAATAAGGCAGGCATAAATAAATGGCTGATCGTTTTCATAAGGGTATACATTAAAGGAAAAAGATGTTCAAGAAGTTACGTTTTGCTAAATAGTAAACGTCTAAGATAGCTGTTTCGTGCAGTAATCTTGTTGATTATAAAGATCACCGTATTGTTACACGGGAGCCCCGGAAAGAATATTTACATGTGCTTTGCGCTTTACTAATTCACTGACGCGATAGACTAAATAAATACAAACAAACATGATGACCACCATGACATAGCCGAGGATATCGAAGTTTTGCAACGGACTGGTATTCGTATCCTGATAAACGACTAATCCGGCAAAAATTGCTGCTACCCCACCTGCCATTTGCCGCAGGCTGGAATTAATGCTCATAAAAGCCCCACGATCCGGCATCTCCGGAATGGCGGTATTCAGGGTAGTCGATGGTACCATCCTGCTCATGATGCCCATAAATAAAATCATATTGATAAGTATCACCGTCCAGATTGGCACGGGTGTTAGATTAGTATAGATCAACACCATAATGATGGCAATCAATGATCCTCCAACAAAAAGTTTAAACTTATCTATACGGTCACTTAATTTTCCAATAATGGGCATGACGATAATCGTGGATAATCCTGTAAAGAGAAAAATAACCGGTAGTTGTTCCTGAAGCATATGCACATTATTGACCATAAAGGCCGTGGTAAATGGCATCAGCATAAATGCCCCCAGGGAGATCACACTGGTCGCCAGAAAACCAATTCGATAATCTCTATTGCGTAGCGTATGCCAAAGATGTTGCACCGCATTTTTTTGAATTTGAACATTCAGATGTTCTGTAATAGGTTTTAGCTTCCACATGGTCACAATACCAATCAAAAAGGCAAGAACGAGCACCATCACAAATGTACTGTGCCAGCCCCATCTAGTGGCCAGTAACAGCCCAATCGGAATACCCAATATCTGGCTTGCGGCAAAGGCCATCTGCACGTAACCCATCACCCGGCCACGCTGATTGAGGCTAAACAAATCGGTAATAATCGCCATGGAGATGGCACTAATCACTCCACCAAAAACACCGGTAAAAATTCTTGCCAGAAAAAGCGTTTCATAATTATAGGCTAATGCACAAAAACCGGTACCCAACATAAAGCCTGCATAAAAAAACAGCAACATCCGTTTTCGGTCAAATCGATCTGCAAATCCGGCAGCAAGAATACCGGAAAGCCCTGCACTTATCGCATAGGCTGATACGACTGAACCAAATTGAGTCGTACTCATTTGCATGGATTTCATCAGTATATCCCCCAGCGGAGATAATATCATAAAATCCAGAATGACGGTGAACTGCAGGAAAGCAAGTAAAATGATGATAAACCGCTGATAGCCTGTAAAGGAAGTGGGTTTGTTTTGAGAACCGGCAATTGGTGGCGTTGTCTCGTTCAACTCTGGTTCTTCCATAATCCTCTCTAAATGCAATTCATGCGCAAATTGTTGACGCCACTGCGAAATAATTTCAAGAAAGAGACCACCGTTTTGGAAAATCCTTTCAAATGAAAAGTATACCGGCATCTGCCAGTCACTCTATATCAATTCATTAGCCTTTTTCTTTGCTTTTTTTGCCCTGACTAATAAAAAAATATTGAGATAGACCCACAACAGCAATAAGATCATCGCTGCTTCAAGGGCATAGCTCCATACATCCGCATAGGGTTGGTCAGTGGAACCAATACTTGCTAACAGGGCACTGTACCCTGAGTAATTTCCATAGGTATCGGCATCCGGTCGGACAAGACTAAACGTAAAAAATGTAAAGCTGGCTAAAAACATCACCGGATAAAATCCGGGGGCCCACTTGAGTGCTCTGACCAAAGCCAATATATGGATGTACATAGCCGGCATGAGCAGGACCAATAGAATCATAAGATACCAGCCAAAACTAATATAGAGCACAACAATGCCTGACACAATAATGAGTGAGGATATTATTGCAATGATTGATTTAGGCATGGCATAAAAATTTCTGATCCGTAAATCAGTTAGTATAAACTCCTAATAAAAATTCCATTGGTTCACAGAGTAATGCTAGTGCAAAAAATCTCTAGTAATATCGCTTCCGGATGACCTGTGCAATATATTTTCCAAGGCGCATCACTTGTCTGGTGTAGCCATACTCATTGTCGTACCAGACATACAAGACTATGCTTTTACCATCCTGATGTACTAAAGTTGCTTTTGAATCAAAAATAGAAGGACAGCTGTTGCCGATGATATCACTACTCACCAGTTCATTGCTGATCGAGTAATTAATTTGTTCTACGAGATCGCCTTCTAATGAAGCTTTTCGCATGATCTCATTCACCTCGTCTAATGAAGTTTGTTTGGTAATCTGAAGATTCAAAATCACCAGCGAACCATTCGGCACAGGAACACGGATCGCATTGGAAGTAAACTTTGGACCTAATCCCGGAATTGCTTTATCGATCGCCGAACCGGCTCCAGTTTCTGTGATCACAAGATTGGTAGCAGCACCGCGACCTCGTCTGTACTTCTTGTGCATATTGTCTACGAGATTCTGGTCATTGGTGTAGGCATGTACAGTTTCGATATGTCCTTTCTCGATACCCAATGTATCGTTGATCACCTTCAGCACCGGTACAATCGCGTTGGTAGTACAAGAAGCTGCTGAGAACACATCTGATTCATTGGGATCAAACATTAATTGATTGACACCATGTACTATGTTAGGCACGCCTTTTCCGGGCGCAGTCAGGAGCACTTTTGTTGCGCCTTTGCTTTTCAGATGGCGACTAAGTGCTTCTTTATCTCTGAATACACCGGTATTGTCAATGACCAATGCGTCTGAAATTCCATAACTGGTATAGTCTATATCTTCCGGTTGGTCCGCACTGATCATGTGCACCACATGGCCATCAATGATCAGGGCATTTTGTGCTTCGTCTGATTCTACGGTACCCGGAAAAGCGCCATGAACGGAATCAACACGTAATAGCGAGGCTCTCTTTTCCAGAAGACTTGTTCCTTTATCCCGTGTAACAATGGCTCTAAGGCGAAGCTGATCCCCTCGTCCTTCCTGTGCAATAAGTTCTCTTGCGAGTAATCTTCCGATCCGACCAAAACCATAGAGCACAACATCTTTTGGCACTGTTGCGGTATGATTTTCCGGGCCAATGAAGGCACTGAGTTTATCTGTCAGGAAAGCTTCTTCTTCCCCGTGTTTATGACCGCCTTCTACCCACTGCGAGGCTAGTTTGCCGATATCCATTCGTGCAGGGCACAGATCGAGGGTCAGCATGGCTTCCAGTAAAGCCGTGGTAGCCTCGATTTCTATTGGTTTGCCGACCATTTTATGGGCATAATTGTGGAGGCTTAGTATTTCAGAGGCCCGTTTATCAATGAGTTGGTTGCGGAACAATACCATTTCAATGCCTCTGTCATACCATAGGTCATTGAGGGCTTTGATGGAGCGCGTCGCCAGTTTTTCATGGGCGATTCGGTGTTCTACCATTTCATTATAGGAGGTCGAGGACATATTATAGTTAGGTTTTACTGTTTGTGGATTTGGCAAAAATACACATCACATTTAAAATGGAGAGGATGAATGGGAATATGTTGGCAAAATGTTGATTTTTAGACCTGGGACCCACAGTGAAGGCGCAGTCCTTCATCTGTAGACCTTAGACTATTAGACCTTAGACCTGGGACTATTAGACATGCGAATTTTCGACACGCGACGGAAAGCAAAGAGCATGGGGCTAGGAGCATAGGGCATAGGGCATAATAATTTTCACAACCGAACTACTCTATCACTAAATCACCCAATCACCTCTCACTCCTCACTCTTCACCTCTAGAACTGGCCGCCACATCAAAAAGCTGAATCGTAATATTCGTGACTTCCTGCATCGCACCGGAGGTATTGGACAAGACAACAATTGATGTCTCTACCTGAGGCAAAAGCATGAGGAATGCGGAAGCACCGGTTTGTGCACCATTGTGTCCATAGACCGGTCCGTAGTTGGGATTGTCCCCATACAAATACCACCCCATAGCATATCCATTGCCTTCTTTCTTAAGACCTGAATCAACAAACATCATTTCTGTCGTGGCTTCATTGATCAATGCATTTCCGAGGATGGCATCACCGAATTTGAGCATATCACCTGCGGTTGAATAAAATCCACCACCAGGTACTCGATTGCTCAGATCATGAAGATCCGCTACTTTTATTTTGCCATTAGATTCTTTGTGGTATAATTTTGCTTTGTTGGGATAGGTTGAGCCAACATGCTCTACGCCTGTGCTATTCATTGCCAGGGGATCAAGGATATTTGTCTGGATATAATCTGTATAGGGTTGCCCGGACACCACTTCAATCACTCGCCCGAGTACTACATATCCGTAGGTGGTGTAATGAAATTCTTTTCCGGGAACAGAAATTAAATCTCTATCCTCGAAGACTTTCATGGCATCACTCAGACTGGCATAGTTGGTCTGATTTTCCATTTCTTTTTTGTTCTTATAATCGTCCAGACCTGAGGAATGATTAAGTAGTTGTCTTATGGTAAATGCACCTTCACTTTTGATCGGAAAATCAGGGAGGTAGTGTTGAATGGGTTTGTCCAAATCTATTTTTCCTGCTTCAAACAATTGCATTACCGCTATTGCTGTAATCGGTTTGGAGATACTGGCGATTCGAGTTAATGTGGAGGGGGTAAACTTTATCTTTGCCTCATCATCACTGTAGCCTGCAGCACCCATCCATTTTACTTCTCCGCCTACTGAAAATCCTCCGGAGAGACCGATGACAGACTCATTTTCTATGGCCTCCGTTAATAGTTTGTCAGCGGTTGTTTTATAATCTTGTGCGTGACTTAGGTGGATGGTTATGGATATACAAAAGAGGGTTAGCAGGGTGTTTTTCATGGGTGGTAAAGATGGATTGATTCAATTCAAAAACGAACAAGATAGATAGCAATTGTATCAATGGCTGATAATGATATTTACAGCACTAAATAATATAAAAAAGTGAATGCTAAATAAAAAATAAAGCTGCATCATTGGTCCCCTTTGTGTTTCCCCTTTTCGCGTGATTACCCCCTTTGCCCCCTAAAGGGGGTATCTGCTTATACAGCTATATCTTGTGGAGCTTTTTAGTGCAAAAAGAAAAAACAGTTCTGAATAATCGATAAATTATTATTAAATATATTGTATTTGATTACTGCCTAATGCAATTCGTAAGGCATGCAAGCGAGGTACCCCCTTTAGGAGGCCAAGGGGATCCATGCGAGCCAGGTGAATCATAAACGTAAAGAATCATCACGCAAAGTCCTTTAGACTTTCTTATTAAAATTTAAAGCAAAGGTAAATTCCTCTTTTTCACAAGAAAGAAATCGCGCAGCGCCGCAGAGGCGCAGTTTTTTTCAAGTCATCAGCTCACCCTAACCGTGCTTCTTACTAATTCATATTTTTTCCCTTCCGCCTTTCTGCCCTTCAGCCCTTTCACAATTCCACAGTGATCATCTCCCCTGCTCCAACTTCCTTCTCAAAATAAACTCTCTCCTCGTCATAAACTTTGAGGTAAAAGCCTACTATGCTCCTGGAGACTGAAATATCAAAACTGTGATTAAAGGCTTTTATATTTTTTAATGACATTTCATTCCATTGCGCGGGCAACCGCGGTGTCAATGTAAACGAATGGAATCCTGTGGGTCGTATACCGAATAATCCTTCGGTGATCACACGACAGTACAAGGCGCTTTCTGCAGAGAGATGTCTTTGATTACCTTCCGGATATGCTTCTACGGGATAGGGAACATGCTCACCCAGCAATCTGCGCTTTGAATAGTATTGCAAGTAATCCATTGCTTTGTCGGTAGCACCCGCGGCCAATACACCTCGCAATGCATATAAAGTTGCCCGATCCCAAAAAGTGGTTTGTCCGGCCTCGGTGGCTAATCCATCGGTCGTCCATAATTGGTCGGAAAACAAAGCATCGATGGTACCTTGTGATCGATTGAAGATGTCTACTGTGAGTGGAGTACAAATCCAGGCACGCAAAGTTTCATTCCCATCATAATATCTGTAGGTTTCATAACCCGCGATGGTGGCGCCAAAATAATCTTCTATTGCCGTCTTGAGTTTGCCGGATTGCTTAGCATAGGTCTTTAATAATTCTGCATTGACACCGAGTGTTTTTCCGAGATAGAGTGCAGAAATCAAAGCATCATAATATAGCGAGGAGGTATTTAAATTGGCATCACCAGCAGGGAATCTGTTTTCTAACTCATCACAATCCGAAAGGACCACACCTTTCTTATTTAATTGTCGGTTACAATATTCAAGGCACCACGCGATCAGTGGCCATATCTCGCGCGCCGTTAGTTGATCGCCGTACGCCAAACAAAATCTGGAAGCACCATAGGCGATCATGGCCATATCACCGCGGTCCCCTGCCCCATTCCATATATCCAGGCCTTCGGCAACGATAGAGCTGGGAATAGGCTTGTACTCATCATTGATGTATCTGGCGAAATGTCGAAAGGAATTAATAGCTGATTCATTTCCTGCAAGATTTCCCAGGAATGGGAAAAATGGGTTGGCGTATTCTGCCTGATCATTGGCCCAGATCGCGGCGTAGTATCGTCCTCCGCCAGGGCCATGCATCAGTCCACCGCGTGTATCATAAATACTCTCTACCGCGCGTAGTTTTGCAAAATCAAAAGTGCGGTTGATGACTTCATCGGGGGTATGCAAAACAAGATCTGAAAAGGTCCTCTCCACCATTTGCTTTCGTTTCAAAAACTCATATTCGGCAGAAACAAAAAACGGTCTTTGATTCAATGAGCGAGCTGTATAAACTACTGCATAGATCATTGAATCATTTGGAAGTAGCCTGTAGGATCCAAATATTGTGCTGGTGACATGGACGATATAGGCACCGTCGACTCCTTTGGCGGAATCAGTCGTATCTGACAGATTAATCTCCGGCACATCAATTATTTTCATTTGATCAGCATGATTTCTAATGACAATGCGTTCTACAAAAGCTGCCTGATCGATGGATGGATAGAAGGTGCGTTGAATATCTACTTTTAGCTTGGTGATCGACTTTACTTCAAGAAAACCATTAATAAAAAAGCTTTGTGGATACTCATACAAATCATTTCCGTCTGCCATTAGTTTATTCAAATCCCTTCCCTCCAAAGAATACGCCAAACTTCCATGTGTATCATTAGGAATCGTGCGGAGCATCGGAAAAACCAATTCTACTTTGCTGTCAAACCGGCC
>JAHEAR010000014.1:0-78711 GCA_024642665.1 Bacteroidota bacterium
CGGAACGGCTAGAGAGGAAGGGGCAACGTAATTCCTCCATTCCTCCATTCCTCCATTCCTCCATTCCTCCATGCTCCACGCTCCATGCCCCATGCCCCATGCCCCATGCTCCACGCTCCATGCTCCATGCTCCACGCTCCATGCCCCATGCCCTTCGCTCCACGCTCCATGCCCCATGCTCCATGCTCCATGCTCCACGCCCTTCGCCCTAAGCTCTCCGCCCCATCATCACCACCACATTTCCTTTTTTGTGCCCCAGATCAATATATCGGTGTGCTTCAGCCACATCTTGAAGTGGGTAAACCTTATCTGTCACAGATTTTATATTACCGGAAGTGATGATTTCTGTTAATTCCTCCAGTAAGACTCTGAGTTCCTCTTTTGGCTTTAAGCCGGTGGCCGCAAACTTTACTTTTTTCTTTCCAAACATGGAAGTCCAAAGCATTTGAAACAGTATCGGCATCTTTAACACCGGTGAAACAAACAATCCGTTTTCAGTGAGTACTTTCTTGCTTTTTGAAAAAGAAAGCAAGCCTACTGTGTCATAGATAATGTCATATTTATCTTTCCTAAGCGTGTAATCTTCTTTGGTATAATCAATCACATGATCAGCACCCAGCGATTTTACTAATTCAATATTCTTAGTACTGCAAATGCCTGTAACCTCTGCGCCATAATATCTGGCCAATTGCACGGCTGCCGTACCCAGTGATCCGGATGCCCCATTGATCAGGACTTTGTGCCCCGGCTTGATGGCAGCCACCTCCTTGAGAAAATTAATTGATGTAAGCGGGCCATCACAGGCTGACGCTGCTTCTTCAAATGTCATTATATCAGGCAAAGTAGTGATCAGTCCATCTTCCGGAAGGGCAATATATTCGGCATGGGTTCCAAAAATTTCAACAGACTCTCCAAATACCCGTTGTCCGACCTTGAAACGCGTCACACTATTTCCGATAGCTTCCACGACACCGGCAAAGCCTGTTCCCGGAATAGGATGTTTTGGCTTTTTCAGACCGGTAAAGAATCGCCCGATATAAGGCTTTCCGGTGCGCATCATCGTACCTGCTCTGGTCACGGAAGCAGCATGTATTTTAATAAGAACCTCATTGGCATTAGCTGTAGGTTTAGGAACCTCCTGTAGCTTTAAAACTTCAGGGCCTCCGTATCCTGTGCTGATTATTGCATTCATCGATTGCATACGTAAAGTGTTTTGTGATTAATGATGAGGCAAAAGTAGAGGGTCGGTGCGGCTCCCGTGTTCGGGATTATAAATCCGAACTTATTTGGGCTTGCTATCTGTTCTTTTTGAGAAATTGTCCCGGTGTCACGCCTGTTTCCTTTTTAAAATAGGTGTTGAAGACCGTTTTAGAGTTGAATCCGCTTTCAAAAGCAAGGCCAACCAAGGACAGATGTTCATTTTTTGGATTAAGCGCAATTTCTTTGAAAGCTTTCACTCTGAAGTGATTGACATACTCATTAAAACTCTTACCTATAATCGTGTTGAGCAGCCAGGATAACTGATTAGGATGCATATCAATCTGCTCTGCCAAAGCGCGAAGGGTCAACCCTGCATCCAGATAAGGCCGTGCTTCTGAAATATGTTTTAAAAGTCGATTGGAAAATGCATCAATCTCCTCCTCATTTAGTAAAGCCTTCTTTTCTAAGCGGGTTTTTTTAATTTCTGTTTTTGGGAAAATAATTGTTTGATACTTGTCAAAACGCGAATCTTCCCTTAATGCAATAGCGAGTGGATCAGCATAGTGAAAAAGCAGAAACGAAGATTTATTTTCAATCGCCTTGCTGACCCATTCAAATGCTTTGTCAAAATCGCTGGTAACCGCATAGAACAAAAACAGAAAAGAGTCCGCGCGAAACCCCTCCGGACTTTTAGCGGTCTCCAGCAACAGGTTTAACGAGGAGGTTGTGTTTGCCTTATCTTTTTTTAAGGCATGCGCCAATGCCGTGACACCCATTTTATCTCCTTCCACCACAATCTCTTTTGGCAAATCATCAAAGTAATGCAGCACATCATCATACTGACCAAGTTTCAGCAGACAATAACACTTAATGGAATGTGCAGGCAGGTTTTTATGGTTTGCAGCCAGACATTGGTCCAATTGCAGGAGCGCGCTTTCATAGTCTTCGACCATGTAATTAAAATAGGCCTGAAAGAAAAGTGTTTCTTGTGATAGCGGGTTGATGCTGAGGGCTATGTCAAGATGTTGAAGTGCCTTTTTTCGCTTTCCGGCGATGATATACATAAAAGACATAAACTGATGTGCTTCTGCATAATTAGGATTGAGCTCAATGGCTTTTGCAAATTGCCGAATAGCCTCTTTGTAATCACATGATGCAAAGAAAGAAAGGTTCGCCAGTTGATAATAGATACCTGCATGCTGATCGTCGAGCAAAATGGCTTTTTGAATAATTTCAGCCGACTTCCCCCAGGCTTCTTCATACGGCATAAAACCTGTGGTGGCCATAAAACCATAACTGTCTGCAAGGCCTGCATAAGATTCAACATGTTTGGGATCGAGTGTCAGGGCTTTTTCATAAAGCGATATGGCTACTTTGATATCTTCGGGATTCCACTTATTATAATGGTACTTTGCCTTCAGGGAATAATCGTAAGCATCAAAACTTTGTGTTTGTTTATCCACCAGATGATCCTGAATCTCAAAGTGACCATAATACTCTCTGAGTTTATCAGCGATCAACAGACTGACTTCATCCTGTACTTCAAAGATATTATCCAGTTTTCTATCCCATGTTTCGGACCAGAAATGAAAATCTTCTTTTGCCTCAATTAACTGCGCCGTAATTCTAAGGGCATCGCCGGACAACCGCACACTGCCTTCCAGAATTGCCGACACGTTTAGCTGTTCAGCGATGTCCTGTATGGGAATAATTTTGTTTTTAAAAAAGAAAGAAGATGTTCGGGAGGTTACCTTCAGACTATTGATTTTGGCGAGTGCATTAATAATTTCTTCCGTAATGCCATCACTGAAGTACTCATTTTCTTCGCTGGTACTCATGTTGACAAAAGGGAGTACAGCGATAGTAGTGTCCTGCAGTTTTAGTTTACGCGATCGCATATAACCTTTATGTTATAGAGCGACCAAAATACATATTTATATATTTATCACTTTGCAGTTGACTGGCGTCATCGTACGAAACATTAATGACTCATGGGAATTCATAGCGCGCCAACCTGTTCTTCAGCTCGATCAATTCTCGTCGCAGCGCCCTTTCTTTTTCCAATAAATTAAACACGATATCAATGCCTTCCGGATTCACATTGAGTTCATGATGAAGACGAATCATTTTTTCAAGATCACTGATTTGATCGTGATGGATAAACCGCGTTCGTTCGATCCGTTCAATCTGAATCAGGCCGATATGATGTAATGCCTCGATAAATGATATTTCAATTTCATAATGCGTGCAAAGAGTTTTGATGGCAATTAGGTTTTTAGTTTTCATCGCGCCTTGATTTTTTGTAATTCCTGGAATAGCTCTTTTTCCTTTGCTGATAAATGGGTAGGCATTTTGATATGAAAGGTAATGATCAGATCACCATACTGATCTGATTTTTTATACACCGGAAAACCCTTGCCTTTCAGTTTTACTTTTGTTTCATTTTGTGTTTCCGGTTTTATTTTAAGTTTGACTTTACCGGTAAATGTCTGTACTGTGATTTCTCCACCCAGAATGGCCGTGTACAAATCAAGATTGACATCAGTGTAAAGGTTGTTTTTATCTCGTTTAAAAGAGGTGTTATTGTTGAGGATAAATTTAATGTACAAATCACCATTAGGTCCACCATTCAATCCTTCACCTCCTTTACCCTTAATCTTGATGACTTGTTCGTTTTCCACGCCGGCAGGAATAGTCAGTCGGATTTTTTGGTTGTTGATCGTTAAGACTTGTTTTTGAGTTTCGTAAACATCTTTAAGGTCGAGATGTAATTCTGCATTAAAATCCTGTCCTTTAAATCGGGCACTTTGTCGTTGACCGGACGATCTGCCGCTACCGCCAAACATAGATTCGAAGAAATCTGAAAAGTCATGTTCAGAAAAATCACTACTACTAAAGCCTTCGCCTGAAAATCCCTGACGTCCGGATTGGTATTGCGACTGTTGTTGTCTTGCTTTTTCAAACTGTTCTCCCTGCTGCCAGTCCTTTCCATACTTGTCGTATTTCTTGCGGTTTTCAGGGTGACTCAGCACCTCATTGGCTTCATTGATTTCTTTGAATTTTCTTT
The DNA here is from genome assembly GCA_024642665.1 of Bacteroidota bacterium. Lineage (GTDB taxonomy): Bacteria > Bacteroidota > Bacteroidia > Chitinophagales > Saprospiraceae > Opimibacter. Next base: position 4,268 of record JAHEAR010000014.1, read on the forward strand.
CAGCCTCTTTATTATTCGGGTTTACATCAGGGTGATATTTTCGTGCCAGCTTACGATAGGCACTTTTAATTTCCTTTTCTGTGGCCGTTTTAGCAACCCCAAGAATTTTATAATAATCGATAAATTCCATTGCAAGTTTATAATTTTGAGATAACCCCTTTTATTCCACTACAAGAAAGCATCCCCTTTTGTTTTAACCAAAATATAATTTGACGCATGAATTGTAAAATTCCGGCTTTTAGATAACTGTTTCAAGTTACATTATAAATACCATAAATAGCACAGCCGGCAGGCAATTCCATACGCGTTTAAATCCTTTTTCAACAAATGTTACACAAGCCAAAAAAATAGAATAAAAACCTCTGTTTCATCAAACTTTTCATTCCATTTCGAGTTATTAGTACCGGACAATTGATAGAACTTTAAAATGATTCTAAATCACAGATGATTCTGTCATGATCCTTTTAATTTATGACTAAATGGCGTAAATTGAATTCAACGAATTGGCTGATTAGCCTTCGCTGATAAAAACAGCATAGAAACAATAATTACGTTCATAATCAAACAAACAAATAAATAAACAAAAATGGCAGACGAAAAGCATTCACACACAGTATCCTACAACACGAATGGCGCAGGGAAGTGTCCTTTTACGGGGGGCGATGTGAAGAAAAGCGCAGGCACAGGGACCTCCAACAGAGATTGGTGGCCAAATCTTCTCAATCTGGACATCCTTCGACAAAACTCATCATTATCGAACCCATTGGGGGAGGATTTTAATTATGCAGAAGAATTTAAAAAGCTCGATCTGAAGGCAGTTAAAAAAGATCTTTTTGATTTGATGACGGATTCTCAGGATTGGTGGCCGGCAGATTATGGTCATTATGGTCCCTTTTTCATTCGGATGGCCTGGCACAGTGCAGGTACCTATCGAATTGCGGACGGCAGAGGAGGAGGTGGTTCAGGAACACAGCGTTTCGCGCCCTTGAATAGCTGGCCGGATAATGCCAATCTGGATAAAGCGCGTCTTTTATTATGGCCGATCAAACAGAAATATGGACAGAAGATTTCCTGGGCGGATCTGATGATACTCGCAGGAAACTGTGCGCTTGAGTCCATGGGCTTTAAGACCTTTGGTTTTGGTGGCGGTCGTGCCGATGTTTGGGAATCCGAAAAAGATATCTATTGGGGATCAGAAGGAGAATGGCTGGGTGATAAAAGATATACCGGTGATCGTGAATTAGAAAATCCGCTAGGAGCCGTTCAAATGGGATTGATATATGTCAATCCGGAAGGCCCAAATGGCAATCCTGATCCACTGGCAGCCGCTGTTGATATCCGCGAAACCTTTGGTCGTATGGCGATGAATGATGAAGAGACAGTAGCGCTGATCGCCGGAGGACACACGTTTGGAAAAACACATGGGGCAGGTGATCCCACTAAATATGTTGGTGTCGAACCTGCTGCTGCATCCATTGAAGAGCAAAGCCAGGGTTGGAAGAATACGATGGGTAGTGGTAATGGAGTCAACACGATTACCAGCGGGCTGGAAGGAGCCTGGACAAAGACACCGACGAAGTGGTCCAATAATTTCTTTGAAAATCTATTTGACTATGAGTGGGAACTTAGCAAGAGTCCTGCGGGTGCCCATCAGTGGAAACCAAAAGGACAAGCTGGTCAGGGAAGTGTTCCGGATGCACATGATCCAAAATTGCGTCATGCTCCGTTTATGCTTACAACAGATCTTTCATTACGGTTTGACCCCATTTATGGCCCAATTTCAAAAAGATTCTATGAGCATCCGGATGAATTTGCAGACGCCTTTGCCAAAGCATGGTATAAACTGACGCATCGTGATATGGGTCCGATCGCCCTTTATCTCGGTAGTGAAGTTCCATCCGAAGCACTGATCTGGCAGGATCCTGTTCCGGTTGTGGATCATAAATTAATCGATAATAAGGATATCGCTGCTTTAAAAGCAAAAGTATTAGAAGCAGGACTTACAGTTTCTGAATTAGTCTCTACTGCATGGGCATCGGCTTCTACATTCCGCGGTTCAGATAAGCGCGGTGGTGCTAATGGCGGACGTATTCGTCTGGCTCCTCAGAAAGACTGGGAAGTGAATAACCCGACACAATTGGCCAAAGTGCTTAAAACATTAGAAGGCATTCAAAGTAATTTTAATAGTGCGCAGTCTGATGGTAAAAAAGTTTCTATCGCGGATTTAATCGTGCTGGCCGGATGTGCAGGTGTTGAGAAAGCTGCGAAGGATGCAGGACATACTGTGACGGTTCCGTTTACACCTGGACGTACGGATGCTACGCCTGAACAAACAGATATTGATTCCTTCCAGGCCTTACAGCCGGCAGCGGATGGTTTTCGTAACTATTACAAGCCGAGACATTCTGCTTCAGCAGAGGAAATGCTGGTGGATCGTGCGCAATTGTTAACCCTTACAGCTCCTGAGATGACAGCTTTACTTGGTGGTTTGCGCGTGTTGAATACAAACTATGATCAATCCAATCATGGTGTATTTACTAAAAAACCCGGTACGCTGACAAATGATTTCTTTGTCAACCTACTGGATTTGGGTACTACCTGGAAAACAACTTCTGATTCAGAAAATGTATTTGAAGGAAGTGATCGTAAGACCGGTGAAAAGAAGTGGACCGGAACCAGAGCAGATCTTATTTTTGGATCTAACTCCGAGCTCCGTGCCCTGGCAGAAGTATATGGTTCTGCAGATAGTAAGGAAAAATTTGTCAATGATTTTATAGCCGCATGGCATAAGGTAATGAATCTTGATCGATTTGATTTAGTTTGATTTTGACAAACTCCTTTGGAAAAAATTCATGAGATAGATTTAATTATTGGAGGAGTTATAAACAAAAGGGTGATCCGTTTCGGATCACCCTTTTTTTATTTTTTTTGGTAGTTTGGTCCCGCTCAGCTGGATTGTGTGATTCAACACTTTGATTAGGGCTGAACCCCAACGCTAACAGGACGCCCTTTCAGGGCTTCTAGTAATGGAAACAGAAACCAGAAAATACATTTTGTTTTTTGAAAATCATGGTTAGCTGACCGCGTCTATGCGTCTCTGCGCGATACAGCACGATGCATAGGGATGAACGCAGTCACTAATAAAAAGCCTTTTCAGAGCCTATTTGTTTTTCAAATAAATATGGTGAACATTTTTAGAGCCGGTCTCTCGTTGATCGATAGCAAACTTCCCGATACTTTTGATGAGGGGGAAGAGCTTTTGAAAGCCGTAGTTTCTTGGATCAAAATCCGGTTTTTTCTTGAGCATGTAACTTCCCAGACTACCTAAAAAGGTCCAGCCGTCGTCGTCTGACAATTCATCCACACTATCGGCGATCAGTTTGACGAGGCGTTTGTCGATGTTGCTCAGCACCGGTTTTTTAGTCACTTTTTTGCTTGGCTGTTTTGTTTTGGTTTCTTCTTCAGGCTCTTCATCGGCATCCAGAATTTCAATGTAAACAAATTTATCGCAGGCTGTAATAAATGGTTTGGGTGTTTTCTTTTCGCCAAAACCTAGCACCAACATACCTGCCTCACGAAGCCTGACAGCCAATCGGGTAAAGTCACTATCGCTGGAGACGATACAAAAACCATCTACTTTTCCGGAATATAAAATATCCATCGCATCAATGATCATGGCACTATCACTTGAATTTTTTCCGGACGTGTAACTATATTGCTGAATGGGCGTGATCGCATTTTCTAAAAGAGGTTTTTTCCATCCTGACACCGTTGGTTTTGTCCAATCGGCATAGATCCGCTTGATGGTGGGTGTTCCATTTTTAGCAATTTCTTCCAACATGCCTTTCACGTTAGCATAGGGCACATTGTCAGCATCGATGAGCACGGCAAGTTTTAAATCTTTCATAAGCACGCATTGTTAATTTCGGAAGAGGTTAAAGGTATGAGATTATCTGCTTACGTGGTTTATTGGAAATAACGAATAAAGGCATAATGTCAAAGATGCTTCGCAATTCATAATTTTTATTTTTCCTTCTGCCCTTCTGCCAAAACCATTCACTCAAATAGTTATCGCGCAGAGGCGCAGAGCCGCAGTTAAATTTTACCTCATTCCAATTTTATTAATTTTCATTCACCAATCACTACTCCATTCACTACTCACTACTCACCATTCCCCCGGCTCATGAAACCAACTTCAACCCCACAATTGAAGCAATGAGTGTGGTCAGAAAAAACATACGCCAGAAAGTAGCCGGCTCTTTAAAAACAAAAATCCCTACCAGCACAATTCCCGCAGCACCTAATCCGGTCCATACCGCATAGGCGGTACCCACCGGCAATACTTTGGTGGCTTTGTAGAGCAGAAACACACTTAAAATAAGGCAGATGGCAAAACCGGCAAACCACCAGATCGCCGCATTTCCGGTAGCCGTCTTCAACTTGCCCAGACAGGTGGCAAAACCCACTTCAAAGAGACTTGCTATGATGAGAATGATCCAGTGCATACCGATAGTTTGTTACGACGGACAACTAAGATAAGCTTCCCTTGTTGTATCAAATGCACGGCTTATGAAAAGTTGGCCAAAATACTTGCGTAACTTTACCGTTTAATTGAAAATAATATACACATGTCATTAGAATCAACCATCAACGAAGATCTCAAGACCGCTATGAAAGCAAAAGATGCAGTCGCTTTGCGAGGCATCCGAGCGATAAAATCTGCCGTAATGCTTTTCAATACCTCCGGTTCGGGGGCAACAATGAATAAAGAGGACGAAATCGCTATGCTGCAAAAACTGGTTAAGCAACGTCAGGACTCTCTCGATATTTTTGTTAAGCAAGGACGCGAAGATCTCGCTAGCGTAGAACGCGAAGAGATTGAAGTCATCATGCGTTATCTTCCTAAGCAACTCACCGAAGACGAACTCAAGGTTGAAGTGCAGGCGATCATCACGCGGTTAGGGGCGTCCTCTATGAAAGACATGGGTCAGGTGATGGGAGAAGCCTCAAAAGCTTTTGCAGGAAGTGCAGACGGAAAAACAATTTCAGGAATTGTAAAAAATCTTCTTTCCGGTCAATAGGACGTTCTAATTTTATTTCTAATCGCGATGATGCGCTTTGCAGTCTTTCTGTTGTTAATTGTTTTTGCGGTGACGGTATGCTCTGCACAGACCGAATATATTCCTCCCAAAGTTTCTTCTAAAAATGAGAAGACTTTAGACGACGCCATTCTCAGGGCAAAAGGTGGACAGTCCGAACAAGCGATTCAGGAAATCAAAGAGATTATTGATCGCAATCCGCAATGGACCAAACCACGGCAGGCGCTGAGTAAGATCTATTACGAAACAGGAAAAAAGGAAGCTGCGATAGAACAACTCGAACTTTCAATAGCGATTGACACCATGTCACAGCTTCAGGAATTATTTACGTTGGGTCGTTTATACGAAGGTGCCAATCATCCTGTCCAGGCCATTAATTGTTATGAAGCCGTCATTAAAAAAGGAGGCGAAGATTTCGAACTTATGGCACGGGCCACAAAAAACAAACAGGCGCTGGAGGCCAAGAGTGATTTGTGGACGGATGGTGAGTCCATTGTCTTTCGACCTTTTGACTCGGACATCAATACACCAAATCATGAATCACTTGGAAGGTGGACATTGGATGGTCAGCAAATGGTATTTACGCGGTTATTGAATGGGCAGGAAGATATATTTTTTGCCTCCTTCGATACCACTGCAGGGCTATGGAAGATTACAGATTTTTCCTATAACTCACCCCAAAATGAAGGAGCACATGCTTTGTCGCCGGATGGCAATTATTTGATTTTTACGTCATGCAATAAGTATGATAGCCAGGGGGGATGTGATCTCTATCTTTCTTTTAAGCAGGATGGACATTGGTCAAAACCTACCAATATGGGACCCGCTTTTAATAATGCCGCATGGGATGGACAGCCATGCTTTGGATTGGATGGCTTGTCTTTATTTTTTTCGAGCAGCAGACCCGGAGGTTTTGGCGGCAGAGATATTTGGTATGTCTATCAGTTGAGTGCAGGCCGTTGGTCACGGCCGGTTAATGCAGGTCCTGCGATCAATACTGCGGATGATGAAGAATCACCATTTGTGCATTTTGATGGGCAGTCCATTTATTTTATGCGCAATGGTAAGGAAGGGCTTGGTGGCTATGATTTATACATGGCCCGAAAAGATATCAATGGCAACTGGAAAAAAGCATTTAATCTCGGCTCACCGATCAACACGGGAGGAGATGAAGGAGCACTGACACTGCATCCGGATGGTCGCCGTGCCATCATCACGCGTATGACAGATGAGAATAAGAATGATTTATTTGAGTTTGATCTTCCTGAGCAATATCGATCCAATCCACTGCAGGCTCTTCGTGCGACGATTACGGATCAGGTGACTCAAAAGCCCATCTATGCGCAACTCATAATTTTTGAAACGAATGGACAGGATACCATACGCAAGTCTCAGTGGGCAGATACAGAAGGAAAAATATCGGTCATGACGCAGCAAAACACACGCTATGGTCTTCTGGTCGAAGCAGAAGGTTATCTGTTGTATTCCGCCAGTCTGGCACCTGACACATCCGAAATTCGCTCCATAGCGATACAGTTGACCCCGGTGACCGAAGCAGAAAACAAAGTAATCGTATTGCAGAATATTTTTTTTGAAAGTGGATCTTCAAAATTGCTCGCTTCATCGGATACCGAACTTGGGAAACTTATTTGGAGCTTGCGTAAAAACACTAACCTGCATATTGAAATCAGTGGCCACACGGACAATGTGGGAGATGCTAAAGCCAATCAAAAGCTAAGTGAAGAAAGAGCTAAAGCAGTCTATGACTATCTTGTTTTTCGTGGTATTGAAAGCGAGCGATTGTCTTACGTCGGCTATGGAGAGACGCAACCCATTGCAGATAATGCAACTGAAGCCGGGCGTCAGACCAACCGCCGTACGGCGTTTAAAGTAACATCAAACTAAGCATTTAAGACTAATCATTTTTCTTCTTTTTCTTTGCATTTTTGATGCTATCCAGTTTGGCTTCATCCGGTGATTGATGATCCGGCGCCTCATGTTTTATAGTAGTGTCTTTCTTATATTTTTCATCCTTGCTGATGAGCGTATCTACTTTGCCAATAGATTTTACGATCGTGGTATCTCCATGCGTTATAATCGTGTCTATGGAAGAAGCCATGGTATCCGGTGCATCAGAGTCTGTAGACATTTCTTCAGAAGCTTTTTTTGATTGGCAACTTTGAAGTGTTATAGAAAAGAAGAGGATACTAATCAAGGATAATAAGTTTTTCATTTTTCAGTGTTTGTGAAGAAGTGGTGATAGAAATCAAATAGGATCCGGCAGCTAATGCACCTTGATTAAAAGTTAGTTGGTTTGTCCCAGGTGTTGGTACATCCCGATAAAGTACTTTAACAATTTTTCCATTCATATCAAGTAGAGTGATGGTGGTCATCTCACCTTGCTCCGCTGTAAAATCAATTCGAATGATATCAAAGGTTGGATTAGGATAAACAGAAACATCCTTGATCTTTGGAAGTTCTTCATAGCCTACCGTAGCACCTCCGGACACTTCAGTGACCCAGGTCTTAAAGGTATGGGGTGTATTTTGGCTATTGATATTGGCACCATAACATCCGGCCAGCCAAACTTTACCTGCAGGGCTGTTGTGCCGTCTGGCTATCCCTGTATAATCACCCCAACGCTCCGAACTACTGCTTAAAAAATCCACATAGGTTTCACCTGCCTTGACTAAAACAGAAGGTGACCAGGTAAAGTCCTGATCACAATTGACAACACGCACTTCCGGAAATGTTTCTGCGGAAGCGCGCAGAAAAGCTATCATGACTGAAGGATCATTCGGAGACGTTGAAAAGGAAGCTACAGCAGGATAGGAGTAATCAAAACTCCCCTGTAATCCAAATGTAGAATGCGTGTTGGTGGTGTTATTAATTTTGAGTCGATTATAATTAATACCATTCCATCCATCCCCAATATCTGAATGGAACGTAAAGTGAATCAATCCGTTTAAATAAAAAGCACTTTGTATGCGACAGTCCCCGTTATCCAGTTCATCATTTGTTCCTTTCTGAAGTGCATCGGCTGCAGGTTCATAAGCATCTGTACTGACGGTATAGCTCAATAGTTCAGGGGTGCCATTCATATCATCTGTTAAATCCCATAATCTGATTTTACTATCACCGAGTGATTCATTGCTGACGAAATAAACACCGGGGCCGTAATTGCCTTGTTGCCCATAAGAAGCCACTACCAATGAAAATGCTTTAAACGGGTCAGCACTTAATCCTGACCAAAACTGCCATGGTAGATTGTCGCCGGCATATCCGGCTGCTTTTGGTATTTGATAAATAATACTTTGGCTAAATGAATTTCCTTTAAATAAATTTCCGGTTATATAAATCTCATTATCTGAAACACCGAGGGAAGGATAATCAAACCAGCTGTTGTTGTTCAGTGGATTGCCGGTTAAGCTATAGACCCACCATCCGTCTTCAGGATTATTTGATTGTGAAAAGCATACCAACACTTTTGAAGTGTTTTCATTTGATCCATGCAATACGACCATGACAAAACGATCTGAGCCGCTATCATAAATGACTTTTGGATCGTATATCGATGATACCAGCGAGTTGTCGTTGAAGAAATCAAACCATGCATCAAAATTGAGAAAGGTGCCGGAGGCTGTGTAGTATTCTATACCATCATTATTTGCTGTAACGATATAACCGCCATTGGATATCGCCATCGAATTATCAGCCGGTACACCATCAATGGACCAGTTGGCTTCAAAGTTTGTTCCCAAAACGGGCACTACGGCTCTGGTCGCATTTTCAATTGCAGTCGAAGACTTGTACGAATCAATTTTCTGCTGCATTTTATTTTCCTTCATTTGGCGGAGTGCTGCTGATCCATGTTCTCGGCTAAACGTAGGTCGGACGGATACTGCCCATTTGTCACCCCGATGATCTTGATGAACGATAGTCGTTAAGGAGGTTACCTGTGCTGCAGATTTTATGGGTGTAAAGTGCACATCAGGTAGGATACTTTCATCAGGTTTTATTTTTGTGTTTTGGGCGACTGAAAACTGAAGACCCAGTAAAACAAAAATAAAGGTGTAAAACGTTGTGCTTTTCATGGATGGTTATTTATGCCGATACTAATTCGGTGTTATCCCTTGCAGGAAAATATTGGTGTAATAAGGTAAAGCAATTTATTCATTTTCGGAAAGCAGATGATGGCGTGAAAGTACCCATTTCCAAATCTGTCCGTCTTCCGGATCATTAATTTGTTCTGTAAAGGTAAAGCCGTATTTTCGTAATACTTTCACGGAAGCATTTTCTACTGCCAGGGTGTGAGCAATTACTTCCTGAACTGCTTCATCTTTGAAGGCATTGCGAATCAATCCACCGGCAATTTCGGTAGCATAGCCTCGTCCCCGGTAGTCTTTTGCAATTTCATAGCCGATTTCAACAATGCCTTTTTTGGGTGCCCCTTTGTACCCGCAATTTCCAATCAGCTTATTTTCTGATACAAGAATCGGGAGCCAACTCCACCAGCGTGCATCACTTCCTTGTTTTTGAATCCGCTCTAATGCATATTTGAATGGCGCCTGCCCAAATTCAGTCCAATCTCCCGGGATAGAAATTTGAAGAAATTCCTTGAGTGCCTCATCGCCATTTATAATATTTTGGAGAACAGGTACAGAAGCATTGATCAGCACAATTCGATTAGTAAAAAAGCAATGCTTTACTCGTTCGGTTTTCATCTGAACAACTTAGATTTAGATAGATAAATCATCAAGACTGTATTTAAGGATTCCCATCATAAGAGAAATTGGAATTCCTATATCCGAATTCAAATAATCAAAACCCTTTCCGTCCCCGGCATCAGGCAGAACTGCTTTGCATTCCTATCCTCATCAATCACAATGGAGTATCATGCAATGGTTACGGATATTTCTTTTATTTCACAAAGTCTAATCTGTTATCTAAAACAAGATTCTCCATTCCTTACGACCTCCCTCCTTCCTTCAGGTATTTATCAAACCAACCTATCAAGCGAAGATTAAAATCATATCGAGCTGTTGCATTAGCATTGCCATGACCTTCACCCGTATATAGAACTAATTCAACTGGTGTATCAGTTCTGCTTTTGATGTGTCGATACAACTCCATGGATTGGGATGGGTGCACACGGGTATCATTTTTACCGGCTGCAATCAATAAAGGGGTCTTGCACTGATCAGCATAGTAGATAGGACTCTGCTTAAGGAAGTATTCATAATCTTCATAGACCCACTTACGGGCATGCACAAGATATTCTTCGTTTGGGATATCGGTAGTTCCCCATTTGGAAACCACATCACTGATGCCTACGAACATTACGCCTGCAGCAAATCGATCAGAATATCTGGTAGAGAGCCAACCCGTTGCATAACCTCCGTATGAACCACCGGTCACACCCACTTTTGATTTATCCACAAGACCCATTTCTATAAGGTAGTCCACGCCATCAACGATGTCATCAAACTCTTCTTCCGCAGGTTGCCCCTGACTCGAAAGGGTAAACTCCAAACCTCTGCCGGTGGAACCACGATAGTTTGGATAAAAAACGGCATATCCATTGGCAGCCCCGAGTTGACCTACATTGCTGTAGCTTGTCAGCCATCCATTATTATAGTGTGATTCGGGTCCTCCATGCACGACAGTGATCAATGGATAGCGTTTACCTTTTTCTTCGTTGAGGGGTCTTATCAGGATGCCTTCTATCTCCAATCCATCTTTAGCTTTATAGTGGATCACCTCTTGTTTGGCAAATGCGATTTCAGACAACCATGGATTGCTGTTGGTTAATCGGTTATTTGTTGACTTTCCTTGTAGATGAACAAATAATTCAGTCGGGTGATTATAGCTTTCTACGAGCCATAATTGATCTCCATTTTTATTGGTTTCGAAATGATCTATTGTAAATCCAATTTCATTTTTTGCAAATCCGGGATTTGATTTTGCATTCGGTTTGATGTTACCCAATACTGATTCTGTACCCACACTGCCTAAAAAATCTATTTCATCTTTTTTTGTCCATTCGATTTGTTCAACCTTTCCTTTCCAGCCTTCATTGAGCATGGTTGGCTTACCCCCGTCAGCCGAAACGATAAACAACCGGCCATCCGTTGGATCATTTATATCAGCACCTGCAATAAAAGCAATTTGAGTTCCATCGGGACTCCAGACCACTTCACTTGATTTGCCCTGATGATCAACTATACCTGATACTTTCATGCTTGCTGCATCGATGACGGTAATCGTTTTGGCCATATAAGAATCATCTACCAGTGGCGTGGGGGCAATAGCACAGACTATTTTTGAGCCATCGGGGCTCCAGACTATTTGGCTGAAATGACCATCTACTGGCACTTCCTGTACTTCCCCTGTATTTGGGTCAGCGATATATAACCGCTGAAAAGTTAAATTCTGTTCATACAGTTCCGGTTGATAGGGCAAATCACTTTTTTCTTCCACGGAAGGCTGGCCGGCGATGAAAGCAAGCTTGTTTCCATCCCGCGACCATTGATATGATGAGATGGAAGTTTTGAATTGATACAAGAGAGTCGCTTCACCACCCTGCAGCCCGATCTCATACAATCCGGTGATTTTATCATTGTCAAGCCGGTTGAGAAAGGTAAGGGTCTGGTGGCCGGGTCTGAAATTCACTCCACGTACACTGCCACGCGTTACAAATGGAGTGGCTTGCCCGGTGGCAAGGTGCATCAGATAGAGCTCAGCGTGAGCGGACTTGTTTTCCACCATGGGATCTGATTGTACACGAAGGGTATAGGCTATCGTCTGCCCATCCGGGGACCAGGTGGCTGAGGAAATTGATTTAATAGAGGCAACGTCCACAGGGGTCATGGTTCTGGTATGCTGTGCCTGAAGTGTCAGCGTAGCCAATAAAAACAGGAGTCCGGAAAGGAATTTCATCAGAAAGGTTTTAAAATCTAAAAGGAGTTGGCAAATTTATTATTTAATTTATCGATTCAAAAGATATGGGTCTGAATAAGCAGGAATTGACAAAGGGTGGTCATCATCCCTTATTTTCTATACATTTGTTCCGCTCAATGATGACAAAATCTGACATAAATTATGATCTTATTATCTGAAGTTCAAGGTTTTCTAACCTCACTCGACATTTGGGATATCTGTTTTATTCTTCTTTTAGCCGTATTTCTGGGCATAGAAGTCATCAGTAATGTTCCGGCCATCCTCCACACGCCACTGATGAGTGGGGCGAATGCTATTCATGGCGTCGTGATCGTCGGGAGTATCATCGTCATGGGACATACCAGCCCGGACAACTACTTTGCCCTGACCCTTGGATTTCTGGCCGTCGTCTTAGGTACCCTCAATGTGGTCGGCGGATTTGTGGTCACCCACCGAATGCTTCAGATGTTTAAGAAAAAGAAATAACCTCCTTCTCAAACCTTTTACCCTTCACCATTTACGCTACTTACTACAATGGAATACAGCGCTATTTTAAAAATATGTTACCTCCTCGGCAGTCTCTCTTTTATTGTCGGATTGAAAATGCTATCCCGACCGGATACGGCGAAGAAAGGAAATCTATATGCCGGAATAGGTATGCTGATTGCAATTGCAGGAACCATTCTTTTTCATCAAAGCACAGATCACCATACCGGTGAAGTAACAAGCATAGGCAACCTGACGTATATTTTTGGTGCGATTTTGATTGGTACGGTTGTGGGGTATATCATTGCGATGCGTGTAAAGATGACCGCCATGCCGCAGATGGTATCCTTATTTAATGGAATGGGTGGTGCTTGTGCTGCGCTGATCGGTTTGGTGGAGATGAATACGCATCATCCTGAAGCATTTGGAGAACGTCTGATCATATTTCTTAGTTTGATGATTGGCACGGTATCTTTTGCCGGTAGTATGATTGCTTATGGAAAACTTGAAGGTAAGATCAAAGACATCGGCAGCAAGATCATGCAGGTATCGAACAATACGATTGTCTTTGCCATCTTCGGAGCGATTATTTTTCTATCCATGAGCGGATCATGGAGTGATGGTTTGATCTGGTTGATTTTTGCCGCATCCTTATTATATGGTGTATTGTTTGTCATGCCTATTGGAGGAGCGGACATGCCCGTGGTTATTTCTTTGCTCAACTCGTTTACCGGAATAGCTGCCGCTTTTGGTGGATTCCTTTATGATAATCAGGTGATGTTGACCGGTGGTATCCTGGTGGGAAGTGCCGGAACGATTTTGACCGTGCTGATGTGCAAGGCGATGAACAGAAGTCTTTGGAATGTGATCAGTGGCGCATTCAGTGCCAGTGGCCCATCCGGAAAGTCTACAGAAGGAATGTCCATTAGTGAAATTAGTGTTACCGACACAGCGATTATGTGTGCTTATGCACAACGTGTGGTGATCGTTCCGGGATACGGACTTGCAGTAGCACAGGCACAACACACTTGCCATGAATTTGAAAAGGCGCTGGAAGCAAAAGGTGTAGAAGTAAACTTTGCGATTCATCCGGTGGCCGGTCGTATGCCGGGGCATATGAATGTTCTGCTGGCTGAGGCTGATGTACCATATGATAAATTAAAAGAGATGGAGGATATCAATCCTCAGCTTCCCAATACAGATGTACTGATTGTGATCGGGGCTAATGATGTCGTCAATCCTGCCGCAGAAACTGATCCTTCTTCACCGATTTATGGTATGCCTATCATCAAGGCGAATACGGCAAAGAATATCGTTGTCATGAAACGCTCGATGGCGAAGGGATATGCCGGTATTGAAAACGAACTTTTCTTTGACAAGAAAACCAAAATGCTATTCGGTGATGCTAAGGCTTCTTTGGAAAAATTAATTGCTGAACTCAAAGACGCATAGGTTTTAAGAAACACCATTTTCTTTGGAAAACAGTGTTTAGACTCGCTCTACGCTCTTTAGTCAATAATTCCGATTTCTTTAAGCCAGTTGATTTTATCACTGGTGTATCCTGTGCATATCTGGTACTCCGGTGTCATGATGGAGTGATTGCCTCGTTTGTAAAAAATAGTTTGTGTAAGACCTGCATCGGATAATTGCGGGATTAGATTGTCAAGACTTTTTTGTGCATTCACCCGCTGATCATTCTCGCCGTATTGCAGGAGTAGTGGACAAGTTATTTTTCCGGATTCCTGTACTACCCGGTCATTTTCGATATCCTCTTTGCGAGGTGAACCTGGCATGGCTGTGGTATTAGGCGGTAAAAACAATCTGGCATTTCGTGTTCTGTAAGTATTTGCTTTTTCAATCAATGCGGTATCAATTTTCCCCGCCATGATACCTGTGTAATAGTCATTCCAGATCTGACGAATATGCATATTATCTACTTCTTTCACGCCCATGTTGCGATGGTGCTGATCCATGGCGTATAATTGCCCTTCCCGAAAAGTCATAAAGGGCCCCGATGATGCAATGGTATAAGCAATGGTATCGGCCAGATCAATCGCCATCATCAAGGCTAGTCTTCCACCTTCACTGGGTCCGTGAACTCCTGTTTTCTGCGGGTCAACCGATGGATGATTTTGGAGATATCGAAATAACGTTTTGTATTGCTCATTTTTTTCTTCAAAGCTTTGCAGGTCAAAGTGCCCATTGCCTTTCGATTTACCATTGCCTGATTTGTCAAATACGAGACTCGCTACACCATGTGAAGCAAACAGACGAGCTTCGTAGATGTAGTTTTCCATTCCCACACTACCACCACCTGGAAGCACCAGGCACGCAGGTACTTGTTCTTTGGAAGCAGGCAGGAATATTTGCGCAAATAATGTGTCTTCACCAATTGGAATCCAAAGATCTTCAATGGTGAAAGAAGGGACACGATGAAGATGATGTTCAATGTCTTGCCTACAGGAAATTGTCAACGCCTGGAATTGACTGTTCGCAAGATTTGAAAATTTTGATGCTTCTCCTGATACACTCCAGAAATTATTTTCTCCCAAAGGCTTTAGGGACATTGTTTCTTCCGAATAAGGAGACATCATGTGCAGATAGTCAAAGCGGGAATAGATTATCACTTTCCGGTGAAGATCATCTTCGAAGACTCCTTCATATTTTGCCAATTCGGTTTTTTCAACCGGAGAGGTCTGTTCGAAAAATGTTATGGTTTGTTGTCCTGTTGGCAGGAAGAGAGTGCCGGTTAAGTTTCCATTTTCGAAGCGGGTGTTAAATCGCCAGAGTTCTGCGCCTCGTTTGATAGCCCAATCAGTTGTATTTATAAGTGTAAGCGGTATGCGATATGTTTTTGCTCCGTCGACATACGGAATGGAAAAGGTACAGGTGTCTGCCTGGCAAACCAGCTTTGCATATTGATAGATGTTACGATGAAGGATTTGCCCTATATAGGTTTGACCATTGGCAGTCCATGCGATCATGGCAGCGATGGTCAATAGGCCGAATTTAGTACTCATCATAGGGTACAATTATTATTAGCAAAAGAAATCTATGAAGCCTGGCACAGGCCCCATAAGACAAATATAGCGTAATAAATAGTTTTATAACTATAAAGTACGTTGTAATTTTGAGAACAGGTAAACAATGCTAAGACACAGGTTGACTTCCCTAATTTGTCATGCTTATCCGTTGCAATGCAGGTAAGTTGTTAAAAACAATCTGATGCTTTTCCAGTGTGATCCACTCAGCCTTGGAAAACTCAGATAATGTTCGAACAGCATTAGAAGTGTTCATAATGGCCATCCCTGCCAGATCACGTCGTTTTAAATCAATGGTGAGGGTATTATGGGTTTTGGCCACATCAAATAAATCATAGATATAAAGCAGTGTGTCAGCCATGCGTCCGCGCATATGTTTTCCGGCAAGGTTGGTCATACGTTGTATATGCTGACTAAACTCCTGACTGATCTGCGTAAGAATTCTGACGGCAAATGCATTGTTATGTTTCAGGATATCCTGAAAATCTTTTGTTGGCACATAACAGATGCGGCATTCTTCAAGGGCAATAGCAGAGTAGGTGTGATTTTGATGAGCACTAAAATCATAAAATCCTAAAAAATCCACTGGCTTATTCAGAGAAACGATTTGTTCGAATCCATTTTCGCTCATTCTCGAGTTCTTTACTTTTCCTCCGGCAAGAATATATAAACCGGAAGGACGAACACCTTGCTTAAAGATGAATTCGTTTTTTGCGAAATGAAGAATCGTTTTGTTTTGATTGAGTATGGTCAAATCACTTTCTACCAGTTCGGAGCAAAGTGAAAGATTTCTAAACACGCAGGTGGAACAAAAAAGAACCTCATCGGCAAGTTCGGACGTATGCACACCACATCTATTCATAACTGTTCACAGTTTAATTCCAGGGTGCAGCTTTTCCATATAAAAATGCACTCTTTTTGCATTACGGTTGAGTCATCAAATCACAATATCGTAAATAGAAGACAATTTACTCCGAATTAGGTAGGAATATTTATCCTTTTCTATGGCAGCACCTTAGGATGGTTCGTGAAACGTGATGATGATAAAAGGGTATCTGACTATCAGATACCCTTTTTCAAACTATTTGAATTTAACTATAAGGAATAAAAAGATTTTATTGGCCCATAGGTTATGGAGCCAGTTTTATGATTTTGTGCGATGTAGCGCTTGTTCCACAACGTACCTGAATCGTATAGACGCCGGCGGTCATTGATTGATTCAGGTCGATAGTAAGAATAGCTTTATCTCCATCGATAGTGAATTCATTTGATTGAATATGTCTTCCATACATATCGAAAATGTCCAAATGACAGAAACGATTTTGCTGTGCAATGGACTCAAAGGCGATATGGATGTTTTCCGTTGCCGGGTTTGGATATAGCGTGAAATCTATTTGCTCAGGTGTAGCAGTCGCAATTGAAGTGATTATTTCGTGCGCGATGAAGACACTATCCTGCATCAGATGGATACCCGTATTTCTTCGAATAATTTCTGAAAGGAGCGTGTTCTTAATCTCTTCGACCTGGTCAGGACTGAAATCCGCATCAACTTCGTAATAGAAACGATCGCCATCCCGAAGAGACATAAACTGCTGTTTGATAATGGTCATGGCTGTCTGACCAAATAAAGCAGCATCCATATGATTTTCTGCCAGCATCCCGACCCAAGGATCAAGCTGATCAATGCTGCCATACACATCTTTTAATTGTTGGTTCATTTGCTCATTAGCAGAAAGCTCATCAAAAGAGGACAATTGTTCCAGCCCAAAATAACTTCTGATCGTATTATAATCTGCTAAACCGCGATCTCTTCCTCTATTGATATTTAATGAAACCAGGTCTAGTCCTCCTTCGCCCGGTTCACCAAATAGAAAATTTCTCAGCACATCCACTACCTGACAATCGAAATCCTGCTCGATCACCGTAGCCATACCAATCAGGTAGGGTTCTATACCCCCAACACTTTGAATCGCAGCAGGATTGAAGAATGCATCTTTTAAACTGATATTGCCTTCCTCAACACAAGCTCCATCATCATTCATTCTGACCAGTGTATCTCCAATAGTAGTATGTCCATACCGGTAAGCAGCAGTGGAAAAAATATTCATGATACCCGGTTGAACGGAGGAATGGTACCCTTGATAATGATCAACCTCGATACCCAAAGCAGGAAGCCATTCCTGATATACGATCGCCTCAATGAGTGCCCCAACTATTTTACGCGCTCTTTGGTATAATTTTTCATCGCTCCACCCGGGATTTTCTGCCCGTAAATTGTCGCATAGTCGATTGTGTTCGCGGACAAATATGGTATGGATGGAAGTTAGAAATGAGTTTTCATTGGCACGGACATCTCCGGCTACAAAATAGCGTTTAACGAATGGGAAAGGCATCGCCATAACAGGAGCATTTGGGTCGATTTGATCTGAAAATTCCCCACTCATGGTATTGAAAGGTAAAAGATTGCCTTGCGAAGTTCTCAACTTTCCATGTTGATAAGTCCTTAACCATGAAGCTCGCTGCACATCAGAGCCATAGACCGTGGACGCATCAATAAAGGCAGAAATGGCATTGATGTGAACTCTTGGATTGTCGGGGTCCGTTCCGGTACTTATGTCATACGCGGAACGATGCATTGGAATCACTACATCTCCACTACCAAAAGGATCAAAGTAGGCATCCAGTACAGGGACCGCGATATCAAAACGTTCATCAGGATTGTCCGGAGAGAATGTGATGTCATGATCAATAAACTGACCCCAGGCCCAGGTGTATGCACTCAGGCCCAGGGGGTCATTGGCTTCACTATGCTGCGCAAAAATTTCATTACTGATGACTCTTGGATTTGGCCTTGCGGGTCCTGCAGGGGTAGAAATGCTATCTGCATAAGCAAGCGTTGTACGGATGATGACATTGGATCCTGCTGATCCCCACGTCGGATTTTCCAGATTGTTAAAAATGCCATTTATAGTTCTGTTGTTTTGGGCGAATATGAATGACACACTGAGCAATGTAAGGATTGCGACTAAATTTATTTTTCGGATTTGTATATAAGAAGCCATATAATCAGGTTTTATAACTTTTTTTACGATAAAATAAAAAGAGACCCTTGGGTTTCTTTTGCAACGTGTAGTGTGAACTTTAATCTCAGGAGGGCCAATTGATTTATTCCGTTTCCAGATCTTCCCGTTAAGTAATAAATCAGTTACAAATGAAGGAGAATAATAGCGATTATTTTATGCTTTATAACATCGTTAAAAGTTGTTGTAAAACATCTTTTACAAGATCCGTGAGATATTTTTTTGAAAATAGTATATCAGATAACTTCAACTAAATCCTCATCATAAGCTGCTGATATGATCAAAACCGCGTAAAAACTTAATTTACCATGCAATTCAAGTCCTATGACAACTATCGTTCGTGCCCAAAAAGAAGAATATACCCTGTTGGCGGAAATCGGTGTTCCGTCCTTTCTGACAGCCCATAGGCACAGTGCAACACCGGAAGTGGTCGACGCTTATTTGAAGGAGAAGTACAGCACAGATGCTTTCAGGAAGGAATTGGCAGATATTCGGAACATCTATCACATGATCTACTACGACAATACGCCGGTTGGTTATTCGAAGATTATCCTTGATGCGGCACATCCCGATATTGAAAAACCAAATGTCACGAAACTCGAAAGGCTTTATGTCTTAAAGGAGTTTTTTGGGAAGCACCTGGGAGCGCAACTTGTTCAATTTAATATTGACCTGGCGAAAGCCAATGGGCAGGAAGGTATGTGGCTGCATGTATGGATTGAAAATGCCAGGGCTGTTGCTTTCTATAAAAAGATGGGGTTTCAAATTATTGGTGCATATAATTTTCTTCTCTCCGGAAATCATTATAATCCAAATCATCATATGTATCTCGAATTTTGAAAGTTGATCCTAAATCTAAAGTCAAACTTGGTTTGAGAGAAAACTGGAAACAGTTTACTTTGCTGGTAGTGATCAATGCTTTTGTTGGTGGCATGGTGGGTCTGGAGCGAACAGTACTTCCGATTATGGCTGAAGAAGAATTTGCTGTTGCAGTCAAAACAGCTATTCTTTCCTTTATTATTGTTTTTGGTATAATTAAAGCAATAACCAATTATTATACCGGGGCATTGGCAAATAGGTTTGGTAGGAAGAAATTATTAATAGCGGGATGGATTTTTGGTATCCCGGTTCCTCTTCTTTTGATGTTTGCTCCATCCTGGGAATGGATTATTCTGGCAAATGTATTTCTAGGGATCAACCAGGGACTGGCCTGGAGTAGCACCGTGATGATGAAGATTGATCTTGTAGGAGAAAAACAAAGAGGATTTGCGATGGGGTTGAATGAATTTTCAGGCTACATAGCTTTGGCGGTTGTAGCTTTTTTGACGGGTTGGATCGCAAGCGAATTTGGGGTTCGCCCTTATCCTTTCTACCTGGGTATAGGCTTTGTAGCCATAGGATTATTTGGAAGTATTTATTTTATCAAAGACACGACAGCCTATGTGGTGGAAGAAATTAAGTCAAGTAAAATTGCAGTATCAAAAAATATATTTTGGGATACTACCTGGAAAGATAATAATCTTGGGGCAGTGTCACAGGCTGGGTTAATTAACAATCTCAATGATGGCATGGTCTGGGGGGTTTTGCCACTTCTCTTGTTATCAAAACAGTTTTCTATTCGTGAAATAGCCATCATTGTAGCTATATATCCTGCAGTATGGGGAATAGTTCAGCTTTTTACCGGAAAGATGGCAGATCATTTATGTAAAAAAGATATGCTTTATGTTGGCATGTTGATTCAAGGGGTTACACTTTTAGTACTTCCTTTTGCTCACACCATGGTCCAATTCATATTTTTAAGCCTATTGCTTGGTCTTGGCACGGCCATGGTGTATCCAACATTTCTGGCTACCATCGCAGAAAATACCAATCCGAAAGATAGGGCAGAAAGCATTGGCGTCTTCAGATTATGGAGAGATTTAGGGTATGCTATTGGCGCTATATTAACCGGCATAATTGCCGATCTGATCAATATCGAAACGGCAATATTATTTATTGGGGTAGTGACTATGATCTCTGCTTTGATCATTCAGTTTAGAATGAAATGCCACCCAACATTAACGCGTAAAGTTTGGGAATGGATTACTTTCAGAAAAAGCCTGTAAGAAAAACTACTGATCGGTATAGTAGATTATATTTTGATAAATACCAATTGCCATTCCTCTCCATCACAAAGCGTAATATGCATGATATACATGCCTGCCGATAGCCTGCCTATGTCAAGTGTATTTGTACTTGAACCCTTTGTGATCAGGTTTCCCTGTAGGTTAAATAATCTAATAATGTTTACTTTTTCATGAGGTAGATTAATGGATATATGATCAGTTGCGGGATTTGGAAACACCTTCATCTGGTGGTTCAAAACAGGCTGTATTGAAGTGATCGTTTGATACTCATAAGCCCCCGCATCAATTTTTCCATGATGAATCATTCTGTCCTCAAAACTCAACGGATGTTTATAGACTTTGTCGGGAACGAGTGAATAGCCATTTGTCGAGGTCAGCACTTTACCCGAATCAATAGCAGGTGATAAGCTATTGATGTTGTAATCATAATTAGGTTCGTCTGTAAAATCCATATTTGCAATGACCGGATCAATGATATTGCCGCCGGTGGCTGTTGCACTTCCTTTGATGGGCGTTCCGGTGCCGGTAAAAATATTGTTTTGCACTTCCGCTACTTCTGTGCCATCCTGGATATCTACAAAAATACATGATGCCACTCGTTTGTTGACCATGGTGTTGTTAACGACATACAACGTTGATGTAGAATTGCTCAGGCCCTCTTTTCCATAACCAATCAGTGTATTGTTTTCAGCATTGGGACCTTGCATCAGCAGATTTCCCATCATGATAGTAAAACCACCATTGGACAGATCAATCAGTCGACTGGAATATCCGGTTGCTTCATCCATGATCCGATTGTAATAGATATAATTTTCATTGGCACGGGATTTCAGATTATGGCCAACTTTGGCATGGTGAGAATAGTTATACCGAAACGTAAGGGAATTGACATGACCGATATACAGGTTATGGGAAAAGCCATCCCCAAAACCATTGTTGGCAAATTCTGAAAACTCAATCAGGATGTCACCGGCGAAAGGATTGCTGGTCAAAATGCCATTTTCGTTGTCATGAAAAAAGCAGTATCGCACGGTCATGCCTGTGCCATCCAGCCGGATGCCGGCACCATTGTGATCCGGTACTACAGCCCCTGAAAACTCTATATGGTCTACTGTAATATTATCTCCGGCAAATACCCAAATTCCTTTTCCCAGAATATATTTTCCATCGGCCACGAGATGAGGATTTCCGTTTACACCCCTGATGAGTAGGTTGTCCGCTTGCCATACGGCCAGAGCTGCTATACCGGTGTATGTTTCTCCGTCGATGTCAATTGTGTCTCCTTCTGAAATTACACCGGCCAGATAGAGGGCATTGGGGGTGCTGTATTGTTTTGTTGAACCGACAGAAAAAATCGTTGCATGGGCGCCAAGCGCCATCCCTGTGCAACAGAGCATGATCAGAATCTTCGTTTTCACCATGGTCGCTTTTAATTATTCTTCAATGCTTCAAATTTTTCTCTGGAGAATTCATTTTCTTTAAGTGACAGGGCTTTTTCAAACGACAGCATAGCATTCTTTTTATCACCTATAGACACGTAATAATCGCCCAGCGAATCGTACACATTAAAACTATTGGGATAATTTTTGACATTCATTTTGAAAAAGTATTCAGCTTGTTTTGAGTTTTCATTTCGCATCGCCGCATAGCCAATACTGTTGATGAGCATTTCGGATGGCACGATAGTGTAGCCCATTTTATTCGAAACCATAGCATAGTGTGTTTCAATTCTATGTGCAAGTTTCAAGGTTGTATCATTCAATTCAAGCCCATTCATATCCAGCGCATAAAAACTAAAAATAAATCTAAGGGCATCATACTCGGTGATCAGGGGCACAGAACTGTGATCATCATTTTCATAATATTTGGAATCGTAGGCTAATCCATTTTTCTTGTTTTTATTCAGGAGATCATTCAGGTCAAAGATCGAACGCATATGATTTGTATCCTCCGTGGTATCTTTTTTTAATTTATTTATCGTCATATCAGCAGGCATCGTATTGGCGATACCGAGATATAAGGATTTGCCTGAAAAATCTTTTTCCTTAAGGATGTGGCTTGCTTCATTTAGCAATTTCCTGTGATCCCACCACATACTCGGATCTATGGCGATATACGCGTTGAACAAATCGGTATGGTGGAGTAGGGTATACATCGCTGTCAGGCCACCTAAGGAATGACCGATGAGCATGCGATACGGTTGCGTG
The DNA here is from genome assembly GCA_024642665.1 of Bacteroidota bacterium. Classification (GTDB taxonomy): domain Bacteria; phylum Bacteroidota; class Bacteroidia; order Chitinophagales; family Saprospiraceae; genus Opimibacter. The sequence goes on from JAHEAR010000014.1 coordinate 27,246, forward strand.
GGATAGTTGGCTTCTATATACGGCATTAGTTCTTTTTCCATATAGGAGATGAACTTTTCTCCACCGCCGGAATTTTGTGAGAGGGCTCCTTCATGGATAGCGGTAGGGGTCAGATCTCTTGTCCGATCAGTATTTTGAATGCCTACGACGATCATTTCGGGGCATAGGGTATTACCATTAGTGGTGCTCAGCTGATTAATCATGCCGACGACGGAAAGGAAATGCCCCGGGCCGTCTAATAAGTATACCACCGGATAGTTTTGTTTTGAGAAAATATTCTGGTCCCCTCCGTTGGGTACATATACCCAGACTTTGCGTTGCTCGCCCAGAATTTCTGATTGCAGGCTGTCAACAGTACCTATGACAATACTATTGCTTGTCTGGCATTGAGTGGAATAGAAGGTGAGGATAAAAGATACTATAAAGGTGTAACGCATGAAATTGAATATTTAGGGTTTAACTAGTGCTGATAAGACTATTAAAGATTAACGTCTGAAAAGGTAAGTATGTATCTGTAAAATTCCCATAAAAAATAAACTAAAATTATTTGCTATCAAAGCGGGATACCTCAATCCTCCATTGGCAAACACTTCGAAAATAAGGAAAACGGGTTCAAAGTGTTTAGGTAATTATTTAAAGAAAATCAATATCATTTTCTCGCAATTCCGCTGATCGGGAGCAAAGAAAATTAAATGAACAACGAAAATTACTCACTCACTACTGACCACTCCCCTCTTACCATTCACTACTCCCCACTCCCCACCGCCGGTGGAATCAACATATACAACAACGGCGTCACAATGCGGCTTAATAGCGTTGAACTAATCAATCCACCAATCAATACTAATGCTAATGGTGATATCAGTGGTGAATTTTCAAGCACCAGTGGAATCATACCTCCGATTGCAGTCATCGAGGTGAGCAGGATAGGAAGAAATCTTGTTTCTGCACCGTTTAAGACGGCTTCCTTTAAGGCCATCCCTTTTTCACGCAACTGATTTGTATAGTCCACAAGCAGTATTGAGTTTTTGATTTCAATACCCATCAAAGCAATAATACCAATGGTCGCTACGAAGGAAAGCGTCTCTCCACCGAGATATAGAATACCCAATGCACCAACAATGCCAAGAGGTACTACCGAAAGAACAATTAGGGTGCTTTTAAACGTCCTGAATTCTAAGACCAGCACGGCAAATAAACCAAAGACGGTAAACAGGATAATACTACCCATGCCTCCAAATGATTCTTCGCGTGTTTCTTTCTCTCCTGCGGCAACAAAATGATAGCCGGAAGGCAATTTAACATCAGTGAGTTTCTCTTCTATCTCGTCAAACATGGCAATGGTGTTATATCCGGTTTGTACAAAACTTGTGACATTCGTATAGCGCTCTTTATTGTAGTGTCTGATGACATTCGGTGATTCACCCGGAACAATTTCAGCGATCTGTGAGAGCGGTATCAGTGCCCCTGAAAGTGAGGACACATACATTTTATTGAATACATCAAGGGCATGATCTTCATCAAAATCCTGAACTGTCATCTGAATCTGATACTCGTCTCCATTGGCCTTTCTAATTGTTTGATTGGGAAGACCTGCTATGCTTAAGCGAACCGTTCTTGCTATTTCAGATGGAAGTATGCCCAATGCACCAGCCTTCTCTTTGTCGATGACAATATTTAAGTCTGTTTTAGGTAGACTCAAATCATTGCCTACATACATAGTTCCCGGAGTATTCTTAATGACATCCTCCAGCACGGTACTATACTTGGTCAGTGTGTCCAGATGATTTCCAACCAACCTGAATTCAATAGGGGCAGGTACGGGCGGTCCTTGCTGGAATTGTTTTACCTCCACTTTGGCGCCAGGAATTTTATTATATCGAATGCGCAGTGAATCAGTCATTGCCACAATTTCAGGTACATGAAAATCCGGATTGGTTTGAACAAATAATTCAGCATAGTGCGGTGTGAAATCCTGTTGGAAAACATTGTAATAAACCCGTGGATTTCCTTTGCCAATATTCGTACTCACACTTTCGACATCTTCCAATTGCAACAAATCCTGCTCTACAATTCGGGCGATGCGATTTGTTTCTTTTAAGCTCGTGCCGGGAGGCGTTTTGATCTGCACATTGAACATGGGTTTTTCGGAAACAGGAAACAAACTAAAACCAATCAAAGGAACCAACCCCAGGCTACTGATAAAAATAGCAGCCGTAATACTAAGTGCAGCAATCGGATGTCCCAATGCCCAATTGAGTATCCTTTGGTAAGGCGCGTTGATATATTTTTTAAATCCCCGGAAGAAAATATTGCCTTCAGACTTTGTATGATTCTTTAATAATATACTCGCAAGGAAAGGAATGATTGTCAGCGATACCAGCAGTGATGCGATGACCGTCAACAAGACAGCCATAGGCAATGGTCGGATAAACTCTCCCGATCCTTCCGGCAGAAAAACCAAAGGCAGAAAGGCTAATAAAAGCGTCACTGTACAACCCACTACAGCAACAGCAATTTGTTTTGTTGCTTTAATCGCTGCATCTACCCGATTATATCCCATCCGCATAAAGCGTTCGATATTCTCTACGATGACAATCGAATCATCCACCAGCAAACCAAGAGCAATCACTAATCCAACAATACTTAATTGATTGAGTGTATAACCGGTATAATTGAGAAAAGCCAAACCTATTGCCAGGGAAAGCGGAATACTTATCATAACAATCAATGCAGCGCGAATGCCCAGTGGAAGGAGCGTTAGCAAAACCAATGAAACTGCTATCGCAAAATCAATCCCTAAACCATAGAGTCTGCGGCGCACATTTTTTTCCTGATCAAAACTTGTTTCCATTTTGATGTGTGGTGGCAAAGTTGCTTCAAACTCATCCAGCGATTTTTGTATGGCAATCCTGTTCTGGACGATATTTTTCCTGTCCTTCAATGCAGTGACAACCCATAGGGCAGGCATCCCATTGAATCGTGCGATATGTGTGTCTTCAGCTTTCCCCAATCGGATCAACGCAATATCTTTTAAATGCACCACATTTCCTTCTGGGGTAGTTTTGATGACAATACTTCGGATATCATCCAGTGTACTGAGTTCACTATTGGTTTTAATATTGAATCGCCTTTTGCCAAGGTCCACACTCCCACCCGGAATATTGACATTGTTGGCCTGAATCATATTGATCACCTGATTGAGACCTATGCCATAAGCAGCCATTCGATCCAACTGTAAAGCAATATCAATTTCTTCTGTTGGCTCTGCCTGAATTTCTACCCATTTGATATCCCGATTTCTTTCAATTAATTTTTCGAGTTCTTCTGCTTTGTCTTGTAATTCCTGCGGAGTAGCGGTGGAGGATACCAAAGCAGTTTGCAAAATCGCGACATCCGAAGAAGCTGCTCGAATGACATCGAGCACTACTATTCCGGCGGGGAGACTTGATCTGATTTTATTGACTTCGCGAATGACGTCGTTGTTTTTTCCGTCAACATCAACACCGTAGTTAAATTCAAGATTGATCAGCATCAATCCATCATTACAATTCGTGACCATTTTTTTGATATCATCCAGTTTGTACAGCACATCTTCAATAGGTTCGGCGACCAACTGTTCCATATCAGCAGGGCTCGTCCCGGGATATACAGCGAGGATAATAAAAATGGGTGCACCAAACGGAGGATCCTCTCCTCTGGGCATATTGATCAGCGCATTGACGCCCATGATCAGGGCCAGCACGAACAGAATAATCGTGAACTGATAATTCTTGACAGAAAATGAGGTCAGTGACATGGTATTTGGATTGATGTGATAATGGGTATGGCTTAGTATGTGATGTTGTTAGTAATAGATGTAGTATTACTGATCGACGAGAATTTTATCTCCATCCTCGAGAAAGCCACTTCCGGCAGTGATCACTTCACTGACGCCTTCCAGTCCTGATTTGATGGCAATGCGTTCTCCCTGGAAATCCTGAATGAGCACTCTCCTTTTTTCTGCCATACCATTGTTTGGAATATATACGATTCCTGATTTTCCATCAGAGGAGACTAAGGCTTCGATAGGGATAATGGTATACGCACTTTTGACAGATGGATTGATCTCAATATCAACCAACATGCCAGCGGCTAATCGTTTATCTTTTGTGGGAATGCTTAACTCAACATCAAGTGTCCCGCTCATTGGGTTAGCTACATCGGACAATCGAGTGACTTCACTTTGAATGATCAATCCGGGATAAGCATCCATGGTGATCGTGGCTTTTTCTCCTTTTTTAATTTTCCCCCAATTCTTATCGGTCAGGCCTGCAATCACTTTCCAGTCAGATTGACTGACGCCCATGATATAAAACACCGGCGTTCCTGGTCCGGTGATTTCACCTTCCTCCATCAATTCCTTAATGACTTTTCCATCAATGGGTGATCTGATTTCTGAGTAAGCGACATTAAACGCTGCAATTTGTAAGGACTTCTTTGCGATTTCAACAGCTGTTCCAGCATTTTGAAATTGCTCCAGGGTGGCAATGCTATCCCGGTATAAATTTTCAACGCGCTTTAAATCACGCAAGGCTTTTTCAACAGCAATTTCTGCCTGAGTCGCCTGTGCCTCAATTTCTGTCATATTAAGTTGCGCAAGGAGTTGCCCCTTTTTCACGACATCCCCTTCATTCACATATACGTGAGCGATCACGCCACCGGTTTTAAAGGAAGGCTTGGCTTCTGTATCCGATTTTATCATGCCTGTGACGTGGATGACTTCATCCAGTGTAGAGGATGTGATCGGTACTGTTTGCACATGAAAAACATTTAATACTTTTTCTGTGTGTAGGGATGCCGGTTCTTTTGTCTCTTTGTCTGAGCAAGCCATAAGAGTAACAAGCGAGATGACGATTAAGCGTCCGAGTGACTTTTTCATGTGCGTATGATTTTCTGTGATTAATGGATTGGGGTGGAAGCGATCATTCGTTCGATATTGACATGACGAATCCATGATCTGTATTTGGCCAGATTTTGTTCCAGATCTGTTCTGGTGACTTCTGTTCTTGCATCCAGTAATTCAATGTAATTGGACAAGCCTTCTTTATATCTTCTGACCGTCTCATCATAGTATCGTTGATTGGTGGTCAGTAAGTCTGTAAAGCTTTGGTAGATTTGAATCTCTGCACGCAGGTCTTCTATTTCTGCATTCACCTGTACATCAAAAGCATTTTTGGTATACGTGTATTGGGCTTCTGTGGCTTCCAGCTGGGCTTTCCATTCCTCTTGTTTCAAATGACTCTGTTTATTATCCCATAGAGGAATTTCTAATTGTATGCCTCCGAGAACGTAACCGCCCCATTCAGCATTGAAGGCTTGTGACCCAAGGTCTACCGATAACCCTACTGTGGGAGAGTGTTGTTTCTCTTCAAGTTGCAAAGCAAGTGTTTGAATTTTTTTACTTGTTTGTATTTGCAGAAGTTCCTCTCGTCGCGATAGATCGCTTATCACAGGAATGGGAGGCACTCCTTTTATAGTATCAGCAATTATTTCTGTCTCTGAGGGAAGGTTCAATAGAAAATTGAAATGGGAAGCTGCATTGTTTTCGTCGGCGACTGATTTTTGTCGTAAAGCCTGAAGTTTTTCGATATCAGACTGAATACGCATGACGGCCGAAGGAATGGCCTGCCCGTTTTTGACCAGGCCTTCTGTAATGCGTTTATTCTCTTTGAGCAAAACCAAACCCTGATCAATGATCCTAATGGCTTCTCTGGATCCCAGCCACTGGAGGTAGGCAGTCTTTACATCTCTCGTTAAATCTCTTATCGTTTCATCCGTTTGCAATTCCGATAAGGTGACTTCCTCTTGCTTGATGAGCTTGTTGTATTTGATTTGTGGTTGAATAATAGGTTGGGTGATATGGAAGCGAGCATCGTAAAAATTATTTGGCAGAAAATTAAATTCCTGGTTTTCTATATTTTGAAAATTTTGTGTGCCTGTCAGATCATTGAGTGCATTGTATGCCGGATTCAGCAGATCACCTAGAGGAAGTCCAATCGTTCTACCACCTGTGGCCAGGGTATACGTAGTTATAAAATCTACCTGAGGACCACCCAACTTGGCAGCATGTTGTAAGGCGAAATCTTGTTTTCGTTCAATCGCTTTACGTTGAACAATAGTCAGATTTTGTTCAATGGCAGTTTGCACATATTGATCAAGAATAGCTTGTCCATGGATCAAAAGCGGTGTGCAGAACAATACTGTGATAAGTAGAATTATCTGTTTCATGTGGTGTGATTTCCGGGAAATGAATTTTAGGAAAGACTTTTTTCGACCATGCTTAGGAATACTTCATAGCTGCGAAAGACCAGCGCTTCTCGGTCTTCTACCATATAAGTGTTAAGACGTTCTTTGTTGTACAGCGAGACTAGTCCATGTACCTGGCTCCAGAGAAGCAGGGACAGATCATCTACATTGATGTCTTTTCTGAAATAGCCGGCATCCATGCATTCAATGATATTTTCTTTCAGCATGTTGATGGCGGTAGCGCCATCTTGCCAGAATTCTTCTTTGACCGCCAGCGCATCCATAGTGCAGGAAAGGATAAACATGAGTTCGTAATCTGCGGCATTGTCGAGCCCGTATCGGATATAGCTTCTTCCGGTGGCCTTCAGGCGCTCAAGGGGGTCGGGGATGTTTTTGACGGAGAGAAAAAGGGCTTCAATCTTGCATTCAAAGGCTTTATCGTGGAGGGAAAGCAGCAGATCATTCTTGTCCTTAAAGTGATTATAGATCACGCCGGGGCTATATTCAATTTTACTGGCGATCTTTCGGATGCTGGTATTTTCATACCCTTCATTAAGGAATATTTCCCTTGCGGCATTGAGAATCAGCTCTTTAAGTTCTTCTTTTTCCCTTTCTTTCCTTTCGTTGATACCCATGATGGACACTATTTTATGAAATAACAGCGCAAACATAATGAACACTGTTCATATATTAAATACCGTTCATAATTTTTATCATAAAAACCTTTAAAAAGTCTTTATTGGCAGGCAATAGATGCAGACCGTTTAGCTTTGTAGTTTAGGATCATCTCTTTCTAATCGGGTAAAAAGCACAGGGTCCGCCCGTCAAAAGTCAAAATGCAGTGAGTAAACCAAGAATCTTAGTTACCGGCGGATGCGGTTTTATCGGAAGTCACACGATTGTTGACCTGCTGCAATGCGGATACGAAGTATTATCCCTGGACAATGGGATAAACGCATCACTTGAGGTAACAGAGGGTATTGAGGCGATCACCGGACAACCGATTAAAAACATTAATGTTGATCTGAGTGATACAAAAGCTACACTGGATGCCTTAAAGGATCAAGGACATTTTGATGGGATTATTCATTTTGCAGCACTGAAAAGTGTTGAAGAATCTGTTTTTCAACCCTTGAAATATTACCGCAACAATGTAGGTGGAACGATTACCACGATGGCCATCATGGAGGCATTGGATATTCCTCATTTGATATTTTCTTCTTCGTGCACGGTATATGGAAAACCGGACAAATTACCGGTGACAGAAGATACGCCCATTCGTCCGGCAGAAAATCCATACGGGGCTACTAAACAAGTAGGTGAAATACTATATGATCAGTTTTTCAATACACAGCCAAAGCGAACAGGTATTTCGTTGAGATATTTTAATCCGGCAGGAGCACATCCCTCCGCCCTCATCGGAGAAGCTTCCATCAACAAAGCAACGAATCTGGTACCGGTGATTACGGAAACAGCGTTTGGTCTGCGGGATCAGCTTTCCGTTTTTGGCAATGATTTTCCTACACGCGATGGAAGTTGTATTCGGGACTATATTCACGTAATGGATTTAGCTAAAGCACATACACTGGCGATGGACTATTTGATGCACCAAAAAAATCAAACGGCCTACGACGTTTTCAATTTAGGTATTGGTGAGGGCGTTACCGTATTGGAAGCCATTGCAGCCTTTGAAGAAGCAACCGGGGTTAAGGTTAATTATACAATCGCTCCTCGTCGCGCCGGCGATGTCGATGCGATCTATGCCAATAACAAAAAGATTACGCAGCAACTGGGGTGGAGCCCTGCGGAAGATATTCAATCTATCATGCGGTCCGCTTGGGCATGGGAAAAGGTGAGAAGAAAAAAACAATAATGACTCAACCAACTAAAAGCACTGGTGCCAATGAAGACATTTAATATCATTCTTGCGGTTGTATTTCTTTTATTCGCAGCTGTCCAATTCAATGATGAGCCCGACGATATCCTATTCTGGGTTTTGATGTATAGCGGTGTAGGTATTATTTCATTGTTTGGTGCGTTTAAAAAATATCATGTGTTGACTATCGTGCTTGGTCTGGCGGTAGTCGTCTTTGAGCTTTTTAGAAAATTTCCAACGTTTGCGAAATGGATCGGTGATGGTATGCCAAGTATCGTTGAAAAGATGCAAGCCTCAACACCTCATGTCGAGATGGTGCGCGAGTATCTGGGATTATGTATTTGCTTTGCAGCACTTGTTTTTCACTATATCCAGTTTTATAAACTTCGTCAGAAAGAAGTGCCGTTTGAAGAGTGATTGCACTACGCATTTCATTTATTGATTTTCATTTTTTTAAAAAACGGATGGCAAGCATCTAACAGCACTGCCTTTGTTTGTTGATGTGTTATTTCTTTCACAGCTATTGATTGTTAAAGGACATTCCTCTAATTTTCTACCGATGAAACCCCCTCCTGCGCATCCGAATAATTTTCACCATTATACACCTAAGTATAAATTCCGTGCAAGAGCGCTCCGTCGGTCTATGACGAAAGCGGAGAAGAAACTATGGCAGATGATCTGGCGAAAAAGTATACATGGCTTTTTGTTTAACAGGCAACGACCGGTATTACATTATATCGCTGATTTTATGTGCATGCGATTGAAGTTGATTATTGAGGTAGACGGAGGCTATCATGATAATCCGGATCAAATGGTGCGAGATGCAAAGCGTGACAGTGATTTGAAAGAAATTGGATTTACAATTTTGCGTTTTAAAAATTGGGAAGTATTGCATGATCCCAATGGAGTGTATAATGATATTAAGAGCTGGGTGGAGAAGAATATGAAGGAGAGCAATGACACAGATAGTTCATTCCCCCTGTTCCTTCAAAGGGGGAGTAATGATCGCCCTGTAATCAATGGTATAATCACTCCCCCTTTGAGGGGGAAGGGGAGATGTCAGCAGGAACCGGCTTTAAAGCATTAGTTCGTGGGGATACCAGATAGGATCAAAGGACTCAAAGCAAAATCTCTCCAATTGGTAAAATTATATCTATACCAATTGTTTCAACAACCCCAGATAAAGATCCCAATTCCACCGCCAGTCAGGCCCATCCCATGGCCCTCCAATCGAAGTATATAAAAACGAAAAACGCACACTCCCCATGATCAGTAAAACAACCAAAACAAAAAAGGAGGTCCTGAATACCGGGGCCCATCTTTCCAATACGCGTTGGTAAAAACCCGCCAGTGGAAAGGCGAGTAAAGCATAAAACTCTACATAACACCGATGGCCAAAAGCACCACCAAACCACCAGGCCCACCAACTGGCAAAAATGTATGTGGCGAGCACGAAAAGTATTAGTACCGCAGGAGCTTGAAAGGCTTTCTTTTTCAGCGTGATAAAGATGCCGATCACCATCAACAAAACTAACGGAGAATATAAAAACAAACCGTTTTGCACATCAAATAATACGGCAGCAATCTTAGGTTGGTTCCAGTATGGAAATCCCTCATTGGTATAGGAGTAGTAAAACCAATGCCCCGTCATTTCCTTCCAGTAAAGTAACTGAGGAATTAATGCAACGATCATTCCTGCTACGATAAGCAACAGACTTTTGAAATTTGATAAAAGAAAGTTTATTCTTTTTGTTACCTCTTTCCAAGTATAGACATCATATACAAGAAGTAATAAGCCAATAATCATATTAGTCGGTCGGATTAATATAATCCAACCTAACAGACCACCCATCAGCAGGCTGTTGGCTGCACCTGGCTTGCGTAAATAGTTTGGAAGGCGATAGATAAAAAAGCTGAAAAGAAAAAAACTAAAGACATGGGATACACTCATCTCTTTGGTAGCATAATGAAATAGATTTGTACCCAGGTAAACAGAACAAACCACCAAAAATGTAGTCAGTGGAGAAACAATTTTTAAAAGCGACTTGCGTAAATAAAACAATCCGAGAAAGGCAAAGAAAAGTCCACATAAGGCAATAGCTCTGCAATAGACAGGATTAAAATAATCCATCGGATCAAATCCTGATGGCTTGCTGAGTACATAACCAATAAGGAAAAAGGGAAGCTCAAAGAAAGTAATGCCACAGGTGTATTTATCCACATACTCTCCTAGCTCATTGTAGTACGGCCAGACACTGCCCGGAGGAACATGATGCACATCCTTAATAATGAAAACAGCCGGTAAGTATTGATAATATCCTTCTGCATCTGACCAAAGGACAGTCCTTGGATTCTCATTTATTCTTGACATCATCACCGGAATGCTGAGCAAAAATAACATCAGGACGTAATGGTTTTTTAACAACATTACCAGTCTCCAGCTTGCCAGTCGACTGGCTTGCCAAAGGAGATAAGTAGCATATTTGAAAAAAGTTCCCTGATGAAACATAAAAGTACCACTTTGTATTCAAGTATCTTTTCAATCAGAGGCGATAAGTTTTGATTCTACTTTATTTGTCCATTGGTATATTGAATATATTTGACCAACCAAGACGTAGATTTTGGTTAAAGAATATATTGTTTTTAGTCGTATGCTTTAGACTAATTTTTGTAGCCGTTTATTAAATATATTCCTTATCGAAATTATTTTTTTGGAAATGAAAGTGAATGTCGTCTGCTGTACTTTTTGGCGGCAGTTTATATTATACTTGTGGAGCAGCATGAAGTGCCACTCGATTTCCTTCAGTGTCAGTAAAGACAGCCATATATCCATATTCCGGAGAGATTTGAGTTTTCGGTACTACCACCTTTCCGCCTGCCTCTACTACCCTGTCCAGAATAAGCTGTACATCCGGATTGGCGTTCAGGTAGATCATCGGTCCATGGGTGGAGGACGGTATATAGAAGTCCCGTGCCAAGACAACAGCCCCTCCAATTCCTGTCGCCGGATCATCTATCGGAAATAATCTCATCTTAATATTTGGCGTATCCAAAGGAAATAATGAAATGTTAAAAATCGATTCATAGAATTTTGTGGCCCTTTCTAAATCAATGGAAGGAATTTCAAACCAGGAGACAGCATTTTTCATCGAATTTGGATTTATGTGGGTAAACGTCAGTCAGAAAGAGATAGAAAAAAGTATAATGATAGATTTCTTCTCATTTTCATTCACTATGAATATAATGCCACATCACGAATAGTAGGCGACAAGGCAGTAAACTTTCATTCAATTTAAACCAGTAAATCCATTAAAATCCATACTTTTGGGCAACTCACCTCAAATACCCTATTAACACCCGGGAATGAACTAAACCCTTTTCTTTTTCAGGAAGGTATTGTTTTTGTTCAAAAAGTAACACATGAGAAAATCATTATTGGTATTGTCCGGCATTTGCCTTATCCTTTCTATGGGGAATGCTCAAAAACCCGTCGCCCAAAAAACTATGCAGTTGTTTGAAGGTCGACAAGCAGCATCCTACAGTTTGTTTACAAAAGCCAGGAATGCAGATAAAGACTTCGATGCATATGTCGATCATGCCTTTAGTTTGAACCTGCAGCCGGAGCAGCTTACATCAATTAGAAATACAAATGCCGGCATGATCATCCTTCAATTGCCCAGTCCGATAGATGTTCAGCTGGATTTGTATAACGTAAATATCTATAGTAAGGAAGCAAGGATTTCTACATCCAAAGGCGATACATTTCATCCCAATCCAAATCATCAGTTTTATCGAGGGATGATCCATGGCGATCCAAATTCACTGGCGATCGTCAGTGTGTTTGAAGATCGAATTCAGATTCTTTTTTCTGATGAAAATGGTAATCATCGCATACAACAAACCTCCGGTGATCAGTATGTCTTTTTTGCTGATAAGGATATCCTGATACCAAAACAACTCGAGTGTTATACAGATGAGATTGAACAAGGTCACCTCTCGGATGATCATCACAGGTCATCCAATCGATCCATGACCGGAAACTGTGTCGAAATCTATCTCGAAGTGGATTACGAATCATATCTGGATAATGGATCCAGTATACCGAACACCGAAATATGGGTAGCAGAACTTTGGAATGAAGTGATCACCCTGTATGAAAATGAAGACATTCCTGTAGCAGTCTCTGATGTGTTAATTTATACGGAACCAGACCCGTTTGTGAATCTTAATTCTACCAGTGCAGTTCTGAATGCCTTTAGAGCGCACATTGATACCCTTGATTATAATGGAAGGCTGGCTCATTTTTTAAGCACCAGATCGCTTGGTGGAGGTATTGCCTATGTCAATGTGCTTTGCTCTACTTCGTTTCAGGTAGCCGTCAGCGCAAGTTTGAGTACAAACATTGTTCCTTTCCCAACGTACTCCTGGAGTGTGGAAGTCGTCACACATGAAATGGGGCACAATATGGGTTCTTCCCATACGCACAAATGCGTGTGGAATGGAAATAGTACGCAAATAGATGATTGCGGAAATTGGTGGGCTTTCAATAATAACAACACCCCGGAAGGAAGTGCTTGTTTTGATTCGAACAATCCAATTCTTCCGGAGGAAGGAACGATTATGAGTTATTGTCATCTGATCAGTGGTATAGGGATAAATTTTAATCTTGGATTTGGCCCACAACCCGGTGATCTGATTCGCGACAAGTATAATACTGCGCCGTGTAATACAGGTACTTGTTCACCTCCCCTGTGTACCATGCTGACAGATCCTTTAGATAATGATACAGACGTAGATATCAATCAAATTCTCTACTGGGAAAGCGCAGATGGTGCAGCCGGATATCGATTGACAATTGGTACCTCTCCCACGAATGCGAGTATACTGAACAATGAAGATGTCGGACTCGTAACCTCCTATGACCTGGTGAATCCATTTCCCTTTGGAACAATTATTTATGTAAAGATCGTGCCTTATAATGTGCAAGGCGATGCAGAAGGATGTGCCAATGAATCTTTTACGACGGAAGATAATGTAGCCCCTTCCTGTACACAATTGACAAATCCAATTGATGGAGAAATGGATGTAGATGCTAATGTGATTATCACATGGGATCATTCAGCAGGTAATCAAACCGGATATAAGTTATCCATCGGTACTACGCCTAATGGAACTGATATTCTGAATCAGCTGAATGTTGGCAATAACAATCAATATGATCATCCTGAAGCTTATCCATTAGGAACCACATTGTATGTCACCATTACTCCATATTGGACTGAAGGAGATATAGAGGGATGTCCATCAGAAAGTTTTACAACGTTGGCACCGGGGGATGGTGATTTTTGTATCACGGCCAATCCACTGGCTTGTGGTGATGTGATAGAAGGAAGTACCGCAGATGCCATGGAAGATACGGGTTTGCCTTTTTGTGTGGCGGCCATAGAAGCACCGGGTATGTGGTATACATTTGTCGGGGATGGACAAAACACAATCATTGCCACCTGCATGGACAATAGTTATGATACACAACTGAACGCCTATGAGGGGAGCTGTGATGGTCTTATATGCGTCACCGGCAATGATGATTTTTGCTACCGCAGCAGTTTGATTTCTTTTCCAACATCTGTTGGAACTACCTATAATGTTCTTGTGCAGGGTTGGGGTGGCGAGCAGGGAAACTATGTCATCAATCGAACGTGTTATGATGGCCCATTTTATTGCGTGTCGTCAGGGAGAGATGCTTTTACAGAATGGATCAGCAGCGTCTCTTTTGCTGATGAAGTGAATGACTCCGGGTCTTCTTCCTATAGTGATTATATGGATACACCTATAGAAGTGTCAAGAGGCGCTACCTATCCAATTGAGGTTACTCCGGGATTTGCGCAGGGTACGCGGAGTGAATATTATCGGGTTTGGATTGACTTCAATCATGATGGCGATTTTTCAGATAGTGGCGAGCAGGTGTTATCCTCCGGACCTACAACGTCAAGTGTTTCAGGAAACATTTCAATTCCGCTCACGGCACAAAAAGGAGAAACCCGAATGCGCGTTTCAATGAACCACAACAATCTACCTTCATCATGTGGTACTTTCAATTATGGGGAAGTGGAAGATTATACCATAGATATAAAATGTAATCTGGTAACGAGTGATTTGGATAATGGTGGAAATGGTACGTTGAGAAAAGTTTCAACGTGTGTAGCGGATGGAGAAGAAGTTTTATTCGATGCATCATTAAATAACCATACGATTGCTCTTTCTTCCGGTCAAATATTGGTGGATGGAAATTGGAAATGGATGGCGACAGAGGGAAGTAATATAGTCATACAAGCGGACGGAATAAATCGAGTGTTGAAAATACCGGAAGGCACTTCCATTGAAATTCAGTTTTTGAAATTTATTGGTGGATCAGCAGATAATGGCAGCGCTATTGACAATCTGGGTGCGCTTATATTGCGCGATTGTGATCTCTTTCGTGCAGATGGGTCAAGCTCAAATGTCCTTCGTAATACAGGTACAGTAGAGATCTTTGGGAATTGTGATATTCGGAATTAAAGGTTATTCCAGGACCTTGACAATAAAAAAACCATCGTCTCCCTGTGGCTGATATTTTGGCATAAGCATTAAACCGCCCACAGGGGCCGGAACTGGACCATATTGATTTTCACCCAGCACATCTCCTTTTTTGATGGGTTGGAAGTTCGTAAAACCGGGATGCATCGTAAACACTTCATCCGGCTTGATTTTGTAGTGATGGATGAGCTCTGTTACTTTCGGTAGTCCTTTTGACATATTGATGAGGATTCCATCATGTCGATGATCTACATCCTTACTATCCACAGACCCGATAGAACGCATGCAGTTGACGATAGCAGCGGCTGTCCGATGTACGCTCTCAGGATCATTGTGCTGCCCTGCCTCAAAGACTATGCAATACCTTCCTTTATCAGGCTTGTTAAAATAATAAAGTGTGGTTCCTTCGACATCTTTTTCAAAGCCGAGTATCACCGGGGCATGCAGTCCTTTGGCTAAAAGACTACTCATGGGATCTGTGGCGGCTATTGTAAATATCCCTCCATCCGCGGTTGTCGTATGTAAATCCAGAATAAGTGTTTCAGAGGGATTGTAATCCAATATTTCTGCTTCAACAGCCTTCACCAATTCAATACTTTCATGATCCTCTGAAGACCAATCTTCACTGGCGATGGACTTGATCCGATCCTGCTCCTGTTGCAGAAGCATGCGATTCAAATCTCGCTGAATAAACCGTTGTTTTAATTTTATGGCCGGAAGATTTCCGCGAATGCCTACAAACCTGCCTTTATAACTGAATTTGGGATTGTGATCACCTTCAATCGATAACAGTCGAAATATTTCATCAATCGCCATCAATCCGGCAGGCTCATTTCCGTGTATCCCTGCAAGACATATCAAAAGAGGACCTGCTTCATCCCCTTCATACCGGCCTATGATTCTGTTCTCCATGGTCGGCAATGATACTAAAGAGATTTGATTTCTGATTGTTATATTGCAGAAAGCTCTGCAATTGTATGGTTTTCAGGAGCTTGGAAGCATGGCTCGTTTTGATAAACACAATCCGTCCCGTGAGGGACGGCATTATTTGTACATTAGACCCATCCTTAAGTATCGATAAAATAGTAAATCATGAAAACAACATTTTATTTTGTAGCGATGGTGCTTGTTTTTTTAGTTTTTGCAATTCCATCTTCTGAAGCACAGGATATTCCGAATCCTGTCGTCGACACTGTACACATTTATGGAAACTGTGGTATGTGCAAATCCACGATTGAGAAAAGCGCTTTCGTTAAAGGAGAGGCTATGGCGGATTGGGATAGAAATACAGATATGGCAGTCATTACGTTTGATAGCACAAAAACCACTATCGAAAAGATCTTAAAACGAATAGCAGACGCAGGATACGATAATGAATTGTACAGAGCTCCGGACAAGGTCTATAATAAACTCCATGGGTGTTGCCAGTACGAACGAAAGCCTCAATAAAAAGAACATCAACCTTCCTTCATCCAAAATCACTCCGGTCAGGTTCTGTTTGACAATATCAATCCAATGACAGGGTCTATCTGGAAACAAAATAATGTACATCATTAATGTAAAAAAAAGCCCCGATACCGGGGCTTTTTTAACTCAAAAACGCAATCTCAATTAGTAATTCAAAACTTAAAAGTTTTATCTATCTGGAAATGGATATACGCATGGTGTTAATGGATTCTCCTGTGGTCATCGTGAGAATATATAATCCCGGAGGAATGAATCCAACGGCGAGTATCTCCTGCTGAGCACCGGTGATTTGACCATTGATTGTTTTAGTAACCATTCTGTGGCCGGTCAGATCATAGATTTCAAATCGTACTGTACTTTCCTTTTTGATTTCATAGTTGATAAATAGATTTTCGGAGACCGGATTTGTATATGAATGGATGATGAAATCCTCATTGATGGCAGCGGCAATATTATCTTTATGTTTTGAATCTCCCGGTACCGCATCCTGATGTAAATCTTCCCAACCTAATTGGTAGACAAAAGTCAGGCAGAACTCATCATTACAATCTGTTGAATCATCCACCATCGTTAAGCAGATTGTATAAATTCCCGGTTCAGCATAATCATGTATCGGATTTTCTTCCGTAGAAGTTTCACCATCGCCAAAATGCCATAACCAGGTAGTACTATCCGTGGCGCCTGTAGAGGTATTATTAAAGTGCACAAGGTCATTGTCATCAACTTCAAAATTGAAACCGGCTTCACATCCTTCAGGACCGGTGATCGTCACTTCATGACATATTTCACTCACACAACCGGTGTTGTCTTCTATGCGCAGACACACGACATATACCCCCGGCGCATCATATTCATGCGTTGGGTTTTGTCCATCCCCGGAATGACCATCACCAAACGTCCAGAGGTATGAAATGATATCGTGGTTACTGGTAGAATGATTGATAAAATGGATATTGTACGTACCCTCAATCTGTACCCATTCAAATGCAGCATGGCAACCGGGTTCGATTTCATGGACGGTCACCTCATGGCATATTTCACTCACACAACCGGTGTTGTCTTCTATGCGCAGACACACGACATATACCCCCGGCGCATCATATTCATGCGTTGGATTATGTCCGTCCCCTGAGTGGCCATCGCCAAACGTCCACAGGTAAGAAATAATATCGTGGTCACTGGTCGAGTGATTGATAAAGTGGATATTGTAGGTTCCCTCAATCTGTACCCACTCAAACTGAGCATGACAACCGGCCTCGATCTCATGGACAGTTACTTCATGACACACCTCGCTGACGCAGCCGGTGTTGTCTTCAATGCGCAAACATACCACGTAATTACCGGCATGCTCATATGCATGTGTCGGGTTTGCATCATCACTTGAATGACCGTCGCCAAACGTCCAATGGTATGAAATGATCTCGTTTTCACTGGTGGATTGATTAATGAAATGGATGCTAAATGTGCTATCAATCTGCTCCCATTCAAATTGCGCATGACAAGCGGACTCAATCTCATGGACGGTCACTTCATGGCATATTTCACTCACACAACCAGTATTGTCTTCTATGCGCAGACAAACGAGATAGACCCCTGGTGCATCATATTCATGTGTTGGGTTTTGGCCATCTCCGGAATGGCCATCGCCAAACGTCCAGAAATAAGAGATGATGTCGTGATTACTGGTAGAATGATTGATAAAATGTATATTGTAAGTACCTTCAATCTGCACCCATTCGAATTGAGCATGACATTCAGACTGAACGGCTTCCACGATGACTTCATGACAAACATCACTTACGCAACCAACGGCGTTTGTAATGATCAGGCAGACCACATAGACCCCTGGTTCATCATATTCGTGGGTTGGGTTTTGTCCATCCCCTGAGTGGCCATCGCCAAAGTTCCATTGGTAAGAAATGATATCGTGGTCACTTGTAGAGGTATTGGTAAAATGAATATTCAGCGTGCCAGCAATCTGGTTCCACTCGAACTGAGCATGACACTCGGATGAAATTTCTTCCACAACGACTTCATGGCAGACATCGCTCACACAACCGACAGCGTTTGTAATGATCAGACAGACCACATATACACCTGGTTCATCGTATTCGTGAGTTGGATTTTGACCATCCCCTGAGTGGCCATCGCCAAAGTTCCATTGGTAAGAAATGATATCGTGGTCACTCGTGGAGGTATTGGTAAAATGAATATTCAGTGTGCCTTCAATTTGGTTCCACTCAAATTGAGCATGACACTCGGATGAAATTTCTTCCACAACGACTTCATGGCAGACATCGCTCACACAACCGACAGCGTTTGTAATGATCAGACAGACCACATATACACCTGGTTCATCGTATTCGTGAGTTGGATTTTGACCATCCCCGGAATGCCCATCGCCAAAGTTCCATTGATAAGAAGTGATATCGTGGTCACTCGTCGAGGTATTGGTAAAATGAATATTCAGTGTGCCTTCAATCTGATTCCATTCAAACTGAGCATTACATTCAGAGGAAACTGCTTCAACCACCACCTCATGGCAAACATCACTCACGCAACCGACGGCGTTTGTAATGATCAGACAAACCAGATATACACCTGGTTCATCATATTCGTGGGTTGGGTTTTGTCCATCCCCGGAATGCCCATCGCCAAAGTTCCATTGGTAGGAAGTAATGTCCTGGTCACTGGTAGAGGTATTGGTAAAATGGACATTAAGCGTTCCATCGATTTGATTCCATTCAAAGCCGGCATGGCACGCTGAGTGGGCTGACGGATTAAATGCGATAAGCGCAAGAAAGGGCAAAAGACTACGAAGGAAGTTTTTCATTTAGCTTTGGATTTAGAGATCTCGTTTGGGGAGGCAACGTTATAAATATTAGATACGCGAGTAAGCGGAACGCTGCTTTCAGCACAGAAAGCTATGACATTTTGGAATCCTGTAATGAACAACCCTCCCGAATCAGTATATGTTTTTTTTGTGCGTATTTAATTAGCTCATTGCCAATGAGTTTTACTATATTTTTTCTGAATTGTATTTCCGATAGCGAATCTTTTCACCCAGTATCCAGAACCCTTTTCTCCTCCTGACATGGTAAAACCCTTTGACGTATTTTTCGAGATGGAGGATGGCTTCATTTGGATCATCAGTGAGTTTGACATAATTCAGATCCTCAGGGGAAATAGTACCTTCCTTAATCATCAGATCCAGATAATCCATCAGGGGGGTATAGTATTCCGTACCCATTAGGACCACCGGAAAGTGGTGGATCATACCGGTCTGAACCAGGGTTAGTGTTTCAAACATTTCATCCATGGTGCCCCATCCTCCCGGTAGTACAACAAAGGCATAGGAGTATTTTAGGAGCATAAATTTCCGAACGAAAAAATAGTCCAGCGTAACTACTTCGTGCAAAAAAGGATTTGGATCCTGTTCGAAAGGAAGGTTGATATTGCACCCTACGCTCATTCCTCCACTTTCATAAGCACCTCTGTTGGCCGCCTCCATAATCCCAGGTCCACCGCCGGTCATGACCGTAAAACCGGTTTTGGCAATCGCTCTTCCTATTTCTTCGCCTAATTTATAGTACCGGTGTTCCGGTTTGAAACGAGCAGAACCAAATACGGTGACACAAGGCCCGACAAAATGGAGTTTTCGGAAAGCCTTGATGAACTGCCGAAATACTTTGAAGCCGAAAATGAGTTCACTGCCTCTTGATTTAGGACCCTCCAGATAACTAAATCGATTGAGCAGTATTTTCTCTTTTCCTGTTTCCGTTGTTGATGCTATTGTCTCGTTCATAAGTCTGGCTAAAGTGGAAAGATAAAACCCATTTATCGATTGGGATATTTACAGGCGTATTTTTTGGGTGCGTATGGGATCATGACAGGCATGTGGTAACCTTCCATGGAGGCAATGGTGAGCCCTACACATTATTTTTTTTGTTAAAGTGTTTTTTTGACCTGTTTGGCACAGATTTTGGCTTTTGAAAGTAGTTTTTCACATAGAGGCTCCTTTATCATATGCTTGTATTTAAAAGTGCACTGTTATTCATTATGCTCATCCATCTGAATCCGGATGAATCAAAGAAACCATACGTGCAGTCCTATATTGAACAGTATAAGTTCATCGCCATTGACGAAATGGATCGTTCAGGTATTCCGGCCAGCATCATTTTAGCACAGGGAATCATTGAGTCGAATGCAGGTGTTTCTAATCTGGCGATCAAGTCAAACAATCATTTTGGTATTAAGTGCAAGAGCTACTGGACCGGTAGTGCGTATTATCATCCCGATGATGATCGCGATGCAAATGGCAAGCTCATTCCGTCTTGTTTCCGAATGTATGATTCAGTACAAGCGTCATATGCTGATCACAGTGATTTTTTAATGAATACACTCCACTATCAGCCCCTATTCGTTTACGATAAGACAGAATATGAACAATGGGCAAAAGGACTGCAGTTATGTGGTTATGCCTCTGATCCTGCGTATGCTGATAAACTCATCCGGACGATCAAACTTTACAACCTGCACGAGTTCGATTATTATGCCGTGCAGTATATAGAAGTTTCAAAACTAAAGCCATCCGAAGGGTTGGTAGCATCCCCTGAATAAATTTTTTCAAGGGGCTTAAAAGATGTTCACTTTCAGTGGCCAAAGCCACCCATTACTCGGAAACCAATTCTCACGTAATTCAGCTATTACTTTTCACCGGGCTGTTGGGATGGCTTTGGCGTATTTTTTAGGGGGTTGGCCGTATCCTGCTCATGCATTTTCCTCGCTTTATAAATATCGATGGCTGCAAAAAGCGCTGCTCTGAAAGAAGCAGGGTCAGCTTCGTTCTTGCCGGCGATATCGAAGGCTGTGCCGTGATCCGGCGACGTACGAACGAAGGGTAAGCCTGCTGTATAATTAACCCCATTGTTAAAATTGAGAAGCTTAAAAGGGATCAGTCCCTGATCGTGATACATGGCCAGAATAGCATCATATTTATTGAAATTCATAGATCCGAAAAATCCGTCTGCCGGATAAGGACCCATGACTACATTGCCGGCTTTCTTGCATTCCAGAATGGCCGGACGAATAATTTCTTCTTCTTCATTTCCGATTGTTCCATTTTCTCCGGCATGTGGATTGAGTCCTAAAACGGCTATCATAGGCCGGCCAATACCAAAATCAATTTGCAGAGATTTGGTCAGTGTATTCAACTTCCTTTTTATACTTTCTACGGAAAGCATCGAAGGAACATCCTTCAATGGAATGTGCACTGTGTTAAGTGCCATTCTTCGGTGATCTGCAATCATCATCATCAATCCTTCCTTGACGCCAAATTCATGCGCCAGGTATTCGGTATGTCCGGGATATTGAAATCCCGCCAGCTTCATGGCATTTTTACTGATTGGCGCGGTCACCAGTGCATCAATATGGCCATCCTTCAAATCTCTGACCGCCTGATCAAGGGCGATATGAGCAATTTTACCGGCCTCTTCTGTTTCTTTTCCTAATTCTATATTGATATTTTCCTGCCAGATATTTACCACATTAATCCGCTGGTGATAGATTTTGTCTGCCGAAGCAGTGGTGTTAAAGGAAAAATCAGCCGGGTTAACGATGTTTTTATGGTAACTCATCACCTTGCTTGAACCATAGATGACCGGCGTGCATAATTGCACGATCGATGGATGTGCCAGCGTCTTTATGATGACTTCTGGTCCTATCCCGTTAATATCTCCAATAGTAATCCCTAATCGAATCGTGCCCATATGATGTTGCTAAGTGGTTGAGTGAATAGGGGCAAAGATACACTTCGACGGGGGAGTGCGAAGTCCTTTATGCACTTAGTACCCATCTGGAGAAGCAATTACATCTCTAATTTAATGAATATGACCACAATCATTAGTATTAATGACCCCTCTCATGAAAGCAATTGGGCAGACGGTTATAATTTTAGATGTTCAAGAATTAGGTGTCAATACTATTTCAAAGCAGACAAATTGAATATGAGAAATAAGCTAATTATACAGTCAGTCATTCTAGTGGGGATGGTTTTTATAAGTGTTATTTCCTGCACCTATGAAGAGGTGCTTCCTTACCAACCGGATCCGGGAGTTGATGTGCTTTTTGGTGCAGATATCATACCCATTTTTGAAGGCAATTGTACTGCCTCCGGATGCCATAACGGTTCCGGACCCGCTCCGGATTTGAGATCTTCAGTGGCCTATGATGCCCTTTGGATGGGCGGATATATCAATACAGAAACACCCGAACAAAGCAACCTTTACTTGTGGATGACGGATGCTTTTGGACCGATGCCTCCACAGGGTGGAAATGCTACAAACAATGCAAATGTGCTCCAGTGGATTAAACAAGGAGCACTCAATAATTAAGCGTTTAAGAAAAACCGAACTTCAATGTCACTATCAGGATATAAATTTATTATCGTATGCTGCTTAAGCATACTCCAATGGACAGGAATTCAGGCTCAGGAGGTGGAGCAACCCGTGGAAAGCAAGCCGGTGAAAAACACTTTTTCAAGTATCTGGATTATCGACAATCAAACCGTCATGGTACCTTATAAGGGTACTTTTGAATTCGATATCCAGCATCGCTTTGGTTTGGTCTATAATGGATTTGAGGATTTATGGGGCTTGTATGCGCCATCCAATATACGGTTGGGGTTTTCCTATGTCCCCGTGGATAAGCTCATGGTAGGGTTTGGGTTAACAAAGAACAACTTAACCTGGGATTTTAATGCGAAATATGCCATTTTGAAGCAAATGTCTTCCGGTGGAAGCCCGGTCAGTCTTACCTATTATGGCAATACGGCCATTGATACCAGAGATAAAAGCTATTTCGCCAATGCGAATGATCTGGCCTTTACAGACCGGATGTCCTTTTTCCATCAGCTTATGGTTGCGAGAAAAATATCTGATAAACTTTCGCTTCAATTGGCCGGAAGTTTATCCCATTTCAATGCTGTGTATCCAACCGAAAATCCTTCCGATGGCAGTCTTCAGGAATTAGAAAACGACAATTTTTCAATTGCGCTTTCTGCCCGATATAAGATATCCAATGCGATGAACATATTAGTGAACTATGATCAACCGCTCACTACGCGCCCTTCCTCTGATCCGGAAAAGCCTGATACCAAAGATCCTAAACCAAATCTTTCATTAGGTATAGAAATTAATTCCAGCGCGCACCAGTTTCAAATATTTGTTGGAAACTATAACAGCCTTATCCCACAGATCAACAATGCCTACAATACAAATTGGGGTTTTGGAGACAAAAAATTTTCCCTCTGGGATCCGGAATGGTTGATTGGATTTAATATTACCCGATTGTGGAGTTATTGAGAGAGGATTTTCACACCTAATAATTTAGATTAAAAATGAATCAGGAGGAAAAGGAGAAAAATTCGAGACGAAGGTTTCTAGCCTTGGGCATGTTCGGTGATGTTGGTTTGGAAAAACTGCACGCCAAGACAACACCAGGAAGTGATGAAACCATCCCGATGTTAACCGCCGATGGAAAGTTGGTAGAAATTAATAAAGCCTTATTGGACAACGTAAAACGAGAGAAGGCCACAAATCACGATATTTTAAACTGGTCTGAACCACTTAAACATTCAAAGCTACCCTGATGGAAAAACATATAATTGAACCGACAAATCCAAGAAGGGATTTTCTTAAAACAGCAGCGATCGGTGTCGCCATAGCCTCTTGCGGCAGTGCGCTATGCAGTTGTAATAAAAGCAACAGCAATAGCGAAGATCAGGTGGTATTGCTATCTCCGGAAGGTGAACTTGTGACGGTTGACTCGTCAGCGTTGAAAGCCGCGAATAAATCTCATTGTGTTTCAGGTGAGGCATCACGCAAAGGTATTCCGGGAAAGAAATTTGTAATGGTCGTGGATCTTGCCAGGTGCAAAAATGCTCAGAAATGTCAGGAATCCTGTGATAAGAATCATCACACACAATATCCGAAAGAATATCTGAAGGTTTTGAAAATGCAGGATAATCCATCAGCTTCTCCATACTGGCAACCCACCATGTGTTTTCATTGCGATGAACCGCCATGTGTTAAAGTGTGCCCTGTGGATGCCACGTTCAAAAGAGATGACGGATTGGTATTGATTGACAATGATCGATGTATAGGATGTCGGTTTTGCATGGCAGCATGTCCTTATTCACAGCGCGTTTTCAACTGGGGCGAACCTGAAAAAATAGAATCTGAAATTACCTGCAAATCCCCGGAAAAGAGTGGTGTGAATACTACAATGGGAACAGTTGAAAAATGTGATTTCTGTCCGGACATGGTGAGAGAAGGTCAGATGCCCCACTGCGTAAGTGCATGCCCCAATGGGGTGTTTTACTTTGGGGATGAAAATGAAGATGCGGTCTCTAACGGAGAAGATACAGTCCGGTTGAGTAAACTATTGGCAGACAGAGCCGGCTATCGGGCGATGGAGGATTTGGGCACCAAGCCCCGGTTGTACTATTTGCCTCCTGTAAATCGACTGTTTCCATTTGAAGATGCAGCAGAAACTGAAGAAGATCATTCTGCAAACTAAATCTATCTCACGAGACAAATTGTAAATAATGGATATCAACAAAGTGCAATCGAATGAGCAAATAGAGAAAGATTTGATGCCTAGGGCTTTTGGTCCGTATGGTAAACTATGGGTAGTGTTTTTGCTCTTCATTGGTGGTATTGGTCTTTACTATTATGTGCAGCAATTACGCCATGGATTGGTGGTCACCGGCCTGCGAGATTATACAACATGGGGTATTTACATTGCCAATTTTGTTTTTTTCGTCGCAATCAGTTTGGTCGGATCACTCATGAGTGCAGTGCTTAAACTAACGAATGTGAAATGGCGTACACCGTTGACCAGAATATCCGAAATGATTGCGGTCGCGGCCATCATGTTTGCTGGCTTAATTATTATAGTGGACATGGGTCGACCGGACAGATTTCTGAATGTCATTTTCCATGCAAGAATTCAATCCCCCATCACTTGGGATGTGATCGTCATTACGACCTACTTGTTTATAAGCATGCTCTTATTGTATTTGCCCTTATTGCCAGATCTTGCCATCATGCGGGACAGGTTCAAGACCATTCCAAAATGGCAACAAAAGATGTATGCTTTTATGGCCAACAACTGGAAAGGAACATCGGAGCAACACAAGATTTTGAATAAATCAGTTATGCTCTTGTCCGTTATGATTATTCCTGTGGCTTTTGGCATTCACACGGTCACTTCATGGCTTTTTGCCACAACCCTGAGACCGGGTTGGGACAGCACCAATTTTGGGCCTTATTTTATTTCAGGTGCCTTCATGGTTGGAGCAGGTGCTGTAATTGCCACCATGTTTGTGTTTAGAAAATTTTATGGACTTCATAAATATATTACACTGGATCATTTTGATAAAATGGGCAGGTTGCTGGTGCTATTGTCATTGGTCTATTTGTATTTTAATGTCAACGAATACTTTGTTCCGGCGTACAAAATGAAAGGTTCGGAAAGCGCCCATCTGAAGGAGTTGTTTACGGGAGCGTATGCTCCGTTATTCTGGTCTGTTCAGATTGGCGGAATGCTTATTCCAATCATTGTCCTGCTATTTAAAAAAGGAAGAACACCGTTAATCATGTTTGTCATTTCCATAATGGTTATCGTCGGCGCATGGTTTAAGCGATTTCTGATTGTCATTCCAACATTGCATCATCCTTATTTTCCAATGGATCAGGCACCTGAAGCGTGGAGTCATTATACACCAACATTTGCTGAATGGTGTATTACCGGAGGATCTCTGGCCGGTGCACTTTTGATTGTTACGTTTCTGGTAAGATATTTTCCTATCATACCGGTTGAAGAAACCATTGAAGAACAGAAGGGTGGTACTAATGAATTAAATATTGAACGCGGGTATCAACCACAAATCGAAAAAATATGAGGACCCAATTGAGTAGAAAAATGTTATTCTCCCTTCTCATAAGGAGTATGTATTTGTTAGTTCTGGTGCTTTGTTTTTTCAACCAGGGATTTGCCCAAGCGGAAGGAGAAGATCAGAGTCCTGAGGCCAATGAAAAACTTAGTCTCCGAATGAGTTTTGACGTATATAAAATTAATGATGATTATAAACTGGTTGCTAAAGCAAGAGTAAAAATCAATAACCGATATCAATTTATCAGTGATGTGAATGTTGATTTTTACACCGGAGAATCAGATGCCCAAATCCATTTAGGCAAAGGCGTAACCAATGAAAAAGGAGAAGCCTCTTTGATCGTTAAATCAAATCAAATCAGTGCGCAAACAACACCTTATGCCTTTTCCGTGCTGGCACAGAATAATTCGAAATATGATGACGAAGAGAAAAGTGTGATGGTCAATTCTGGTCAGTTAAAAATGGATTTGATGGAAGAGGATAGTGTCAAAACTGTTAAACTTTTTGTTGGCGCTCTCGATTCAACCGGTCAAGTGGTGCCTATGGAAGACGCCAGCTGTCAGTTGTATGTAAAAAGACTATTTGGAAAACTTCCGGTCGGGGATGCTGAATCCACGGATGAAGAAGGACAGGTAACTTTTGAGTTTCCTGGGGACATTCCGGGAGATGAGAAAGGAAACATTACAATCATTGCAAGCATTGCCGAAAATGAGGTCATAGGAAATATAGAGACCAATCAGATTATGGCATGGGGTCAACCTATTACAGAGGAATATTTTTTTAGCAAGAGGGAATTATGGTCGGCAAGGGCTAACTCCCCTATTTCGCTAATCATTATTGTTAATGCGGTATTAATAGGGGTTTGGGGTGTCATCTTTTATATATTTTTAGAAATCAATAGAATTCATAAAATTGGGAAAATAAGTTAAGTATTTTGCAGTGTTTTAATAGGGAAGCGCCATATACTCTCCGCTGAATTTTGAGAAGAGGAGTTGAATCAGGAGTAAATATTTTTTAACTTTAACACAAAAAAAATGAAACAAATCGTTTATTATTTTGCAGGTCTGTTAATTGTTGCCGCCGTAGGTATGGCTTTTATGGCAAAGCCTGTTGCTAATGATCCATGGCCGGTACCGGATAAGTATAAAGCCATGAAAAATCCTGTAACATTTGACAAAAGCGCTGCGGCAGCACTTTATTCCACCCATTGTAAATCATGTCATGGGAAAGAAGGTTTGGGAGATGGAACCAAGGCCGCCCAGCTGGATACGGATTGTGGTGATTTTAGTTCTCCGGAATTCCAAAAGCAAAGTGATGGATCGATCTTTTATAAGACGATGGAAGGAAGAGATGATATGCCCAGCTTTAAGAAGAAAATTCCCGATGAAGACGATATCTGGCAGTTGGTGCATTATCTGCGCACACTGAAAGGATAAAAAGTAAATGATAATGGGGCTATCCGCCTGGATAGTCCCGTTTTTCTACAACGGTAGCCTGTTGGTTTTTATCGTTTAGAAATAGCCGTATGTGCTGTTCAAGCCATCTTCATCTCACCGTCTAATTATTCCAGTCTATCAAACAGTTCCAAAGTAACCCACTATTTGTGCGGGTTTTTCTAGTAATGGGTATTGCCTCTTTATTGTTTGGCATGTACCAGTATTATTTTGCCGGCATAAAAGGGTTAATCAAACTTGAGATCGGGAAATCTAATAACCTGATCCTACGTGTCGGGGAAGCGGGAGAGATTTCCCAACAAAAGGATCAAATGGGTCTGACCATCACGCTTGATTCTGTAGTGATCAGACAGTATACTCCAACCTATGAAATCACTTTGTGGAAACTAAACAAGGCAGATACCACCCTTTCAGCTAAATCCCACGGGTCCGGATATACTTTCATTGAACGCTTCTCTAGTGAACCCATGGAAATCAGACAAATTGAAAAGACTGATTTCTATTTTAGACTCAAAGCATTCTATCCCAATTTTGAATTTGCCTATCAGTATCCTGAAGATAGGGATACAATAGCAGCCCATGATCCCGGCATTACGATAGAACTTACCACTAACGAAGGAAACCCAATAGTGACACTTCAATCGGAACCCCCGTCCAAACGCCATTTAAAAGATATTGTTGGGCTGGGAGCAGCACTTTCATTTTATCAAGCCATATCGTTAGATAGCATCAAGGCAATAAGTGTCAGAGGTAACCCCGGGGAGGACAGAATTATTTTAACCGGGTCTGATCGAAAGATGTATCATCTGCTGGATGGTTTGATAGAGGAAAAGCCATTTGAGGAGAATATATTTTATCCTATGCCGGGTCACGATAGTGTTGGCTTTAAGGTTCTATTCTGTTTTCCTGATATCGCTTACCTAAAGGCAGTGCCCTCGACCAAAGGTGATGAGCCGCTAAATCCGGTGGCCAATATTGAAATCTGGAAAGCCGGACAGGGTGCTGTTGATGCATTTATTTACCCGGAAACCAATGTGCGTAAAGGGGGTGATTTTGGCATTCCAGGTTCTGATTACAAGCTCGGCTTACGCATCAATCCTGAGCAGCGAGTCCACTATAGTGATTGTCATATTTCAATTCGGGATGCAAGCAGCAAGATAGTTGAATCCCTCACATTTCATTCCGGAGAGCGTAAATCTTATCAGAATTTGCGTTTTCAACCGGTGGATTGCAATGATCAATATCCAAAACATCTTACCCTTGAAGTCACAAAAAGGAACAGCTTTCTGCCTGTTTTTTTTGGTTTTTTATTTCTCGGAATAGCACTCTTTCTTTTATTTATAGGTAAAAGCCACAAAGGGGTCTGAAAGGAGTGTTGTTTGCCTATCGCTCTTATTTTCAGCCTATGAGTAAGATCAATTTGCGGACTGATGATCATCATCTGTGTTTTGGCCTATTATCTTAAAATTTGAGACGCAATCGATTTTGTAAAAGCAATAAACCAATTTATATGAAAAATTATTTGTTTTTGATCTTCGCTTTTTCTTTGGCTATCATGATGGGATTGACCTCTTGTGAAGGAAAAGACGGGTCAATTGGGCCTGAAGGACCGGCTGGTCCTACAGGGCAGACTGGAGAAGGTACCCAAAACTGCGTTTTGTGTCATGGAAGTTCACAGTTAATAGCCGCCAAGCAGTTTCAATGGGAACATTCTGTACACGCTACAGGAGGTCACTATGAGCGAAACCAGACTTCTTGTGCAGGTTGCCATACAAGTCAAGGTTTCCTTGAAAGAATAGAAACAATGTCAGATCAGGGCGTAACAGCAGCCGATATTGAGGATCCCTTACCACAAAACTGCTATACTTGCCACCAGATTCACAGAACTTATACAGCAGCTGACTGGGCTTTTACGCAGGAAGATCCTGTAACCCTTTGGGAAGGTGGACAGACCGTCGATTTAGGAAAGGCCAATCTTTGTATCAGTTGCCACCAATCCAGAGTTGTTTCTCCTGCATTGCCGGATCCAAGTACCGGTGGTTTGGTCAATATTCAAACCACTCGTTACGGACCACACCATGGCCCTCAGGGAGTAATGTTGCCGGGTTTGAATGGATATGAAGTAGCCGGCCCGCAACCCTATGAAAATTCTGCGCATACCTTGCTTCTCGCCAATAACACTAGCAAAGCATGTATAGTTTGTCACATGGGAACTGCTCAGGCGACTGAATCCGGTGGACATACATTCCGCGTGATTAGTGAGGGTGGAGATATCAATACAGATGCTTGTGTAGCCTGCCACCCGGTAGCTGCCGATGTAGAAGCACTTGTTGAAGACCGTCAGGCGCAGATTGAAGAAAAAATTGCTGAGCTGGAACAGTTACTTGCTGATCGTGGACTGTATGATATAGCTAAAGGACAAAATAGTAAAGGAGATTATACGGGACATGAAGCTGGTGCTTTATACAACCTGAAGTTTGTGGAAGAAGATAAGAGTCGTGGGGTACACAACTTTAAGTATGCTTATGCTTTGTTGACTAATTCCATAGCGGCACTACAATAGAGGGGTCACTGCATTTCAATGAATATTGTATTTAAGCAATAAAGTTTTTTCAAATGATCTCCAATAGTAATGATCGAATAAGGCTGAGTCTCGCAGGACTAAAATACTTTTTAACTTTTGCTTTTATTTTCATCAGCATGGTTAGTGTCGTTGCGCAGGAAGCAATGGTTGAAGAGGAGGTGGTTGTTGAGAAGAAACCGGTAAAGAAAACCTTTGAAAGTATCTGGCTGATCGATGCACAAACAGTGATGGTGCCCTACAAAGGTACCTTCGAGGTTGATTTTCAACACCGGTTTGGCACCTGGAACAATGGATACAAAGATTTCTACGGAGTCTTCGCATCATCCAATATTCGTTTAGGATTTGATTATGTACCGGTGGAGAATCTGGAGGTTGGATTTGGCCTTACGAAGTTCAACAACCTTTGGGATTTTTATGGTAAATATGCTATACTTAAACAAATGCAAAACGGTGGCTCTCCGGTGAGTTTGAGTTATTATATTAATGCTGCAGTGGATACACGCCGGGAAGAGGATACAAAATTTACAGAGGGAACAGATCGTTGGTCATTCTTTCACCAAATCATGGCCGCCAGAAAAATCACAGACAAGCTCTCCGTACAAATCTCCGGAAATATGTCCTGGTTTAATTATGCAGATGTGTATGATAGTAATGGGGAATTTTTAGGAGAAGACCAGAAAGCACATTTTTCCGGAACTTTTCTGGCGCGCTATAAACTATCCAATACGATCGGTCTCACTGTTGAATATGATCAACCTTTTACTTCCAGTTCATCGCTACGTAAGCCGGAACCAAATTTAAGTGTAGGATTGGAATTGGTTACCAGTTCACATGCATTCCAACTTTTTGTTGGAAACTATCAGGCACTCGTACCTCAATACAATCATACTTATAACACCAACAACTTCTTTGACAATGAGATCCTGATTGGGTTTAATATCACCCGACTCTGGAATTTTTAATCATCCATTTATAATAGCGTTGCTAAAAGAGCATGGTCTGAATAAGATCATGCTCTTTTATTCAATGCTACATTACTCTTCTGGACCTTACCCAACTGGAATCCATACTAATCAATATGCCAATCAGCATACTGAAGCCCAGTAAAGAGGAGCCTCCTGAACTAATAAATGGAAGCGGGATGCCGATCACAGGCATCAGTCCCATCGTCATGCCGATATTCACAAGAAAGTGGGTAAATAAAACCCCTACTACCCCATAGGCATAGTGGCGGATAAAAGGTACTCTGGCTCGCTCACCGATATTGATCATTCGAAGCATCAGAATAAGAAATAACATAATCACAGCCATGGAACCAATGAAGCCATGTTCTTCACCAATAATACTATAAATAAAATCAGTACTCTGTTCCGGGACGTAATTGAGCTTTGTCATGGTACCTTGCAAATATCCTTTTCCGGTTAGTCCACCAGATCCAATCGCAGTTTTGGATTGAAGAATATTATATAGGGAACCACGTGGATCACAATCTTCCGGATTGAGCCATACATTGATCCTGTCCTGCTGATGTGGCTCGAGGACATTGGTAAAAATATATGAACTCGTATAAGCAAATCCAAACAGGATTGAAATGCCAAAAGATAATAGAACTACTTGTCGTATTTGTTTAATAAGGAAGCTTTCTATCGCTGCATAAAGCATAAAAGCAACTGAAATACCAATGACCAATTCCAATTGATTTAAGATGGCTAAAATGATCGAAAAGGTGATGGCCATCAGACTAACAAGCACATGCGATTGCTTGCGTTTTATACTGGCTAATAAAAAAATACCACCCGCCATTAACAAAAGAGGGAGTACTACAAATACATCAAATTTCAGCGTGAGTACAAATAACAAACCCAGAATAAAAATCAATATAGGAATCCAGATGGCGAGCCCTTCTCTGAGTAATACCAGAAATATAGAAAGAAAAACAAGCGCAGAACCTGCATCTCCCTGAGCAAGAATTAAAACCGCAGGAAGCAAAATAATACCGGAGGCTACCATCAGATCTCGCGTATCTGTGAGCCGGGTTCGATGATGACTCATGAAGGAGGCCAGCGCCATGATGGTTCCGACCTTAGCCAACTCGGAAGGTTGAAAAGTAAATCCACCCAACTGGAACCAACTCGTCGATCCTTTGATGGTTGTACCGATCAGCAGTACCAATACCAGAAGAAAAAGACTAATCGCATAAAAAGGATAGGCAAATCCACTCCAGAACTTCCAGTCAATTAAGTGTGAACCAGTTAGAATAACTAACGAAATAATGACAAAAATACTTTGCTTGCCCGCCTGCGTGGCTAAAAAAGGTTTTTCGGCTTCCGGCTGATACCCTGATGCATAAATCATCAGCAGGCCGATAATAATCAGGCTGATGACAATAGCAAAACTAATCCAATCAAATTTTTTCATTTCGTTGACCTACTGATCAAATTGCAACAACTCTTCCATAGTTAAGTTGTCCGTAACAGGAATCGCTTGTGGAAAATCCTTTTGCATTTTGTATAAAAAAGCCTGAGCCTTTTGCATGGTCATGAAAGCACCTGCCTTAAGGTGATAGTAGGGGTAGTTATGGACAAAAAGAATGGGATACTCCGGATACATTCGTTCGAACTTTTTACGAATTTCTTCTGCCTGCCTTCGATCTGTACTCGCCATTATTTGTATACGATAGCCACGAAGTTCCTGGTGGGTTTCATTATAACTTGTCCATCTGTCCATCAGCGAAGTGATCTGACTTTCCTGGACCAGCTGGGCATTGGCCAGTGTGGCAGCAAAAATGAACATCATCGCAGTTACTGTTTTCACATGCGGTCCTGACCGCCAAAAAGAGATAGTTATTTTCATAAATGACTTATTCGAAAGACTGCATGGTTCCTTTAACGATACTTACACTCTTACTGCATCCCAGTCTGTCTGCACCGGCTCGAATCATTTTCATAGCTTCATTATAATCGTTGATTCCACCGGAAGCTTTTATCCGTATACCCGGTTCAAGATGTCGTCGGAGGAGTTTGATGGTCTCTTCTCTGACCGGATCACCAAAGAAACCGGTTGATGTTTTAACGTAGGAAAGCTTTAGCTCATTGCTGATTTCACAAATGTGCATAATTTCAGATTCAGTCAGCAATTGTGCTTCGATGATACATTTTAGGGTGACGGAACATTGAAGGGCATTATCCCGGAGGGCTGTTAATTCGGATTTTGTGATGGACCAATGCCCGGTTTTTATTGCGGAAAGATTAATCACGACATCCACTTCATCTGCTCCCAGCGCTGCGGATCTTTGCAGG
Source organism: Bacteroidota bacterium (assembly GCA_024642665.1). Lineage (GTDB taxonomy): Bacteria > Bacteroidota > Bacteroidia > Chitinophagales > Saprospiraceae > Opimibacter. The sequence continues at coordinate 60,745 of JAHEAR010000014.1, forward strand.
GAGGCCAGTTTGGCTTCCACATGATCATACCCTATAGGGAAGCCTGCAACGGTGCATAATAGAAAAGATCTTTCTTCTGCATGTTCGCGGGCATATTGTAAATACATCGGTGGTATGCAAATCGCCTTAAAACCATAGGTCATGGATTCATTAATCAGTCGGTCAATCACCTGTTCTGTGCAATCAGGCCGGAGATAACTGTGATCTATATATTGTGCTAGCTGCATATCACTTCGAAGATACTATTTGCTTTATTTATTGAGTGATTGAGTGATTGAGTGATTGAGTGATTGGTGATGAGTGATTGGTGATGGGTGATTGAGTGATGAGTGATTGGTGATGGGTGATTGAGTGATGAGTGATTTGGTGACGTTTTGGTCATAAAAGTATTTTCTTCGGCCCTCAGCCCTCAGCCCTTCGCCCCATGCCCTTCGCCCCATGCCCTTACCTTACCGTTAGACGGAAACCTGATGTTCTCGTAGAGCGGAGTTCAGAGAAACTTTCTTGTCCGTAGATTCTTTTCGCTGTCCGATGATCAATGCGCAGGGAACATTGAATTTCCCTGCGGGAAATGTTTTTTCATAGGTTCCCGGGATGACAACGGATCGCGAAGGTACTCGTCCTTTATACGTGATGGGTTCCGGACCTGTGACATCAATGATATGCGTGGATTGGGTTAATACAACATTAGCTCCAAGGACTGCCTCCTGCTCTACGATGACTCCTTCTACGACGATGCATCGGGATCCGATGAAGCAATCATCTTCAATAATATTTGGGCTTGCCTGCGGTGGCTCCAGCACACCTCCTATTCCGACACCACCACTGAGATGAACATTCCTGCCTATCTGAGCACAGGAACCAACAGTTGCCCAGGTATCCACCATTGTACCCGAGCCAACATACGCACCTATATTGATGTAAGAGGGCATTAAAATCGCTCCCGATTCAATAAAAGTGCCGGTTCGCACTAACGCATGAGGCACTACGCGAACTCCTTGTTCTGCAAATCCTTTTTTTAAGGGGATTTTATCATGAAACTCAAAAGGTCCAACTTCGATCGTTTCCATCGACTGGATCGGAAAATACAAGGTGATAGCCTTTTTAACCCAGTCGTTGACGGTCCATGCGCCCGGTCCGGTAGGATAAGCGACTCTGATTTCGCCTTTATTCAGCAGGTCAATGCAAGCTAAGATAGCCTCTCTGACCTTCGGCTCATTTAATTGGGTCCGATCCTCCCAGGCGGATTCTATTACCGATTTAAGGTTTTCCATATATCGTGTTTAATCAGCTGTAAAGATGGGATTTGTATGGCAGAATAGGAAAGTCAGAGGTGGTAGAGGCTTGAAATACCCCATTTTCAGGCTGGAGGAGACTTAACGGACCTGAATTTTCACCTTCTCCCATTTCTTTTCCAGTAACATAAAACGCCCATAATTAAATCGCCTAAAAACAAAATATTATACATTATGAATATATATTATATTTGCAAGTGCGTTTGATTATTAACTGAAACTTGCAAATGCTATGAATCGAATAATAACAATACTGGTCACCATATTTATTTTGCTCCTCCTGTACATCTGGATAAGTCATGTGTGGGGTAGTGACAAAACCAAACATCCTCGTCAGATTGTTGACACCAAAGAGACCCAAATAGCTGATGATCTGTTATCGGATGGTGATACGCTTGGCATGTCTGCAGAAAATATGGATGAAACGGGTGAAGGTGATATGGCCGTTTCAGAAGATCAAAAACAAGAAACTGTAGAGGAGGTGAAAACTCCTAAGGTGGAAGAGAAAAAGATCGAGGAACCGAAGAAAGTTGAACCCAAGCCAGCCGTCAAGAAGTCTGAGCCACCGGTTACAAAGAGTAAACCAGTCACGACGCCCGCTAAACCACCGGTCAAAACAGAAACTACTACGGCTGCCACGGGAGAACAGCATCTGGTGATTGCCGGAAATTTTACGCAAAAGGCCAATGCTGAACAACGTGTGAAAGAATTGAAAAAGGCCGGATTTCCGGATACGGAGATTGTCAACTTTGACTTATCGGAATACTTTACAGTTTGTGTTGGTCGATTTTCAGATGTTAATGAAGCCAGGAAACTTGTCAAAAAGCTAAAGGATTATCATAAGATTGATGCATATGTGAGAATAGGAGGCTAATGTGCGGACGGTCATCGCTAACAAAAACCGAAAAAGAACTAGAGAAACGGTTTAAGGCCACCTTCTATAGTGAGGACCTTGAGCGATACAATCCATTACCCAATTTCAACGTAGCCCCTACTCACATGCATCCGGTCATCACTCAGGATGATCCTTCAGCCCTTCAGCTGTATCGATGGGGCTTGATACCGTCATGGGCCAAAGACATGAAGTTTGGTGCAAGACTGATCAATGCCCGTATCGAGGGAATTGAAGAAAAGCCTTCTTTTCGTCAGGCCTTTGCAAAACGCCGCTGCATTGTTCCTTTTGACGGGTATTACGAATGGCAAAACACACCAGAGGGAAAAATTCCCTACCGTATTCAGCTAAAGAACACAGAAATCTTCACGATCGCCGGATTGTATGAACACTGGAAAAATCCCGAAGGAAAGTTGATCCACAGCTTTACACTTATCACAAAGGAGGCCAACCCGATCATTCGTCATCTGCATGATCGTCAGCCGTTTATTTTATTGCCCGAGCAGGAAAAATTATGGCTGGACAATCATATCCCATCGAAAGACCTGATCCATGAACTGGATGAGGTGCCGGGAGCGTATTTCTCCTGGTATCGCGTTTCTACGAGGGTAAACAAGGTCACAGAGAATGATGCAGGATTGATTGAGGCAGTTTAAGATTTAGTGATGGGTGATGGGTGTTCCGCTATTGCGGAAGGTGATTTGGTGATTTGGTGATGGGGTGAGTGGTTCGCGTATCGCGTGTCGCGTGTCGAATAGTCTCAGGTCCCATATCCCAGGTCCAAACATCCCAGGTCTACAAACCCCGTCTCAAGCTTCATCATTCTTTTTTTGGGCTGCTATTCCATTTGATGCCCTCCCTCAGAAATTCACAATATCTTTGCCTCCATGATGATTGACAGGCTGCGAGCGATTAAAAACAAGCATCAGGACCTTGAGGTTCGGTTATCCGACCCGGAAGTGACTGGTGATATTAAACTGTTTTCCAAGCTTCACAAAGAATATAAAGATCTCACCGAATTAGTGCAGGTCATTGATCAGTATGAACTGATCTTATCCAATATTGACTCCTCCACGGCCATGCTTAAGGAAGCTGACCAGGAAATGCGGGAGATGGCACAGGAAGAGTTGTACGATCTCAAAAAGCAGAAAGAGGACATTGAGGATAAGCTGAAGTGGATGCTCATTCCGAAGGATCCGGATGATGACAAGGACGTAATCATGGAAATTCGTTCCGGTACCGGAGGCGATGAGGCCAGTATTTTTGCCGGGGATCTTTTCAGGATGTATACCAAATACTTTGATGCTAAAGGATGGAAGTACGAGATAGAATATGCGAATGAAGGAACTGCAGGAGGATATAATAAAGTGATTCTTGAAATCTTCGGAGAGGATGTTTTTGGATTTCTAAAGTTTGAATCAGGAGCGCATCGGGTGCAGCGCGTTCCAAAAACAGAGACGCAGGGTCGTGTCCATACCTCTGCAGCCACCGTAGCGGTTTTACCTAAATTTGAATTGGAAGAAATCAATATCCGTAAGGATGAATTGCGTGTCGATACATTCCGTTCCAGTGGTGCCGGTGGCCAGCATGTAAATAAAACAGAATCGGGCGTAAGGTTTACACACATTCCTACCGGTATTGTTGCAGAAAGTACCGATGGACGATCACAGATAAAGAACAGAGAAATTGCGTTGAACCGACTTGCCGCTAAAGTGAACGAAGCGCAGCGCGAAGCCGTTACATCAGCTTATGCATCTCATCGTAAATCATTGGTAGGTTCCGGAGATCGATCAGATAAAATCAGAACTTACAATTATCCTCAAAACAGAGTGACCGATCATCGCATCAATCTGACGTTGTATAATTTGGATAGAATTGTTCTCGGTGATCTCGATGGAATTTTTGATGCGCTTAAACTTGCAGAAAATACGGAAAGACTGAAAGAAATGGTGGCGGATGAATAGGAGGGAGAACGATTAAAAATCTGTACCCATGGAAAAATGCAGGATAGGTTTTTTATTTGTTTCAGTTTCCCAGTTCCACCCGTAATCCAGTTTTAGGAAATAGCCAAACACTAGTGTGCGAACCCCCAAACCATATCCTACAATCAGGGGATTTCGATAATAATTGACGGTCACTTCTACCGTCGGTGGGTTATATAAAATCACCGTGTTTAATGGATTTCCTGAAGCAAATGGATTCCGGCCTTCCCAGGCAGTACCGGCATCTATAAAGCCCACGACCTGAATGTTTCGAATAAAAGAAGAGCGAACTTTTTGTCTCGACAAATACTGAAATACGGGTACACGTAATTCTGCATTGGCCAGGACAACACTACTCCCCGTTCGAGCATTGTATTTAAATCCGCGCATATTAGCCGCAAGGGTTGTATAGGCGTAATTTTCACCGGTCGGTGCACGCATGTTATTATCATAGGAAGGGAAAAGCCAGTTTTCAACACCTCCAAGATTATAAAGAATATGTTCTGCACCGAGTGTCGTAGCAGCCGTTAATCGGGCGGCAAATATACTTCGGCCGTCCAGCGAGACATAGTGTCTTGCATCCATGGATAAAACAGTCATGAATCCTTTATTAAACTGAAATTTTTTATCAGATTCAAACAGATTGAGATCAAATTTTTTGACCAGTTCAATACCTGCCTTCATGCGTGTACCGGTTCGGCTATTGATGTCTAAAACTCTCGTATTGTCATATACCCATTCCAGTTGTAATCCGAGGCGCTGATTAGCGTCCGTTTTTTCATCCAGTGAAGGCTTGTCCGTGGCCAAAGGAATTTGATTGTCATTTCGTAAAGTAATCGTCCCTCGGGCACTGTTATAGGCATCAAATGGATATCGCCATTGTGATAGGGCAAGAAACGTCACGTATTGATACTGCTTTAATTGATTTGGGGACGTCTGGTCATATTCAGTGACCGATTTCCTATAAACGGCATACTCTTTATCTATGCGATGTTTTTTATTATCAAAAACCAGAAAGTATTCAGAACCATTAAACGTAGTCGGAAATCTGGCTCCCCCGGTAATTGTATAGTTTTCCAATAAATCCTTAACACTGGCTTTAAATAAAATACCTAAAGGCGAGGGTTCAAATTCTCGTTTTTGACCTGCATAACTGTTTAATCCACCAAATAGAATATCATTATCCAGCGTGATATTAAACTTATCCAGTTTAAATTTGAGACGAGCGGCAATCACCCTTGACCTCACAAATGGTTTTAGTTTGCCCGGGTCATAATCCAGTTTGGATGAACTGGAAGGTTCAAGGATTTTGTTGATATCTGCCACCTTTTCTCCTCCATTGATTGGTGATTTTTGTGCAACAGCTTTTTCTTCAGGAGCAGGAACTGGAAAAGGAGTCTGAAATAAGAATCGAGGATCAATAATCTCTTCTTCACGGAGTTCATCCTGTTTTTTCATTTCCGTACGAATTCCTTTGCCGGGAATAAAGGGAGGTACAGAGGAATTTTCATACGTACTATCCAGATGCAAAATATGGACATAGGGGATGTTTCTTTTTTCTAACCAATCGATGACAATTGGATTGGATGGAACAACTTCATGCAGTAAAATATTCCTGTCATAGGTCGTATGTATAACTGAAAGCGGAGGATCTTCCAGGAGCCGGCTTACCTCTACTCTTTGCCATAAACCGGAAAAATCAGCAAGGCAAAGGAGCGCATCATCACCTGATATTCTGGCTTTGCGTTCACTGGCTTCTTCACTAAACGTTATTTGTCTTAAACTGGCTTTAGGAAGATCATAGTCCAAAAGGAACAAATCAAATTGTCCAATCGGCAGGATCGTATCCAATTCCATCTTGCGCAGATGTTCATTTGTTCGGTTGGAAGAGAACAAAATGTATCTGTGCTGGTGGAGATAAATCACAGAGGCATCCAGATCATCATAAAAGTCTTCTGTCAGGCGAATACTTTCTCTTGTGACGGGTGCATACAAATACAAATCTGAAAAACCATCGGTGGACGCAGAAAGCATCAAAGTGTCAGCAGACCAATAGTCCATATCATAAACACGATGATACTCAGGACTAAGCTTGCTGGTGTATACTTTTCCGGTTTCAAGATCATACCGCTTTAAGGAAATAACATCACGCCTTTCAAACAAGAGCGTAACTTCTTTGCCATCAGGTCCCCATGCGATGGAAGGATAAGTCAGATCTGTTTCAACATCATAGTTGCGTATCCCATATCGGAATAAAACTTTTTTATCTCCGGTCACCATATCATAGAGATAGGCTTTTACACGACCGTTATCAATAATTGAATAAGCCAACATTGTTCCATCCGGACTCAGTCGCATGCGGCCAATATCATGCGGTCGTTTTTGACTGTTGATAGGCAGATCATTGCTAAAGTTATCTCCACCCTGCTCCTCCGAAAAATAGCGTTTTTGATAATACGCCTCCCATTGTACAACCAGTTGTTTTGAATCAATCCCCAACACATACAACAACCCGTTTTCCAGACTTCGTTGTATACGGGTGAGATAAAGGATGTTTGAAATGGAAGCTTCGCCATATGTTTTCGCCAGAAATTCCCACATGGAATGACCAGCTAAAACCGCATCCTCTTTCGTGAGACGATTAAAGTCCTTTTTCTTCTTTTTGGGATCAGAAAGATAATCTTTGAGCTGACTATCAAATTCAGGATTCCATTCTTCCCCTACGTAAGAGACAAGTCCCTGTTGAAACCAATCCGGAAGACTTAAAAGAATGGCATTCTGGACAATTTCCTGAAGATTGCTGCCATGCAACATGGAGTTGATATAGACGGCAGCGATCCCCTGGCGCAAAGATTTTCGAAGATCATTATGGTTGCCATTGAAATACACAAAGACCTTATTATCGATCACTTTGGTAAGGCCGACTTTGCCGGAAAACTGCTCATCTATGCCGCTATTACTTTGTTTCATATCGGTTAGATCAAGATAGACGATCAACTCAATCTTGTCGTTCATCTTGTGTTCCAGTATATGCTGAATGTCAGCATTGTCAAGTTCTGCCAGTTGAACCACCGTATGAGCTATCTCTCTACCTTTTCCATACCAATACGTGACGAAATTTTCGGTTTCGTACATATTCCAGACGTCAAAATCATCATGGTACTGAATCCGGTTTTTCCCAAATTCAGTAGAGACGGCCTGACCCTGCAGGTAAAACACCTGCATGAGTAATACGAGAGTCCCGAATATGTTTTTTCCCATGAACTTGGTTATAACGCTAATAAGCAGGGTAAAATATAGGGGTTTTATAGGAAAAATGGACTATCTGTGCTGTCTCTGATGGATTATCTTTTATTCATCAGCAGCTATCGGACAAAAAGGCATCAAAAAATCGATTAATTCCGATAATCAAGCGGTGGATTTCGCTCCCCAATGAGTGGCTTATACACAAAATCTGCACCTCTTCTACGCACAAGTTCTTCTTTGGCATTAGCCGTAATTTCAGGATCCGAGAAGAGATCAACAGCCGTTAGGGCCATAGTTTTGGCGGCAAGCATCATACCCTTTATGCCAATGGACATGCCACCAGCAGCCACCGCCTGCCAGGAATGCGCGCTGGTCCCGGGTACCCACGTAGCCGTCATAAGTCTTGCAGTGGGCACTACCCAACTGATATCCCCAACATCCGTAGAACCACCTTCTCCTTTTTCTATGACCTGAAAAGGCATCACCATATTTGTGTTGTTTAGATTAGAAGGTGCCGGAAGAGTTTTTTGGATTTCTTCGGCAAAGGCTCTTTCATCCTCTGAATACGTATACCCTCCAAGTTCATTTAGATTCTTGTACACAATTTTATTCAGCGTTTCATTTGGTTGAACATTATATAATCCATGAATCACCTCATAATCCATTCTGGTTTGTGTTCCCTTTGCGGCTCCTTCTGCAGCCTGTACAATCCATTCAAAATTTTTATTGACTTGTTCCATATCCGGATGTCGACAGTAGTAAAAAACTTCTGCAAATCCGGGGACGATATTTGGGGCATCCCCACCTTTTGTAATGACATAATGAATCCGGGATTCAGGTGTAATATGTTCGCGCATCATATTGACCATGTAATTCATGGCTTCCACACCATCCAGTGCTGATCTGCCTAAATGGGGTGCAAGAGCAGCATGTGTAGACATACCATAGAATCGGAATTTGGCAGACTTATTAGCTAGTGTAGACGAAGCTACAGCACTATTGAAACTACCCGGATGCCAGGTCAGCACAGCATCTACATCATCAAATAACCCGGCTTTAACCATATAAGTTTTACCGCCACCACCTTCTTCTGCCGGTGTACCATAAAATCGAATCGTTCCTGTTGATTTAGTCTTCGCCAACCACGCTGCAATAGAAATAGATGCGGCAGCAGAACCTACACCAAACAAATGATGTCCGCAACCATGCCCCGGATCTCCACTGATGATGGCTTTTTCTTCAGGTGTAGCGGCTTGTGAAAGGCCAGGCAAAGCATCAAATTCTCCCAATAGGCCAATCACCGGATGCCCACTTCCGTATTCTGCCACAAATGCAGTAGGCATCCCAGCGACATTCGTTGTAATAGAGAAGCCTGCATCTTTAAGAATTTCTTGTAAACGTGCTGAGGATTTGAATTCCTGATATCCGACTTCTGCATAATTCCAAATTTCCAGGGCAGCCGTTTCATAGGTAGACGCATGATCATCAATATGGCTTAAGACGATATCTTTGGTTTGAGAAAAACATAAACCGGAACATAACAGGATGATCGTGATGAATGGTGAAACGTTTATACTGCCCATGAAATTTTTTTTGATAAAATTATTGGAATTTAGATACCAGATTTCAAGATGTGAGACAACAGACTTGGAAATGAATTTTGTACCCGGGACCTGTAGACCTGAGACTTTTCGACACGCGATATGCGACACGCGACAAAAAGCATAGCGTGAAGAGCATAGGGCATAGGGCAAAATAGTTAGATACGAGAACATTGGGTGAAACAAACTAATCACACTATCACCCCATCACTCACTCCTGTTCTATCTCTTGCTTCGAAGTACAGGGTCTCCGCCGCGTTTCGATCCTCACCAATCACCCCATCACTAACTCACCAAATCACAAGGTTTCCGGCATCGTATACTTTCTGCCCTTATTCTGCTCTTTTAGCCAACTCATCAACGGATCAAAATAACGGACCATGGCGGTTGCATTCATTTCCTGACCGGTCGCTTCCTTCATCACCTCCTGCCAGTCTTTCGTTGCCCCGACTTTCATCATTTCATTTAAGAACTTGCCAATATCTTTATTGCCAAAGTAGTTGGTTGCAGTAGCCGGTTGGTGCAGAATGTTCTCGGATATGTATTGATGCAACTGGAAAAGGATAACATACGAAAGTGCATAATCATAATATTGTGCAGCGTCATTATTGATATGTGTTTTAGAAGCCGCATCACAAAACTCTTCTCCTCTGTCCGTTGGCGGAACGATTCCCTGATATTGTTTAACCAGATCCCACCATTTTTTATTGAATTCATTTTCGGGAAGATTATCGGCATATATGGCTTTTTCAAATTCACTCATCGTCCCTGCAGCGAAAGGGATGAATACGGCAAAGTTTAAAGCTTCTTTTAAAAGAATCTGAATGGAATCCGTTTTAGCATCAGCAGGTACCAATCCGCGGCCAATCAAATATGGTTTTTGCGTAGCGGCCATACCCATCATACTACCGAGTGCTTCATGAAAAGCTCTGTTGGCTCCTTCGCGCAATAACGGCGGCACATCCGGATTAGAGTAGGCGATATAATAATAGATATGTCCAAGCTCGTGATTGGAAGTTTCAAACCATTCTGCATTTGGCTCTACACTCATCAGACTTCGAACATCTTTGTCCAGATCCATGTGCCAGGCAGAAGCGTGGTTGTTTTTCTTCAAAGTAGAATCTACCGGATAAGGGTATAGATTTGATTTGAGCCAGAAAGATTCCGGAAGAGCAGGAAAGCCGAGACTTTTATAAAGTGCTTCACCTTCTCTTACAATCCATTCTGGGCTTTTGTCTGCGAGTACAGCATCTATATCCAGTCCTTCGACGTCAAGCATGCCGCTCCAGTCTTGTCCCCAACGATTTGGCAGCCAGTGTGCCGGCAGGTAATCAGGCACTTCATCCACACCATATTTTTTTGCCAATTCATAACGCGCGTAGGTATGTAGTTCACGATACAGCGGGCGTAACTCCTGATTGAGGCGTTGCATCATGCCCATCATATCGTCTGTGGATAATCCGTAATTAGAAACCTGATAGGAGAAAAAATCAGAATAATCAAGAGCCTGAACAGTTTCATTTCTTAACCTTCTCAGATTGACCAGCCCATCTTTTAATTCTTTGCCAACTTCCTTGCTTGATTCCCAGGCCTTAAGTCTCTTGTTTAAATCCATTTCTGTTTTCAGAATGTGATCAATGTTATTCGTGGTCACCTCTTTACCATCAATGGTAAAGGTAAAGCCGTACAGTTTTTCGGTCTGAGCAATAGAGGCAATGATTTTTTCTTTGACTAAATCAGCTACTACTTGCGGATCACCACCAGCGAGGTAGAGAATGGTTTCGAGTTGCCGCACTTGTAACGGGGTGAGTTTCTCTTTTTGGGTAAGGAGCTTTTTAGTAGCTTCAATATTTTCCACACTTCCTGTAAAAGCGGTCAGTGCTTCATCTGCAATCCGGGAATTATAGGCATTGAGGGTATCACCTTCCTGAATTTCAGTATTTGTTTTCCAAGCGGCTTCACTGGAAGCATAGTAGAGGGCTACATATTCGTTTGTATAGCTATCGAGAAATGCTTGCGCCTCAGCTTGAGCGATCGCATTGTCCGTACCGGATTTGTCCTCAGACTTGCAAGCAACCAGCCCTAGGATAGCCATGGCCAGGATGATTAGTGTGTGATTTTTCATTTATTGATGTTTATTTTGTGCGAAAGTAAAGAAATCAGTCCGTTTACTCTCAAATCCTTCTACATCATAGCGATAATGATAGACAAATAGGGGCATTTGGGGCTACTTTCATATAGCAGACCATGGAAACCTTCCTTCTATTGCTCATCTTTGTGATTCAATTAGTCTTATGTCTTTAGCGGTTCAATCGTTTACTTTCAATCCTTTTCAGGAAAACACTTACATCATCAGTGCTGAAAACGGAGACTGCATTATCATTGACCCCGGGTGTTTTGACCGACAGGAACAAAAAGCATTTCAGGATTATATTAGTGCACAGCATTTAAAACCAGTTAGATTAATTAACACGCACTGCCATATTGACCATGTCCTGGGAAATGCATTTGTAGCCAGGACCTATGGACTGGAACTGGAAATTCATAAAGGGGAATTGGCCGTATTGCAGGCGCAGGAAATGACAGCCAATATGTATGGTGTTCCTTATGAAATATCACCCGTTCCGACTTCATTTCTTGAAGAAGGGGATAACGTCGAACTGGAGGGTCGCCAGCTGAAAGTATTATTTACACCCGGACATTCGCCGGCGAGTATTTGTTTGTATTGTGCTGAAGAGGGTTGGATCATTGCGGGTGATGTGCTTTTCCATGAAAGTATCGGGCGTACTGATCTGCCCGGTGGAGATCATCAGACTTTGTTGAATAGTATCCGCACACAACTATTCGTTTTACCTAATGAAACGATCGTCTATCCCGGGCATATGCAATCAACGAAGATTGGTTATGAGAAAATGTTTAATCCCTTTTTACAGTAGATGAATTCAGCGAGTTCATTGTGTTTAGAAAGTTTTCCCGCTAAGCGGTAGGCACTTGTTATTGAGAGGGTTTAGGGGTAAAGAAGAGACTTGTCAAGCAGACTGATTTTTTTGTTTCAATTTCCCGCGTTTTTAATGGATATCCAGCAAAGCTCATTAGATACACTCTTCCACCACAGACGCCCCATCTCCCTCACCTCCAAATGTCCACAGCCAGGTTTCCTGAAGACGTATGCGTCCATCAGGTAATATTTCCGGTGTGCTTTTACAATGTCCACTTTTCATAACACCATCGGTATCGATGTGATGATAAACAAATGCAAGGCTATTGTCTTCATGCACATGACCGATCATATGGCCCTCAAGAATACCGCCCCCGGAGTAAGTAGCTACCAGCTTATCACCGATTTGGGAGTAGTTGAAAATTGTGTTTCCACTCACCTGACCATTCGGTGAATTTGATATTCCTCTGAATTTTCGCCCGTGATAGTTTATTTTCGCCATTTCAATGATTGTTTAGATGAACCGCAACCCGATACTGATCAGAAATATAAAACATCTTACGGACGCACGCTACTTTGCTGCGATGGGCGTTGACTGGATGAGTATGACACTGACTGACAAACCTCAAACATTCGCCATGTGGCATACGTTGTCCGACTGGATCGCCGGTGTCAAACTGGCCGCAGAAATTGATGTCCATGATGAAATGCTTATCGCCAAAACAATGATCGATGCCAAACCGGAAGGAATTATATCAAATCAAAATAATGTTGCTGCGATTCCATCCACCATACAATTGTTTGTAGAAAATCAAGTACCATCAGCTATCGAGGGAGATAATAATGCTTTCTATTTGTTGCCCTATGATAAAGATTTCCCCCATGATTTAATAACCGGTAAAGCATCAGAGAATATTTTTCTGATTTCTGAATGGACACGGGATTCGATTTCAGAACTTTTGACGAAAGGCTATCGAGGAGGTTTTTGTTTTTCCGGCGGAGAAGAAGAAGAGGTAGGCGTCAGAGATTATGAGTTGATGGACGAACTGCTGGAGCTGATTCTGTAAAATTTTCTTTCCGTTAATAAAGTTTTTCTCGAAAAGACTTTTGGTCCTGGGACTTTTGATTTTTAGACCTTAGACTTTTCGACACGCGACGCGCGAAAGAAAGCATGTCGGAGCGAAGCGCAGTTCACGTCCGGCAGGCATGGGGCATGGGATTTACTAATTTTGATAATCTAACTACCCCATCACTCCACACCCATCAACCCATCAACCCATCACTCATCACTCCACACTCCTCACCCATCACTCCTCACTTATCACCCTTCACTCCATCCATTCCTAGTAGTAAGAGAAATCCGAAAACTGCGCACATGCCTCCATGAGATACAGGTAATGAAGTTCGTCAGGATCATTTACTAATCTGTCCCAATCGGAAACATAAATTACGATCGCTAAAAAATCACCATCATTGATCATGATCTCTCCGGTAAAGTCGGCCACCACTTCATCGTACTCATTGTAGAATTCCTGAGATACAAATTCAGAATAATACGGGTTGTAATCATCATCACTGTAATCTTCTATGTCGTCAGGATGCGGTGCCATATCGTACCCTGCATTGATCATACCGGCTTTAAAATTCTCCATCGTCTGAAAGCCTGCATTCATGTCATACCCCGGTGAAATATAAAAATGCATACTGATAGAACCTCCCGGACTACTGGTCGCAAGATAAGTTCCGTACTCATTTCTGTTGGCCGTCAAATTACTATTGCTGGGGACCATCAATGAAACACCCGTGGTTCCCTCCGTGTAAATATCGACACTTGAATTGGCCAGATTTTCAAGGGTATAGTCGTCTTCGGAATCAAAGATGTCATTAATGTACTCCTGATCTTCCGGAAACATAGATTCGTATAACTCTTCAAAACTCATCCGATAATCGTGATAGATCTCGAGTTGCATTCCGGTTGGGTTGGAAATTGTACTTGATTCGAAATTGGCAGCCTGATATTGCTCATCCTGAGATAGCAATGGGTTGTCAGAACGCATTCCACTGTACATAAATTTATTGCCGGTAGCGCCACCGCAGGATTGCATATTGCCGGGAGTCGTGCCTTGACTATATAATCTAAGAAAACTCTCAGAAGGAATCGCCCACACGCAGGATTTTCCACCGATAAGATTTGCTCCGCCATCGACGAGACCAATGATCTTTCCATTATAGGTTAGCGGCGAACCAGAATGTGCCTTTCGAATATTAGGTTCTTTGAAATTAATCACTTCCGTATTCATCCCCGGATAGTATTGTCCTGCATCCTGACAAAGGGCTTTGGAAAGGCCACCGGAATTATCCACACGAGGACTGATTCGGGAGAGACTCGTTGCCTCTTCTAAAACCGTAGTTTTTGCCAAAAGCTGTCTGGTATTGACCGGTATTTCCCAAAACTGAACATTAGTATCCCAAGGTGGATTGCCGGAGTAGAGAGACAGCGGTGGAATGCCCAATGGTGTTTGAAGTTTTAACAACGCAAGATCAGAAGCCTTGTAGATTTTCTCAATCGTAGCATAAGATTGTTTGCCTTGCCATACGACCAGGATAGTGCTTTTTCCGGCCACTACATGCAGGGCAGTCACCACTCGATCCGGAAGGTTGTTGGGGCCACCATACGCCACACCATACCCTGAGCCTTTGTCGGCATGGATCTGGACGACTGAATTTTGTTGTGCATTAAGGATATTGCAGCAAAACAGTACCCCTGCAACTAAAAGACAATAGCATGAAAGTCTTGTAAGCGTTAATATGTTCATAGTTCTTAGCGTTATTTAATCCGAAAATACAATATTTCTTATTCTCAAAATCAGAATGATGGGCAAGAGTGTTTTGCACTAAGGGGTAGTTATAATTCTGCTACCTTGCTTCGTATTAAAATTGGCATTTTATTGTGGAGGAGAAGCATTCTTATAGTTTGAAGGGAAAAGAGGTCTTCCTAAATCGCCCGGAACCGATTTCCATGAAGGTAGAGGTACTGCGTTATACGAAACGCGTGGACCCTCAAGAGGCACTCGATGTGTTACTGGACGGAAATTTTGTTTTGGTGCATGATTTTTTTAGTACCGGTCTGATGCTTCTAAATACCTTGAAGCAATATGTAAACAGCCTTGAAACA
The DNA here is from genome assembly GCA_024642665.1 of Bacteroidota bacterium. Lineage (GTDB taxonomy): Bacteria > Bacteroidota > Bacteroidia > Chitinophagales > Saprospiraceae > Opimibacter. Next base: position 75,874 of record JAHEAR010000014.1, read on the forward strand.
GATCAGTCATTTGTTGGACAACGCGATTTTAGAAAGATATATCGTGACTTGTCACAGAAAGTTTTGTTGCGGATTCATAATCATCAACTAACAGCCAGAAAGTCACCGGACATTGGATGGTTAGAAATGCTCTATCCGGATGACGGTGAATTCCTTTTGCCTTTTCCACAAGTTCAGGGATTGAACAGCGCCTGGCAATGGTATGAAAAAGGCATCAAAATCCCCGGACTTCGGGATAGGATTCATCCGTTTTATGGCACCTATTTTCCGACACGATTTGATCATGTGATCCTATTTGAGTCCTGGCTAAAAAAGTATTCTGGAAGCAAACATCTGGCTATGGATATAGGAATTGGTTGTGGTATTCTTTCCTATATGTTGTTAAAAAATAATTTTGAAAAAGTTTGTGGAACGGATATTAATGCTAACGCCATCATTGGTCAGTTAGAGGTGCAGAAAAAAAATAAGTACTATTCAAAAATCGAACTTTTTTATGGGGACTTATTTGCAGATTGCCATGAAAAAGCTGATCTGATTGTCTTCAATCCACCATGGTTGCCCGCCATACAACATGCAGAAGGACTTGATGCGGCTATTTATTATGACGAAGCACTTTTTTCCCGCTTCTTTTCTGCTGCCAAAAATCATCTCAAATCAGATGGTCGATTGGTATTGTTGTTTTCAAATTTAGCCCAAATAACAAATGTTGCTAGTCATCATCCAATTGAAGACGAACTAGCCAATGGAAATCGATTTGAAAAAGAATTGTTGCTACAGAAAGAGGTGCAGCAAGCCTCCCACAAGACAAAAAGAAATCATCCTTGGCGCGCTATGGAAAAAGTGGAATTGTGGATATTGAAGCACCACCAAATTTGATGCCCGAATTTCCAGTGATTCCTTCTGGTTTGTTGCTTCAATATTGTTTAAGCTTTACAGATCCGCTCTGCTCCTGCCCCAAGCTCGAATAAAATAAATTCAGGAGAAAATCCAAATCGATCGGTGTAAGATTCAATACATGAATTTTTAAAGTTGACCACAGCTTCTTCTTTGATCAGACAAATAACACATCCACCGAAACCACCGCCCATCATTCGGGCGCCTAAAACATCTTTATAGTGGTTTGCGAAATCAACCAGATGATCAAGTTCCGGGCAACTAACTTCATAGAGCGTTTTCAGCCCTTCATGAGAGGCGGATAAAAGTCTTCCAGCATCCAAGACATCATGCTTTTGAAGTGCTTCGACCATTCGAAGGACACGGTCATTTTCTTCGATTACAAATCTGGATCTTTGTAGTAGTGTTTCAGAAAGATCAACTTCATTCAGGATGTTGAGTGTTACATCTCTGAGGCTTTCTGTTTTGGGAAATTTGGATCGAATGATTTCAACAGCTTCCGAACACTCAGTTGCGCGTTGGTTGTAATCACTCTCAATGAGGTTGTGTTTTACTTTGGTATTGATCAGCATCCATTGATACCCTTTTAGTTCAACTTTGATATATTGAAATTCCTTTGATCGACAATCCAGTAACATAAGATGTCCTGGCCGGCTCATCATGATCGCATACTGATCCATGATACCACCCTGAACGCCGATGACTTCACGTTCGATCCTGCTACCCAGTCGGGCCAGGTCTACTTTGGAATCACTGCTGGCAGTCATTTCCTGCAACGCAACTAACATACCGCAGACTAAAGCGGATGATGATGATATGCCTGCGCCTATGGGTAGGTCACCACTTATTAAAATATGGAGTGGTCCTATGTCAGGTTTGTAAAAGGCTATCGCACCATCAATATATTTTGCCCAATCGGGGAGGGATGAATTGCCTGCGGTTTTCACTTCCTCATTCAGGTCATGTGCTATCCAATGATGCGTAGGATGGCTGCTTTTTGAAATCAGAATATAAAGACTTTGATTGATTGCTCCAGGCAGCACCCAACCCTGATTGTAATCCGTATGCTCGCCAATGATATTTACACGCCCCGGTGATCTGATGATGATTTCCGGTTGCTGTGGTCCAAAGTAAGCATCCCAGCGTTTTAATATTTGGTCTGTCATTGATCAGAGAAGAGGGCGATCAGGAAGTTATAAGATTAAGCGGTTATAAAGGGTAAGAGGTTATAAGGGTTAAGAGATAATAAGGCGTATTCTACTCGCTCTTTAATTAGAAATTGAATAGCCTCCTATACACTTTCTTTGCTTCCCGATGGTGGTTGGGACATATTGTTATCGGACACAATGAGGATTTGATTGTTTAACACAATTAACCTACTAACCTCTTAATCTCCTAACTCTTTTCTCTGTTATCTCTTCTCTCACGCCTAACGGAAGTGATCTTCGCTGCGCTCCGATTTTCACTTTTCACTTAACCGTTACATCCATCCTGCCCCAAGCTCTCTAAAAGGCCATGGAATAGCCGCTAGAATAATGATAAGCGCTATCAGATAAAAGGTAAATACTTTTTTGGCATTTCCTTTTTTGGCATGACCATAGCCCAGCGTGATAAGTATAATCGCGATCAACATCATCAGGGTATGTTCCATGGTAAAAAAGCGAAAGACAGGATTACTCATGGTGTTGCCGGAAAACTCCACTTTGGTACTCATAAAATACAGCCCAAGTCCAATCACGGCCTGAAGGTGCGCAGCAATTAGCGTAAAAAGGCTTAGTTTTTTATCTCCGTCGGCAAAAGGAACCTTGCCATTTCGCTTACCAAAGACACTGAAGATGGTTAAGACGAGGAGGACCAATAAGATCCATCGGAGGCCGGAATGGGAATGCGTAAGGGCTGAATACATGTATAAGTTTTTAAGTACGGAGCGAATTTACGGAAAAA
>JAHEAR010000014.1:78811-88460 GCA_024642665.1 Bacteroidota bacterium
CTGATGATGCAATGTATCTGAATCCTCAGATAACAGGTATTCCATGATGATTGTCAGATCATTTTCCTGAAGCGATTTGGTCAGCCCCTTCAATACAGAAAGCTCACCACCTTCCGCATCAATTTTGATATACGCCTTTGTGATGTGATTAGCAGCGATGAGTTCATGCAGAAGAATGGTTTTAACACGATTGACTGTTTCTTTCGTTTTTTTAATCCATGAAGTATCCGCATATGCATCTTTGACAATTGTATTGTATTCACCCAATGGCCCGGGATATTCATAAAAAGTAATTTCACCTGAGAAATCAGCCGCTGCATTATTGTAGAATTGGATGTTTTGGTAGGGCGAAGTATTCTCTTTCAATAGAAAAAAGGAATCGGCAGAAGCCTCAATAGCATGTACTTTACCTTCCATTCCAATGAGCGTTGAAGCAAGCAATGAATAATAACCATAATGGGCCCCTACATCAATAAAGGTATCTCCTGCTGTAAGGTAATTGACTAGAAATTTTGTTAATCGAATTTCGGAATCATGTGATTTGATCCCGTTTAAGGCGATGTCTGTTCCGGCAGGTAATAGTGTTTTAAAGGGGAGTCCAAAAAAGGTATTCGCCTGGAAATAGATACCTTTTTTGGTTATGGGATAAATTATTTTGCTGAAACTTAACAAAAGGGGATACTTTACAGGGGAAGTTATCCAACGACTGATTTTTGTTGATCGGGCTTTTCTTTCAGCCTTTTGCATCAGCTTTATTAAATCAATTGGGTCTGTCAAGATTGGATGTACGTTTTATTTTGTTTTATGCAAAAAAAATTAATTCCTCCAGCTTGCAACTTCACACTATTGATTATTTTATTGTGTTCAATTGCTTTTAGGTAAACATGAAACAAATTTTATTTGCCAAAACGAATCGAAATGAAAGCCTAAATTTGAGACTAATTATTTAGAAATGCAGGATAAATATTTTGATCAATCAAAATTAAACACGGTCAAAAGGCTTCCCAAAAGAGGCGCTTATGATAAGGCTTCCATTTATGGTGTTCTGGATGACCACTTTTTATGTCATATCAGTTGGGAAGATGCCGGACAACCCTTTATGATTCCGACAGCCTTCGGGCGAGTCGAAGATAAGCTCTATATCCATGGAAGCAGTAAGAGCAGAATGCTTTCTATGCTGACAGATGGGAGACCATTATGCCTTGTCGTTACGCACCTGGATGGATTGGTGCTGGCGAGATCCGTTTTTCATCATTCCATGAATTATCGTTCAGCAGTAATTTATGGTCACGCACAAAAAGTGGAAGGAGATGAAAAGATGGAAGCACTGCGCGTGATTACAGAACAAATAATTCCGGGCAGATGGGAAGAAGCCAGACTTCCCAATGCGATTGAAATGAAAGCCACTATGGTGCTGGCCATCGAAATTAATACCGCATCTGCCAAAATACGAACAGGTCCTCCCTCTGATGATGCGCCGGATTATGATCTTCCTATCTGGGCCGGTATTGTTCCCGTGAGGAAGGGATATGATGTTCCAATGCATGATCCGGCCATGAAAACCAACCTGCCGATCGCTCAAAGTGCATTAGAAATAGTGAAAAAGTATCAATAGATCATCAGAATTGTCTATTCAGAGGCCTTTTTATAATAGTTCCTTTCAGGAAGGTTAGTTATTTTTACGGCCCCCAATATTAAGTTTTACAATTACCAGATCATGCTGAATAAGTATTGCACTTCATTTTTTAATAACCTGTGGATCATTAGCAGTGTGCTTTTTTACACATTTTTAGGAACACATGTTTCTGCACAACAGGAATCCCCATACACCCTGAGAAAAAGTGAAACGGCTCCTGCATGGGTGCAGGCGATGTATGCTGAAAATGCTGATCCGGGTGAAGTCATGAAACTTTATGATACGTATTATAAAGTCAACCCGTTTGTCAAAAACCAGCACACCCAATATTTCAAAAGGTGGATATCCGGATTGAGTAAAAATGTTGTTCCAAATCCAACCTATGATTCCATCTATCTTGAAAAATATTTTGAGAATAAGTATAATCGATCCACTTCCAACTGGTCCACGGTTGGACCTGTAGATTGGGATCATGATGCTGCTGCCAGAAGCTATGCCCCCGGATCAGCACATGTGTACACTGTGGAGCAATCCATTTCTAATCCCGATATCCTTTATGCCGGTTCTGCTAATGCCGGTGTATGGAAAAGTGTTGATCATGGAATCAATTGGAATCCGCTTACTGATGATTTTCTTACCGGAGGTGTAACGGCCATTGAAATACATCCCGACAATCCTTCCATCGTCTATGCTGAATTGTTATCAAATATTTATAAGACTACGAATGGTGGAACCACCTGGACAGAAACCGGCGATGCTTCATTTATGAATTTGTCTTTCGATACCAAGGACATTCGATGTAAACCTGACGAACCACAAACTGTTTTTGCGGCAACAAATAATGGATTATATAAGTCCACCAATAGTGGGTCAAACTGGACCAATGTGCTTACCGGTGATGTGCTCGAAATTGAATTTCATCCCTTCAATCCGGATACGATTTATGCCGTGCGTAGATCCGGAGAGATCACGGAGTTTTTCAGTTCATTTAATAATGGCACCACCTTTACACAGCAATCTGCAGGATGGCCTGCGCCAGATGTAGGCATTGGTGAACATCAAAGAAGAACTGAACTTGCCGTTACTCCCGATGCTCCCGATAAAGTATATGCGCTGGCCACCGGTTCTGCGAATGGTGGTAGTGGATTGTATGGCGTGTATGTGAGCTCAGACCTTGGGACCAGCTGGACCTTTCAATGTTGTGGTCCTCAACCGGCCGGCCCTCCAAGTGCAAGCAATATGAATCTGATGGCCTGGAATGATCAGGGATTGGATGATGGAGGACAATTTTATTATGATTTAGCTTTTGGTGTCAGCCCATATGACAAGGATTCGATTTGGGTATGTGGTGTTAACTTATGGGTGTCCGGAAATGAAGGCGTGAGTTTCGTTTGTCCCTCTGCCTGGAGTCATTCGTACAAACCAAACTATGTTCATGCCGATATCCATGACTTACAGTATATGGAAGGCACTGGTGAATTGTGGGTATGTGGGGATGGCGGAATATTTTATTCAGATGATTCCGGTTTAAACTTTCACAGACGCAATGTGGGGATTGCAGGTTCTGATTTCTGGGGCTTTGGGATGGGCCATTGGTATGGTAATGTGATGATCGGTGGTGCTTATCATAATGGGACCTTAATGAAAGAAGAGGATACCTACATCAACGGATGGATTTGTACTGATGGAGGTGATGGTGTTGGGGGCTTTGTCAATCCCGGACTTGATCGACAAGCGTATAGTAACTACAACATAAAGGATTTGCAAAGTGATCGAACCGTAGCACCGGTGACCCGATCTTTTCAACATCAACCGAACAGCACCTATATCACTGGTAAGTCAAGTGATTTGCTTTTTCATCCCAATTATTATGGCACCTGGTATTCCGGGTCAGGCACCAAACTTTATCTGACTAAAGACAATGGGTATACCTATGAAGAAATTTATGATTTTGGTGTAGACCTTGCCTCGATGGATATCAGCCAATCAGATCCAAAAGTCATCTATGCCTGTACTTTTCCGGATTGGTGGGCCGTTAAAAAAATATACAGAACAGATGACGGTGGCGAATCATGGACTGAAATCACACCTCCAGCAGCTATATTAAATAATGCAAGACTTTGGGCACCGTATGATATTGTCGTTGATCCTCTAAATCCGATGAATGTATGGATCGCCAGAACCTCCATGTACAATGGCAATCCGGATATCATAGGATACACCGTTTATAAATCAGTTGACGGTGGTACAACCTGGACTAACATCAGCGAATCAGGACTGGACGGACAGGATCCAACGTGTATGCTTTACCAGCATGGAACTGATGGTGGTATATATATTGGTACACGTAATGGCGTTTATTACCGCAATAACACCATGCCGGATTGGGAAATGTATAATACAGGTCTCCCGGCTAAAACTCATTCGGTAAAAATTTTACCATGGTATAGAAAAGCAAAAATCAGAAATGCTACCAATCGATCTGTTTGGGAATCTGATTTTTATGAACCATCTCAGCCGAGGGCGATGCCTGCTGTGCAAAAAAATTATTTCTTCTGCGACAGAGACACAGCCTACTTTACAGACCTCTCTGTGCTGGAAGAATTGGAAGGCTCCTGGCAATGGAGTTTTCCGGGAGGAACTCCTTCAACAGATACGACCAGAACGCCTAAGGTCGTATATAAAAAACCTGGTGTCTATGATGTCACACTGATTGTTAGTGATGTCAACGGAAGTGACACCATGACGGTTCCGGGAATGATTGTGGCGGACAACAGATGTGCGGTTGATACAACCCCAGGATCTGCGATGCTGAACATTTCGCAACCGGCCTATCTTACGGTAAATGATTTTGATTATACTACACAACATTTAACGATTACTGCCTGGGTGAAGCCGACAGGTATTCAAAATGCGTATTCCGGTATTGTGATGAATGATGGTACGACTGCCGGAATGAATTTCAGGGAGAGCAATAACACGATTGGCTATCACTGGCCGGGAGGCTCATGGTCCTGGGACAGTAATCTTACCGCTCCTCCCGGAGAATGGTCTTATGTTGCAATGGTTGTTCAGCCGGGTTCGGTGACTATCTATGTGAATGGTGTGTCTGCTATCCATAATACATCCCCTGATCCGGTCACGTTTAATAATATCCGAATCGGAAGCTATAAGGGCTGGTCAGATAGAAATTATCTTGGTGAAATCGACGAAGTATGCATTTGGAATCGAGCGCTTTCGGAAGATGAAATTCGCCTGATGCGTCATCTGGTGAAAGACCCTGATGCAGATCCGACGATCATCGGGTATTATCAGTTTGATCAGATTTTATCCGGTGAAGTAATCGACAAAGCCAATGGAGTGGATGGGTCGTTGACGGGAAATGTTTCTATCATCCCTTCCAATGTGCCTATTGGTTCCGGAACCAGTCAGCTACTCAATGTTCAGAGTGGTGGCAATGTTGCTTTTGATAGTGGAGGTGATCTTTCTATCGGCTTTAGATCGACGCATCCTGATGGAAAAGTTGTTGTTAGTCACTTGCGCGTTCTTCCGGATACATTACCCGGTGATTTGGTTTCGCAGGGGAACTATTGGATCGTTAATAACTATGGAAACAACCAGTTTTTACCGGGTGTTGATAGCTTACTGTTTTTATCAGCCGGCGCTTTGAGTTATGCCATGGCGGATGAATTAGGGTTTGATTTGTTTTTTCGTCAGGTAAATTCATTTGGACCAGCCTGGCTTCAGGTTTTAAATGATAGCATAGTGGCTGATGCCGGATTAGAAGCGACGCTTAAAAGTTATGGATTGGATTATGTCAAAAATCTGGGCCAGTTTGTCATCATGAGAGATACGGTAGGAGTAGGAGAAGCAGATGTAATTATTAAAATGCCTGAGGATCCTGATCCGGTGGTCTCCGGTGGAGAGAGTGTAAGTCTTTTAGTTTACTCAGCGCGGCAGGCCATAAAACTCCCGGTGTTGACCACGTCGACTTTGGCTGATTTAGGAACACCGGTTGAAGGTCAATTTGCCTTTTTAGAAGACAGTCTTGCGATAGTATACTTTGATGGGATTGTATGGAAAAAACTTGTGCATGAAGGGGTATTAACCTACCCATCTTCGGAACCACCGGTTACATTTGGCTCTGTCTCATTAGAGGGAACAGCAGCAAATGAATCCTATCTGCTTAGTCTGGGAGAAGGTTTTGTTAATCTGCCTTCTTATAGCGCAGCATCCATTTTGGATATTCAGGATCTGGCTTCCGGTATGTTGGTGTATGATAGTACCTCATCCGTGATTCGGTGTTACAATGGAAATGGGTGGCATCCGTTGACGTCTGTAGAAACGGCATTGCAGGTGGAGGTGGCACCTGCTACGCTAGTATCGGGTATCGCCATTAATCAGCTATCAAAACATCCGTCTTCTGCCATGGATATTAATCCGTCTTCCGGGAAAGCATTGTTATTGCCCAAGTTAAATCCAAATCAGATATATACACCGGTGGCCGGTTTAATGTGTTTTAATCCGTTGACCAATAAACTTATGTTTTACGACGGACTGACCTGGAATATTTTGAAATAGGAGTGAGTATTGTAAATTACGAAATACGAATTACAAAAAGCTGACATCAGACGCGAGATATGTGGTGAGGTTGTGAGGGAGTGATTTGTGATGTATGTTACTTTTGGATTGACTTAAAAATATAAACATTTAAACAAAAGTCTTTCGAGGAAAGGCTATCCCCGATATTTCATAATTTCACCCCATCACTCAATCACCCCATCACTCATATTAACATGGTCTATCCTTTTGTATTTATAAATGGTAAAATCCTTCCTAAGGATGAAGCACTCATTCCTGTTTGGGACCTGGGTTTGTTGAGGGGTTTAGGAATTTTTGACTACTTCAGGGTGATTGAGGGAATCCCGGTTTTTGTAGAAGATCATATCGATCGATTATTCAACTCGATAGATATTATGGGTCTGGATACCGGTGTTTCAAAGGAACAATGGTTCGCATGGATCACCGAAATGATAAACGTAAATAAGGTAGAAACAGCTGGATTCAGGATAGTGGTGACCGGAGGGTTTAGTGAAGATGGGTATTCGATTCCGGAGGAAAAAAATATTTTCATGATGGTGCATAGTCTGGCGGATAATGATCCAGCACAGCATAAAAATGGAGTGAGTCTGCTTTTAAAAAGCTATCAACGAGATATCCCTTATGCCAAGACTACCATCTATGTGCAGTCCATGCAATCGCAACCCGAAGTCAAAAAAGCCGGTGCTTTTGAAACACTGTATCATTGGAAAGGTAGTATAACAGAATGCTCGCGTTGCAATATCTTTTTTATCGATGCCGAAGGTGTCATTCATACCCCCGCATCGGAAATGTTGAAAGGCATCACGCGCAAACAAATTATAACCATTGCTGAGGAACAAGGCATGCCGCTGATGATCCGCGAAATAAAGACGGATGAAATACAAAATATGAAAGGCGCATTTCTCACGGCATCAACAAAAGGGGCTTTGCCTGTAGTCCGTATCGGATCAGAAAAGATTGGCGATGGAACTGTTCATCCGTTAGCTGAAAAACTACAAGCACTGTATCAGCAAAAGGTTGCGGATTATCTGGCTGACAGGCGTTAAGGCGAAATCGGTTTTCTACCTAATGGTTTTTATTTCAAATAGCTGCTGCCCCCATAGGGTATGAGGATAAGTGTTTTATTTAAAACCATTAGCCTATATTTAGAAGTGAAAATCATGATCTATGGCCAGGCAAAAAAAGTCGAAGCAGAAAACTAATGCCATCAAAGCTCCCCAAAAGAACTTTGCTTTAAAAACTGGAATGGATACCCTCAACGATACGTTAAGGGCTCATTTCAAAATCGTGCTTGCGGGGTTGTTTGTTCTGTCATTGGTGATTAGCAGTTGGTATTATCAGCAAGGAAAAGATAGCCCTTTGCGAAGTATTTACTTAATGGAGAATAGTGATATGGCTTTTTTTCATGACTGGGCGTCTTACCTCGCAAAAGGGAATTGGTGGTGTGATACGGTTATGCATCCATACCACGACTGGCATGATGCGTTTGCTACATTGTATTTGCAATCTTATCCGGAGGTGGCAGATTCTTATTATCAAAATATTGATAGTGGAGCAGAGAGAAGCGAACTGGCCGCAAAAAAAGCATTGATAAATGATATTTACAAAGGCAAGACCTTTCATCAGGAACCTTTATACGCTTACCTGATTGCTGTATCGTATGCTATTTTTGGAAAGGATCATAAGTGGGTTTACTTCTGGACTTTTCTTCTGGCTGCACTTACATCTGTTCTGGTTTATTTGATTGGAAAGAACCAGTTTAATGAACTGACCGGTTTGTTAGGTGCATTATTTGTGTCGCTTTGTGGCACTATATTGGTTTACCAAATGGTCTTGTTTCGTACTACACTCACTAATTTCTTTACCGTCCTATTGTTGTATGTATTTCTTAAGTTATTAGAAAAACCAAACAGAAGATGGGTTGCCTTATTTGGTATAATCTCAGGAATGGCGATTCTTTCTCAGTCGTATGTCATTATATTTATTGCTGCCGCGATGGTTTGGTTTGGCTGGGTAAACAGGCAAAACCTAAAGCAGCTTGGTGTGCAAATGGCAATATTTCTTGGCTGCATGTTGTTTGTTTTACTTCCTCTGCTCATCAGAAATTACAGATCAGAAGTTCCCCTAATAGCATTGGCTAGTCATGGAGCAATGACCTATATTCCTAACAATACGACTTTTTCCAAGCCGATGGAGTCATTCAATGTGCATATACCGACACTCGTCAAATTGAGGCATGATGGCGAAGGCAAAATGATCCCTACGGCAATTCTTTGTTTGAAAAGCTTTACATCTTTTGGAGATTTCTGGCGTATCTACAAACAGAAAATCAATGGGATGTTTATGTGGCATGAACTGCCCAACAACATGAATTACTTTTTATATAAAGAGTTTGCCCCTGTTTTAGGACAACTACCGATTCGATATTATTTTATTGCACCCCTAGGGTTGATTGGATTGCTATTTGGTCTGTATAAACAAAGATGGAAAATCACCCCTTTTTTACTAATGACTTTGACTTGTGTAGTACCCTTAATGATAGCAGGTAACTTGGCACGGATTCGATCCCCCTTTGTTATTTTGATGGCCATCGCTGCTGCCTTTTGTCTGGTAGAAATAGCAGGCTGGATTCGAAGCAATAATTGGAAACCGGTAATGATTGGAACAGGCCTTGTGTTTGTCTCTTTTCTTTACACCGTCAATACGCCTCCAAAACATGTGTTTGAATACAGTACCAGTGATTTGAGTGTTATGTATATTTATCATTTTCGTGATAAACTTATGGCGCTTGAACAGGCGAATGACAACAAAGGTTATCTTGAGGAGACCACAAAGCTAATGGAATACATACCCGATTACTTTTTTGAATCCGGCCTTCAGGATAATGTATGGAGTCAAAATGAATCAGACGCCTGTATGTTTGTAGTTAACCTGATTCGTATGCATGCCGCAACGCTGCAGGAGTTGAATAGGCAGGAAGAAGCAAATTTTTATAATCAGAAGGCAGATACTCTATATGCCAGAGCAAATAATTTTAATGAAATACTAAATTAAAATTAATAGAAAAGAAAGTAGAGTGAGTGGCTATCCCATTTCCTGCACTACCTCTTTCACCTGAGGCACCATGCGTTTAAGCATTGCTTCGATACCTGATTTTAGCGTGACGGTACTCGAAGGACATCCACTGCATGCGCCCTGCATGATGAGTGTCACCACACCATCCTGAAAGGACTTGAAAGCAATATTTCCGCCATCCATTTCAACGGCAGGTTTTACGTGGGTATCGATGAGCTCACGGATGCGCGTCACCAATTCACCGTCATCCTCGCTGTAATTTATTTCGGCCATGCGTTCTTTTTCCAGCGTATCCATAGCCTCCGCAAATCCCTCAAGAATGATGGGCTTCTCCTC
>JAHEAR010000015.1:0-18741 GCA_024642665.1 Bacteroidota bacterium
GCGTTTTAATGTAACATATTAATAATGTTAACTTTATATTGAAATAAATCCTACGGCTATGCGAATTCTCGTCCTTTTTCTTTTTTCCCTCTGCTTCTTAGTGACTGAAGCGCAAGAGCGAATTGATGGAAGTTTCGCCTTTCAGACGGATCCGGGAAAGAATTATTCTCTGTACATCCCATCCGGATATGATCCTTCCACACCGCATTCGATAATGGTTGGGTTTCACCCGTTCAATTTAACCCGATGGGATGCGGAGTCGTGGTGTGACACGCTAACAGCTTTTGCAGAATTTAACAATCTGATCCTTGTTTGCCCTGATGGCGGATTGGATGGAGCCATTGATGATCCGATTGATACAGCATTCACTTCCGCGTTGTTGGACTCAATGGACCTGTGGTATAATATTGATGTTCGTAAAATCTATGCGATGGGCTTTTCGGTGGGTGGAAAAACTACATACTCCTATGGGTTGTCCAATACGCAAAGGCTGAGTGGATTTATTCCAATTGGTGCTGCTATCAATGGCATCAGTGGCCTGGAAGATATTTTGCAGTTTGCTCCCTCGATGCCTCTCTATCTGGTGCATGGCGAGTTGGATACGCCAAGCTCAAGATTCTTTCCCATACGAGCTTCTCTGATCGGCTATAGTGCTATTGTTGAGGATACGCTTATGCCGGGCATAGGACATACGATTGATTTCCCTGACAGAAATGCAATACTTTCAAGGGCTTATCAATGGGTGGATTCGGTCAATTCAGCAAAGCTTTCCTCCAGTTTCTTTCAGCCTGCGAAGCCTCAAAAAATATCAATCTATCCAAATCCGACAGATTCCGAAATACATTTCACACTTCCTTCATTTTCTGATTTCAGTACGGTCATCATCAACGCTGGTGGTGAAATTATTTTACAAAGTAAAAATGAAAATATTATTAATGTATTTACCCTTCCTGCAGGACGCTACTATATCAAAATTGTGCAAAGCGATAAAGTTTATTTGGCAAGTTTCATTCGCTACTAAAAAGAAAAAATCAGCATTCAATAAAAAAGGATGGCTCTTGGCGAGCCATCCTTTTTTATTCACAGACACCAGGTATCAACAATACGTTTCAATCGTATTATCGGGAAGCTTTAATATAGCCCCAGCCATCATGCTGACGCGATACTATTTCATAGATCGCATCCGGAACGGTATTCACTCCTTGGACAAGCTGATTTTTGTCCAGATGAAGTCTTTTCAATGACATTTCACATACATTAAATTGCACATTTTTATTGTCTTTTAAACTTAAGATCGCATTCTGAACGACTGATTTTCCTTCCAAAACCATATCGAGCGCACCGGCATAAAAAACAACCTCCACCTGTGCTTCCGGATCTGATTCAGCGATGCCATTGACCCAACGCATGACCATATGGTGGACCATGGTATCCGGAGAAGTGACATCAAATACTACCTTAAAGGGCATATCCTGAGCATAGGTAAACTGGTACCCTGCTAAAAAAACGAGGACACTAAAAAAAAGTTTTTTCATGACATTAGCTTTCAGTTATCCTGCAAAAATATAGCCGCATCCATGTTTCTGCGCTCTACCTAACGCCCAGACACCGGATGGTACCGGTTGTATGCCAGGGATGGCATTGTCCATCCATTCCTTCAAAACGTCCGCTTGATTTAAACCTTTCATTCCTGCCAACACATGGGAATACAATCCGACGGCCGCTGAACACACACAAATCTTTACGCCACTGGCTTGTAACGCTTTAATGCCGATAGGTACAGCACCGAATCCAGGTAAAGCAAAATCACCCTCTTTGGCATTCCAAAATGGATTACGCGTTTTCGTCGCTGTCGCGGCATCAGCGGCCTGGAAGGCCGGGCCTAAATCATGGGCATTGAATACATCACCAAAGTTATATTTTGCCCACACCATATCCTGAAACGCATAACATATCGCTTCATGGCGCAAGACCAATACCACTGAACAATCTTCCTCTGGTGTTCCTGTTGCTGCATTCGTCATCAGAAATACTCTCGGCCAGGCAAATGGAAATATTTGATGAGGCTGAGTGGCATCGTATACGATTCGATGCTCTCCTTTAATGTCATCAAACCATGCATCTGCCGGATCCTTCGACAAAGACGATTTGCCAGTAGCATTCGACATTGTAAATGAACTTGTCATTGCTGCAAATCCTAAAGCAGCAGTACCTGTACCTATTCCTTTTAGGAATTTTCTACGTTGCTCGGTGATTTGAGTTTGATCATTTTTCATAGCTGGAATTTTTTAGGTTAAAAAATCAAAATTGTCAGGAATCCCTTTAAGTTACTTAATAAAAATGAATTGTTAAAATCAATTCGGCACATTCATCATTAATGGGAATGGCCCATACTTATGTTGCTCCTCTGAAAAAGGATCCCCATACGGACCAAATGGGTGATCTATTGGTTTTTGGGTCATCACCGGCCAGTCCCCGATAAACGTTCTGTGCGGTCTTGGCATACTATTTATAAATGCGGCTATGTCCCAGGCTTCTTCATCTGTCAGCACCGGCGTATCATGACTACTGAGCAGATACGGCATATTCGACTTGATAAATCCTGACAGCTTTGTCAGGCGGTACATCCCGGCTGCGGTGGTATAGCTATGGGGTCCCCATAAAGGTGGGTACTGATATGTAGTCTCATCTAAATTAAATTTGCCCTGACCCTGCTCTCCATGGCAGGTCATACAGTTTTTTCGAAAGGCGCTTCTACCCTTCAATGGATCTGCCGGACGATCTAACCAGGGAACCCGATCAATACTCACGCCAACAGGCTGTTTACCCTTTTCAACATCATGGCCTACCCATTCGATGTATGCAATCATGGCCTTCATCTCAAGACTTTTAGGATCAAGGGCAGAACCATTCATGCTTCGCTGCATGCAATCATTAATGCGCTTTTCCAGATCTTCAACCGTCCCTGAGCGTGGCCTTAATCTTGGATAGTTTGCAAATACACCACCATAGGTATTGGCCCACAATTTGGTGCCGCCATTCAAATGACAGTTTTGACAATTCATTCCATTGGCAGCCTTGCTGACACTGCCATTTGGACCGAGATAGGCTCCTGTCCGAATGATTAACTCCCTTCCATATTTAATTAAACGACCATCCTTGTTGTTTAGCAAGGAGGCGGTATCCGGTGCCACCCATGTTTCACCCAAAAGGATTTTTCGAATTTCAACAGAATCTTCACTGTAGATGCGAAATCTGTCGATACCGTTTTCATAGCGCACATGTCGTTCACAGGAAAGGATGCCCAGATATGTGCAAAGCACAATACCAGCAACAAATATTTGTTGGATAAGCTTTTTTGGGTTTTGCTTCATTTGACTAATGAGAAAGGATTCACCTACCAAAATTCAATAATCCTCTTCGTTAGCTAAATTAATTAATATTACTCACTCGCTAATCATTGTTCCGGCGACAACATTCAAACTAGTGCTGCATCTCAATCATAAAAGGATAAACAAGTCTTGTCAAACTTGGTCCGGATTATAGCCTATTGCCTATGTTTGCACTCGTGGCCGGCATTTATATCCATATACCTTTTTGCAGAAAAGCATGTTACTACTGCAACTTTCATTTCTCTACTTCTTTTCAGATCAGAGAGGAAATGATACAGGCCATGTTGAAGGAAATCAGTTTGCAAGCAGCCTACCTTAAGAACCAATCGATTGAAACCATTTACTTTGGTGGGGGTACGCCTTCTGCGCTTCCTACTGAAAATTTGCAACAATTACTTGAGGAAGTAAAAACAAACTTTAAAGTAATTGGAGATGCAGAGGTTACGCTGGAGGCCAATCCGGACGACATAACGGTGGAAAGTCTAAAGCAGTGGAAAGAAATCGGTATCAATCGATTGAGTATCGGCATCCAGGCATTTCAGGATGAGTTACTGACCAACTGGAATCGCAGTCATAGTTCGGCGCAGGGGCTCAGCGCCATAGCACTTGCGCAAGAGGCAGGCTTTGGCAATATCACGGCTGATCTGATCTATGGGGGTCCGGGTCTAACGGATGAGGATTGGCTGTCGAATATTCAACGGCTGGTTGATTCTGACATTCCGCATATCTCCAGTTATGCGCTCACAGTTGAGCCCAACACAGTGCTAGCGCATCAGATCAAAAAGGGCACTTCCTCTGAGCCTGATGATGAACTGGCAAATCATCAGTATGAAATCCTACAAGCCAAATTG
The DNA here is from genome assembly GCA_024642665.1 of Bacteroidota bacterium. GTDB lineage: Bacteria > Bacteroidota > Bacteroidia > Chitinophagales > Saprospiraceae > Opimibacter. Next base: position 4,244 of record JAHEAR010000015.1, read on the forward strand.
AAGGAGGCTGGATTCATTCAATACGAAGTCAGCAACTTTGCCAAACCTGGCATGGAATCTAAACACAACAAAAACTATTGGACCGGAGCGCACTACCTGGGCATCGGTCCATCGGCCCACAGTTTTGATGGTGTATCGCGTCAATGGAATATAGCCAACAATGTCAAGTACATCAAAGCCCTTGAATCTGGAGAAATTCCTTTTGAAAAAGAGGAACTCACAAAAACGCAACAGTTTAATGAGTTGGTGATGACCGGCCTCCGCACTTCGATGGGAATAGATGCTCAGCGAATAGCGATATTAGGTGAATCTTATACTAGCTATTTAAAATCAGAGATTCAATATCATATGGATCAAGGAAAAATAGTTATCAATGCAGAGGGCAACTATTCACTAAAGCCGGCGTATTATTTCTTTGCGGATGGGATTGCATCAGATTTATTTTTTGTGGAGGCAGCACCAGAAACCGATCTTAGCTGAATTGCTTGATAAGTGTTTCAATCTGAATCACATGCTTTAGATTCCTACCGCCATCAAACATCGCAACACGAGATCTTGGGCGACTGACGATATCAAACGAATTCAATCCATCCTGCAACAGTCTTATCCTGATTTTGACTTCTTCCCCCCAACCATCCGCTGAAAATTTTGAGATTAATCTAACCTCATCATCACCTTCCTCTACCTTCATTCTTTTGAGATCCGGGCTTGCTTGAATTTGAGTCATCAACTCGTCTTTACGCATGGCCGAAACTATGCTTCGTTGTTGCCTGACACCTACGTTTTCTTTTGAAAACTCTGTGATCCCAAGTTTTTTTAAGGTTGTCACATATCCGGGAACATACATTATGGTCATAAATCCCCCGAAGAAAATAGCATAAAGTAAAAACTTAAACAGGCTGAATGCATCACCTGTAAAATAATTCATTACCGTCATCCCGATTGCAAAACCCAGGCCCATGGTTAAAAAATACCTCAGGTAAAATTTTGTAATATCTGACATATTGATTGCTTTTTGCATGAATCAAAAAAAGTCCCTACTAAAATCAGAGAAGGAATTTTCCACTACTAAAACTATCGAAATATTATTTAAGAATCATCATGATAAGCAGACCTGTCATTTGATTTTGTCCTCCAGTTTTTCCAGCAACTTAATCGCTGCCTCTGCAATCACGGTGCCCGGTCCAAAAATGGCTACGACGCCTAGTCCCATTATTTCCTCATGATCATGATCAGGAATAATTCCTCCTACTACAACGCCGATATCCGGACGACCGATTTCTTTAAGGGCATTAATCGTATCAGGAACCAGAATCTTATGACCGGCCGCTAAAGAAGAAATGCCAAGGATGTGTACATCATTTTCAGCAGCCTGCATTGCAGCTTCCTGCGGGGTTTGAAATAACGGACCCACATCCACATCCCAACCTAAATCTGCAAAACTGGTAGCAATGACTTTTGCTCCCCTGTCATGCCCATCCTGCCCAAGCTTGGCCACCATGATTCTGGGTCGACGACCTGCTTTCTCTGCAAATGCATCCGCAAGTTTTCTGGCGTTTTGAAAGGTCTCGTTCATACGTATTGCTTTTGCATAGACACCGGAGATCATCACCGGTGTGGCTTTGTATCGACCGAAAGCCACCTCCATCGCATCACTGATTTCACCGAGTGTTGCGCGCAACTTAGCAGCCGCCACTGCCGCTGCTAACAAATTGCCTTCGCCGGTTTTTGCAACCGCCGTTAATTTATCCAGTGCATCCTTAACCTTTTCGCTGTCCCGATTTTTTTTGACTTCCGCTAATCGATTCAGTTGCGACTGAGTGACTAAGGTATTATCAACCTCCAATAGATTGAGGGGTGCTTCTTCATCAAGTTCAAAAATATTCACGCCAACAATCTTCTCATTCCCGGAATCAATATTTGCCTGGCGGCGTGCGGCGGCTTCTTCAATTCTCATTTTGGGAAGACTCGTTTCCATCGCTTTGGCCATGCCTCCCAAATCTTCCACTTCCTGAATATGCGCCCAGGCTTTTTGAATTAAATCTTCTGTCAGTGACTCTACAAATTCGGAACCCCCATACGGATCGATCAAACTACACAGACCCGCCTGATGTTGAAGAAATAATTGTGTCTCGCGCGCAATCGCAGCACTATGATCCGACGGTAGTGCCATCGCCTCATCTAATGCATTCGTATGCAAGGATTGTGTACCACCCAGTACTGCTGAGATCGCCTCAATTGTTGTTCGTCCTACATTATTATAAGGATCCTGCGCCGTAAGACTCCATCCACTGGTTTGGCAATGCGTCCGCAAAGCCATCGACTTTGGATTCTTTGCCCCAAAACTTTTTACAATCTCTGCCCAAATCACTCGAGAAGCGCGCATCTTGGCCACCTCTGTCAGGTGATTCATGCCGATCCCCCAAAAGAAAGAAAGCCGTGGTGCAAACTCATCAATATCCAATCCTGCAGCAACACCTGTGCGCAAATATTCCCAACCATCCGCAAGCGTATAGGCTAATTCCAAATCAGCGGTTGCTCCGGCTTCGTGCATATGATAACCGGAGATACTAATGGAATTAAACTTCGGCATATGTTCCTGGAGATAAGAGAAAATATCACCAATAATTCGCATCGATGGTTTCGGTGGATATATATAGGTATTGCGCACCATAAACTCCTTCAGGATATCATTTTGAATCGTCCCCGTCAGATCTCCCGGTGCAACGCCTTGTTCTTCCGCTGCTACGATATAAAAAGCCATAATGGGTATGACAGCGCCATTCATCGTCATCGAAACAGACATTTTGTCCAAAGGAATCTGATCAAAAAGAATCAGCATATCCTCCACGGAATCGATCGCTACGCCGGCTTTTCCGACATCTCCCTTGACGCGTGGGTGATCTGAATCATACCCACGATGCGTTGGCAGATCAAAGGCAACAGAAAGCCCTTTCTGGCCGGCCGCCAGATTCCGACGATAGAAAGCATTACTTTCTTCTGCCGTAGAAAATCCGGCATATTGCCTTATCGTCCATGGCCTTACGAGATACATAGTGGAATAGGGGCCACGGAGAAATGGGGGTAAACCGGATACATAGCCCGATAGAGGACTTTCCTTGCGAATAGACTCAGTTTTTGAAGACCAGTCCCATTTTAAGGTATCTGTTTTTTGATTTTTCACGATTTGGTAAAAGTAATGAATTCATAGGAGTGAGAGGTGAGGAGTGAGAGGTGAGTGTCTAAGGTCTATTAGTCTTAGGTCTATTAATCCAAGGTCCAACCAATTGCTCCCTATTTTATCCTAAATTTGCGTCTCAAACAATCCACCTGATTTGGTCAATTTTGAAAAACACACGCTTGAGAATGGTCTGACGGTACTCATCCATCAGGATACCAATACACCGCTTGCGACCATCAATATGCTATACAAGGTAGGTTCGAGAGATGAGTCTCCGGAGCGAACAGGGTTTGCACATCTTTTTGAACACCTGATGTTTGGCGGATCAAAACACGCCACTTCCTATGACGATGTAGTGCAACTGGCCGGTGGCGACAGCAATGCCTACACCAATTCAGATATCACTAATTTCTATTGCACTTTGCCCGCTATTAATCTGGAAACAGCTCTTTGGCTGGAAGCGGATCGCATGCAATACCTCAATATCAATCAAAAGTCGCTGAGCACACAACAGCAGGTGGTCATTGAAGAATTTAAAGAGACCTGCATCAACCAACCCTATGGCATGGTGTGGCATATGCTTGCTGAGGAATGCTACAAAGTGCATCCTTATCAATGGCCAACGATTGGCAAGGTCATCGAACATATTGCTGATGCAAAACTCGAGGATGTACAGAAGTTTTACAAATCATTTTACGGGCCAAACAATGCTATCTTATCTATTGCCGGTCCCATGGATCCTGCTTCTGTTTTAGCACTTATTAAGTCCCGATTTGATGCGATACCTTCAAGAGCAATCAATCGAAGCATCAGACTGGAAGAAGCCTTGCAAACAGAAGCCAGAACGATTAATAGTGAAGCACCCTACCCTTCATCGGTCTTGTATCTGGCCTGGTTGATGGACAATAGAAACGGGCCGAATTATTATGCATTTGATCTTCTGAGTGATGTCATGAGTCTGGGCAGATCCTCACTGTTCTATCAGCGCATGGTCAAAGTGCTTAAGGTATGTGCCCATATGGATGCCTATATCACCGGCACAGAAGATCAGGGATTGTTTATCATGGAATTGAGGCCTTCCAAAGATGTCAGCATGGAAGAAATGGAAGAACATCTGTGGAATGAATTGGAAGCTTTTCAAAAAACAGAAATTAATCCTTCTATCCTTGCTAAGCTGAAGAACAAAAACGAAAGCACTGTTTGCTTCAGCAATGTCAGCGCTTCTCACAAAGCTGCCAACCTGGCGTATTATGAATCATTGGGGGATGCTAATCTCATCAACACGGAAGCGGACCGTATCAGCGAGGTGACCACTGCTGATATTAAACGTGTCGCCAACCTGCTTCGGAAAGATAATGTCAACACCCTGCGCCTGATCGGAAATGGCGAAGTCGTAACGATTGCGGAGATGGAAGATGAGGAAGAAGACGAATAGGGCAAATTAATACGCCAGTTGCTTCCTGTCTAGGATATTCAACGGATTGGCCAGTTTGATATTTGCCTGAAATGAAATCCGCTCAAACCATTGATCTTTGACTACGTAGGATAAACTCTCCCGGATATCCTTGCTCTCCAGAAACGGGATGTAAATTTCAAATACATCTTTCCACAAAACGATCGCTGCGCCACCACTATAACTGAATGTTGGCTCGTTTGTAACTGCAGAACTGTAATAGGCACCATCCATATAGAAATGGATATAGCGGAAAGGAAGGGCTATGCTAAAACCTGAACCAACCATCCAATCATTGCCTATACCGATGGTAGACAACGTCTTCAGTCCGGCATCTTTCATGAAGACCTGATGACTAAAAAGTCCGCCTTCTGCATTTCGTCCCCCGAGCCATTCATCATACATATAGTCTTTGGCATAAAAACCATTGGAGGCCAATCCATTAATGGTAAACTGGACATTTGCTTCAGGGTCATCATACACTGGAAGCGATCCTGCAAACCCGTTAATCCAGATGCCATGATTTTTTGTTCTGCCACGAAAATGTTGCTTGTAAAAAAGATTCAATCTTACGAATTCTTTACCCGCCTGAACATTCGCATTGATTTCAAATGGCCTCAAAACATAATCAGAGCGCATTTGATACGCCAATTCATGCACACCATAACTGCGTTGATTCTGTACATAAAGTTTCTGTTCGAAGTTCGTTCCGGTGTTATAGTATTGATTGATGCTTACATAACGGTACTTTAACCACTGCACTAAAGTGGAAGCTTTATTTGGTGTGAAACGAAGTCCAAACGATGGGGAAAGCTTAGTAAAATGATCACGATACAGATAATGCGTATCCAGATTGTAACCAAAATCCTCAACGCCAATGGAAAGTAAATATTTATCAAAAAGACCGCTATTGATATCCCCAATATATCTCGCCGTAGCATACCCTCTGATTTTTTTACTTCCCAAGCCGTACATGGGAGCAACAACAAACTTAAATTTATTCTGCGGGAACAAACCTGATGTGAAGGCTATTCCGGGCATAAACCCATCCCCAAGATTCACTCCAAAGAATGGGGTCACGCCAATCGTCGGCACATCATATGATTGTACCTGGGGCAGAAAGCGAAATCGAGGAATTACCTTGCGCGGTCTGACATTGGTAGTATAATTTTTATTAACTCCCATCATCCCATCGTACAATCTGACGGCATCTGCTTTGACATTGAGATGGATAGTCTTCTCTCCAGCAAAGCCATTGATCCAGTGTTCTTTTAATGCCTGCCCATCTTTGTACGTATTTATCTTTAAAGGGACTTTCGAAGATCCTTTATTGATTAAGGTGATTTCTTTTTTTGAAGCTTTAAACTTTTTGATTCGATAATCCAGGTTATGCGCTTGATAAATCCAGTCTTCAAAAAACCAGGCCAGATCACAATCACAAGTTTTTTCAAAGGACTGTCTCAGCAACTCAGGGGACACATGGGAGAACTTATAATCATTGTAATAATCCCGGAACATCTGCTTCATGGTTGTATCTCCTACCTGAGACATCATCATCTCCAATCCTTGTTTGGGCAACTCATACGCACTGAAGCCGTATTGTATATCATTTTGGAATTGTGGATCAGCGGCCGGAGGCTCAAGGGTATGGTTAAATTGAAAAAAGCGTTGCACCACATCCAGCAGCTTCATAGCATCATCTGCACTTACCACTTTTGGCAAAACATACGCTTCATAATTTGGATAATAAGTCTCCATGTACCGAGCCTCCATAAATGAATTCAGCCCTTCATCCATCCATGGATTTTCTCGTTCGTTATTCGCCAGCACACCATACAACCATGTATGGCCTATTTCGTGTGCGATGACCTCATCTAAATCAATTGAATCCTCTGTATACCCAATATGGGCAAGCGTTGGATATTCCATACCCCCGGCAACACCCAAGGGAGCATATACGATATTCATTTGCGCATACGGATATGGCCCTAACCAATCACTATAAAACTGCAAAGCACGCGCTGCATAATATGCAGCACCTTGAAAATGTTCTGTATCAAAATCTTCTGCAAATAAATTCAGTGTTACTTTCTCCTTTCCTCCGACATCTACGGAATGGGTTTCTTTTGTAAAAAATGGGCTGGCAAACCAGGCAAAGTCAATCACATTTTCGGCAGTAAAGTGCCATGTCGTCATTGATTCATTTTCTGATGTATCTTTCAAAATACCTGTGGCTGCCACTATAAAATCATTAGGCAATTGAATGCGAACATCATAATCAGCAAAATCATTAAAATATTCCCCCATCTCCAGATAAGGCATGGTGTGCCATCCATTTTCATCATACACGGCTACATGAGGATACCATTGTGTAATTTGATAGGACTCGCCGGTATGTCCCATCCGGGAAAAAGAATCCGGAATTTTTACAATAAAAGGCGTTGAAAATGTAATAGAAGCTCCTGGCTTTAATGGTTCAGAAAGTATCAACCATCCTATATCAATGTCATTATGATCAATTTCGAATCTGATGTCCTGAGATAATGATGTAAAATTTAACCCGGTGATACTCCCAAGACTTTCAGGCTTTGCGCGGTGTAGGTCCATCTTGCCTTGAAGGAGCAATTGTTTTGCATAGGCTGTGTTTTGACTACTATAAGCATTTGGCCAAAGATGTATCCCCAGGCTGTCCAGTATTCTATAGGAATCATTCGTATAGGTAATTTCTATCTCTCCGGTCAGGGTATGCTCTCCAACATCCAGCGTGGATGAAATACTATAGTGCGGACGCTGTGCTTTGGCGACATGCAAGCCAACCAACAAGCTGCAGATAAGCACTATCCCTCTCATCATGGTCGGTCGACTGCAGTAGCTGGCTTCAGTCATCAGTTTGGTTATCTGCATCTTCCAAAGATATATACCCGGATTGATTATTTGCCCATTACCAACGTAAAAGACTCTTGGCCTGACCCATTGATATGACCTGTGATGGATGACTATTTAATAAAAAAATTACAACTTGCACACCGTAAAATGGATATGACAGACACTATATTACCCATTCTCCGTGAAGCCAGCAATGCCATTTTGGATATTTATGCTGATGAAAGCAGATTCCATACGGAGATCAAGGGCGACTCGAGTCCTTTAACAGAGGCAGACAAACGCGCCAACAAAATTATTTGTGATGCACTGACGGATTTATATCCTGACATTCCGATTATCTCGGAGGAAAACAAAAATGCCCCTTATGTTGAACGAGCAGGATATGAAAAATTCTTTTTAGTGGATCCTTTAGATGGCACTAAGGAATTTATCAAACGCAATGGAGAATTTACAGTCAATATAGCCTATATCGAGGGACATTCGCCGGTAGGTGGTTTTGTGTATGTGCCTTGTACAGGGATGGCGTACATGGCGGAACAAGCGAAAGGCGCTTTTTCGATTTCTGAAGACCATGTTAAATCGGCATTGCGATCGAAGCCATTTTATCTGACCGACGAAGGACTTAGGCTAGTGGCCTCACGAAGTCATAGGGACCCGTTGACAGAAAAGATTATGGGATTACTGCGCACCCCTGAGGTTGTTTCTACCGGAAGTTCCTTGAAATTTTTACTTATCGCTGAGGGAAAGGCACATTTCTACCCGAGATTGGCACCTACGATGGAATGGGATACGGCTGCAGCACAGTGTGTGCTGGAGGAAGCCGGAGGGAGTGTATTACAATTTGAAAATCTTTCTCCACTGGTATACAACAAAGAAAATCTATTGAACCCTTATTTCCTTGCTGTTGGTTCACTACTTGATCCGGAAACATTAGTCGGGTTGCTCAAAAGGCTCTGATTTCATATTACATTTTTTTGGCATGTGTTTTGCATTAGATGATATACTTAATATGATCTAATTCTGACTTATGAGATTTTCGACTAAGCCCATCCTGGCAGCGCTATGCCTATGCAGTATTCTTTGTTGCTCCCCAAAACCTTTTACGAAAGTAGTCGTCAGGCCGTCTACCTGTTCGCAGCACGTCCAGTTTGCTGATTGTGCCAGTCTCGGTCATTTATTAGAATTTGCCGATTTAGTACAAAAACCTGTGTTTATGTATTTCTATGCGCCATGGATAGAATCGTGTAAGCGAATGGAGGATCAGGTCTTTACCAATAATGAACTTGCCTTTTATTTCAACAACTATTTCATTAATTACAAGATCAATGCTGATGGGGCCTACCCGGGTCCGGCCTTGGCAGACAGATATGGCATCACCAGATACCCTACCCTTTTATTTGTAGATGGGAAGGGAAAGATTATGAAACGTCATGAAGGTCCTGCCTCTACAGGTCAGGTACTTGAAATGGGTTACTTCCTGCATAATGCTGTGGAGAAGGAGATGATTTCGATGGGGACGAAGTAGCAAAGAGCGTAGGGCACAGGGCGTAGGGCTAAGAGCGAAGGGCGGAGAGCGAAGGGCGTAGGGCGTAGGGCAAATTAAAAATTACGGAGCGTTAGTTCCCACCTCACCGCTCACCATTATATCTATGAGTAATCTGTTTCAAAACTAATTTCCAATTTAACTATTGTTCATAGCCATGAAATGGCGCTCCTAGTAGCGTAGGGCTTCAGCCCTTAGCGAAGGGTATTGTGTGCTATAGTATATCTGTTTACCATGAAGGCGTAACGCAGTGAAGTCCCTCATGGTAAACAGAGTTGCAGGAGCAAACTCCCTGCAACGGCAAATCATTGATTTGTGAAGACAGAAGGCGAGTCTCAACGTAAACACTTTTCACTTTACCGCGGCCATAAATTTCGCAGCCAGCGACTTCCCAACAACCTTAGCGATATCGTCTTCGGAGGCGGCTTTGATTTTCTTGACGGAACCAAAATGTTTCAGCAATTTCTCCGCTGACTTCTGCCCTATTCCTTTGACACTGGTCAACTCAGTTTTGATCAACCCTTTACTTCTGGTGTTTCGATGAAAGGTGATCGCGAAACGGTGCGCTTCGTTCCTGGCTTGCTGAATGAGTTTTAATGATTCGGATTTTTTATCAATGTAGAGCGGAATTGAATCTCCGGGAAAATATATTTCTTCCAGTTTCTTCGCGATACCAACGACCGTCATGCGATCGCGTATACCGAGTCGATCAATCGCTTCCATAGCAGCGCTGAGCTGGCCCTTTCCACCATCGATGATGACCAGATCAGGTAGTGTTTGGCTTTCTTCCAACATGCGCTTGTATCTCCGCTCTACAATTTCACGCATAGAAGCAAAGTCATCAGGCCCCTCAACCGTCTTGACATGAAAATGGCGATAATCTCTTTTAGCAGGTTTGGCATTTCGAAAGACTACGCAAGATGCTACCGGGTTCGTTCCTTGGATATTACTGTTATCAAAGCATTCAAGATGCATCGGTACCGCATTCATGCGCAGATCATGCTGCAAAGTTTTCAGAATGCGTTCTGCCGGTGTTTGTTTCGCAATGTGTTTTAATTTTTCTTTCTGCTTTTGCAAAAGAAAATATTTCACATTCTTCAAAGACAAATGTAACAACTCTCTTTTCTCCCCTCGCTGAGGAATGGTCTGCGTGATACCCTGCTCGACCAACTCCACTTGATACGGAACAACAATCTCTTCGGTGATACTATTAAATTTTTCCCGAAGGCGATCAATTGTGTACGCAAGCAATTCCGCTTCGTTATCATTCAGGTTTTTCTGAAGCTCCTGGGTATAACTGTTGATGATAGCGCCCTGTACAATCTTGAGATAATTGACATACGCATTTGTTTCATCGGTAGCAATGCTAAATACATCCAGATCTCTGTCAAGCTGACTCACAACCATAGACTTAGATTGGTAATCTTCAAAAAGGGTCAGCTTATCTTTGATTTGTTGGGCTTTTTCAAATTCCATATTCGTTGCATGTACCTCCATCTGTTGTTTCAGATGTTGAATGACATCTCTGAAATGTCCTTTTAGAATATTCCGTACCTGATCGATTCGTTCATTGTATGATTCTTCCGTTTCATGGCTTTCACATGGCCCAAGACAGTTCTTAATGTGAAATTCGAGACAGACTTTGTATTTCTGTTCTTCAATGGGTTTTGGATTCAGCAATAACGAACAAGTACGCAATGGAAAAATCTTTCTGACAATCTCCAGAATCTCCGCCACTTTTGCCTTTGATGTGTATGGACCAAAATAAGTAGAACCATCTCGGATCACTTGTCGAGTGAGAAACACTCTTGGGAAGCGTTCATTTTTAATGCAAATAAACGTGTAGGATTTATCGTCTTTGAGGTTGACGTTATACTTAGGTTGAATCTGTTTGATCAGGGTGTTTTCCAGAAGCAATGCGTCTTGCTCTGTTTCCACGATAGTGAATTCAAAATGATGGGCATGGCGTACCATTGTTCGGGTCTTAAAATACTGGTGCTTTTTTTCTCCGAAATAGGAAGACAGTCGGTTTTTCAAGCTCTTGGCTTTGCCTACATAGATGACAGTACCCTCCGCGCTAATGAATCTGTAAACACCGGGTTGTTTTGGAATGGTATCCGCTACCGCCTTGTAATCTTTGTTTGTCATATATCCGTATGCTCGTCGGCGATCATGCCTTTAAGGAGAAATTCGGCTGAGGCCGGATTAGTAGCTAAAGGAATATTATGCACATCACATAAACGCATCAGCATCTGAACATCAGGTTCATGAGGATGTTTTCCCAAAGGATCACGAAAAAAGAAAACAAAATCTATTTCGCCATTCGCGACCTTGGCGGCTATCTGTGCATCTCCGCCTCTTGGGCCGGAAAGTACCTTTTGAATTTTAAAACCAGCTTTTTCCAGAAATGTTCCGGTAGTGGCCGTGGCTACAAGCTCACTATTATTAAATAAGGCCTTATTATGAAGCAGAAAAGACACCAAATCTGCCTTTTTCCCGTCATGCGCTATCATTGCTATTCTTAACATAGGATTAATTCTTATTATTTTGCGCCACAAAGTTCATCAAAATTTCTTTTGTTACTATTTACATCCATTTTACACGCTTATTTCATGAAACGCACATCCACCGCAATTTTTTTTCTCTCCTTTTCAATAACCCTTTGTGGACAGTCATCCGGTCTTAAACAGCTTGATCACCATGATTTTCTGATTTGGAATACCATTCAAAATGAACAAATCAATGCTACCGGTGATCTGGTCATCTATCGAACGGTGCCCGGCGAAGGGGATCCTACGTTAAATATACGCACGGTAGACAATCCAAACACACGAACCATCAGCAGGGTATCTAAGGCTAACATTGATTACGATGGGAAGTTTATCTACGGCTTGATTACGCCCTATCGGGATTCTCTAAGGTATTTGGAGCGAAAAAAAGTGGACAAAAAAGAATGGCCGGGAGATACGCTTTTTGTGATGGGGCGCAGTAATGAAAAGCTAACCCGAATTCCTAATGTTGAAGCATATAAATCCCCTGAAAAATATGGAGACTGGATTGCTTTCACCGTCAAAGAAAAAAAAATTAAAGAAGATACTTCCGACACAAAAAAGAAGTCCAAAAAAGAAGCACTTAACCTGATCGTTCGGCAACTTTCAACCGGCAAGCAGGACACGCTCAATAATGTCAAAGACTTTGTATGGGCTGAAAAAGCACCTGTACTTCTGGCCATCACCGCTTCCCGGGATTCATCGGAAACAGCCGGCGTAGCTTTCTGGGCAAATCACGAATGGCGTTTTATTAAAAAACAAAAAGGCGAATACACAAAACTCTCACTTTCGGAAGATGGAAATCAGGTGGCCTTTTTGGGAAATATGGACACGACCAAAGCCATTGTGGAGCCATGGGAATTATTCTATTATGATTTCAAAACGGATTCTGCGCAATCCATCGCCGGCACGACCAAAGGCCCTCTTCCACTCATCAGTAAAAATGCAGACTTGAAATGGAGTGATGATGGGAAATATTTGTTTTACGGACGGGCAGAAAACCTATCCCGTCAGGATACAACCTTGCTTGAAGATGAGATCGTTGATGTTGAAATCTGGACGACCGATGATCCGGTGTTGTACACGATGCAAAATGTAAATAAAAGCAAGGAAGAAAAAAGATCCTATGTACAAGTATATGACACACAATTAAATCAACACAAAGGCATCTGTTCTCCGGCCTGGGAATCTGCGGTTTTTGCACCGGGACGAAATTCAAGATTTTTGATTGTCTCCAATGAAAAGCCTTATGAGAAAGAAGTCACCTGGATGGGAAACAGTCGAAGAGATCTGGCAAAAGTGGACTTGTTGACCGGTGCCGTCATCCCTATTCGAAAAGGTATACAAACGAATCCTCATATTTCCCCGGAGGGATTATTTGCTTATGGATATAGTGATATCGACAGTACCTGGTGGACGTATGAATTTGCCACCAGCAAGTTCTTGTTAATGCCCAAAAAAGGCTTGCCAAAATTTTATGATGAATTAAATGATATGCCGGACTATCCCAACAGCTATGGTTCTGCCGGATGGGTGCAAGGTGATCAATCGCTGATCCTTTATGATCGCTATGATATGTGGGCCTGGAGTGGCAAAGAAAATCAAGCACCGGTAGCATTGACCAATGGAAGAGAGAATAGTATTGTGTATCGATACATTCGAACGGATTACGATAATAATAATATGCCTGTGCAAACAAAATGGCTTGTTAAAGCAACGAATGATTATGACAAATCCTCTGGATACACGTGGTTTAATCCGAATGGATTCCAACTTGATTCGATGCTGAATCTGATGCCCCTTGAATTTACGCGCAGTGTAAAAAAGGCTCGCCAGGCAGACATTTATTTATATACCAAAGAAAGTTTTTCCGTATTCCCGGATCTTTTGGTGACCTCTAATCAATTTGAAACCGGTCATCAAATATCCGAAGCCAATCCCCAACAAAAAGATTATGCCTGGGGTAGCATTCAACTATACCGATGGATGGATTTTGATAGTGTCATGCGCGTTGGCCAGTTGGTTTTACCTCCCGGATATGATACCTTGCGTTCCTATCCAACGATCGTAAATTTCTATGAGCGATCTTCGGATGATTTGCATCAGCATCGCACGCCTGCACCCCATCGATCTACGATCAACTACTCGTTTTATGCCAGCAGGGGTTATGTGATATTTAATCCGGACATCAGCTATAAAGTTGGCAAACCCGGTGAAAGTGCATATCAGATTGTTATGTCGGGCGTCACAAGTCTTGTCAAAAATCGGATTGCTGATCCGGAAAACTTGGCATTACAGGGGCACTCCTGGGGAGCTTATCAAATCGCCTACATTGTCACCAGAACCAACATGTTTAAATGTGCAGAAGCCGGTGCGCCGGTAACCAATATGACGAGTGCGTATACCGGTATTCGTGATGAGACCGGCTTACCGCGATTATTTCAATATGAACGAACACAGAGCAGACTTGGTGCTACCCTTTGGCAGGATCCAAATCTTTATATCGCCAACTCTCCGCAATTTAAGGTGGATAAAATAGAAACACCGCTTTTGATCCTTCACAATGATCATGATGGACACGTCCCTGTAGAGCAAGGTATTGAACTGTATCTGGCATTGCGACGCCTGAACAAACCGGCCTGGCTGTTAAACTATCGGGGCGAACCACATTGGCCGGTGAAATGGGAGAACAAAAAAGATTTCAATATTCGGATGGCCCAGTTTTTTGATCATTATCTCAAAGGTGAGAAAGAGCCGGAGTGGATGGCGAAGGGAGTACCTGCTATTGAACGGGGTATTAATACGGGTTTGGAGTTGGAAGATTAGAAGGTTACAAGGCTGGGAGGTGTAGTGTTTAATGTTTAATGTAATTGCTCAACATCTGAC
>JAHEAR010000015.1:18841-86957 GCA_024642665.1 Bacteroidota bacterium
CTGACCACTCACTACTGACCACTCACTACTGACCACTCACTACTGACCACTCACTACTCAACCCTAAAATTCGTCCCATACAACAACATTTTTTCCTATGGATTTTCTGTCCTGCATAAAAGCATGAGCATCTCCTAAATTGTTTTGTGAGAATACCTTACCGATATAAGGCTTAAGTATGCCCTGGCTATATAAATTCATTACGCCTTCAAAAGAAGCCTCCAGCAGATCCGGTCGATTATCTCCGAGAGCCAACATATTGATACCAATCAGACTTTGCGATTTTCTCAAAAAAGAAATAGGGGAAAACAACCCAAAGCCAATAACAAGTTTTAGCAGGGGATAAATTCCTTTTTTGCCATTCAGCCCAGCTGCACCAAGACTAATAATACGCCCACCGACAGCGAGGATAGATTTTGCTTTTTTAAAGGAAGAACCTCCTATATTGTCAAAGACGACATCGACCTGGCCATTAAAATGTTCTTTTACATAATCGAGATAGGAAGTCTCCTGATGATTGATGACATGGGTAACCCCCATTTGTTTCAAATAATCTGCTTTGTCTTTTCCGCCTGCTACACCAATAACAATACATCTTTTCCATTGAGCAATTTGAATGAGTGCCGTGCCGAGTCCACCCGCCGCTGCATGTATCAATACTTTTTCTCCGGGCACTAGCTGCTGAACGACCATCGCAGAATAATAGCCGGTTACATTTTGAGTAGCTAACGCGCAACCAGTTCCTACTTCCGTGCCTTCAGGTAAAAAACCTATCGCTCCAGCGTTGGCAACGGCATACTGTGCATACCCTCCGAATCTGGTTAACCCAAATACCCTATCCCCTAATTTAAACTTATCCACATCAGGGGCTAAGGCATCGATGATTCCTTCTACGTCGTAACCAATGATGCAGGGTAAGGGTGGGCATTCGCGGTACAACCCCTGTCTGGCCATTAAGTCGGCATGGTTTAGACCAAATGCCTTGACTTTAATGCGCACTTCTCCTGCCATTAGCTCGGGTACAGCCACTTCCTTTAACTCAAAGGAGTGATTGGGTGTGTCGTTTCTGACTAATACATGGGCTAGCATTGCTGAAAATTTAGGTCTTGATTTTATATTTCAACGTGATGAAGCGCGCTTACATTGGGCTTTATGCTGTATTTAGTGATGCATACCCTTGTGCGTAAAATTTAATATTATGAATATTTGTAATGCGTATTTTATTATTTACCTGATACATGGAAGTATATTGCGGACGAAAAACCGGACAATACATATTATCCAAAGCCCGTTGATAAAAATTTCAACAAATTAAACTCAGTCTCTGATAAATAAGATAAAAACCTCTCATTTTAATACCTTTGCATGATACAAACTTTACATATAATGAAAAAGGCATTCCTCCTCTCGATTGTCGTGCTTTTCATCAGCACACAATCCTGCAACAATAAGCATTATGACCCTTCCATTGCAGCTAATCCTGAATTGATCCGCAAAGCTGTCGACAAAACCACAGAAATTATAGTTCTTGATATCTTCTCACCGGTAGTTGCCGGTCGAATTTATGCCTATTCAAATATTGCCTTTTATGAAACAGTCAGACAAGGCCATCCGGAATATCGTTCTTTTGCAGGCCAGTTAACCGATCTGACCGAAGTACCGGCTGCCCCAACCGATGGATCAGTAGACATCAATCTGGCCGGACTCCATGCGTATTCATTGGTATCAAAAGCCATGATTTTTTCTGAATTTGAAATGGATGAATTTATAACAGAAATGTATGCGGAATTAAAAGAAAAAGGCATTCCTGATGATATTTTTGATGCTTCTATTGCCTATGGTCAATCTGTAGCGAATCATATCCTGGCCTGGTCCAAAAAAGATATGTACGCAGAGACCAGAAGCTATCCAAAATACACCATCAATGATGATCTCGCCAGATGGCAACCGACTCCACCTGCTTTTATTGAAGCCGTAGAGCCACACTGGAATGATATCCGACCGATGGTCATGGACAGTGCCAGTCAGTTTTCACCGACCACCAATACTGAATTCAGCACCGATAAAACATCTCGCTTCTATAAGGAAGCAGTAGATGTTTATACTTCTATTGATACCGATAGAGTCGAACGTTTGGATATAGCCAATTTCTGGGATTGCAATCCCTACATCATGCATCAGCAGGGACATCTGATGGTGGCTTCAAAGAAGATTACGCCCGGTGGACACTGGATGGGGATTGTTGGTTTAGTGACTCGAAAATCCAACCTGGATGTTGTCGCCACAGCAGAAGCATATGCCTTAACTTCGATTGGTTTATTTGATGGCTTTATTAGCTGCTGGGATGAAAAATACAGATCTAATCTTGTTCGTCCTGAGACCTATATCAATCGCTTTGTTGATCCCGATTGGGAACCTGCACTTCAGACACCTCCGTTTCCTGAACATACCAGCGGCCATAGCGTCATTTCTACAGCTTCTGCGGTTATATTGACGCATTTATTTGGTGATAATTATGCTTTCTCCGATAGTACTGAAGTTCCTTATGACCTGCCCGTGCGAAGTTTCAATTCATTCTATGAAGCTGCATCGGAAGCATGTATTAGTCGATTCTATGGTGGGATACATTATATGCCATCCATTAATTACGGAATCGTTCAAGGGAAAAATGTTGGAGAAAATATCCTGGCAAAAGTAAATACACGGACAAAATAAATTCAACACGGTTCTGTAAGTTTCCGTTGGTCCAACTTTTCTAATAATTCATTCCTTTTTGTAATGACAACCATGCCTTCATGGTTATCTTTGTCATTCAATACAAAAGTTATGAAATACAGAATTGAAAAGGATAGCCTTGGACCGGTCAAAGTGCCGGCGGATGTATACTGGGGTGCTCAAACGCAAAGGAGCAAGGATAATTTTAAAATAGGTGGCCAGCGTATGCCGCTTGAAATCATCCGAGCTTTCGCAACGCTCAAAAAGGCCGCTGCGTTGACCAATGCAGATCTTGGTGTATTACCAAAAACTAAAGCAAATCTAATCGGCAAAGTTTGTGATGAAATCCAGAGCGGACTTTTAGATGACCAATTCCCACTGGTCGTTTGGCAAACCGGCTCCGGCACACAATCCAATATGAACCTCAATGAGGTCATTGCGAACAGAGGCCATGTACTTAAGGGAGGAAAGCTCTCTGATGGAAAAAAGTATCTGCATCCCAATGATGATGTTAATAAATCACAGTCATCCAATGACACCTTTCCAACAGCGATGAGCATTTCTGCTTATAGCTATCTGATTGAACACACATTGCCGGCTTTAGCGTTGCTGCAAAATGCACTTTCCGAAAAGGCAAACGATTTTATGGCTGTTGTTAAAATCGGTCGCACGCATTTGATGGATGCTACTCCCCTGACATTGGGTCAGGAATTCAGCGGCTATGCATCCCAATTGGAACATGGTATTAAATCAGTTCGCAACTCGCTGGCACATCTGAAAGAACTAGCTTTAGGAGGAACTGCTGTGGGAACCGGATTAAATGCACCAAAAAACTATGATAAAAAAGTTGCAAAAAAAATTGCTGCATTAACAGGACATCCGTTTATCACCGCAAAGAATAAATTTGAATCATTAGCTGCACATGATGCTATTGTAGAGGCACATGGCGCACTAAAAACAGTAGCTGTTTCGCTTAATAAAATAGCGAATGACATCAGGCTGCTTGCCTCAGGTCCCAGAAGCGGAATAGGTGAAATAAACATTCCTTCCAACGAACCAGGTTCATCGATCATGCCCGGCAAAGTAAATCCAACCCAATCAGAAGCGATGACGATGGCTATGGCCCAAGTCATTGGAAATGATGTAGCGATTAATGTCGGTGGTATGCAGGGACATTTTGAGCTGAATGTTTTTAAACCGGTTATGATCTACAATTTTCTTACCTCCGCGCGATTGATTGCCGATTCATGCCGAAGCTTTGTTGAACACTGCGTTGTGGGAATCGAACCAAATCTGTCGCGCATAAAAATGCATCTGGACAATTCATTGATGCTGGTGACCGCGCTCAACACCCATATTGGGTATGACAAGGCTGCTGAAATTGCCAAGAAAGCGCATAAGGAAGGAACTACTTTAAAAGAATCAGCCATCGCATTGGGCTACCTGACCAGCGAACAGTTTGATCAGTGGGTGCGTGCAGAAGACATGGTATAAAAAGTAATCTGTCAGCTACCGATAGAATACAACATCTACTGTATTTGATATCTATTCCGGAATCAAAACTTTATGACTGCCCAGATGCTCCCGATAAAGAGCACTACAAAGGCAAGGATCATGCCCATAATATAGGCAGTGCCTACCCCCGGACCTTGCTCTGAATGGGCTTTTAAAGCTTGGTCGAGCAGCAGATGACTACCAATAATGCAGGAAATTATAATCCTTGGGAGTAGCCATGGTCTGATCGCTCCCGGTACATAGTAAAATCCAAAACTCATTGGAATGAGTAATAATGGAACAATATAAGCCAACGATAGCCAGACCGAATCCATAGACTTTATCGGCGCACCAGTTGATTTGATACACACTAAAATAATAAAGTACAATATCACCCAAAATAGTTCAGGACCTAAAAACAATTGGAATACATGGTTCATCTTCATAAGTTTGCGAATGGACTAACGTTTTATTTCAATTCGATTTGGGTAGATCATAAATTGTCCATCGGGTGCCTGGTCCTTCACCATCCGATTGGCAATAAATTCAAGCGTCACCTGGCGATCAGCATTCGCTAAACCCGTAGCTGTCTCCCAAGCCTCTTCAGATGGAATATCCACGACTGCTACGATATTATCCTGCCCCAATTCATATGGGAACCTCACCATACAATCATTTCGGTAAAAAATAACCTCTCCTGCTTTATTGGTGCCTGAATACGCTACATGCCCCACATGCAAGTCATCTAATATTTCAAAATTCAAATAATGCCAAACCTTCGCTAATGCTTCCGGTGAAAGATCAAGACAAATTTTTAGTTGATTGGAAGGAATACCGGCAAGAATTAATTTTCTCAACACTTCCTGCAATACTTCATTTCGCACCTGCTCCAGATAAACCTTCCTGTTTTCCTCAATAAAATCTCTCGAAATTCTATCAGCGTCATGTTCAATCCGCTTTAACTCCTCTTTCGCTGCGATCTCTTGATCAATTGCTTTTTTTTGTTGTGCAATCAGGGTATCTTTCAATAGATCAAGATGCCGTAACGCTTCCTCCATGGATTTTCGAAAGGGATCACCGGAATATACAGGATCTGCAGATTCAGCCATAGGAGTCAATGCTTCAGAAACACGTATTGCGGGAAAATCCAATTAATTCCATCGTTCCTTACTCAGCAGAACAGTAAGGAAAAATATTATGGCAATGACTGAAGGAATAGTGGCGATGCCAAGAATTACTTTGGCTGCTGTCAGATGGTCAGATTCTTTAAGCCAGTAAGACCCTCCCAGAATGGCAGCAATGACCAACATAATGATGAGCCACATGCCCATATTATCATTATTGATCGATCCATCGCCCAGACCAACGATAAAAAAATAAAGCGGGACCAATGACATCACCGCATTAAAAATCCAAAGAATCCAAAATGCATTCATTTCATCCGGTTAAACAATGTAAAGAGTAATGTTCTAATCTGTCAATTCTGATTATCGCAACTAAAAGTAATCATTAATCTGTCAGCGTACACCTCTCGAAATAATATTTATACGGACATTCTGAGTGATTTTAAGCGCCTCGCAGCATAAAACGCTTAGCATGACTGAATATGAATACCAATATGAAAATGGCTGCCAAAAAAACTGAGCACTTTGCAATCAAATCTCCCCATCGCGTATACAAGGTAATCCTCGTCTCCGGAATGAGCTGCCCTTTAATGGCCGTGGTCTCACCATACGCTGTTGGCTGGAGAATCTTCCCTTTAATATCTATGAAGCACGATATACCTGTATTGGCACTTCGGGCGATTGGTCTGCGATGTTCAATAGCTCTTAAGGTGCCTAATTTAAGGTGTTGAATATGACCTGGCGTATCATCCCACCATCCATCATTCGTAACAATAAACAAAGCAGTTGCTCCATTGCGAACGTAGCCACCGGTATAAGCGCCATATATAGATTCATAGCAAATCACGGGAGCCACCTTGAGTGCACCTCCCGAAAAGACATCTCGTGTTTTCTGTTTTGTATGTCCTTCCAGCGTCCCACCCAATTTATCTACAAGTGGTGCAAGAAAAAACAAAAGATGCCTGAACGGAAACATCTCCGGCCCCGGTACCAGTTTGGATTTGAAATAAATAGCATAGTCACTTTCTCCGGACGTGAGCTGCATCGCTGCATTCTGAATATCCCAGTAGGTAGAATCCCCCTGATCATTCACATAGACTCTGTAACTGGCACCTTCCAAGGCATCCTTTGTTAATGTCCTATAAGAAGCAATGCCAGAAATCAATCGAAGATTGGAAAATGAATCTACCAGACTCTGGCACAAATTAATGGCCGGATTCTGTCTGAACGTATTGAGACGAATTCCATCAAAGGTTGTTTCAGGAAAAACTAAATATTCCGTATTGCTATCCACATGGGCAAAAGTTAATGCAGCAATCCGCTTAGCCTGTTGGGATTCCGGAACCGTAAATTTTTCATAGTGCGGTTCATAGTTAGGTTGCACAATCGTGATACCAACCGGCTTTTGATTACTTTCAAATGTGTGGCTTCCTATCCACCATGAAGTCAACAATGGCAGAATAATAACAGCGGCCAATTGCGCTATATGGATAACGGATATTTTCTTGCGATGCACATACAGTGTATAGCTTGCTACATTGACCAGGATCACCCAAAGCGAACCTCCGAATGCACCGGTATACTCATACCATTGAATGGCCCAGGGATATTCACTCAATGCATTCCCGTGGGTCAGCCAAGGCCACGAGATGTCCCAAAAATGATGCACGTATTCAAATGATATCCAAATCGAAATAAAAACTAAACCTGAAAACTTAAGATTCAATCGACGTTTTACCACATGGATGAGTACCATCACTCCGCCCATGATGGCCGCATTAAAAAAATTGGCCACGATACCGGCAAAAAAGGCTGTATTCATCACCCAAAAAGTAGCAATGACATTCCATAATACAAAAGCATGGAAGGAGAATAAGAAAACCTCTCCACGCTTAATCTTCTTATATCGTTGAAATATTCCTTCTTCCATTAACCACAAGGGAATCCAAGCAAAAAATACCAGCCAGGTCAGGCCAGAAGGCGGAAATCCTAAACCAAGCATCACGCCCGACAAGGATGATAAGCCGAGCCATTTTATTTTTTGTTGATCCCTGGGAAAAAAGAAGAGTACTCCGGCTATCCAAAAAGAAAGAATCAAAACCAATGGCCACCAACTCCATAAGGGTGTTGTATACATTTGCCATCCAGCTATACTACCTGATACCACAAGCAGCATACCGATGAGTCGACGAAATGCTTTTGAGAAAATGAAGACAGATGTGGCTTCGACCATGAATACTTTATATGGCGTAAATGTATATAACAGAGCGATAACTACACGCTATCATTCTGCCAACAAGATACAAAGCCATTTCAAAGAGAGCGTCTACCCTATCGACATACCACTGTCATCATTAGCCGCTTGTACAAAATGAAGTTTACCATCACCTGACTCAGCCATTAAGATCATCCCTTCAGATTGTACTCCCCTGATCTTGCGGGGCTCGAGATTTGCCAGAATAATTACATTTTTTCCCGGTAATTCTTCAGGCGTATAATGTTCAGCAATACCACTCACGACGGTTCGGGAAGCACCATTTACTTCAAGTGTTAGTTTGAGCAGTTTATCAGCTTTAGGCACCTTCTCTGCTTCTACAATTCTGGCGGTGCGTATATCCAGTTTGGCAAAGTCATCATATGAGATAGCCGGCTTAACAGGTGCTTCAGATTTGACGGAAACCGATGTAGCGGTTGATTCTTCCTTAGACATATCATGTAATTTCCTGATCTGAGCATTCACCCATTCATCTTCAATTCTGGCAAACAAATGTTCTGCCTCATGAAGTTGATGTTCATCAGTGAGTAATAGTTCACCATTGGCCAGGGCATCCATGGTTTCAACCCATGCGCCTTGCTCCGTAAGAGGTTCCAGTGCCAGAAGGGTTCTTAGCCGAGCGGACGCTGCCGGCATAAATGGGTGCATCGCTACACTCAACGCTGCAACATATTGATTACACAAGTTAATGACTACAGCAACTGCTTCCGGCTCTTCCTTTATTGCTTTCCACGGTTCATTAAACTGCAATATCTGGTTTCCGGCGGAAGCAATATCCAGCACTGCTTTTAATCCGTTTCTGAATTCATATTTACAAATGGCATCCTGTACGGTCCACATGCGATCGAACAAATCCATCATTTCGACTTCATGCCAGGAAGCTTCATCATTTCCTCTGGCGCCTACGATCGGTTCATCTTCATCAAAGACAGGCACCTGGCCATCATAATATTTATGGGTAAGCACCATCACTCTTTGCACGAAATTAGCCAGATTACCCACCAGGTCTGAATTCACATCGGATTGATAACCTTTCCAGGTAAACTCTGCATCCTTTTGCTCCGGCATATTCTTGGTGAGTACATACCGAAGCGCATCTGTCTGGTCGGGATTATCTGTTAAAAACTCATCCACCCATATCGCCCAATTTCGGGAGGTTGATATTTTCTTTTCTTCGAGATTGAGAAACTGATTAGCGGGCACATTTACTGGGAGGTTGTAATCTCCATGTGCTTTCAAAATGGAAGGAAAGATCAGGCAATGAAAAACGATATTATCCTTACCAATAAAATGTACCAGCTGCGAATCTTCACTTTGCCAGTAATCTTTCCAGTTTTTTCCTTGATCCGAAGCCCATTGTTTCGTGGCAGAAATATATCCTATCGGGGCATCCATCCAAACATATAACTTCTTTCCTGCAGCGCCCGGAATCTCCTGCGGCACGTCCACCCCCCACTCCAGATCACGCGTCATCGCGCGAGGTTGCAGGCCTCCATCCAACCATGATTTGCACTGGCCGATGACATGCGTCTTCCAGTCTGATGGGTCGTGTTGTTCAGCACCATCCACGGTTCCACCTTCTATCCATTCGCGCAGCCAGGTCTCATATTTATTGAGGGGCAGGTACCAGTGCTTTGTCTTTCTCAACTCTGGCTTTGTCCCCGTGATTGTGGAGACCGGGTTGATTAGTTCCAGTGGACTCAATGATGATCCGCATCGCTCACACTGGTCACCATAGGCATCAGGATTGCTGCATTTGGGGCAGGTCCCTTTGATATATCTGTCTGCGAGAAACTTACCCGCATCTTTATCAAAATATTGCAAAGACTCTTCTTCAAGAAACTCCTCTTTTTGATATAGTGTCCTGAAAAACTCCTGGGCTGTTTCATGATGGAGCGCTGATGAGGTCCGATGATATATATCAAAGGATATTCCTGCTTTCCGAAATGTACTTTCAAAGAGGGTATGATACTTGTCAATAATGGCCTGAGGCGTTGAATTTTCCTTTAAGGCTCTGATCGTTATGGCTGCCCCATGTTCGTCGGAACCGCAGATAAAAGCAACATCATTATCCAGCATGCGGAGCATACGAACGTAGATGTCTGCAGACAAATATGCACCGGTGAGATGTCCTATATGGAGTGGTCCATTGGCATACGGCAATGCCGATGTCACGATATATCGCTGGGGGGGATGGATCATAACTTGTGTAATCGAACCGCAAAGTTAAAAATATTTATAATTGAAGGCTATCTTTTCAAAAGTTGGATATTGGGCTGGAAGGCAGAAGGGCAGAAAAAAGAAAGAGACGGAAAAGGCAGAAAAAGTATTTAATCTTTCAACTACTGTAATTCTGCTAACCAGAAAATGACTCTTCATTTTTCATTTTTCACTTTTCACTTGACTTGTCGGTGTCGGAAGCAAGAAACCAGATGATCATTATACATCCCTACTGCCTGCATAAAAGCATACACAATCGTTGATCCGACGAAGCTGAAGCCTCGATTTTTTAAATCTTTGCTCAGGGCATCACTAATCGCGGAAGTAGCCTGAAAATCCTCAGGAGACTTCAACTTGTTATTAATGGGCTTGCCATCGACAAAAGACCACAGATGCTGACTGAAATCAATTCCCTGCTCCTGCATATCCAGATATGCTATGGCATTTTTTCTGACTGAATAAACTTTAAGTCGATTGCGAATAATTCGGGGATCTGTCAGAATTTTTTCCAGTCGTTTATCTGTATAACGTGCATTCTTGTCAGGATCGAGTCCATCAAAAACACTGAAATAGCCTTCCTGCCGCTTCAGAATGGTGATCCAGCTCAGACCGGCCTGAGCACCATCAAGAATTAACTTGGCATATAATGCTTTGCTATCATGCTCAGGGACACCCCAAACCTTATCATGGTAATTGACATAGATTGGATCCGTGCCACACCAATGACAGCGGGTGAGTTGTTGTTTTTTCATTTAGGAGGTTATAGACTACTACGGGTTAAAGGTAAACGGCTAACGGTGAACGGAAATAAATATTGGTATTAGGGTTAGGAGGTTATATGTTTATGCGCTTATTTGTTTAAATTTTTATGCGGTTAATAAATTAAGAAAAGTCAAATCGAGTATCGCGCGTCGCATTTCGTCAACCTCAGCGTCTAAGGTCTAAGGTCTAAAAATCTCAGGTCTCTACTTGAAAGGGGCAGAAAAGCCCGATTTAGTATCAGGTCTCAATTCATTATTTGCTAATCGTAATGCACAGATTCGTAATTGGCAATTTAGTATCAGGTCTCAAAATCCAAGGTCCTAATAAAAATAATTATTCCAGAATACTCAGTATCCCTCCATTTCTACAATCTAATTCTCCCCGGTTAGACACACTATTTTCCAAACCTCCTAAAACTGTAAGGTTACCCTCAATGATAATCGTTCCATCATTTGAAAAAGGACCATTGATCGTAAGCGTTGCTCCGGCTGGAATAGTCATTATGGCTCCTGCTGCT
This sequence comes from Bacteroidota bacterium, assembly GCA_024642665.1. Classification (GTDB taxonomy): domain Bacteria; phylum Bacteroidota; class Bacteroidia; order Chitinophagales; family Saprospiraceae; genus Opimibacter. The sequence goes on from JAHEAR010000015.1 coordinate 29,949, forward strand.
ATAGATAGTCCGGAGAGCGATATGCTTTCAGTTGGCAAGACCACACAATTAGCTTCAGGACAAGAACAAGTATTGATATTCACTGTATCTGACATGTCAGGAAGATCACCAGAGAGCCAATTGTCAGCATCATTCCAGTCCTGATTATTCCTACCCAACCAGATCATCTCAGAAGGAGGATTAGGAATGGGTATCGTGTCTCCAAACAAAGCCAGAATCTCCGCATCACTCACATCACTCTCATTCAAAAGGTTCAAGCCATCCCACTCGCTTGGAAAAGATGCATTCAGCAGCTCCATAAAATCATACGAGGTAATGATATTGGGACTAAAAGGCATCCCGGGATTCGAACTGGGATCAGGATTCAGGTTTTCGTTTAGCACATGACTGTTATGGAAAGCCGGCTCATAGGTGAATACTTTATCCCAATCTGTATACGTCACCATGCCAACCTGAACTGTATCCATCAGATCTCCTCTTTGATATCTGTGATGCACCTCCCAGGCCTGTCCGGGAAATCGATAGAGGACAAGCACATAAGGACTCAAACGGAGCATCCGAATATCCACGACATTGGTATCAATGGAGGAAATGATAAGCGCAGAATTACTATTGATAGTAGATTTTACTTCAAAATGTGGTGCCGGACATCCGGGACACGATGGATGATTGTTTGCCGCTCGTCCTAAAGACAGGAAAACATAGTCTTCTTCTCCGGGCACCCAGTCCTCTGATCCATTGGTCATCGTTTTTGGATTTCTGACCATGATCCCTCCAAGACTATAGGCTGATCCGGGGATATCATCTTCAGCACGGTTGGTCACTGTAATATGCGTTGTTAACACAAAGTCTCCGTAAGCCATCTTATACAATAACGGTCCTCTCCAATTGGCATACCAACTCACGGTGTAGGGCATCAACATGAAGCGACCCGGATAAGTCTGGCTGATATCGTGATTTTCAAGGGATTGAATATTCCATCCCTCTGATTCCTGAAGATCAATCCATTCACTCGGGCCACATATATCATTAAAGTGATCTACCCATTGGGCATACAATTCGGCCGAAAACAGGCTGATACACAGCCAAAAAACGAAAAGATAGCGTGGTGCGCTCACTCAATAAAATTAAGACTTATAAACGATCCCATCAAGTCAAGACGCAAAAGATTGAAATCAGCAGTAGTGCCAACCAAAATCACCCTCAAAAACCGCAAATCACCCCTTTCTCTGCGCTCAAAATCGTACTTTTGAAGAAAAAATAACATGCCTATCTATCATACATTGGGGAAGATCCCCCCAAAACGCCACACAATATTTGAAAAACCCGGTGGAGGTATCCATTATGAGCAACTTTTTGGCACCATTGGGTTTGATGGGATGTCTTCTTTACTCTATGAATTGCACAGACCTACGCAAGTTCGCAGAATAGCCGACCCTATCAACGTAAAGCCCAAAATCGCCGTAGAGCATAATATGAAAGCGATGCTTCTTCAGGGATTTGAAATACCCAAAGCAGCTGATTGGCTGGATTCTAGAAAGACCCTTTTGGCAAATAAGGATGTGCATATCGGTCTTGCCGCTCCCACTAAATCTTTGAGGGATTATTTTTATAAAAATGCTGATGCTGATGAGATGATTTTCGTTCATCGAGGCACCGGGACACTTCGTACTTTTCTGGGTAATATTCCTTTTGAATATGGTGACTATCTGATCATTCCAAGAGGTATGATCTATCAGATCGATTTTGATACAGAAGATAATCGCCTGCTCTTTGCAGAATCATTTCATCCCATCTACACCCCAAAGCGATATCGAAATTGGTTTGGACAAATGCTGGAACATTCTCCATTTTGTGAAAGAGATTATAAACTCCCTGCCGAACTCGAGACCCATGACGAAAAAGGGGATTTTATCATTAAGGTAAAGAAACAAGGTTACCTGCATGAATTAGTTTATGCTACACATCCATTTGATGTAGTTGGGTGGGACGGGTATAATTTTCCTTATGGATTTTCTATTCACAATTTTGAACCGATTACAGGTCGAGTACATCAGCCACCCCCGGTTCATCAGACATTTGAAACAAGTGCTTTTGTGATATGTTCATTCTGTCCCCGGCTTTATGATTATCATCCAAAGTCAATTCCGGCACCATACAATCACAGCAACATAGATTCAGATGAGATGCTCTATTATGTTGATGGTGATTTTATGAGTAGAAATAATATTAAGCCGGGACATATCACCCTGCATCCTGCCGGTATACCACACGGTCCTGCGCCCGGTGCTTATGAACGCAGTATCGGTCAGACGGAAACAGAAGAACTTGCCGTGATGATTGATACGTTCGCTCCGCTGATGGTGACGGAACAAGCACTGGCTATTGATGATGGGCAGTATTATAAGTCATGGGTGGAGCCGGGTGAGTGAGGAGTGAGGAGTGAGGAGTGAGGAGTGGTGAGTGGTGAGTGAGGAGTGGTGAGTGGTGAGTGAAACTTTCCTAAAAATTAAACCTTACGCACTAAACATTACACCTATTCACCTATTTCCCTTTTAAACTTTTAACCTTTTAACCCTTAACTTTTCAACCTTCTACTTTCAACAAAAACAAAATATGAATTCCTGGATAGACATTCCTGAACAATCAGATTTTTCAATATATAATATTCCCTTTGGTATTGGCTCTACAGATGGTTCGCCATTTGTATGCACACGTATTGGTGATCAGGTGTTAAACCTGAATAGGCTGGCCGCGACGAATTTCTTTAGTGATCTTGTGGATGACCTGACGGTATTTCAGCAATCCACACTCAATGCTTTCATTGCCCTGGGCAAGCCAATAACGAATGCCATCAGAATAAAAATCCAACATGCTTTATCTGACAATCATTCAACACTAAAAAATAACACCGATCTCTTCACTCCATTTCAAAAGGTGCAGATGCACCTTCCGGTAGCCATTGGTGACTACACTGATTTTTATTCAAGCATCGAACATGCAACAAATGTTGGGAAGATGTTTCGCGACCCGGAGAATGCTTTACTCCCTAACTGGCGACACTTACCGGTCGGATATCATGGAAGGGCCTCTTCGATTGTGATCAGTGGCACATCTATTCTTCGGCCTAATGGCCAGACAAAACCTGCGGATTCAGACCAGCCGGTTTTTGGTCCATCAAAACGACTTGACTTCGAATTGGAAATGGGTTTTATCATCGGCAAAAAGACAAATGTTGGTGAAACTATTTCCACAAGCAATGCCGAAGATCACATTTTTGGAATGGTCTTGTTTAACGATTGGTCAGCGCGAGATATTCAAACATGGGAGTATGTTCCACTAGGCCCATTCCTTTCCAAAAATTTTGCATCAGGCATGTCACCATGGGTCGTGGTACTGGAAGCACTCGATCCATTTCGAGTCGAAGGACCAAAACAAGAACCTGCAGTTCTGCCCTACCTGCAATATGAAGGAAGAAGAAATTATGATATTGTACTTGAAGTGGTGATTACCCCTGAAAATGGATCCGAAAATGTGATCTCCAAATCAAATTTCAAATTTATGTATTGGAATATATGTCAACAGTTGGCGCACCATACCTGCAACGGATGTAATGTAAATATTGGAGACCTGATGGCTTCAGGAACGATTAGTGGTCCTGACAGGGACTCACTCGGCTCGATGCTGGAAATCACTACTGCAGGCAAAAACCCGATTACACTACATAATGGAGAAATGCGATCCTTCATTAATGATGGTGATACGGTGACGCTGCGTGGGCGAGCCGAAAATGGAAAAAACCGTGTAGGATTTGGTGAGGTAGCTAATAAAATACTTCCGGCCAGCGTTCAAAAATGATAAATTGTATTCATCTGTATATTTGTATAAATAAAAGTTTATAAATCATGTCAGTATCAACACAAAATGAAATAAATCCGGTTGCTGTAGAAGATTTTTTACCGCTCAACGGTACGGATTATGTAGAATTATATGTGAGCAACTCTAAACAAGCTGCCCATTACTATAAAACAGCTTTTGGTTTTCAGGACTATGCATACCGAGGCCTTGAAACCGGAGAAAAGGATACCGAATCCTATGTGTTAGCACAAGATAAAATCAGGATAGTCCTTAGCTCGCCGCTTCACAGTGGCACAGCCATAGGAAAGCATATTGACAAACATGGCGATGGAGTCAAAGTAGTGGCCCTTTGGGTAGATGATGCAACCGATGCATGGAAGCAAACGACATCAAGAGGGGCTAAGTCGTATATGGAACCAACGGTCGAAGAAGATGATCATGGTCGCGTAGTTCGATCCGGCATCCATTGCTATGGAGAAGTCGTCCACATTTTTGTCGAACGCAAGGATTATACAGGTGCATTCTTACCGGGGTTTGCACCGATGAAAACAGACTACAATCCACCTACCGTTGGTCTGAAATATGTAGATCATATGGTAGGAAATGTTGCGCTCGGTCGAATGAACTATTGGGTAAAATTCTATGAGGACGTCATGGGATTTGATAATATTCTGACTTTTGATGACAAAGATATCTCCACTGAATACACAGCGCTGATGAGCAAAGTAATGAGTAGCGGAAACGGTTATGTCAAGTTTCCGATCAATGAACCTGCGGCCGGTAAAAAGAAATCACAGGTAGAAGAGTATCTTGATTTTTATGAAGATGAAGGTGTACAACATATAGCCGTAGCAACTGATAACATTATTGATACGGTTCAGAAGCTAAAATCACGCGGTGTAGAATTTTTAAGAGTACCTTCTACCTATTATGATACTGTACTTGATCGTGTCGGTCAAATTGATGAAGACCTGAAACCATTAAGTGATCTTGGCATTCTCATTGACCGAGATAATGAAGGTTATCTGCTTCAGTTATTTACTAAGCCGGTACAATCCAGACCAACCATGTTTTTTGAGATTATCCAACGCAAGGGCGCCAAATCTTTTGGAAAAGGAAACTTTAAAGCTTTGTTTGAAGCGATCGAAAGAGAGCAGGAGCTGAGAGGAACCTTGTAAGAGGTGAGAGGTGAGAGGTGAGAGGTGAGAGGTGAGTGGTGAGTGGTGAGTGGTGAGGAGTGAGGAGTGAGTGTCCAAGCGCAGCATAAACCCTTTACGCCGACGTAGGAGGTAGTATAGGGCTCAGTGCAAAGTGGTTAGTGGTGAGAGGTCAGTAGTGAATAGTGAGTGGTGAGTAGCCATACAGTAATTCTTCTTGTGAATATCAATTTTTGCTTCCAGCATGTCGCGCGTCGAACAATCTCAAGTCTAATCATCCGAGGTCTCAGGTCTAATCATCTCAGGTCTAAAAATCCGAGGTCTATAAAAACATGAAATACAAGAAACGCTGGCTCATTCCTGCCGTTCTCATCATAGGTCTTGGGTTATTGTCTGTTCCTGAACTGACACATAAAAATGCCGGTGTCAGCGAGTCAGTCGGCAGTGTCAGAAACGGGAAACTCAGCAATGGCTGGCTCCTTCCTTTCAAAGGCAAAAACTTTGAATATTTCAGTCACTTCAGTTACTACATCCTCAACTGCGGGTATGTCAATGATAAAATCTATCATACCATTATGGATGCGTACAAGGCATGCGAATCAACGTGTGCTGAGCAAAAATTTCGACTGATGGAATGCACACGTAAGCACGGGGGCAAGATGGTATTTCACTGGACACATCAAAATGGAACGAGTGTAGATTTTATGGTGCCTACAAAACGCGGTAGGAAGATCGATGTACTTTCGGATCATTTTGGGCTAGCCCATTATCTACTCCAGTTTAATGAGGGTGGTCAGCTCAAATTCAGCCGTAAGACAGAAATTGATTTTGAAACGATGGCAAAGCATATCATTGCCCTTGATGATGCTTGTAGAAAAAATGGTGTTCGCATTCGTAAATTGTTATTCAATACAGCGCTCATTGACGAGTTGTTAAATACTTCTGCCGGAAGTATGATCCGGAACAGAGACATTTTTATTCCCCGCAGGGTAAGTGATCTGATCAACAATCTGCACGATGATCATTATCACGTGGATTTTGAAATTATTGATATTGATTAGGCGATAAGAAAAAAGGCGGAAAGGCGGAATGGTAAATAAATATTTAGAACATTCAGAAATATAGATTTTAAAAATTCTTTGCGGGTAAATAAGCAATCAAGTGCCATTGTTTCTTTTGACCTTTCTACCTTTCCGCCCAAATAGATTAAATCCAAATCCTCTAATTTACTTCCACATAATCCAGATCCTCTGAAAAGGTCTCTTTCAGTTTCCATAGCGAAGCGAGGGCAATTATGGCCAGTATACTTGCCACCACCATGGACGCATTCAGGATATTTCCATCAAACGTTTTGTCTCTGAAAAACTGATACATAATAATGATGAGCGGCAAGGAACCCCGCACAAAATTAGGTACCGTCGTCGTCACCGTTGACCTTATATTCGTGCCAAACTGTTCTGCAGCAATCGTTACAAAGATCACCCAGTAGCCCACCGAAAATCCCAGCACCATACACAGAAAATAAAACATATCCTTTGTAATTCCGAAAGCATTCAAATACACAAAAACAACCAGTAGATTGAATACAAGAAAGATAAACATCACCTTCTTTCTGCTCTTGAGAAATTGACTTAGCAGGCCGGTAAAAATATCACCTATGACAAGACCTCCATAAGACCATGCAATTGCTTGTCCTGCTGTAATATCTTCCGCCCCAATCACCCCAAGAGCTTTGGCAAACTCAGGCGAAAAAGTAATCAACACCCCTACAAGAAACCAAAGCGGAATACCGATGAGAATACATCGCATGTATCTGACAAATCTTTCTTTGTTCGTAAACAACGAAAAGAAATCACCTCTGTTTGAAGTACCTTTCTCTACCTCTTGATACATCATAGATTCCCGCACACTCATTCTGAGAAAAAGTAAGAGCAACCCAAGTACACCGCCTGCATAATAACATAATCGCCAATCACCAAAAACCTGGTATACCAGATTAGCCACGATGGCTCCAGTCAGCCCAACAGAGGCTACGATCAAGGTGCCATAACCTCGCTTGTGTTTTGGCATAGACTCTGCCACCAATGTAATACCTGCTCCCAGTTCGCCGGCCAGCCCTACCCCGGCAAGAAATCGAAATAATGCATATGCGTTGATAGAATCCACCATGCCATTGGCAATATTCGCAATCGAATACAAAAAAATAGATCCAAACAAAACGGAAAGCCTTCCCCTTTTATCTCCCAGAATTCCCCAAAGGATACCTCCCAGCAACATACCATACATCTGCATACTAATCAGAAATTCACCTGCATTTCGATTAGCCTCACCGGTTACCCCCAGATCAACCAGACTGGCCGTTCTGACAATTCCAAAAAGTAAAATATCATAAATGTCAACGAAATAACCAAGAGCCGCCACAATGATTATAGGCGTAATGATCCTGGTAGAAGCAGACTTAAGTGTACTCATATTTTTACATCATCATAGTATAAAAAAAACATCCCGGATAAACTCATCGGACACATCCGGGACACTTTTTCTAAATAAAATTTATCCCTGTTAATCAATATTACGAATATATTCCTGTCGATCCATTGAAATTTTCCATCGCTGAAAACCATATATCGAAATCAGGGCATAGATCAAAAACAGCAATGCAAAAAGATATCCATCCGTTTTCCAATAGAGTACCAGGTACAAGGCATCTATCCATATCCAATACACCCAGTTGTGGAGATCTTTACGAATAAGGAGGAAAGTAGCCCATACCGACAAGCACGTGAGAAGCGTATCAACGTATCCATACCGGGCATCTGCGTAGTGAATAAGGATCCAGGATAGTGGCCAGCTCAAAATCATACAACCAAAAATCACCACAAGATGCCTCCTCCATGGCGAGGTGACAATCGGCTTTTTATCGTTCGATGCTGAACCATGATACCATTGCAGAAGGCCATACATACCGATGCTCATATAAAACAACTGCAATACAACATCCGCCATCAAATGATAATCGGTAAAACTCTTCCAGGCAATACATGCCGAACTGAGAATACCAAATAACCAACAGGACGGCTTCTCATAGGTTGCCAAAACAACGTACAAAACGCCTGTCACCAGCCCGATCCATTCCATCGCATCCTGCTGAGCGATCTGTTCAGCGAGTTGCGAAAGGTTCAAAGTTTAATCATTTTATGGATGTTATTTGGGGTATCTGGAATATTTAAACCTTGAATATTTAGCTATAAAGGATTAAATTAACTAAAGTTTATTTAATTCTATCATTGATTAATTGAACTTAATTTAGAATATTCATTCTATCAGGTGATCTAATAAAGCATTTCGAATTAGGCAGAATCATGTCGCCATAAACTGTTCGACAGCTCCAATGCTCTCCTTTTCGTGTCCGCAAGAAGGAAAAGGAGAAAAAGCAAAGAACAGATCGGCCATTGGCAAACCGAATATAAAATAAATGCTCCGATCCCAAATGGAGTTTTTAGGGCGACGAGGTTTTTGGATACTTTTTTCCGGAAAAAAAGTATCAAATCATCCATTAAAAGGAAAATCTTAGAAAAAAAATGAAATTGGCCAATTCTATTGTTCCTTGTATTTGTAGTATATGGACTGAAAAATAAAAGGGGCAAAAAAATTAAGCCCCTTTTTATTATTTCGTCAATATGAAAGAATACTGAACGGTGTATATAATCGGATGATTTGTTTTGGGATCCGTCTGCTTAAGAATAACCTCTATATCGGTGGTCTCCCCTATCTCTTTTTCACTACTGTCGAAGACGGCTTTGATCTCACCTTTTTCTCCCGGCTTAAAGACTTTAAACTGCGGCCAGTCAAGTGTGGTACACTCACAGGACGAAACAAGCTCAATCTCAATTGGAACGTTTCCTACATTAGTAAATGTGTAACTCATAGACCGCTTATCTCCCTTGCGCACATTTCCTAACTCGACCATTTTTTTGTCAAAAAAGAGGGACACTTTAGGATCTGTAACCGGAACGGTTCCTTTGGATGGATCTAATGCACTAGGGGTTATTCCCTTTTTTTTTTGATCTCCCAAATCCGATTTTCTGATCTCAATAGTCGTTGGTCCAGCTAAAATCTTAAACTCTGTTCGTCGATTGACTCTGTGTTCGTCATCGGTACATGGGATGCCATTGATGCAATCATTCAGAATATTCTTTTCGCCATACCCTACCGCTTCAATTCTGCTTTCCTTAATTCCTCTTGCCACCAGCCAGTTCTTTGCAGATTGTGCTCTGCGCTGAGAAAGTCTTTCGTTATAATCATCATTTCCCTGTGCATCCGTATGGGAGGAAAGCTCAATCACCATGTCCGGATACTTCTTCATCAAATCCAACAGAAAGTCAAGATCTTTTTCAGCATCCGGAAGGATCTTGTCATCATCAAAATCGTAGTAAATATTGTTTAGACGAATAGGCTCATTGATAGTCACTGTTTCCATAGTGGAATCATCAACTTTACGAGCCATCTTCACCGATCTTCGAATCGTCTGATTATCGATCATTCCGATGGTGTTAATTTCGAATTCGGCAGGCATGTACCCATCCTTTTCCATCAACACTTTGTACGTCTTATCCTGATCAAGCGCAAACTGAAAATCATTGATGTCATTCTCCGTTTTCTGCTGTGACTTTCCTGTTTTGCCACGATCCACTTCATACACTGTAACTTTTGCTCCTTTAAGTGGATTGGTCCCATCGTATGCAGATGCAATCAGATCTATCACAATATCTCTGATGTGGAACTGATAGATATCATCACAACATGTTTTAGACTTCATGGATCTGGAGCCTTCTGCCGGTCTGTTCGACACAAGGAAACCTAATTTTCCTTCCTCATTGACTGAGAAATAAATATCATCATAAGAGGAGTTATACCCTGCACCAAGATTCGCAGGTTTGCCCCAATCTTTTCCATCCCATTGGGAACGGAAGATATCGAAACCCCCTAACCCGGGATGTCCGGTAGAAGAGAAATAAAGACTTCCATCTAAATAAAAAGGCGTCTCTTCATCTCCTTCGGAATTGACGATGTTTCCAAGATTAACAGGAATATCATAGGTTTCATCATCCATACGACTCGAATAATAGATATCGAATCCACCAAACCCACCGGCCATGTCGGATGAGAAAAACAAAACTTCTTTTCCGAATAAATAACCCGGTACTGCCTGCTTAGCGATATAGTTGCCATTAATACCGGTCAGTTCAACCGGTGCTCCCCAATTTTGCCCATTGGCGATGCTGACAAATATCTTACTGGTGGCCAGGTCATTTCCTTCTAACTCTGATCGCGTAAAAAACATACGGCTGCCATCTGCTGAAATACTTGGATTGCCGGTATGGTAGCCTTCTCGATTAATTTTGGAATTCATCTCTTTCGCCTTTTCCCACTCGCCATCCTTATCCGCTTCAGAGGTATATAGCTTTAAATAATAATCACCTTCCTTTCCGTTCAGCGTAATCAGTTCGCGTGTGCGCATGGATGAAAAATACAAGCTGCCATCCGGTCCTAACCATGGTGAGGCATCAGTATAGGAATAGTTTACATTTTTCCCAACGTTATCCACGACCAGATCAATAGGTGGTTTTGATTTAACCGCCAATTGAATTCCGGCTACTTCATTATCGGCCAGTGTAAGCAAACTATCAGCGACATTCAGTCCGGCGAAAAAATTAAACGCATCAATAGACTCCTGATATTTGCCGTTGATCTTAAGCACCTGGGCATATTCAAAAACGGAAAGGGGATATTTTTCCCCTTGATCTTTTTCTACAATTTTTGTCAACCATCTTTCTGCACGGGAAAAATCTCTCAGCTTTATCTGAAGACTGGCGATCTTCACGGCAATGTCCGGATCCCGCGTTTCGGTATAGACATTTTCATACCATTCCAGTGCAGTATAATAATCCGGAATCTCAAGACTGGCTTCTGCTGTTTCAATCATCATCGAAATCGGCACTTCATCCAGCGGCTGTGCTGAAATCCATGATCCTGCCATAACCAGCAGCAGTGTATAAATAGAACGATTCATTTTCATGTTTAAAATCTTGGGCAAAAGATAACTGGATCTGGATTTGGGCGCTTATAAATCTTCCCTATGTATTGGGCAGCAAGTTCAACAGCACCGAAAGTGCCACTGGCAGAAGTAAGTGATGAGATATTGACATCGTATCCAAGCATGACGCGAATGTCTTTTATATCTGCTCCCAGCATAATCTGGATAGCATCACCAATATTGGCTCCACTGCGATAACCAAGTCCGCCTCGTAAGACGATTTCTTTTTCAGGGTCATAATTTAAATCCAACATGCCTTGAATGACTAACGAACTGGCGGGATTACCCATTATTTTCTGATACGTAATATTTGGGGAAAACTTAACCTTTTTAGAGAGTAAGGTGGTCATGCCGATCTCCGCATAGGCTCTTGGATCAACTCGATATTGTCCTCCTTTTGTCAGTAACGACCAATCCGGCTTCCCAAATTTCGCGGCAGAAATACCGATATAGAATTCGTCCGTCTTATTATACTTCGAAGTAAATTTCAAACCACCTACATGATCTAAAAAGCCTTTTTTATCCATATCAAGCTGCTCCAATGTTTCATTCATCGAAGGGTCACCACCTTGCAAAATCTGGTCTTCAAAGAGTAATTTAGTAGGATCTGTAATTTCTCTTTGGACTGAACCTGTTTGATAGCCAATAGCCAATGTGCTCGTGCCTTTTTTGTTCAAAGCCAAATGGTATGCAGCCGAAACTTTAAAGGCGGATTGTTTCAAACCTCCTGTTCCTGATTTGTCAGAATAGAAAAACATCCCTACCCCGACCCAGTCAGTTTTTTTAAATCCTCTGATCACCGGAACGTCAATTGAAAATGTGGGTGTTTTGAAACCCCCATTGCCGGCTACGCTGCGATACTGATCTCTGTAAAGTGCAGAAATACGGTATGAACCATAGAATCCTCCGGTGGTGGCGGGATTAAAGGCCAAAGGGGTCATTCTATGCAGTGTAAAATGAATATCCTGAGCCTGAGAATGGCCAAAACCAAGGACCAAAATCAAGCCTGTCAAAGCACATAAGGGGAGTCGTAGTATCTTCATATGTTTCTTTAAGCGTTTTACAATCGCTTTTATAATCTAAATAGCCTGCAAAATATCAAATATTACTGTTTTTCTTAACGGATGTTGCCTAAACCCATAATAATGTCTACAAATGTCTGGTGTAAGCCGTCATTTATCCTGTTTTTGACTCTTCTGTGGGTGGCTTTAGCCTCCGCTCAAAAAGATACCACCGGTTTTTGGGAGGCACCGGATTCCTTCCATAAAGGCCGATTCTGGACAGCTGCCGGTACAGGCATGGTCGTTTATACCGGTGCGGTGCTGAGCTTAAATCACCTTTGGTATACTGATTACCCTAGAACATCCTTTCATAGCTTTAATGACTGGGAAGAATGGCAGCAAATGGATAAGGCCGGCCATATGTTTACTGCTTATTTTGAGTCGGACTGGGCCTATCACGTAGCCCGTTGGACAGGCATGAAAAAGAAATCTTCTATATGGACAGGAGCACTCGTTGCTATAGGTCTACAGGCCACGATAGAAATACTGGATGGGTTTTCTTCGGAATGGGGGTTTTCACCCTATGATATGGCTTTTAATGTGGCAGGGGCAGGATTTTGGGCAGGTCAGCAGGCCGTTTGGAATGAGCAACGAATTCGAATGAAAGTCTCAACAACATATCGCAAGTATCCCGATGAAAGGATTATGGGAATACCTGGAGGTGAAACCACCATTCGTGAACGCACAGATGATCTGTATGGCTCCACCTTTCTCGAAACGTTTTTAAAAGATTACAATGCCCAGACCATCTGGTTGTCTGTCAACATCCATTCATTCATGAAAACAGAAAGTAAATTTCCAAAGTGGTTAAATATTGCTGCAGGGTATGGTGCAGAAAATATGTTTGGTGGTTTTGAAAATAAATGGGAAATGGATGGAAATACGTTTGCTACGAATAACGAGAAGTACCCGAGGTATCGCCAGTTTGTATTGTCACCGGATATTGATTTGAGCAAACTTAACATTAAGAGCAAACCATTAAAAACTATTGTCTATATCCTCAATATCTTTAAGATACCTGCTCCGGCAATTGTGCTTAATGGAAAAGGAGGTGTTGAATGGGATTGGTTGTATTACTAGAAAAAAAATCACAAGAGATAAACATCGCCGCCGGGCACTCACTCACACTCTTCCAGGGATGTAACGCTTGTCAGATAAGGAGGGTTAAAGATGAACGGTCATCGGTGAACGGTTTTTTTAGATGTTAAGTTGGAACATGTGTTGAGTCAAGAAACCTTTCGGTTTCTTTAGTTGAGCACGCTGCGCCTGATGCGCTTGTTGTTTAGGGGTTTAGTTTTTTAATGGGCAGGTATGACAGGTCTCTCGATCAGAGTCGGATTGAGTTAGCGTCATCGATTTGGATAAGCTTTGAGGGTTTAGAGACAGAAAATATCTCCCGCAGATCGCGCAGATTTACTCACATAGGTATTTCAGGTACTCCATCTTGTTTACATGCATGTTTAACTTTTCTGCGGATATCTGCGACATCTGCGGCAAACCTTTTTTCGAACGCAGAGTCGCAGGGGCGCGGTTTTTAATTTCCTCACGCATCACCATATCACCCAATCACCCGATCACTCCAAAAAATTGTGAAGGATGACTATCAACCTATTTCAGGATAAGACACTTTGCCCTTGGTGCTTTGCTCTTTGCCCTATGCCTTCACTCCTTTAATGGCATCGATATAACGCTTCATTTCCTGCCTGACTTTAGGGAATAAGAACAAAAGTCCAATCATATTTGGAAATACCATCGCAAGAATCATTGCATCGGAAAATCGGATAACAGCATCAAGGGTTGCTGAAGCACCAATCACTACAAATACAAGAAACAAAATCTTATAGGCCATGTCGGCTGTCTTTCCACGACCGAATAGATATTTCCATGACTGAAGCCCATAGTACGACCAGGAAATCATGGTGGATATCGCAAACAAGACAATCGCAATCGTCAGCACATATGAAAAGTGCGGAATGACACTATCAAAAGCAAGTGTCGTCAGGTCTACCCCACCTACATTTCCTCCGGTGGCATTCATAACTACATTACCGGCACCATCACCACCATACATAAAGGCGCCATCGCGGTTAAACATAATGATCACGAGTGCAGTCATCGTGCAGATCACAACCGTATCAATGAATGGTTCGAGAAGTGCTACTAATCCTTCAGAAGCGGGATATCTGGTCTTCACTGCAGAGTGTGCGATAGAAGCTGATCCGGCACCTGCTTCATTGGAGAACGCCGCTCTGCGAAAACCAACTATCAGGACACCAACCAATCCACCCAATCCTGCTCTTGGTACAAATGCCTCACTAAAAATCATACCTACCGCATCATCGATAAAATCATAATTGTAAAAGATGATCACCAATGAAGCCAAAATATAAATCAATGCCATGGCAGGCACTAGTTTTTCAGTAACGGTGGCGATACGTTTGATACCCCCTATAATGACAACACCTACCACAATGGCTAATATGATCCCAACAATAAAACCTGATGCACCACTTGTCATCCCAAGCATCCCTACGACCTGAGCTGCTGCCTGATTGGATTGAAAGGCATTGCCACCACCAAAAGAAGCACCGACGCAAAGAATCGCAAAAAGAACAGCCAGAACTTTTCCAAACGTACCGGCATTGATTTCAGCAAAACCTCTTTTGAGGTAATACATAGGACCTCCGTAAACGGTTCCATTGATATCAATATCTCTATACTTAACCCCAAGGGTACACTCTACAAATTTTGTAGACATACCAAGCAATCCACAGATGATCATCCAAAAAGTAGCCCCCGGACCGCCGATGGCAATCGCTACAGCTACACCAGCAATATTTCCTAACCCAACAGTACCGGAAACCGCCGCAGTCAATGCCTGAAAGTGATTGACCTCCCCTGTTTGAGACTCATCTTTGATGGTCCCTTTTACGTCCCCTTCAAAAACGATCGCACTCTCTTGTGCTGAGTGATGATCAAGGTGATCAAATTTTCCCCGTACCACCTGGATAGCCAAAGGAAATCTCCGGATATTAACAAAAGAAAAATAAAGCGTAAAAAAAGCTGCACCACCAACAAGCAATAGCACTACAATTGGGATACTTAGTCCATCTCCTATGGAAATTGAATAAAACACTAATCCTTCCCACCAATCTGCAATCGGTAAAAACCAATCATTGATTCTTTCATCCAGTCCTTTCGTTGCCTGCGCAGTCTCTTGCGCAAATAGTAAAAAAGGGAGTATCGAAAATGCGGCAGCTAACAGGCCTTTCAAAGGGGATTTAGTCATCATACTGGATTGATTTGCTTTTGAATGCTTAGATAAAAGTGATGCTTAGGGCCTCGGATTCCTATTCCTGAAAACGAACTTCATGTTCGTTTCGCTGACCCCGTTTTTGTAAAAACAGCTGTCAAAATAGAGATTATGCACTGTACATCGAAGTTTAATCCAAAAAAAATGAATATTTCTTTGAAAAAGCTATGATTCTTAAGCTTAAACCACCTGTTGATACGCCCGATTATAATCCTGTTTAGATACGAGAAACTTGCTGATTAAAGTTTTAATTGCATTTGAAAAGAAAGCTACTTGCAATACGATATAAAGCTGGCACTACATTTCAAAAAAAAATTATTGTATTGCTTTTAGAATTCTGGTGATCGTATGGACATCCCCCATCGTATAGAAATGTATACAGGGTACGCCTTCCTTGATCAATTCTTTGCATTGTGCAACAGACCACTCAATACCGATTTCCAACATCGCTTCATCCGTTTGCGACTTGTTTACTTCCTTGACAAGATCATCCGGCATATTGACAAAAAACTTTCGAGGGATAGAGGCTAACTGGTATCGTCTGGTCAAAGGCTTAATCCCCGGCACAATCGGCGCTTTGATCCCAAGCCCCCGACAGGAAGCAACATAATCGAAATACTTTTTATTGTCAAAATACATTTGGGTGACGATGTAGGCTGCGCCGGCTTTGATTTTCTCTTCTGTATAATGAAGATCAAAGTCCATATTAGGCGCCTCAAAATGTTTTTCCGGATAGCCCGCAATCCCAATACAAAAGTCTGTCTTATTGCCATTCTCGATATTCGGATCGAGATATTTTCCGGCATTCATTTCCGCCATATGCCGCACCAGTTCCAAGGCATATTTATGCCCGCCGGGGGTTGGAGTGAATTTCTCTTCAAACGTCATCGCATCCCCACGGAGAGCAAGGACATTTTTAATGCCCAGGAAATCCAGATCAATTAATGCATTTTCTGTATCCTCTCGCGTAAATCCGCCGCATATGAGGTGAGGCACCGCTTCCACCCCATACTTATTCATGATCGCCGCACAGATCCCTACCGTCCCGGGACGCTTCCGAATAGCCGTTTTTTCATAATAGCCACTCTGATGTTTGTTATAGACAAATTCCTCCCGATGATAGGTGACATCAATAAACGGAGGTTTGAACTCCATCAGGGGATCCAGAAGGTTGAATATGTCCTTGATACTCCCCCCTTTGAGGGGTGGAAGTATCTCAAAGGAGATCAGGGTCTTGCCCTTAGAAGCGCTGAAATAGTCTGTTACTTTCATAGGATGACCGGTAAAGGTATATCACCTGCCTAAAACGACAAAACCCCGGACCATTGTCCGGGGTGTTTATCAACATTGATTCGCATCAATGTTTATTCAGGATCAACATTGTTTTTGTAAGTTGGGTATCTCCAAATCGGATCGTATAGTAATACAATCCCTGAGGCCAACTATTATTTTTTATCTCAAACTGCTGCTTTCCGGCAGCAAATTCTTGCGTGATCGTAGTCATCTCAACACCCAGTGCATTGGTAATATTCAGACTGACTATGCCTGACTCTCCAATCTCAAACGGAATCACCGTTTCATTATCCCATGGATTAGGCGTGTTTTGATGTAACTGAACCTGATCCACACCAATTTCTTCCTCAAGCGCTCTCCATTCCAGAGACAACGTATACGGTTCTTTGTGTGTATCATAAATTTCGGAATGCATAAAATCATGACTGATATCCATCAGCTCACTGATCATCCCTGATTTTTTTGCAAGTAATTTCAGGCGAACAATTTTATCCGTCTTGACAGCTTCTTTCGGCGTCCAGGCAAATCGAATACTGGAATGATCAACAAACCACATATCACTGACCAGGTCTGTAGCAAGGCCTTCCACACTGATCAATTCTGCATCCTTTAAAGCAATCTCCCATTGACCACCTAATAGACCTTCTTCGAAATCTGACAACGCAATATCTGTCACAAATTCTTCTCCCTCATTGACATGTCTGTTGACCGCATAGAACGCTGCTGTCGATTCACTTCGAGGTTGCAATCCATCAATATTGGCTTTAGCCGTAGCATTCAGGTCACCTATCTTAACTCCCATAAAGTTTTCAATGGTTTGCGTGTTCACCATGAAGGTGGCTTCCTGCTCGAATGGCCATGGATGATATGGATCCGGGAAGACATAACTTGAAGGAATAAATACCCATGAAGTGACATTCGGAAAAGCAGCATATTGCCCTATGATCAATTTCCTGATTTCAATTAAGTCAAGCGCAGAGACACTCATACTATTATTAGCATCGGCAGCAATCAATAAATACGGATCATTTAAGGCTGACTTTCCGAGCAAGTGTTCCTGCAATCTGATCAGGTCTAATGTGCTGACACCGTTTTTGTGGTTGTCATTTCGCTCCGCTTTCAACGTATACATCTGACCTGCCGGCACCACTGGGAAATTAAAGGTTCCTGTCTCGGTGGTTGTCCATGAACCAAATACATTACCCGAATACATAAGTGAAATACTAACATTTTTCACAGGATCACCCTGAAGATTTGGCGTATGCACTTCTCCGGTAATTCCTGTAGAAGGCAACCCACAAACACCGGTTGGATCAGTGAAGACAATTGTAGTAGCACAATAATCATTGTTACCCCAATTATCCCATACATAGATATCTAACGGTATCTGCACCCCTGAAGCTAATATGTCATCACATGTAAAAACCATGCTGGGCTGATAAGATGTACCGGAGAAAGAATATCGAAGTTGATTCTTCATGGTACAGTTATCATAACTGCTCGCATTGAAGTCTTTTGCCCATATCGTTACCGAGCCACTGGATGGCATTGGAACCGTACTGAGTCCATTGATGCAAACAGGTGTTGGTTTCTTACAATCTTCCAGTCGAATACGGTCTTCACATGTTGTCAATCCACCACAACCATCCTGGACAGACCAGAGTACTTTATAATGGGCATTTGGATCAAATCGATCGCTATATTCCAGGCCATAATTCCTGAGCGTGAGATCAGGACTTAAAGCGGTATTCATCACTAAGTCAAACGTACCATCCGGATTCATCGCCACAAACGTATTGCCAACTGCAATGATTGGTTGGGTACTATTCGGAGGATAGATTTTTACATCATATTTGATGGTCTCTGAACAGATATCTTCAATATGTTTCTTGATATTCAGATGTACAAAACAAGTAGTTTCAAACGCCGGATCTATGACTTCTGTTACTTCGTCATCCAGCGTACAGTAAGTCTGTATATCATTATTACACTCCGTAAATAATGCACCGGCAGAATCTGTCACTTTGACGATCTGCGTATGCCTCCAGATGCCTGCCCCTGTCTCTGCATTGTACTGACACCAGTCAAGTATTGTCCAGTCACGTAAGATTTTTACGCAAGCCCCATCAATATGGTTAAATACTCTTTCCTTCAGATTAACACCAATCTGAGCACATCCATCATTAAGGATAATTGGTGGAATCGTATCCGGTATACCACAATGATTCACTTCTATATCGGCAGGCCAGATGATATCATCATTCGGGTCATTCGGATTGTCATTATTGATATAAAAAGGATCAAAATTGACGACCCATATATTCTGGGTACAAGTTCCAACACGACCGGCAGGATCCGTAGCAATAAATCTTCTTTGCACTAATTTCACTGCTCCAGGTGGTGGATTGCCCGGTAAATCATCTCCACTGCAATCGTCATAAACGCGAACCTGAACATCCAGATCCAGATTACAGTTGTCTGTTACATATCCATCAATCCCCCAGTTATGTGGTTGGGAGAAATTTGGATTGCTCGGATCATTGATGATGATTGGCTGACGTTCACTTTGATCAAACATAAATCCATCGACCACCGTTCCAAATAATCGGTTGCTCAGATCCTCCAGCAGATATGGATCAAACCAGAAGTCACAACTTACCTGAACATCGGGAGGGCAGGTTACTTTTGGTGCTACTTTATCCTGCACTTCCACTTCCACCATGCAGTAGTTTACATTCCCCTGCAAGTCCATTACTTCGAGTTCAACAAAAATATAATCCTCCCCTGCATCACAGCAGGATACAGGAACATATTCCCGGAAGACAAGACCCTGGTCATAGGTATTGATCAGACCATCAGGTTCATGATTAATGCCATCCGTCGTCCAGTCAAAATTAATACAGCTGGTGAGTCGTCTTGCACGGAAGGTCACCGGACCGCAATTATCAAAACTACCATCATCAAGTGTGGTGGCCGGTAGCAATGCTACCCCCATCGGATCCTGATTGTTGATGGCAATTGTAGTATGCGCATCACAGTAAGCTGTTGGTGGTGTACTGTCGTATAAGTTTATAGTGGTATTGCACGTCGCAAGATTTCCACAATCATCTCTCACTTCCCATGTGATTGCATATTGTCCAATCCCCAGTGCCGGTAGTGAATATTCTCCATTGACCGGATGGATGACCTGGCCATTTAACTTCAACGTATAGATCAAAGGCTCTGATCCACATGCATCATAGGCAGGTGGTGGCGTCAATTTAACTTCAGCGCCACAATCGCCAAAGTCGGATGGCGCATCGATGACCGCCTGGCAGTCAATCACCGGCGGTACATTATCCTCAATATTGATGATTTGCACATGTTGAATGATATTGGCTGAATTACACCAGTCCACAAGACTCCATTCTCGTTTCACACTATAGGATCCGCCACAATATGGAATCACTTTATCAATATATCCTTTGAAGAATGTTCCGCAGAATGGACCCTCAATGCCTCCGATACAATTCGGATCAGGTGTTCCATCCGGACGTATACAAGCATTGCCACAATAGATCGTAGTATCTCCCGGCAAAACATATTGATCGATAGTTTCCCGCACCAGGTAAAGTTTTTCCTGACAATTCGCCGTACGACCACTTGGATCTAATGCAGACCAGTATCTGGTTATGATGTTTGAATAGACCCCATCACACATATGGACGTCCTCGACATCACTGTATCGGATAGTTGTTGGTCCACAATTATCAATACCCGTTACCAAATATTTATTATTACCAATCGGCGTAACAATAGAAGCATCCGCTACCGGAAAATGATCTATAGATTCAGGTCGTGTATCCACTGAACATTCCAGTGTAATATCTGAACAGAATAATTCCGGTGGTAATTTATCTTCAATCAATAATTGTGAACAACAGAAGTTTCCGGATTCAGGATCTGTAATACAAGCTTCAAGATATTTTCCAATATGCGGATAAGCAAATAAAATTCCATTTTGATACTGCACCGCAGGATCACTAAATTCAATCACATAGTGATCATAACATCCGTAATTACTACCTTCCAATAACATATCCGCTGTAATCAATGCTTCACATTGTAATGCTACGGAAACATGTAATGTATCCTGGCAGGCTACTTCGGTCGTTCCCGGATATTCCACAACTTCTACAGTAAATGAACATTCTTCTGAATACCCTAATTGGTCGGACACCATAAAGACTAATTCAGTCACACCCACCGGGAAGAAAGCACCATCTACTAAACCTGTTCCATCCAGCTGACTGATGATTGGCTCCTGTCCGCACAGGCCTTGTGGACTCATGGTATAGTTTACCTGCGCACCACACTCACCCGGACCAACATAGGTAATGATATCATCCGGGCAATCCATGATAAATAAACCCCCGACCAACGTAACAATGATTTGTTCAACAGTCACATTACCCTGATCATCTGTTGCTGTGATTTCAATCAGCACTTCGTTATTACTCATGAAGTCTTCACACGTCAGCTCCACCTGACTTAAGGCGATACTTACATCCTGATCACAATTATCTTCAACTTCCACGATGACCATATCAGGTGTAATGTTGATCACCTCGCCATTCGCAAAAGACACATCTATATCCTGCACTTTCAGTGTAGGCTTCACACTATCGATCAGATAAATCATTTGGACGTGTTCTTCCACATGACCGCAATAATCAATACAAACCCATTTTCTGCCAAACTGATATGGCAGTATTTCGCCTAACTCTTCGGCATACATTGTATCCATCAGATAAGAACAAGCATTTTCGGGAACAATTACGGAACCCGTCAAACTTAAATCCATCATATCTGCATCGCAAGGGATATACGCATCCGCCGGAAACTGTACCTGGCTCATACTGTAATTCATCACCTTAATATGCTGTACGGAAGAAGTTGAATTTCCACAAGGATCCGTCAATGTCCAAATCCTTTGAATGATTGGATCGTCATCACAATTCTGAGTGGCTGCCATATCATCATGAAAGGAAATAATCACATTACTTTCCGGAGCGCAATTATCTGTATATACCTCTACAAATCCTGTCAATTCAAAATCAAGCGGATTGTCGTCACATTGAATTTGAAGATCAAGCGGCGTGTAGAAAATAGGTCCCAGCGTATCGATAAACCGGATGTATTGTGTCGCCGTGGACTTATTCCCGCAAAGGTCAGTAGCTTCCCAGATACGCGCCCGCTGTCCGGTATTATTGCATAAGGACAGACCGGTGTCATCATCTTTGTAATTGATTACAATAGCATTTACCGGTGTGCAGGCATCTACTGCCGTTGCTACGCCCAGCTGACCCATATCATCCGAATATTCACAACTGATCGTCAGATTGGCAGGGAGTGTAATCACAGGCGCTATTTGATCCACTACATTAATGGTTTGCAAACAACTATTCGAATTACCACAATCATCATACACCACCCATGTTCTGAATAATGTGCCTGTTCCATTGCATCCGTTTAATCCGGCTGTATTGTCAAAATGAAGCAAATCCATGTCCGGTACCGCCGTACAATTATCGCTGATTTCCGGAATGCCCAGATCGGATGGATCAACTGATTCTCCACAATTAACTGTCAATGAACTGCCACAAACAATGGTAGGTTTGGTGGCATCAATAATTTGTATGGTCTGGGTCGCTTTTTTAGAGTTGCCACATAAGTCTGTGACTATCCAGGTACGAATTAAGGTCCCTGTATGATTGCAACCAACAACTCCTGCTTCATCATTTAAAATCTGGATATCCAAACTTGAAAAAGGGGTGCAGTTATCTGTCGCATTAATTTGGCCCGTCACTGAAACGTCCAGAGAGGATTCACAGGATACGGTGATCGCCGGTGGAGGGATTACTACAGGTGCTTTTGTATCTGTAATGGTGATGGTTTGCACACAACTTGATGTATTACCACATGCATCTTTCGCAGTCCATGTACGCACCAGATTGCCGGTTCCATTACATCCGGTCAGATTAGAAATATCGTCATCATAGGTAATGGAAATCATTCCGGCCGGGGTGCAGTTGTCAGTCGCCAAAGCCCAACCCTGGGTATCCGGTGAGCGATCCACTTCACATGAAATCGCATAGGAGGACGGACACTGAATGACCGGTGCTTCATCATCCACGATTTGAATGACCTGCGTACACACAGCAATATTGCCACATTGATCTTCTGCAGACCAATTTCTATAAATAAATCCTGATCCATTACAATTGCCTGTTTGAGAAAGATCATCGACATAAGTGATCTTAATTAAAAGGCTTGCGGTACAGTAATCTGTAGCGGTCGCTTTGCCATGATATTGAGGTGTCGTTGGATCCTGGCATCCGATCACCACATTTGGTGGGCAAACGATGACCGGTGCTGTCGTATCTGCTACGGTAATCGTTTGAACACAACTTCCAATGTTGCCGCAAGCATCTGTCATCGTCCATGTCCTTAGGATGACCCCTGTATTTGTGCAACCTGTAAGACCACTTAGATTATCACTAAATCCAAGAACTAATTCATCTGATGGTGTGCAATTATCTGTGCCTGTCGGGTATCCTAAAGCATCCGGATTGTTATAGAATCCACAATCGATAATTGTATCACGCGGACAAACCAATACGGGTGCCGTATGATCTACTATGGTAATTAATTGTGTGCATGTTTTCACGTTGCCACAGGCATCACTGGCAGACCAGACCCGAAGGATCAAGCCTGTTTGATTGCAATCATTTAATTGTGCGTGATCGATATATGAAATATCCACTACGGCAGTGCAATTATCAGTGGCTGTAGCATAACCTGTCGCGGATGGATCGATAGAATCAGAACAGCTGATCTCGACATTCGCAGGACAAGTAATCACCGGATCTGTGTCGTCTACAATCCAGATTTGCTGGAGGCAGGTAGATACATTTCCGCAAAGGTCCGTAGCGGACCAGGTTCTTTTAAGAATACCGGTACCATTGCATCCAAACAGCAATGAGACATCATCGCTATAAGCAATGATGATGTCTTGCTGAGAAGTACAATTATCTGATGCTGTGGCTTCACCCGTTACATCGGGTAAAACAGAAGATTCACAACTAATCGTTGCAGGCGGTGGACAGGTTAAAGTTGGTTTTAGCAAATCCGTAATATGAATCAACTGTGAACAGCTTGCGCTGTTGCCACAAGCATCAGACACTATAAAGGTTCTCTCTAGTGTTCCTGTATTATTACATCCCAATGGGACGATTTCAATATCTGAATAAGTTACGATGAGTGCCTGTATGGAAGTACAGTTGTCACTCACTACCGGTACACCGGTCACCGCAGTACCAATTCCTGCTGCGCAATCCACGGTTATTTCAACCGGACAAGAGATGACCGGCAATGTTTGGTCTATGATTGTGATCGATTGGATACATCCGGAGATATTACCGCATCCGTCAATGGCATTCCAATGTCGCTCAATTAATCCTGTACCGTTGCAAACCTGCTGAATGATTTGATCCGTATAGCCTGTAAACACACTTCCACAAAGATCTGTAGCTGTAAATGTTCCGGTGACTGCCGGTAAGATGGAGGACTCACATGATATGGTGATGTTGGCCGGACATGTGTACGCCGGAGGTGTAGTATCTTCCAGTGTTATAAATTGCGTGCCGGTGGAGATATTATTACAGGCATCTTTTGCAGACCATGTTCTTACTATCGTTCCTGTACCACTGCAACCTGTCAATCCAAAAACATTATCTGAAAAAGTGATAATAACTTGATCTACAGATGTACAATTATCAATCGCTGTGGCCATTCCTGTATTCTCTACGGAAGGAGTTTCTTCACAGGATAAGGTAACGGAGGCAGGTACCTGAAGGACAGGTGCTTCATTGTCGATGATCACAATGGTCTGAATACAGGCAGCAACATTGCCGCACATATCTTCTGCCTGCCAATGTCTGGTAAAGGATCCGGTACCATTACATTGCGTTAAATTATGGGTGTCATCTGTATATGAATATTCAATCAGGTTATCAGGTGTACAATCATCTGTCGCGACGGCAAACCCTAAGGTAGCGGGCGTGGTATCAGATTGACATGATATAATCATGAAGGGAGGACAGGAGAGCGTTGGTGAGGTATTGTCTTCCACAATAATGTTTTGCATACATGTTGCAGACATACCGCAGGCATCTGTCGCGGTCCATGTTCTTCTGATTGTTCCTGTGCCCATGCAACCATTCATTTGTCCCATATTATCCGCGTAGGACAAGGTCACTACGGAAGAGGTGGCACAATTTGTTGTGGCTGTCGCTGAACCGGTATTCGCTGGTATCGGCGGCATACTACAAGAAATGGTGAGGGTTGGGGGGCAGGTGATGGAGACTTGGCCCTGCATAAACGCTAGGGGGGCAATGCTCACCAAAACTGCTAAAGCCCACCTCATGACATTTTCCCTGAAGGGGTAGCCATGGGGGCTTGAACCTGGGTCATTAATACGATTCTTCATGTTCGATCCTGTTGTCACATGACGGTTTATTGTCATGTATAAATTCCTGATAGCAAACATTGAGCAAAACGTATGCCAGTTTTTTGTAATATGTAATACAAAAAGATCCGAAACTCACATATTATACTGAATTGTAATATGTTACATATATTATACGCTTACTTTGATGGGAATGAGAAAGTGCTGAGAAACTCCCTTTTACAGGATAATCCGGGCAAAATCACTAAAAAATGATTCAAAAAGACAATCCCAAACCACTCACCTTCCAGCGTCAGCCTCATCTTCCTTTCGATTTTTCCTATTCTGGTAGTAGATCAGATGTATCTATATACCCACCCCCGAATACAATCGAATCACAACTACCTGTATATCTGATACTTATTCAATTTCATGATTGCGAATAGTGGATTTCATCGCTTGTATCTATCTTAGGTAGGTCAATCAACACAATCATCCACATGGCATTCAGTGAATATTTAGCAGATCGGGTAAGACAACGACTTAGTGGCGCAGGTCACATAGAAGAAAAGAAAATGATGGGAGGCCTGATTTTTATGGTGAATGAAAAAATGTGCCTAGGCATAGACACGGATCGTAAAACCGGAGCTGACAGAATCATGGTCAGAGTTGGCAAAGAAGCCCATGAAGATTTACTCGAACGCAAAGGTTGTCGCGATATGGACTTCACCGGCAAAGCAATGAAAGGATTTCTATTTGTTTATCCGGAGGGAATAGACGATGATGAAGATCTGGACTTTTGGGTGCGAAAAGCGATTTGGTTTAATCAGTTTGCTAAAAAAAGTAAAAAGTAACAGCGTATGATCTCAAAAAATACTTTTGCATTTCTCAAAGATTTAAAAGCAAATAACAACAGAGATTGGTTTACGGATAACAAGCCCCGCTATGAAGCGGCGAAGGAGGAGTTTGAAGAATTCATTACAAGCCTCTATGGCGAAATCAGGAAATTTGATGCATCCATTGGCCTCATTGAACCTAAGAAAACTATTTTCAGAATTTACCGCGATGTACGCTTCTCAAAAAACAAAGAGCCCTACAAAGTTAATTTTGGCGCACACATTCATCCCGGAGAAAAGCAGGCCGTGCATGCTGTCGCAGGATATTATCTCCATATTGAGCCAGGTGGTCAAAGTATGTTGGCCGGTGGCGCCTATCTTCCACAAGGCCCATGGTTGAAGGCTATCCGTCAGGAAATTGATTTTAATGGAAAAGAATTTAAGAAAATCATTAATGCCAAATCCTTCAAAACCTACTTCGCACTGGAAGGAGAAAAATTAATACGTCCTCCACAGGGGTATGATGAATCCCACCCTGACATTGAAATCCTTAAACATAAAAGTTTTATTGCTGTACACCATCCAACAGACAAAATGGTTCTATCAAAAGAATTTTTAGGCTATTGCCAAAAAGCATTTAAAGCCCTCTACCCTTTTGATCAGTTTTTAAATACAGCGCTTGATTAAATTGACATACGCCTTCACAACCAAGGATTCTGTTCCTCTGTTTTATTGCATATTTACATCCGTGGCTGATATATGATTTTAAAGCCATCATTTACAAAAAACCAATCAAATGAAAAAATACGCTGCTCCGGTTCTGCTTCTAGGTTTGATCTGCTGTACGAGTCTTCTGTTGTCCTGTAGCAAAGAACCTGATGTCATCATCGAAAAAGAAATTATTACCGTAACCGATACCATTATCATTGTTGATACAGTCACCGTCATCGAAACTATCCTGCAGACCATCCCGGATACTGCTACGACTTACATACTTGTTCGACATGCCGAAACGTCAGGAGGCGGCAGCAATCCAAGTCTGGCAATCGGCGGACAAGAGCGAGCAATGGAATTAAGCCGTATTCTCGAACAGGTGCCTTTAGATGCAGTCCTGTCAACTAATTTCAATCGAACGATGCAAACCGCAGAGCCTACTGCCTCAGCGAAAGGATTAAGTATTCAAACGTATGATCCATTTGCTCCCGAGGCTGTTATTGAAAGCACATTGAATGCGTATCACAATGGATTTGTATTGATTGTCGGGCATTCCAATACCACACCTGATTTATTAAATACGATGGTGGGTGAAAACACCTATTCAACACTTCCTGAATCGGAATACAATAACTTGTTCATCGTCTCCCTTTTTGAAAAAGGAAGGGCAAAAGTAGTGCATTTAAAATATGGTAACTAAGATCACTTAAGGACCGTCACATCGCCAGTATACACCTCTTCAATGCCATCAAAAAATTCTATTTCGGCAACATATACGTAGACGCCGGGATTAATCTCTGCATCCTTAAAGCGACCATTCCATCCGGCACTGATATCGTTCGGCTGAATGCCTGATATCTCATACACCACTTCTCCCCAGCGACTAAAAATTGTAAATTTCTTAATGTTGGCAATCTGATTTTCCTTGGCAGAGATATAAAAGACATCATTGACACCATCACTATTCGGTGAAATCGCATTCGGAATATAAATCTTACGGCTTTTATCCACCAACACCTGCAACTGGTCTGACGTCTCACATCCATTTTCATCATACAACGTGGCCGTTAATGTTACGGTGTTGTATGCATGAATAATTCCATCCAGGCAATCCGGGTCCAAACACTCTACCAGATTTTGTGGTGACCATATAATCGTATCGATGACCAAAGATGCCGGATTAATGGTCACATGAAAATATCCTTCATCGCCAAGATCCAACGCGATATCAGGTCCTAAATCAATACTAATTTCTGACGGCGTTCCAAGTTCAATGAGTGTATCCAGGCGACATCCGTTGGCATCTTCAATCGTCACCATATATTCTCCCGGTGGTAAATCGCTGTAAAAATTATTGGAGTTTAAGGCACCTCCATTGATGCTGTAAATAAATGGGGGAGTTCCTCCTGATACTGATTCAATACTGATGATACCATTCTGATCACCAAAGCATGAGGGATCCTGGTACATCATGGCAACTTCGGTGGGTCTGTCTGTATTCGCTACCACCACAACCGTAGTGGAATCTTTGCATCCGTTTACGGAATTCAAAATGAGTAACTGATACGTTCCGGGTTTATCAATCGTAGGCGTTAAGGAATTTTCATTGCCATCCATAACGATCCCCGGACCGGTCCAATAATTAATCATATTTGGTCCTGTAGTAGAAAAAATACTGGCATCCAAAGATTGAATCGCATGACTACAATCAAATTCAATCGGATTTTCTATCATTACTTCCGGTGAAGGATTCAAGACCACGGAAACTTCTGTTGCATCTTCCGGACAGGCCCCATTGGCAGGTAGCAAATATTCAAACGTATAATTGCCCGCAAACTGGTTGACCATTGCAAAAGTAGCTGCTCCGGCATTAAAGGCTGACCCTTGAGAAGCAGGTACCGAAGTTTCGGTCCACGTACCATTGGGATCCGCACCCAACAATAAACTTGTCAGATCCACCAGTTCATTTTCATTTTCGCAAAATACAGGAGGTGCAGAGGCAAGACCCGCTGAAAACTGCTGGTCTACCTCGATGGAAATTGAAAAATTAAGTGGGCATCCGGGTGGTGGTTGATTGATCAAATCAAATTGAAGATCATACAGTCCCGGATCACCTGAATTCGGATCAAATACTGACCCGTTTAACGTAGCAGGATTCGATCCTGCGGGCACTGAAATCACTGACCACACACCTGGTTCAGTAGTATTTTCTAAACTGGCTAAATCCAGTATTTGTCCCGCATTGCATAATGGATCTGCCATAAAGAAAAACACATCAGGACATGCGCAGTCGATGACTGTAATGGTGACATCGTACTGCTCTTCCGGACATGGTGGCATGGCTGAGTTGGTGGAATATATAAAGTGATAATCTCCTGCAACAATACCATTGAAATTCAGATTTGTAAACTGACCACTGGCACCTGAATTGTTAACATCCATCCAGGATCCATTCATATCACCGGCAGTCACAAGATCAAACAAATTAATCACGGATCCACCGGCTATTGTATTACATAGTGAGGCTGAAGTCTGCACGGTGGCCGAAGGTGGAAGTACTTCCGTCACGGAAACACTTGAACTTCCTGAACAACCCTGATTGTCAGAAACAGTTACCGTATAGATGCCAGCTACATCTACAAAAAGATTCTGAACAATTGCTCCATTGGACCAGATGTAAGAACCAAATCCGGCGCCTGCATTTAAGGTAACATTTCCATTCTCGCAAAAAGCATTTCCACCGGTTATCACCGGACTGAGTGAGGTGCTCTCAGAAACGGTAACATCCCCACTACCCATACAACCATTTACATCTACAACAGAAACCGTATACGTGCCGGGCATATCAACAGTAATTTCTTGAGTCGTGGAATCATTACTCCATACATAATCCGTATACCCTGATCCGGCATCCAGAATCGTATACCCTCCAATACAGTAGGTAGTCGATCCGCCAATCGACACAACCGGATTTGGATTAATGGTCGTATTGATACTAGTCGCTCCGGTACATCCATCCGAATCTGTAACCGTCAGGAAAAAAGTCTGAGCCGTATTGACATTTATCGTCTGCGTGACTTCGGCTGTTGACCAGATATAACTAACATACCCTGCTCCACCATCCAGCATAGTGCTGCCACCCGCACAAAAACCGAGTGTACCCGTAATCTGAGGTGTAAGCGAAGCAAGTTCTGTAACTTGAATAGAATCATTGCCGATGCAACCATTGATATCCGTTACCGTCACATAATGCCATCCGGAAGAAAAGACTTCAAGTGTTTGATTCATGCTTGAGTTATCCCACAGGTAATTACTATAGCCACTTCCGGCATCGATCATGGCAGAAAAACCAGTACAGAACGTATCCTGTCCTGTGATCATCGGTTGGGGCAATGTATTGACTTGCACTGCAGTCAATGCGGTATCAGAATCACATCCATCGATATTGATGATAAGCTTATATTGTCCTGCTTCCGAAGCATCCAAAGGATTTTGAATGCCGGATTGATATCCATTGGGTCCTGTCCATGTATATGTTGTTTGGGAACCTGAAGAAGTAGTTGATCCTAATAATGCAATATTATCTCCTGCACAATAAGGTCCCGTATTGAGTGCCTGCGCATCCGGTGGCGCACTAAAAATCACTTCTGTCATCGCTGCAGATGAAGGACAACCGTCAACTAATATGACCAACGTATAGATACCGGCTTCTGTAGCATCTGTTGGGTTCTGGGCGGTAGATGAATATCCATTAGGTCCGGTCCAGTTATACACGGTGGTAATACCTGTTGTATTAGTGGAACCGAGTAACTGGATCGGTTGTCCATTACAATATGGTCCATCATTCATGGCTACTGCATCCGGTGTATTTCCTAAAATGACATCCGTAAGGGCTATATCAGAAGAACATCCATCAATCACTACTTCGAGGTAATAGGCGCCTCCTTCAGTGGCATCAGTAGGATTTTGAAGATTGGAACTATACCCGTTAGGACCGGTCCACAAATAAGAAATATTTGTCCCTGTACTATCCGTTCCACCGACGAGCAATAATGTCTCCCCTGCGCACAAAGGACCATTATTACTTGCTGTTGCATTTGGGATACCAACTATTTCAATTTCAATCATATCCATCCCCGGACAGTTGTTCGCATCCTCGTACTCATACCATACAGAATATGTTCCGGGTGCATTCATGCTTGGACTTATATCCCCTCCGGGTCCGATGATGGTACCGGAAAAAATGCCTCCGTTAGGATTTGCTGTGAGTGTAAAAAAATCCTGGTTGGCACAAAGCGGACCGGGATCATTAATCTGAACATCCGGATTTGCATAACTGGTAACAGTGGTTACTGCAGTATTGGTACAGCCGTTCATGTCCGTAACGGTCACTGTATACTGGCCGGACAAACCGGCTTCAAATGTATTATCAGTCCCCATACCTGATGGTGTATTCCACACATAGGTATAGTCAGGAGCTCCATTGCTTGCCGAAGCAGTCAGTAATACAAAATCTTCACTATCACAAAAACTTGCAGGATCAGGGTCGATGGCCGGTTCAGGACTTTCATTGACGAGGATATCCATGTAGGCAGTGGCTGTACAATTATCCGAACTGGTATACGTGTAGGATACCGTATGTATACCCGGTCCATAAGGTACCGGATTAAACGAATTACCGGTTGCGTCACCGCCCCAGATTCCTCCGGTTGGTGTTCCTGTTAACGTTTGAGGTGCTCCATTCTCACACAACGGGGCTACAGGATTTATGGAAACGATTGGCAATGGGTTAACAGTTACTTCCATTTCGTCCTGACCCATACAATCA
The DNA here is from genome assembly GCA_024642665.1 of Bacteroidota bacterium. Classification (GTDB taxonomy): domain Bacteria; phylum Bacteroidota; class Bacteroidia; order Chitinophagales; family Saprospiraceae; genus Opimibacter. Next base: position 61,594 of record JAHEAR010000015.1, read on the forward strand.
CCTTCCGTAACTACTAATGTATAGGTAATTGTACCTGTAAAACCGGGTGGTAATGTAATGGTGGGATCTTCCACATTAGGATCATTCAGATATGAACTCCCATTGTCACTACCGGACCACATATAGATTTCAGATCCCTGACCTCCATAATTACCACCATCTATAATCACATTAATATCTTCCTCGCACACATCTAAATCCGGACCGGCTAATGCCTCGAGTGCACATGGTGGTTCTGCATCACAATTCAGATATTGTGCGGCACTTCCTGTCCAATGCATCATAAATCCATCATCCGTGCCCAGCCAGTTATCAATCATTAAATAGAATCCCTGCCCGGGTTGTACGATTAATGTCATCACAAAACCATCTCCGGTGCCCGGCCCTTCCGAAACATCCATAGCATTCATACCCATGCCTGTCTCAGGACAGAAACCACACATTGCACTGGATGATGAGCATCGAATGGGAGATCCAAGATCACCGCAATCAACGTTTGGACCGAACAAAGCCCAATCATAATCTTCACCAAAGCCACCATTTGGTGATATGGTAAAGCCTAATTCCTGATTAGGAGGAGCCAGCGGATCAATTTCAAAATAAAACCATGCTGAATTTTGCTCCAGAGCAGTAATACAACCTTCATTATTGTCGGGATCGGCAAAATCGTCAAAACCGGGGCCAATCGGATTAAATTCAAGGTCAGCATCACTACATACAACGATGGCAAACGCGCAATCGTTGGTCTGTCCCACGGATATCAATGGGATGCAGAAAAACAAGGCAAAAATGAGCGGAAAAGGAAAAGATTTCATTATTCTGGCAGGTATTAGATCAAAAAGACCCTTCGTTAGTCGTGCTGTTTCGATTTGGTTGAATCAATAAAAATAGGCAAAATATGCCAATAGGTGTTCAATGAAATGAAGCGGATTCTCTATTTCATCAAGTAATCATACGTAGGATACAGCACAAACCGTATCCGCTGCCCAAAATCCATGACGGATAATAGGAAATGTTAATGTATTTTAGGCTATTGAAAAACCATAAAACCAGCAGAATGAAAAATGCCTGCCTTTAGAACCTTATAAATTGAAAAGTCATGGATCATATCAATATTAAAGATTCGACGATTACCATCAATGTAGCCAATTTAAATGCGTCTATCGAATTTTACAAGTCTATTGGTTTAAAACTACTTCAGCGATGGAATGATCACTACGCTGAGATGTCTGCCTCGGGAATCAAGATTGGGCTTCACCCTAAGACAGAGAATAGTGAACGTAACGGATCCGGCAATACATCCATTGGATTTACCTGTGATGATTTCGAAAAAACAAAAAAAACACTTATGGATCAATCGATTCCGTTGAAAGAGCGAAATGAGGAGGGAGGAAAATTTATTCATTTTAATGATCCTGATGGAACAGCCCTCTATTTTATTGCACCGAAATGGTAAGGACATTTTTTTTCGCTTAGCAAAAGAAATCAACGTCAAATGCCATATCTTATTAAATGAACCCTACACGCCTTTTCCTCTGGCATGAACAAATTATAATTCTCTTGAACGCTACAATCCATTTGCGCCTATTTTATGTTCTGATCGGGCTCTGTCTGGCAATCAATATCAGTGCACAGCCCTCCTCATATTTTCGGGTTATTGGATATTTTGCCGGACCAACCAACCTTGTAGATAGTTTCGAAACTGATAAGCTCACGCACATCATATTTTGCTTTGGTCATTTAAAAGGCAATCGCCTCCATATTGGAAGTGCTCAGGATAGTGCTACGATTAAAAAGATGGTATTAAGAAAGGAGACCAATCCAAAGTTAAAAGTTCTATTGTCTTTGGGTGGCTGGAGTGGATGTAAGACCTGCTCTGATGTATTTAATTCATCATCCGGACGAAAGGAATTTGCACAATCGGTAAAAGAACTAACTACGTATTTCAAATCAGATGGAATTGATCTGGACTGGGAATATCCGGGGATCAAAGGCTTCCCGGGGCATACCTTTCGGGAGGAAGATCGTACAAATTTTACTGCCCTTGTAAAAGAACTTCGAAAGGTCAATGGAAATGAATTTGAAATAAGTTTTGCCGCAGGAGGTTTTACAGATTACATTGAAAAATCAATTGCCTGGAAAGAAGTAACAAAATATGTTGACTTCATTAATGTGATGACCTATGATCTGGTCCATGGCTATAGTGTCACCAGCGGTCATCACACGCCCCTCTACTCTACTGATCAGCAAACTGAATCAACAGATCATGCTGTTCATTTGTTACTAGCTGCAGGGGTGCCTGCTGAACAAATTGTGATTGGTGCCGCCATCTATGGTCGGTTCTTCAAAATTGAAGAGGGCTCTCCTGTTGATCTGTACAAGCCTTGCAAATTCTCTCATGGGTTTTCCTATAAGCATGCAACAGACTCTCTTTCGACCGCCAATGGCTTTGTGCAATATTGGGACGAAAAGGCCGAAGCACCCTATGCCATCAATAAGGAAAGACGATTGCTCGCCAGTTATGACAATAAGCAATCCATCGCCCTCAAAACAAAATATGCCATTGACTATAACCTTGGAGGTATTATGTTCTGGCAACTCATTGATGACAAATTTCGAAACGGATTGTTGGAGACAATTATTGATAACAAGTAGCTAGTGGTTTTAAAATCAGATACCTCCGATTGCATATGCCCAAACATCAAATCGAAATTGATCTTTGTATTTAATATACTTTTCTAACTGATCGATGTAAATATGCCGGATCTCGTCCTTGTCAAGGAATGAACTTTCATGCATTGCCACCGCATCTTTTAATATCGGGTCGATGCTGATTAATTCGTAAGCAATCTTTTCATTAACCTCTACCGCCAGTTTATGGGTACGCTCAGGACTAAGGTCTCTGAAATTCAGCTCGTGCAGTGCTTCCATTCTTTGAGAAGTATCCATATACTTAGGGTGATCAATGATCTCTATAAGTTCGAAATCCGTATAGCCTTGTTCGCCGGAGTGCATAATAAAAGTCATTTTTTATGAGCGTTATACCATTTGCTTCGAATTATGAAAACTCCCCACCGGGAAATGAACAGATTGAAAACGACGTGCAATTTGAGATTGCCCTATTCGTATTCTGATTAGTGCCCTGTAGGTGCGTCAAATACAATCAGGCGCATGGGCAATCCATTCTAAAAAAAACAATCATTACATCATACATAAATAGTTGCTAACCCAGATTTATTACCGATCTACCACGACCTGGTAAATTTCTGCACCCCTGCTATCTTGAATTTTAAGCAAGTACCATCCTGCCGGTGTATCCCCGACATACACAGACCCATTAAAATCTCCTGAAGCCATCAGTTTCCCTTCCGAATTTATCAATTGGTAGGATTCAGTTCCGTTAAGTTCCAGGGAAATAAAGACGCGATCACTAGCCGGATTAGGGAAAGCATATCCTTTTGCTCCCCCAACTTCAGTTGTAGCCGTTGTCGTTATGTTCTGAATGGCAGTATACACATCAAGTTTTCCATGCCCCCATCGTATGTCTCCTTCCGGAGGAATATCTCCTGTCAAACCATCTTCCCGGGCAGCCGTCACCAATACGTCTTTTACCTGAGCAGGTGTCAACGTTGGATCCGCTTCCAAAACAAGTGCCGCTGCACCCGTGACCATCGGTGCACTCATGCTGGTCCCACTCAAGCGAACAAATTCATATTCCTTACCATTAAAATTCGTGGTGGCTGCAATTAAAAAATTGGATGCTGAAAAAGAATTAAAAGAAGAAATAATATCCTGACCGGGTGCTGAAATATCCGGTTTCATGTAATCATCCATGCGCGGACCACTACTTGAAAAACTGGTTAGATGAAAGTTCGTTTGATGCGCCGCACAAGTAATAGCACTTTCGGTCACGCCCGGATGACCTACCCCATATAATTTATCTCCATTCACATATCCAGCGGTAGGGGCTGTAAAGCCATATCCCCAATTTCCAATGCCATACGTTGTCAATCGCGTATTCCAAAAATGCACTTTACCGGATGGTGCTTCAGCATATACTATTTTCCGCAAATTGCTATTCCGACTTTGGATATCCAGTGTCATCTGTGGTCGACCATTCAAGGGATGTGCAGCATCTGTAGTGACATGATAAAACACCGTATCATTTCCAATGATCATCATTGTGTCCACATAAGCATCCGCCGTACCGGTATTGAACAATTCACTTTGTGCGATGAGTTCATTTGAGGAATTGAGAATTCTTAACTGAACAGCGAATGGATGTCCGGGTTCGCCCCACATACTAATGGCCTGCCCCCATAGATCCGAATCTGTATTATAATTAAAGCCTTGGATCCAGGTGCGGACGGAATCATTATCAAATTCCTTTTTAAGATGAAAATTGATATTACCATTATTACCTCCACTAAAAACAATTACAGTTCCCTGCTGTGAAAAAGCATCTATGGCCTGTGACATTAGGGAGGTACCATCTAATGGAAACAATCTGTAATTACCCCAACTGTTATTGATCACTAATCGCTTTCCGGCATCGGCGGCCATATTCGTCATCCACTGAAAGGCATCAATTGAGCTGCTGACATCATTTCGCATTTGGCTAAAAAGTAAATCACTTTCAAAACCTGTTCCGCGATAAATGGTTCCTCCGCCACTCCCACCGGCAATCCCTGCAACATGTGTTCCATGATAATCTGTCAATGGCGATAATGTATCATGTTGCGCTACAGCTAACTCTTCAGCGCCAATATGCACCGCACCATGCATAAATCCATCCGGTGGTGTACCAATGATTTTTACCTGATCCCAGGCCGCTGCAATTCTTGTATGATCAAGCGTTGTATCGAAAAACATGGGATGGGTATAATCAAAGCCCCAGTCAACGATGCCAATCATCACCCCTTTTCCCGTAAAGGCTTGTGGTAAATTGAATCCTTGATGCACCAGATCTGCCCGGGTATCTTTTAATGCCTCATAGAGTTCAGGGCCAACTTTTTGGGCAACTTCAAGATACTCTATTCCAGGATACGCGAAATCCTTTCTGAACCTAAACAGTGGTATGCGCATCGTTGCTACTGACCCAATAATGGTTCCAACCTCCAATCCGTCCCGAATAGCATCTGATCTATTGAAGGTGTTATTCACCTTGCACAACACCGCGATGTACTGTACGCCGTTCAAACTATAAATTGGATAAAAATTTACTGTCTTTTGTGAAAGGGTATTTCGATTATTCTTTAGTTCCTTTTGGATTACTTCTATTGCTGCATGTGTATGGGCGGGCATGACCATTACCTGCCCTGATACGAGCGATATAAAAAGCCCAAACAATATGGAAAGGAAGGTTTTCATGTGCCAGTTTAATTAATTATACAAGGTATAAAATTTAGCATAAAGTAATTCTGAATAATTGGTTAATCTCCCTAAAATGCGTATTCTTGAAGGTGTATATATTGAATCACAATCTACTGCATCACCATCCATTAATATATACTATGAAGACTAAACTTTTAAATCTTGGGTTGTTAGTAAGCTCACTTATTGGTTATCATGAATGGGGATCAGATCAAGGGGGATTTATCTTTCAAATCGAATGGGAAGTTATTTCCAAGATGACGCATGATTTTTCATCAGGCCTTCACCCTTTAGTTTTACTTCCCATAGCAGGTCAATTACTATTGCTATTTACACTCTTCCAAAAAAAACCGGGAAAAATTATCACTTTTCTTGGCATTGGTTTTCTGGCGCTCCTTCTCCTTTTCATATTTCTGATAGGCCTATTAAATCTGAACTATAAAACCATTGCTTCATTCTTCCCATTCATCTTTCTTTTAGTGATCACTGTAAAACATTATTTGCACTCAAGGACACATCCGTCTATCCAATAATTCTCACATATTTTTTTTACAAGCTGTTTTTTTCTTAGTGGGAAAAAAAAGAGCCATCTCTTAACCCAGAGATGGCTCCAATTATTTTTTGAAAACGTCCTGCTTATCGAACGATCGATACTCTTCTCACTGTTAGCCCTTCTTCACCGGCGACTTGAAACTGATACGTACCGGCCGGCAACGCTGAAGTATTCACTGAAAACTTCTTTGTTCCTGACAGAATAGACTGCGTATTTACAAGACTGCCGGCTGCATTACTGATACGCAATTTCATTGGACCGGCAAACGACTCCATAAATTCAACCGTCACTTCATCCGAAGCCGGATTTGGATAGATGCGAAGTCCAGGTAATTGATTCAACTCAATAGAACCTGTCATAGCCCCTACCTCAATCATTTGCTGATATGTGCTATAGCAAATGCCATTGGATACCGTTAGCACCACTTCATAGACACCTTCTTCGCTGAATACATGATTTGGGTTTTGTTCTGTACTGACAGGAGATCCATCCCCAAAATCCCATGACCATTCAGTCGCCATCCCGGAAGATATGTCTGTAAAATCTACAGACAAGTTTACGATATCAGCCAGATAACCGGCTAATGGACCAGGTTGCACATCAACCAATACTTCTGTAGTATCGCTCACACAACTTATCTCCTGCACCTTCCAGTCATAGAAGTAGTAATAGTAAGCCAATGCATCAGAAGTCGCATTAGAACTATATATGGACACCAGTCCATCAATAGCATACGGATAATTTGCACCCGTATCATTTCGGTATAAATTCTGACTAGTATTGGCTAAGGAATATTTTCCAGGTATCGGAATTTCGAAATCGAGTGTGACCCGATTATTTCCATTATCCAGCATAACATTCAACTCCTCGACAAGCATTCCACTTTCATCATACAACCTGATCGTACGCTCACCATCGCCTTGCGCATACATCAGGACTGAAATGAGTCGCAGGGGCGCCTGTGTTTCAAAAAGCAACCTTCCCTCAAAACCGGAGCTATGTATCCCACCACCGGCAAATGAATTATCTGCGGGACCAACACTGCGTATGGATACATCCTGACCTTGTCGTAAAGAATACATCACCCCTTCATCCAGCACCGGCGTCTCAAACGGAGTTCCGACAAATACAACGGAATCACCGATGCTCCATATGGCTGAACTACCGTCTACAATATCTGCATATAAAATGGTCTGGCTACCCTCGCATACGGCGAGGTTACCACTGACACCCGGTTTAGGCAAATCTTCATAGAATACATCCATTGAAAAAGTGTCCGCCCCAATATTATTAGTAACAATTAATTGTACCGTATAATTTCCTTTTACTTCATACGCATGATATGGGTTTTCTTCTAAACTGGTCTGTCCATCCCCGAAATCCCAAAAATAATATTGAGGTATATCTGTAGACATATCAATAAAAGTAAATTTGCCAAAACAGTTTGTCGTGGCGTCCACTGCAAATAAAGCTGTAGGAGGCATAGTAGCGACTAAACAAGTGTTGGGTATTGAAAAATCTTCGACCTCATCACCCACCTGATCCGGGCTTCCCTGTTCAGCATATTTTCCCATCCCCCGACCGGCAAATGCTTCCCAAATCAAACACCGGTAAGTCGTATCAAAAAGAATTTCATCGGCAGCGAGAATCGCATCACGAGCGTCAAGATACCCTGGCCTGCAACCCTGAAGTTTCATTCCCTCCAGCACTAAACGCATGGCAATCTGATTTCCTCCATTTCCTTCGTACCAGTTAGGGTCAAAACCTTCCAGATCAATTAACTTCCAGGTCATATCCCAAAGTGTTGAACACCATATCTCTCCAATCGGATGCACATTTGGATTCCCCCTTAGATCGCCATACGTCTGTGAATTGATGGTGAAATCTGTAGAATACGGATAGCGGCGTATACCTTCTCCTATTTCATCGGCGGTGGCGTAGGTGCCAATAGGACGTGCATCCGTACCGGTATCTCCTGGTGCAATGGTCAGCATAAGCCCCAACCAATCGCTCCATCCTTCCCCTCCCTGTTCACGGTTAGACAGACAACCGGTATTGCTTGGTCCGCCGGTTAAACGATTGGAAACCCCATGCCCAAATTCATGAAGAATAATTCCGTTGTCAAGTGATGCATCACGATCCTGTCCGGCATCAAGAAGACCAACCGCCAACGTAACTTCCACTTCCTCTCCCGCTTGTAGTGATGCTTTTAACAACTCTCCATCGGCCTGATAGATCATGACTGCCGGGATACCTGATGTACCCAGACCACTCATCACAATTGGAGGTGTAGCAACATTATTGACAATAATGACTCCTATGGCTCCGGCAGCTTCGGCATAATTTACTTTCTTTATATAAGAACATCCTGGCCGATCGATGACAGCAATCTTTCCGGCAATTTCACTCGCATTTACAATCGATTCACATCCATTTGTGATAGGGTCGACCCCATCATCAATTAAGGCTACTAATCCAGTAAGAGGAACTTGAAGATCTGGTCCAAACGCTGCAGATTCTGCTAAGTAAATACCAGCTATACCTGCCGGCGTATGTACCTCCATAGTGGTTTTTAGATCAATATCATTGACCCACAAAAACATTTGCATTCGACCATTTTTACCATCTTCAGGCGTGGCAAAGTTTGCGTTATTAATATCAGCTGCATCCTGGCCTTCTGCCAGAACATAATCGTCACCGATTCCCTGACCTGAATAATTGGTCGCCTGAAAATTACCTGAGGCCTCATCAAAACCGTAGATAGCCAATATGTCATGAACGACGTTATTGGTATAAAACAAATTCGTCAATATCGGATCCAGATTTTCAACAGGTGGCAGATTTAAGTTGATCGGAAAATCAAAATTCAATTCCGTACCACCATCAGGAGAATAGCCGGGTTGATTAGAAGCTGCGATATCTTCATACGTGAAAACATTATTTCCGCGGGTGATGGTATACTCAGGTCCTTCCACACCATCCGTGTCATGCCATCCAAAAGGGGAAGAAGCTTCCCAGTGAGGACTTTTAACCACTTCGCGATTTCCAAAACTGGGTGCTTCCAGCGGCAACGGATATACATTATATATTCCGGTATCTACTCCCACCGGCAACAGATTAGTCTGAAGCAACTTACTGTCACCAGACTTTAATGTGGCATGACAATTCTCATGTCCCGGATGTCCAAAACTACAATAGGTCGTCCAATTATTTTTTTCAATAAACTGACCATTCTCCGCATCAATCCTTATGTTCCACCAGTCAGTGCTCCCAACCGGAGCCATGTTCACATTCCAGGCCAGATGTAATTCATCGTTCACCGGGACGAAAACAAGTTCAGCTGTAATTTCTTCCTGGGATAATCCGGCGCGTGTATATGTATATCGTTTACGATTTATGTCTTCCCCAATAAGTCGAGGTGTTTCTCGCATCGTCAGATCTAAATAGGAAGCGACATTTTGTATTGCTTCATCGGCGCTCAATCGGGGAGTGATGTTATTGGTTTTGCGAAAAGCATCAGGATAAAACTTATTGGCAAAGTGTAATACGTTACCATCGCGAATAACGATTGTACTAACCGCATTAAATATGCGAATACCATTGACTTGCTGATTTATATACGTGTAGGTTAGCGCTGCTTTTGTATTGTCATATTGATCAGAAATCACCCAATCTTCAATATCAGCATCCGTGAGTTGCAGTTTGGATTTTTCTTTTAGCAAAAATGAAGAAATAGTGGATTGATAACGTTGTGCGGTCATTGAGAAACTCAAGCCTGTCAATACAAACAACATCATCAGGCGAAATAAATAATTGGGTCTAATCATAGTAAATCTTGGTCAAGTATTGAAAATCAAGGAAATATTGCATGGATTTGGCGGCAAAATTACTTTCTTTTTTCAAATAACATCTTATCTCAAGGTGGCATTTAAGGCTAGTGTCCGCAGACCGACCATCCCGCTCAAAATCCTGTTTATATTTTGCTAAACATATCACCCTTTGAAACTGTTGATTTAAACTGATGAAAGGCTGTCAGAGGTTAAGGCCAAAGCATTGGGAAAAGCCAGGTCAAGTATCTGAAAATCTGCACTTTCGGTCAATGTATTCAAAACAAAATCAAATCAAAATCAGCTTTAAACGGATTAGTCTTATCTTCGAGAACAGAACCCGGATATTCATCCAGATCGAGCGAATTCCAATGACATACTACATAGATGCCTTTTAACGTGTTAATCCGTTTTAGCCCAACGCATCTAAAAACAGTCAGGAAACTTACCTCATCATTTAATGTGCAGAGAAAGAAATCATTTATTCAAATAAACTCAAACAAAATATATTATGGACGTTCATGACATCAATGAAGCTGAAGAATCATTTAAGAGAGCCATTAAAAAAGGGCCGGGCAAAAATCTGCTGATCATAGGAATCTCACTTTTACTCTTGATCATGTTCAGACCATGGGTACAAATCGGGGCCGGAGAAAGAGGTATTGTGCTCAACTTTGGGGCGGTGCAGGAACATGTACTAGGGGAAGGTATGCATTTCAGAATACCTATCATGCAGGAAGTTAAGATCATGGATGTTAAAGTGCAAAAAGTTCAAACAGATGCCTCTTCAGCTTCCTCTGACTTACAGGATGTAACCCTTTCCGTAGCGCTCAACTATCATATCATTCCAGATAAAGCCAATCACGTGTATCAGAACATTGGTGTTCATTTCAAAGAACGGATCATCGATCCTGCGATTCATGAGGTGACGAAAGCTGTCTCTGCGGAATATACTGCAGAGGAACTCATTACCAAACGCCCCCAAGTCAGTGAACAAATGAAGGAGGCGCTCAGCGAAAAACTTTTAGCCTCAAACATTTTCGTGGATGCTGTATCCATTGTCACCTTCAGTTTTTCTGAAGTTTTTATGGATGCGATTGAAGCCAAACAAACTGCCGAACAGCACGCTTTGAAAGCTAAACGAGATTTGGACAGAATTCGAATTGAAGCGGAACAAACCATTGCTGCTGCCACGGCGGAGGCGGAGGCTTTGCGATTACAAAAAATGAATATCTCACCTGATTTGATTGAGCTCAGAAAGATTGAGGCAAATTTGAAAGCTATTGAAAAGTGGAACGGTATTTTACCGAATGTCACCGGTTCCGGAGCCATTCCATTTATTGGGGTGGATCAGAAAAAGTAGTGAGGATTGAGTGGGCAGTGGTGAGTGGTGAGTGGTGAGTGGGCAGTGGTGAGTGGTGAGTAGTTTAGCGTTTAGCGTTTAGCGTTTAGCGTTTAGCGTTTAGCGTTTAGCGTTTAGCGTTTAGCGTTTAGCGTTTAGCGAAAAATAAAAAATTACGAATTACGAATATGTGAATTACAATAAAAGACGTTATACAAATACAAAGTTCGAAGAGCAGCGTGTAAACTTTTTTCGTAACCTCTTAAGCCCTGAAACGCCATCACCTTACCACAAATATATCCATCACAAAATGAATCATTACCAATAATCCAATGTCATGCAGGACAAACTTGCCCTTCTCAGAAACCCGCTTTTTGACTATACACTGACCGGGTTGTTGCTCATCCGATTATTTCTTGTCCCTTTCTTTCCCAACGATTTACACAGTTTATTATACAATATCGTAGGCACTTTAATCTATATCAACCTGGTATTGGTTGTTAAAAAATACAGAGATCAGGTGACCGTCATTGTTTTTGTCCTATTCATTTTTGGGTGGGTTTTATTTTTCACAGGGCATGAAGTACTGAGTACCATTTCTTCGATTCTAAACATGTTGCTCTTTCTTAGCATTGTGACTGTCTTTATTCTGAGCCTGGCTAGAACGGATCAGGTCGATATCAAAACCATTCTCCATGCTATAAATGGCTATTTATTACTGGGGGTCATAGCAGGCATTGGGATTGAAATAATCATGATGGTAGACAGCAGTGCCATTTATTTTCCTGTGCAGAGTGAAAGTGTTGCGAATGGTGCACATCGACTTGGCGAATACCAATACTTTGGCTTATGTACACTCACGACCTTAGGATACGGAGAAATCGTTCCCATTTCTGCCATTGCCCGATCCTTTGCTACTTTTCTAACGATGGCAGGACAGCTGTATCTGGCTATAATTATTGCTATGCTTGTCGGAAAATATTCCAGTCGCAAAAATTAATATTGACCGGCATCCACAAATTGCCTATCGCATCATAGACGACTACCTGATCAGATCAGTAGCAACCTTATAGGTAGGATCCTGGATGACATTCACATCAATAATACTGTCTGCATTTTTCAACAACTGCTTACAATCTGCACTTAAATGTTGCAGGTGAATTATTTTCCCGGCTTTTTGATACCGCTCCGTAATTTTGTTCAATGCTTCAATGGCTGACATGTCCACTACCCTGCTTTCGGCAAAATCAATAATGATTTCTTCCGGATCATTTTCGATATCAAATTTTTCATTAAAAGCGGTCACAGAGCCAAAAAATAACGGGCCATATATTTCATAATGTTTGACACCGTTTTCATCCATTCGCTTTCGGGCGCGAATACGTTTTGCATTGTCCCAGGCAAAAACTAAAGCGGCAATAATTACTCCGACGATGACCGCCAGTGCCAGATTATGAAGCACAACGGTCACCAACGTTACCATGACCATCACAAATACATCCGATTTGGGCATCCGATTAAATGTTTTCAAACTGGCCCATTCAAAAGTACCAATTGCCACCATGATCATCAAGCCGGTTAAGGCCGCCATCGGCACTTTTTCAATCAGGGATGAACCAAACATAACGAAGATGAGCAACATGACAGCAGCAACAATTCCTGATAACCTTGCTCTTGCCCCATTGGATACATTAATCAGACTTTGACCGATCATGGCACATCCCCCCATTCCTGAAAACAAACCTGACAACATATTCGCTGCACCCTGGGCAACAGCCTCTTTATTTCCCCGACCCCTTGTACCTGTTATTTCATCCACGATATTGAGGGTAAGTAAACTTTCAATCAACCCGACTCCGGCAACAATGGCGGCATACGGAAAGATTATGACCAGCGTGTCAAAGGTCCACGGTATAGATGGAATGTGGAATGGTGGAAATCCTCCTTCAATAGATGCAAGATCTCCCACCGTTTTAGTATCCATGCTAAATATGGTTACGATACCGAATATGATCAGAATAGCTGTCAGAGAAGCAGGTACTGCTTTTGTCAACTTGGGCATACCCCATATCACCAGCATCGTAAGTAAGACTAATCCAAGAAACATCAACATCGGCATCCCCGTAAGCCATGCCCCTGATGCATCTTTAAACTGTGTCAGCTGAGACATAAAAATAATGATCGCCAGTCCATTGACAAATCCAAAAATGACCGGGTGAGGCACCAGTCGAATGAGTTTACCCAATCTTAAAAATCCTGCTGTCACCTGAATCATTCCGGCCAGTATCACGGTGGCAAAAATATATTCCACTCCATGAGACTTTGCCAACACTACAATGACTACCGCCACTGCACCGGTTGCACCAGAAATCATCCCGGGTCGTCCACCAAGCACAGCAGTCACGAGTCCCATCACAAATGCAGCATATAATCCAGTCAATGGCGACAAACCAGCGATCAAAGCAAATGCAACCGCTTCAGGAACGAGTGCCAGCGCAACAGTAAGTCCTGATAAAACTTCTGTCTTATAATCCACTTTTTGATTAATGTCAAAAAGGTTTAAATACTTTTTCATCGTACGTTGTCTATACTATTAATCCTTTCGCACAATTGCATACGGACGCCATTCCGGCGAAACTTACATTTGAATATGCTTAAAGGAAGAGAACATGTTCCACCAAAAATGGCTTAGTGTTGGCTACTTTTTTTTAATAAAGAGCGCAAAAGTAGGCATTTAAAAAGACTAAATACCATTGCACGGTATTATGGTGAATTGTATAGGAATGATCGGCATTAGGAAATGGCAGCCTTTGATTCAAATTTATAATAAACAGATGCAAAAATCTACTTATCCTTCTTTTTGAAATCACCTCGTTTCCAGGCTTGAATAAATTCTTTCCAGGCAAAGGCATTAAAAATATTCTGCGGTCTGATTTGTCCTTCGTAGTAATAACTTTGGGATTGCTGCTTCAGGTATAAGGACGTATGTTCAACGCCATCTGAAGGAAGATATTCTCTTAGCGCAGCCATACTTTTTTCAGACAAATTTTCTCGCGCCAGATCTTCCAGATCATCATGCACATCCATGGCTAAAAATTCCTGTGTAAAAAAAGTGGGATCAGGCCAGGGGTATATCACCGCCTCAGGAAGAAGGAACGTATCTTTTGACATCACCTGAAAGATGGTGTATCGATCCTGGTCCAAGGTAGTCGGCACGGTATAAAAAGCATCTTTATATCCGAGTACAGAAAATACCAACGTTTCATTTGGTCGAACGACAATAGAAAAGAAACCTGAAAAATCAGTGTATGATCCTCGGTTGGTCCCCTTGACAGCCACCACAGCATAGGGCAAAAACATAATTTTACCGTTATCCTCCGTGACTACCTTCCCTGATATCTGGATCACCCGGTCATTCTCATTTTTTTTAGCCTGCCCATATAATAGACCCGTGCAGTGAAACAAAACAATTCCTAACAACAGAAATTGTCTTACACTGCGAAACTGAGGTTGTATGTGCTCCATTTGGTAAAGGTAGGGATTGATTCGGTTTTTAACGATTCAACAAGTTGTCTGGTACATCGACATTTTTAATTTAACATGTTTTTAACCTCTATTCGTTAAAATGACCAGATACCCAATGCCTGCTGAAGTACTTCTTCCATTTTATCAACAAACATAAATTCTACCCCTTTGAGGTACTCCGGTTTGATCTGATCCACATGTCGCTTATTCGCTTTGGATAAAATAATCTGTGTAATACCGGCCCTTTTGGCTGCTAATACTTTCTCCTTTATACCTCCGACCGGCAAGACTTTACCGCGCAGCGTAATCTCTCCACTCATAGCCAGATGGGCTTTGACCGGCTTATGATTGAAAGCAGAAGCTATGGAAGTCAACATCGTCACCCCTGCAGATGGTCCATCCTTTGGGATAGCGCCTTCCGGTACGTGAATGTGAATATCTGTAGACTCAAAAGTAGCTGCATCAATACCCAGTGACTCCGCATGTGCTTTAATAAAACTCAAGGCCGTTGTAGCAGATTCCTTCATGACATCGCCAAGATTTCCGGTCAGCGTCAATTTACCTTTACCGGGACTCAAACTGGACTCAATAAAAAGAATATCACCTCCGACTCGCGTCCAGGCCAAACCAACTGCTACACCACTTGTATGCTGCTCTGTATATAATGTCTGATCGTGTCTCTCGGGACCAAGAATATCAGGAAGTTGTGATTTCAAAATCGTCTTTGCATACTTTTCTTCCATGGCGACGCTTTTGGCAACAGACCTCATCACGGAGGCTATTCTACGCTCTAAACTTCTTACACCTGATTCTCTGGTATAACTTTCAGCCATCTCGCGCAGCACATCATCCTTAAGCTTAACATCCGTTGGTTTCAAACCATGTTCCTTGCGCTGGCGAGGTACCAGATGTTTTTTGGCAATTTCAATTTTTTCCTCTGTAGAGTATCCACTGATATTGATAATTTCCATTCGATCCAAAAGCGCCGGCTGAATGGTATTTAATGAATTAGCTGTAGCAATAAACATGACCTTTGAAAGGTCATATTCAAGCTCAAGGTAATTATCATAAAAAGTGGAATTTTGCTCAGGATCCAGTACTTCCAACAATGCAGAAGAGGGATCACCTCTAAAATCCTTACCCACTTTATCAATTTCATCCAGAATAAAAACCGGATTCGAAGCACCTGCCTTTTTTACAGACTGAATGATTCGTCCGGGCATAGCCCCAATATATGTTTTTCGATGCCCTCTTATCTCTGATTCATCATGCAAGCCACCAAGGGACATTCTGATAAACTTGCGTTTTAATGCGCGTGCAATCGACTTACCTAAGGACGTCTTACCAACTCCCGGAGGGCCTACCAGACATATGATAGGTGCCTTCATATCGCCTTTCAATTTCAAAACAGCTAGATGTTCCAGAATTCGCTCCTTTACTTCCTCCAACCCATGATGATCTTCATCCAGAACTTTCTGGACATTTTTCAAATCAAAATTATCCTTTGTATAATGTTCCCAGGGAAGATCGAGCATCAACTCAAGATAATTTAATTGAAGGCTGTATTCAGAAACCTGTGGATTAATTCTTCTGACTTTTGTGATCTCGCGATCAAAAGCATCCTGCACAGTTTTACTCCATTTCTTTTTCTTACCACGCTCAACGAGATTTCTGATATCCGACTCCTGAGGATTCTGACCGAGCTCTTCCTGGATTGTTTTTAACTGCTGGCTTAAAAAATAATCTCGTTGTTGCTTTTCGATATCCACACGTACTTTCGAATCAATCTGGTTTTTAAGTTCCAGCATTTGCATCTCATTGTGCATTAGCTTGAATACTTCATGTGCCAGCGATTCTAAATCTTCGATCTCTAACAATTCCTGTTTTCTAACGATGTCAATATTCAGATTGGAGGAGATAAAACCGAGCAGATGAATATCGCTTTTGATATTGCGAATCATAACCACTGCCTCTGAAGGGATATTCGGAGACAGCTTGATAATCTTCTCTGATAAATCACGAATCGATGCAAGGATCGCATCAAATTCGAGTTTGCCTTTTGGCTGGATATAATTTCTTGGCTCGACTCTGGCCACCATGTGTGGTTCTACAGAATCCATGGCCAGCATATTAAATCTTGATCTACCTTGCAGGATGGCGGTGATCGATCCGTCCGGCATTTTAAGCACCTTTAAAATTCTCGCCAGCGTACCCACCGTGTATAAATCTTCTACTTCAGGGTCTTCCGTCTCGACATCCTTCTGGGCCAGCACAGCGATCTGCTTATTGGTATCATGGGCCTTGCGAACGGCCTTCATAGACTTCTCTCTTCCTACCGTAATCGGAATGACGATACCTGGGTATAAAACTGTATTCTTAAGCGCCAGAACAGGTATGAGTTCCGGCATATCTTCTCCACCATGCGGCTCATCATCCTCATCTACCGAAATAATCGGCATAAACTCAGTTTCCTCCACCGCACTACTATCCATTATAAGATCTTCAAACATAAAATTCAATAAGTTCACAAAAATGTAGCTTTTCTAACGATTTGAGAGGGTCAATTACCATTCCACAGCCGGAATTCTGCCAATAGAGCTAAAAACGGACAATTTTGTATGACATTTCGGCAGGATATGAGCGATGGGGTGAGGAGTGAGGAGTGATTTAAAGAAAATAGTCTTTTGTAAAACGAAACTCTTCAAATACCTAAATAACCATGAAAACTTTTAACCAAAAGACCTGAGAGTTTAAAACCTGGGGGTTTAAGACTTGAGATATTTAGACCTGGGACCTGAGAGGCTAAGCGCGACCTGACTTCTCTCAGTTAATAAGCTATTAACCAATTTAACTATCAACCCCCTAAACTCTCCATGGCTCGAGGAAACCCATTCGAATGAGAATCTAAACAACAAGTGCCCCCGGCGCGCACTGCTCCACTTTCTCAACTCATGCATCATGCACAATCATACACTAAACCGTCTCTTCCAACTTCTCATCGATGACTGCCGGGGCTCCATCGCTTTCATCGAGATCATAGCGAAGGTTTTCGATGATAAACTCCTGTCGGCTGGGTGTATTTTTTCCCATATAGTATTCAAGGATATCATCGATGCTGGTATTGTCCTGAATGAGGACCGGTTCGAGGTGGATATTCTCGCCGATAAAAGCACCAAACTCATCCGGAGAAATTTCTCCTAATCCTTTAAAGCGAGTGATTTCCGGTTTGCCTCGCAGCTTCTTAATGGCCGCTTGTTTTTCCTGTTCGTTGTAACAATAATGAGTAGCTTGTTTGTCGCGAACTCGGAACAAGGGAGTTTCTAAAATAAAGAGGTGTCCCTCTCTCACCAGATCAGGAAAAAACTGAAGAAAGAAGGTCAGTAATAACAAACGAATATGCATGCCATCAACATCCGCGTCAGTTGAAATCACTACACGGTTATAGCGCAAGTCATCGAGTCCGTCTTCAATATTTAAAGCATGTTGCAGGAGGTTAAATTCTTCATTCTGATATACTACCTTTTTTGTCATACTATAACAATTCAAGGGTTTACCGCGCAAAGAAAATACCGCTTGTGTTTGCACGTCGCGTGCTTTCGTCAGGGACCCGGACGCTGAATCTCCTTCCGTAATAAAAATAGTGGTGTTATTTTTTATCTCCTCCTCTACGCGATTGCTGTCATTATAGTGCACGCGACAATCACGCAGTTTTTTATTGTGGAGATTGGCAGATTTCGCGCGTTGGTTGGCCAATTTTTTTATCCCTGCAATATCCTTACGCTCGCGCTCAGACTGCTGAATGCGTTTAAGCATTTCTTTAGCGACATCTGGATTTTTATGGAGAAAATTATCCAGTTGATTAGTGACAAAGTCATTAATAAATGAACGTACTGTCGGGCCATCCGGTGCTATATTATTGGATCCAAGTTTCGTCTTGGTTTGCGATTCAAAAACAGGCTCTTCGATGCGAATACTGATAGCGCCAATGATGGATCCCCGCACATCTTTTGGATCAAAATTTTTCCCAAAATGATCGCGCACTGTTTTCACAATTGCTTCTTTAAAGGCATTCAAATGTGTACCGCCCTGGGTAGTATGCTGACCGTTGACGAAAGAGTAATACTGTTCGCCATAATGCTGCCCATGGGTCAGGGCCATTTCAATATCCTCTCCTTTTAAATGAATGATGGGATAGCGGACAGCTTCATTACCCGTCTTTCTGTTGAGCAGGTCTAGTAATCCATCTTTGGACAAAAAGGTCTTGCCGTTAAATTTTATTTTCAGGCCTGCATTCAACCAGGCATAATTCCATAATTGTTGTTCGACAAACTCATCCCGATAAGTATAATCTTTGAAAACCGATTCGTCGGGCGTGAAGGTAAAAAGTGTGCCGTGCTCTTCCGTGGACTTGACAATCTTTGATTCGGAAGCTATTGTACCCTGCTGAAAAGTGGCTTCTTTGGATTTGCCATCCCGAATGGCTTTCACTAAAAAATATTCCGACAGTGCATTGACGGCTTTGGTTCCTACCCCATTCAGTCCCACAGATTTTTTGAAAGCTTTAGAATCGTATTTTCCACCGGTATTAATTTTGGAAACACACTCCACAACTTTTCCGAGTGGAATACCTCGTCCATAATCCCGGACGGTCACCGTTTTGTCTTTTATCTCAACTTCTATTTGTCTGCCAAAGCCCATGACATACTCATCAATAGAATTGTCAATGACTTCCTTCAGGAGGACATAGATTCCATCATCCGGAGAAGAGCCATCGCCAAGCTTTCCAATGTACATTCCCGGACGCATCCGGATATGTTCCTTCCAATCCAGGGTTAGAATATTCGCTTCGGTATATTGCGTCATGTGTCCTTTTCTTGTGGACAAAGATATGAGAGAAAAATTAAATGTGAACCGTAGATGAATTTTAGGTTAAATCCATGAAAAAAATAAAGCAATAACTAGGCCTTTGCTCATCATCAATTCTCAGATTTATCTAATCTGACAATCAAGGGATTAGGCAAATAATTTACGACTCATCAAATTGACAACGAAGTAGATCGCGTATAAGTATAAGACTGAATTTCAACTAATGAAATATCCTGCTAGAAGTAATCTGTTGAATCAAGGAGATTCTGTCGCACAAAACTGTTCGAACAAACCGATCGTCTTGTATTTCCGTTCGAAAGCGGAAATGCAAGGAAGTGTGAAAAACTAACGCAAAGAAAGCTAGAAAGCTAAGAGCAAGATTAAATATGAAAGTGAGTTTTTAGGACGACCGTCCGCCTCAGGCGGATTGGTTACTTTTTTGGCGATGAAAAAAGTAACAAGTCATCCAATTAAAGATAATTTAACGAGAACAAAAAATCATTCTTAGTTCCCTTTGGCTGTTACCGGGGAGGTTCTATGGAAGAACGTTGGAAAGGAAGCACTGGCACTATGTTGAAAGCCTTTTTCAGACATTTCAGGATACTGATAATGCTTCACAAAACTCTTAAAAAAAGCAACTAAATGATCTGCTTCGATATTACGGCTGTTCGGCTTGGGATAAAAAGCCAGGTTTGAAATTGAGCCATCCGCATTGAAGTATACATTCAACCAAATCTTAGCGCCTTTAATATCAAATGATATATCAGAGGCATAATCTTCGATATCCATTAAAAACTCACTCCACCCTTTATAGGCCTTTTCAATATTGTCATTATATACGGACAATAAGGCTTCAGGATGTTGCTGCGAAAGTTGCGCGTAGGAATCTTCATATTGCCCAATAAGGAATACCTCAGGAATACCTGTGGGTTGACCGGCCGTTTGGGCTTGAGCGCGATCAACAAAAAGGATGAGTGTTATTAGTATTAGATACTTCAAGGTTTGCGTCTCTTAAACCTAATGATCTTGTTATGCACTACAATATAGAAAAGAAATCCTGATTATAGAAAGATAAAGGGATTCTCTCACTACTTTTATCCATTCTTGAAACGGTTTCCTTCCCCGGAATGTTTTGAGTGCGGAAGGGGTTTTGGCATATCCATTTACATATTATAAAAAATGATAATAGATATATTCTTAGTTTTCTTTATCATAACCGGTTTCTGGCTTGGCTTTACGAAAGGTGCCGCGGGTACACTTCTTCAGGTAACCACCTATTTAATTGCCTTGGTTTTAACATTAATTATTTCGCCCTGGCTGGCTAAATTCATCTCCCAAACGCTGCCAATTGGCAAGTTGTTTGCCCTCATTTTTGGAACGATTGGTGTCTTCATCCTGCTAAGCTTCATTCTATATTCCCTGACGAAGCGATTGGATAACCGCTTCCAAAAAAACAACCGGACTACACCGGGAAGAATTCTTGGAGGCATCGTCATGTTGCTTTTTTGTATCCTGCTTTTCGGTCTTTTACTTGGTGTAATCAACCAATTTAATGCGATCAAAACAGAAACAAAAGAATCTAGTTATACTTACGTTTATCTTCAACCAATACCAGCACATGCAAAAACTTTTGTGGAAACATTCAAACCGGTGTTCCGAAACTATTGGGAAATGATGGAAGAAACTATAGAGGAGAAGTGAAGAGTGAGGAATTGAAAATTGCGAATTACAAATGTATGAAATAGGCGGAAAGGCTAACCAATAATAATGATACAAGTAACGAAACCTTTATTCATCGGGTATTGGGCAAATTTAAAATTACGAATAAGCGAACTACGAGCCATCATAGATGGTGAAGAGTGGAAAGCAGGAAACAAAATACTTTATATTATACATCAAAAAAATCACATCATAAAATCACTAAATCACCCATCACCTTCCGCAACAGCGGAACACTCATCACTAAATCACTAACTAAAACTTGAGTCAAACCCAACTACCGGACAAAATCTTACTTGATCGCTTTCGCAAGCGAAGAGATAAGGATGCGCTGGGCACCCTGTTTCTTCGGTATATGGAATTAGTGTATGGGGTTTGTTTGAAATATCTGGGGCAACCGGAAGCCGCACAGGATGCGGTCATGGATATCTATGAACACATCAATCGCAAACTTCCCGGCCATCAGGTGGACAATTTCAGTGGCTGGCTTTATATGGTTAGTAAAAATCACTGCCTGCAACTGCTGCGCAAGAAAAACAACTTCTTAACAATATCAATGGATGATCCTGTTATGCAAAATGGACTGGATGTGCATCAGGAAGATGAGGAATTTGAGTTAATCATTGCTGAGGACATTGGTGATCAGCTGCATGATTGTATTGCTCATTTAGCTGATAATCAAAAGGAATGTATCCGAATGTTTTATTTCGAAAAACTGTCTTATGCTGACATATGCGAGCGTACATCTCAATCGATGGATCAGGTGCGATCAAATATTCAAAACGGAAGAAGGAATTTAAAAAAATGTATTCAAACTAAACAAAGCCTTGGTTCACGAAAAGACATATAAATGGGTGCAGGCGCGATTGCGTGAAATTGATTCAGGGACACTTTCTGAAAAGGATTTTGCACGTCTGAAAGAGATTGCCCGCGAGGATCCATTTGTTGCAGATGCGCTTGAAGGATTTAATGCCCATCCACATGCAGGTCATACAGATCACCTGATAGCAATTGAAGAGAAGATCAAGGTTTATAAAAGGGAGAGAAGGCGATGGCTTGTCCCTAATCTTGCAGTTACCGCTATTGCTGCCTGCCTCATGTTACTGATCGGTGCCTATGCTGTCATTATGCGAATGGATAATGAGCCTTCAGAAACCACCTTTGTCTTTGTCGACCCAGACTCTTTAGCATCTATAGATGCTGCTAACGGATCGGTCGCGATGGAATCAAGTCAAATAAATGAAGAGGAGGAAAACAGCCAATTATCCAGCGAAGCCATTGCTCCCTTGAAAGAGGAGGCAACATCCGGGATGAATTCGAAAAAGGAAACCAGTAATGCAGCGACTCCAGGAGAAATGCAAAGCAGGCAAAGGATGACATCTAAAGGCAACCCGGCGGCCGGCGCTCCTTCTCCAAGTGAAAAAGCAGATGCCATCGTTGCGGAGAAACCATTGCATATGCATCATATCACCGGCTCAATTGTAGATGCTCAAACTAATCTTCCGATTGCCTTCTCTCCGTATTTACTTGGCCATACCAACAAACTCTCTTTTACGGATGTCAATGGAAATTTTGAATTTGATGCGCTTGAAGAAACTATTGTCATCAATCTGAAACATGCCGGTTACGAAGAACGCACACTTTCATTTTCAACAGACAAAAATGTAACATTAGTCCTTCATCCGAAACCTGAAAATGAATCAACTGCAGTAGCTGCAGAAACTTCTGTCAACCAGGAAAAGTATGTGCAGGCTTATTTTGCTTTTAGAGATTATATTTCAGGAGCGTCTTTGTTGCCACTTGGTACAGGCATCACACCCAATGGAAAAACGGTGATCGTTGAATTTACGGTTGGCCAAAATGGCCGACCTACTAATTTTAAAATAGATGATGCATCGACCGGCGAGAAAAAACATATCAAAGAAGCATTGCGGTTGATTGATTCGGGACCGGAGTGGACTTGCCCTGGTGGGGAGGCTTTGTGTAGGAGAAGTTATACGTTTTATTTTCAGTAAAAAACAAGTGGGAAAAAGACGCGAGACACGAGATGCGAGACTTGTTTATTCTCGTCTTATAGGCGTATTCATATAACTGCGTGTCTCACAATTCTTTCAACTACTCAATTCACCACTTACAATTTACTACTCACTACTACCCCCCTTTCCGCTGCTGATCTCGAAATCAGAAAATACATTATCAAAGACTTCCTCACTGACGACTACCTTATCAACTCTTGCGAGTTCGGGACCTACTTTGCACCATTCAACAAATTCGAATATCTTTTCGATTGGACCTTGCACAAGGACGCCTACTGAACCATCGGATTGATTCCAGACCTGACCGCGCAGTCCGAGTGCTTTCGCTTTATCTTTCGTGGAAGCGCGGTACCATACACCTTGCACTTTGCCGGCAATATGTAGGCGAAATGTTTTCATTGTTTTTGGATTATCAGACACCTGTGCTGGTGATCATTGGCATGTCTGCCATCGTGCGCAGACCTGGTTGGGCTTTTAAAATCGATTTACATGCATTAAGGATAATCGCACAGGTCGCTATGTCACCGTTTATGCCTTGCATAATCCGGCTTCGGATATGGGGTGTCCCAAAGATTTCGATTTCATCATATGATTCTGCCTCGCCGACCGTCGCTTGAAAAATCAACTTAATTTTCTCCTCGCCATTCATAACGCCCAGTCCCGTTTGGCGAACACCTGAGGCCTGACCCGAGATAATACTCAACCCACTTGTTTCAATATTGCGATGGGCAATTACCGGTTCAACTTTGTCTTCAGTACTATCCAGGGTCCATCCTAGTTGCTCAGCAATAAATAACATGGACTCTGTGAGTCCTACATGCTTAAGACTGCCATCACTTTTTCTTTTCTCAAATTCGTCCAGATTCAACCCGGCACCAATTTTCTTTTGAAATGGAATACGCCTGAACTGCGCATCCTGATAACGACGTACTTCTACGCGCTCTACCTGATTGCATAAAGCAGTGAACATAGAAGGTAGTGCATCCATGAGGAATCCGGGATTCACACCTGTGCCTAGGACGGCTACACCTTTATCTTTTGCTGCCAGATCGATGGTTTCGGACCACTCTCTGCCGTTTTCCCATGAGTAAAAAAGTTCTTCGCAGGTCGAAACTACCGGCAAGCCTGCTGCAATCAGTGCAAGAACCTGAGGCCCGATTCTGGGCAAGTCAGAGACAGTAGCCAGTATGGTGACCTCCACCTGACCCAATTGATCATATTGGTCGGTAATCACTACGCCTGTTGGTTCGAGACCACCATGGATTCCCATATCGATTCCCTTTAGGGAGGGATCAATATCGATGACATGGGTGATCCGGATATCCTTTCTTTGAAGGGATAACTTATAGATATTGATGCCCATAGGGCCTGCGCCGATCAAGGCAACACGAATAATGGGTGACGTGTGCATAAATATGTGTAAGTATCTGTTATTGAGCGGTAAAAGTAAGTTTTTCTTTCATTTCAGGCAGAAAATTCAAACAAACAAAATATGGGGAATCTACTTTCAGGATCCTGATGAAAGTGGCGTATCTGGCAGAAACTTGGCCTTCAGATAGGATAAGTGGTGAATACTGCGTGTAAAAAACGAAAACATTCTATATTTGCGCTCCGTTCACAACAAATATACCCGGAGGGGTGGCAGAGCGGTTGAATGCACCGGTCTTGAAAACCGGCAAGGTGAAAGCCTTCGAGGGTTCGAATCCCTCCTCCTCCGCAAAGCATCACAAGGCCACCTTTAAGGTGGCTTTTTCTTTTTAAGTCAATCCTGTCAAGCGCCAGCTTAAAAAAGGTGGACTTAAAATGAAAAATTAGCCCGCAGGGCAACTTGGGATGCTTTGGCAGCTCTCCATCATAGGGATCGACGAAGTCAATCCGCTTATCTCAATTTTCATTTTCCACTCCCTTAGCAGCTCTATTTCACTTTCTGATTTCAATGATGCCTTCTTTGGAAGATGTTCTGATACTTTTTTTCCGGAAAAAAGTATCCAAAAACCTCGTCACGACAAAAACTCACCTTAAGTTCATTTTAAGTTTTTAGCATTCCAGCTTCCTTTGCATCCAGTATTACACTTTCTTATTTTTACGCTTGCGAACGTAAAAATAAGTTGGTCCGGGTGTTC
>JAHEAR010000060.1 GCA_024642665.1 Bacteroidota bacterium
ATTGTAAATACAAATACTATTGCCAGCAATATTGAGTTGATTTTTTTCATAATTGAACTATTTTTATTTGATTGTGTTTTTATAGATTTTTCCATCCTTCATGATGATCAATAGGTTGTCCTGGTTGGTTACGGCACTGAGGTCTTTCAGTGGATTGCCTTCCACAAGGAGGATATCAGTATATGCTCCTGGTTTTACGACTCCAAGGTCTCCCGGATATGGGTTCATAATAGGCCCACTTTTCTTATATAATTCTCCTGCATTTCCGGTGGCCATTTTAAGGATTTCAACGGGTTCAAACCATGGAAGTAGCCGTTCCATTTGCTTAGTCTGCTCTTTGAAAACATCCTGTGGAACATTGAAAAAGTCTGTCCCATAGGTGATCAATAGGTCTGGGATCTCCGAGGCCCACTGATACATTTTTTTAGTCCCCTCGCAGACAATGGCGAGTTTTTCATTGGAGAAAGCACTTAGCTGTGGTTCACTGCATTCTGTAAAGGGTTGAGTACTCAGTGAAACACCTTCCCTCGCCATACGCTCAAGAGTTGCCTTATCTAAAAGTTGCCCATGGGCTACATCCTTAATACCTGCATCAATAGACATATTAATTGACTCTGGGAAGTAGGAGTGAATGGTTACATACGTACCCCAATTGGCCGCTACATCCACAGCTGCTTTTATTTCGTCAAAAGTGTACTGAATACCCATCAAAGGGTCTGAAGGTGATGAATATCCTCCACCAGTCGTTATCTTTACCTGTGATGCTCCTTTACGCAATTGTTCGCGAGCAGCAGTCAATACTTCAGGAACTCCGTCCGCCAGCATCCCGTATCCCTCGGTATATACAGCAGCCCATTCACCACCATGCTTAGGGTTTCGTTGGTTAGGAAAACGGAAATCTGCATGACCGGCGGTTTGACTTATGACAGCGCCGGATGGATAGATACGAGGACCTGGAATCAGACCTTCATCGATGGCCTTTTTGAGACCAAAAGGATTGCCGCCCAAATCACGGATAGTCGTAATTCCTCTCATGAGCATGTCTCGCGCATCAACTGTCGAGCGAATGTAATTGTAGCTGGGGTCGCCTGCCAATAAATCCGGGAGAGGAAGAGAGGCGAAGCTGGCGTGGATATGGGTATCCGATAATCCCGGCATCAATACCCGGCCTCCTCCATCAATGACCGTGGCATCTTTTGAGGCATTTCTGCTGGCGGATGAAGAAATTTCTTTAATCATATTGCCTTCTACCAGCACTTCTGTAGTGGCAGAAAGCTTATCACTGGTTCCGTCAAATACCTTGACATTTTTAAAGACAACCTGGTTGGGTTTATCGGATTGGCTGAAGCCCGTCAAACTCATGCAGCTTACAGCGAATAAAATTGTAATAAATCGTCTCAATTCATGTGGTTTTTATTTGGTTATAGTGTGTTTTTATAAACATTCCCGTCTTTGTGTGATGTTATTGAAATCAGTAGAAGTTCCATAAGAATTAGTTGAGGGATTCTTTTCATGGTTGGGAATTCTAAATATTAATTATTTTAATGGTTCGGATATGTTATATTTTCATTATGGAGGATTATGCAGTTTTGAAGAGCTATTTTGATAGATTCTAAAGACAAATTAAGGTATTGTATTTTTTATAAAATATCGGACATGGTATACAAAAAGTATACATTTCCTTCAGCATCCATAAAATAAATCACTAATTGACCGGGAAAGAGGGTTGTTTCCAGCCTACAACTTACTGGGTTGAATGACCGGTAAAGCCAGTATGCCCAGTTCAGCCGCTTTCCCGATGGCTTCCTGCCGGTTGTTTACTTTCAATTTTCTGTACAATCTGTAAAGGGAGGTTTTTACAGAGTTTGGGGCAACATGTATCAGTTCGGCAATCTCTTTGTTTTGCAAGCCTTTGCTCAACTGGATTAAAAGCTTCTGTTCCCGTGCGGTTATCTTCATCCGTGCCCCTTTGGCATTTACAAACACATGTCCTCCTTGTGGTAGATCAAGCTGATTATGCGAGAGGGGATGGTTACCAACCGGATTAAAACTGCCAATGATCACCTGGGCGTAAGGATCACTTTTTTCTTCCTCATGGAGTTGATCTACAAGCATTTTCATTTCGGCACCATGATCGGTATAAATTCGCACAAATCCTTCCTTTTTGGTAGCAGAAAGGGATTGCCGTAATAAATTCAAGGCTTCGCTGGTTTTGTTTCTCCTGGCTAAGAGCAAAACCTCCAGGCAATGCACCTGGTACAAAAAATTATTATTGTTTGTTATTCGTGCAATCTCGTCAAATTTTTGGATGAGCTCTGCAGCCCGGTCCAGTTGCCCTGACTGTTTATCAGCAAGCAGCAGTTTTACCTCAACCAGCTTAGTAAGGTGGTAAGGTAATACTATATCAAAGGAATCGAAGTTTACTTTTTTGGAAACCTCTCGTGCCTTTTTGATCTTCCCTTGTCGAAGATAGAGCTCGGTTTGCATGATCAAAGCAGTGTTATATAAATATGGAGAAGGAAACTTCATTGCATATTCAACCAATTCAATCGCACAACTTTCAAATGCTGCCGATTGTCCAACGGCAAGTAAATAAATGCCCTTTACAAAATACGAATGTAATACCCAGAAGGGCCTTGAGGAATATTTATTGCTCAGGACGTTTTCAATGTCAGGCAACACCTGCTCCAGATCATTTTTAACATACGCAGAAACAGCAAGGAAATAATTGGCATAAACAACAGCGGTGTTGTCACTTATTTCTTCAGCCAGTTTGCGCGCTTCATGCGCATCGTAAAGGTAACTATCTACCTGTCCCATATCGAACCTAAGCAACACGGAGAGGATGTGGTTACTCATCCGGCTTCTTTTTTGAAAAACCGATAGCTTTTTTCTATCCTTAAGCAATATTTCCATCGCCTCAACTCCCCTGCCCACTGCATTAAGCACAAGGACGCGATAGGCCATAGAAAAATAGCGCAAATATTCGTGTTCAACTTCTAACAGTTCTTCAGCTTTGGCTGCGCTTTCCAATGCCATTTTCATATCACCGGAGAGCGCTGCGGAAGATGTTAAAAGCGAATAAAATTCCCCCCTTAACAAGCTTGATTTATCAGATTGATCGTTGAACGCCTTTAACAATTCCTCCGCTCTTCGTAAATCTTTCAACATGTCAACAGTATTTTGAGTCGTCTCAAAAAGTGCCGCACGTGTTAACAAAAGGCCCGGATGTTCATCGACAATTTCAACAGGTATCATACCCAGCCATTTCCTCAGTACATCAAGCCGGTGTTCGTTTAACAGCTTATGCCGGTGCCTGTCAAATATACTTGCCGCTAATTCATATTCTTTAGCTTGAACACACAATAGTATGGCTTCGTCTATTGAATCATTCGCTTCAAAAAATATACTTCCCTGCACAAGTACTTTACTGATCTTTGTGAGGAGCATTTTCTGTTTTATTCTATTGTCTAGAAATTCCTGGACCAGGTGATGAAAACGGAACCAGTTATTGTCGTTGTCAAGCGGAATGATAAACAAGGATTGCTGAGTAAACTGCCTGATCATATGTTCCAGTTCAGCCTGTTTTGGTTCTTCATCAGGATGTTCATTTATAAACAAACTGATCAGCATTTTGATGTTGAACATCGGAAAAAGGGATGCCTGCATCAGGCTTTCCTTTAACATTGGATGTTCGTGCTTGAAAAGTTCTTCCAGTAAATAGGCGGTAACTTTTTCACCGGTGTTTTGATTGATACCATAAACTACCTCAGTAGTTCTTCTTTTAAAAAAATCTTTCAATATCAACCGGATAGGTACGATCCATCCTTCCGTAAGTTTCAATATGGATACTAAAGCTTCTTGTTCCAGTCGCTCACAAAACAGTTTGGTCGCTAATTCGTTGATCTCCTCCAGTGAAAAGCACAAATCAGCCATCCTGATTTCATTCACTTTATCATAGGCTTTGAGCTTAGTTAAGTTGATAGGCGGATCAAATCGTGAGGTGATGATAATTTTATGTTTTTTCGGAAAGCTTTTGATCAGTTCTGACATCAAATCATGCACAGCCTGTTCTTTGATTTGGTGATAATCGTCGAATACCACAACAATTTGCTTATCAATGCTTTGAAGTTCGTTGATGACAACTCGACTGATTTCAATTAAATTTGGCAACTCGAGCGCTTTGGCCAATTGTAACATATCACAATCGGGCGACATTAATTTTGAACAGATAGCTTCGCCCAGATAAGTAAGGAAAGTCCTGATATCGTTACAATCCTCTTCCAGCGAAATCCAGCAATAACCGGAATCAATCTCATCCAGCCATTGACTAATAAAAACACTTTTTCCATAGCCGGCAGCTGCTACAAGAAGATGGACAGGCTTGTAATGGTTTTCCGTCATTTTGTCAAGCAAGCGTTGACGGGGCAGGTACCCATTGCTGACGGGTGGTTTAAAAAGCCTTGTTTTAAGGATAGTCATGCTGATAATTTCAGGAGTAGTTGTGAGCGTTGCTTTAGGATACTCATTCAGGAAGAAAACTCATATTAAACTTGAGGTACAATATAATTGTTTGACTCTTTGTCAGCAATTTTTCAAATTAATAATTTCTATTCATAATGGCACAAAACCTCATTAAATTATTTCATTATTACCTGTTTATATTAACACAATATTCTTAGAAATAATATGGTTATCAGTATTGTCCAAGATTTTGTCGCAAGTACAAGATGGACTTCAATAAAATATAGGACAAATAGTTAAGCTGCATTTATATAGTTCAGCAATAACTTCATAACTCTCCTCTTTTATTTCAAAGTTGCGCCTCTTTCTCCTGTTCATATTTGGAAAGGTAAGAAGTTTTCTATGAGGTGCCAGAGGCATTTTCCGATTCAGAAAACACAATTTGTAATGACAATGCCGTACTATCGATTTCCTCCTTTCTCTTCCCAATCAACAAAATATTTTTACAATTGAGGAGATTGATTATCAGATTCTTTTGATGTTTCAGACCTCATCAAAATTTTTGGATAATCTGTGGGATATTCCATAGATTTTTCGATGAAAGATTCAAGGCTTGATATTTCAAATCTCTTGTCTACTAAAAAGGACGATTTAGCATTATTTATTAGTCGTCCTTTTATTTTTTCTTCGATTCCAAACAAAAAAGAAAGAATACTTCCTGTAGTCATATTAGCACAATTGTTCCCCAGGTTCTTTTGTTTATGCCTATTCCGAAGTAAATCTAAGGTTCAGCTGTAATCGAACCTATAAGGTTTGCAAAAAAGGAAGTAATCCAAATGTTGTGAATAGCAAACCGTATACAACGCTTGTCATTGACTTTTTTTGGGATCATTGATCTTCAAGTAAATATCATCGTAACCATGAGGTACCTCACCAAAATGCGCTCATATTAATTGAGAAGTTCAAATCACGCCATGTAACAATGTTGTCTGCATTGCTGTCCAAATCTGGCTGATAATCGTGATTCTTCACAAAGAAATCTCCCATTTCATGTGAAGGATTCCTCCTCCTAACGTGGGGGACTTTCGTGAAAGCGGGGCTTTGAATCTACATCATTGAGAAATGCTTCGTATAAGGAA
The DNA here is from genome assembly GCA_024642665.1 of Bacteroidota bacterium. Classification (GTDB taxonomy): domain Bacteria; phylum Bacteroidota; class Bacteroidia; order Chitinophagales; family Saprospiraceae; genus Opimibacter. The sequence continues at coordinate 5,604 of JAHEAR010000060.1, forward strand.
ACATGTTTATTCTGGTCACTTCCAAATTTTCCGATGACCATTCGCATTTGTGTTCGTCGCCCTTCACCAGCAACCATATCTTCGCCAAACATTGAAAGGTAGAGGCTGCGATGTGCTGCAATGTTGTCTGTTTCCGGATCTCCATCGTAAGTGACTCCAACGGCATACACATCTTCCGGGCGTCCCATTACTAGGACATCGACCTCCCCTTTATTGAAAAATGCCATGGGCATGCCATAGCGACGTCCTACTGCCATCCGCCAGTACCAACGACCTTTTTGGTGGCGTCCATCCGTGAGCAAATTGGCTCCGGCTTCATCCTTAGGGAAGAATGGCCATACACCATGAATCATGGGTTGGTCAGTAATGCGAATTTGCTCTGGCACCACAGGGCCAAACTCTTCTTTGGCCACATATGCCCCAGAGACAAAGCCTGGTGCGAGGTAAGCCGAAAGCAAAATTTCGAATTTAGGATAATTGATCAGGGTCTCCACGGACATATCCATATCGATGATGTTTGGTTCACGGAAAGTAAACCTGATGGTCACATTTGCCTGTCTTCTAATCGTGGGCAACCAGGTGAGCGTTACTCCATCTTTCTCTGCTTTAACAATCGGCTTTTCTTCTCTGAGTTCGGTCAAATACCCGCCACTAATTAATACGCGAAAGAAGTTTAATAAGCCGACATGTTCCATTTCACTTCCATCAGGACTAATCAGCATGTTCGAAGGAATATATCGCACTTCGCTAAAATGGTGGCTCTTACTAAAATTTACCACTCC
>JAHEAR010000004.1:0-6356 GCA_024642665.1 Bacteroidota bacterium
GCTCTTCGCCCTGCGCCCTTCGTTATTGTTTCCCCCCCTTCGGGTATTTTTTAAGGGAGGCATATCCTTCCTTTGCAGCATACATTATTCATCAAACTAATAAAAATGAAGATTTTATCTTTTTCTATTAAAGCCCTTTTCCTCCTTGCCATACCGACACTATTTTTTGCCAGCTGCAAGGATGATGTGGCAACCCCTGATACTGCCAAAATCCATGGTACAATCACCATTGATAGTGCCTATTTATGGAGCACATGGCAGGATAGCGGTATCGTTGAACTGACCATTTTCCCTGAATTTGTAGATGCAGCGCCTCCAACAGGAGCAGGATGGGGTGCTATTTCACCAAACGTACTTTATCCAGGGTTTCCCGGAGGAACCTTTGCCCTTGGTGCACCCGCGAATGCACAGAATCCATTTATTCTGACCTATGAAGCAGGTAAAACTACTTATGATTATGAGTTGGAAGTTGATCCGGGGACATACTCTGCATTAGCCCTGGGATTCAGACATGACCGTATCGTGGATCCATCCCTTAAGTCTGCAACCCTTGGCGTTTACTGGAATAATCCGGATGTCACAAGTCATGGCGTAGTGATCAAAGTTGATATAGGCGGTGGCAATATTTTTACAGTCTTTGACTATCCTGCACCTGCCACTTTTACCCTCAACAAAGGGGATAACGTAGAGTATAATTTTAAAGCTGATTTTTCTTTCGTTAACGCGTGGTATCAGTAAGACATACCCTTTTTCTTCTAACAGGCCTTCTCCTCTTTTCTCTCAATGCCACCGGACAATGGGATCTTTCCGGAAAAATCATTGATGCAGAATCAGGAGAAGGCTTGTCCTATGTCAATATCACCTTCAAGGATAACATAGGACACAGTACCACCAGTGATCAGCATGGCAACTTCACCATTAAATCGCTTTCGCTTCCTTCCTATCGCGTGATGTTTTCAATGATCGGCTTCCAAACCATTCACCTGGATAGTGTCTCCCGTGGATCAGAGCCGATCAGAATTGAAATGCATCAGGAAACCTATCTCACCAACGAAGTGGTGGTGTCCGCTTCCAGAAAATCACAAAGTCTGAATCTGGCACCGGCGAGTGTTGGCCTTGTGACTAAACTACAACTCAAGGAATCCCGCATTAGCTCTTTTGATAAAGCATTTGATGATATGAATGGCGTGATCGTCACCAGATCCAGTGGATCCAATGTGCAATCGCTTTCCATACGTGGTTCTTCAGAAGTAGCCGGAGGCGGAATAGGCAACAGAGTCCTTTTACTGCTGGATGGAAGACCGGCCATCACGCCTGAATCAGGAGGGGCTTTATGGAATCTTATTCCGCTGGGTGCCATTGAACGCATTGAGGTCATCAAAGGAGCATACTCCTCTTTGTTTGGGTCTAGTGCGATGGGCGGAATCGTCAATGTGATCACCCGAACGCCGGAAGCCGTATCGAATACGAGTCTGAATATGCAGTATGGTTTTTATGGGAAAGCACCTGCTTATGCAGAATATAATCATTACAATGATTTTATTGGTTTGGATTTTTCAACCAGTCGAAGGTTAGGTCAATTTTCCTATTTATTTAATCTTGCCGGAAAAGCAAATGATGGCCACAGAGAAAAAACCGGATTTGAACTTTATAATGGATATGCCAAATTTAAATTTGATTTTTCCCCAAATCGAAGCCTCCAGATTTCGGCCATGTACAATGACATCTTTAACGATACACCGGCCACCTGGTTAAGCAGAAGATACGCCTATTCTGTGGCGGCCTATAGAAAAGATGATACCCAGCGTCGAAGAGAATGGAATGGAGACTTATACTATCAAGCCTTTGCACATTCCAATTTGAAATACTCCACACGATTTTATTACTATGGTGCAGCATCTGATTACGTATTTAATGCGGATCCGCAAAATGATAGTACGAATGTCAACAAAGGAAAACAATATATTGATTCAGAAAAAGTAATGGTACACCGCCTGGGAAACACCACACAGGTAGATATGAGTCTTGGCGATGTCCACTATCTTATAGGAGGTGTTGAGGTCCAAAGTGATTATGTCGACGGGCGACCGGATACAGTGCTGTACGGAGTACACACCGCCTGGAATTTTGCTGCTTTTGTTCAGGACCAAATGACCTTTAGTGAAAAACTTATCCTCACCGCCGGTATTCGATATGACTATTACCAAATCTCCGGTACATTCATGGAGGGCAATATCAACCCCAAGCTGGCCGCTGTGTACCAGATAAATAAAAAGTTTTCTATTCGTGGATTATTGGCCCGGGCATTTCGAAACCCTTCGATCGCTGAGCGCTATACAAAATTTGAACAGGGAGGTGGATTATCTTTCACCACCAGCCCACTGCTCCGCGCCGAAAAATTAAACCTTAGTGCTGAAATAGGGACCAAAATAAATTTGAATAAAGTCAGATTTGATGCAGCCCTTTATTACAATCATTACAAAGATTTAATCTCCTATAAACAGGTATCCGTACCCGGTGAGGCACTTGTGTTTGAGGTAATAAATTTAAACAAAGCGATCATGAAGGGCTTTGAAATTAATGGAGTGTATTCACCAATAAAAGAAATCACGGTAAGCGCAGGCTATACCTATCTGGATGCAAAGGATGCTTCCGCAGAACGAGTCAATGATGTCTTACCCTACAGATCAAAGCATACCACTTATGCCTCCCTCCTGGTCAATCATGAGAAATTTCAGTTTTTATTTCAGATGCGATCCAGAAGCGCAATAGAGGAGGTATTTATCTATCCGGGAAGTGAGCCGAAAGGGTATGTGCTTTTCAATGCGAAATTGGAGTACACCTTTTCAGACCAGTTTTCTGCTTTTATGAAGTGTGACAATATAACCGATGTGCAGTATGAGGAGATCGAAAGATACAGGATGCAGGGTCGGACATACACGTGTGGCGTAAACCTGAATTTTTAAAGATTTTTCCAATTTCAAACCCAAAAAATACTTTATCAACAGGTGTTTTTGTGTGTTTTTTAAAGACTATCCTTGAAGTCCTGAAACTTGCCAAAAATGGCAAAGTATTTATCATCTCCTTTGCATTGCAACAGAAGACATAATTGACCCCCTTGAACTACCTGTTTTCTCACTTTTTATAGCTAATTTTGCAGTCTAGATTGTAACTATGTCAAACTCAATAGATTACGTTGCAATTCTGATTCAGTTCTCAGTAGCTGTCGGATTTGTAGGGGTCACATTGCTAACCATTCGTTTTGCCGGTCCAAGAAGGCTGACCAGCGACAAGCTTCAGAGTTGGGAAAGTGGGATCGAAAGTGTCGGAAATGCGCGCTTTCCATTTTCCATTAAATACTTCCTGACCGCTATTCTTTTCGTGATGTTTGATGTGGAAGTCATCTTCATGTACCCCTGGGCCGTAAATTTCAAATCCCTGGGAATGATTGGATTTGTAGAAATGTTTCTGTTTATAGGAACACTTCTGCTGGGTTTCGGTTATATTATTAAAAAAGGAGGGCTGACATGGGATTGAGGATTGATGCATATTAATCAATTAAAATTATTCAAATCCTGACTACCTCTCAAACGAATTAAGAAATGACCACAGACATCAAAATAGCTGAAGCGCCTCCCGGACATACCGGAGAAGGTTTTTTTGCCACTTCCCTTGACAAAGTGATCGGATTGGCACGATCTAATTCTATCTGGCCGTTGCCTTTTGCTACCTCTTGTTGCGGGATTGAGTTTATGGCCACTATGGGTTCCAATTATGATCTGGCGCGATTTGGTTCTGAACGCATGAGTTTTTCACCAAGACAAGCCGATCTGCTTCTCGTAGCCGGGACCATCGCCAAAAAAATGGGACCGATTCTAAAGCAGGTTTATCTCCAGATGGCAGAGCCTCGCTGGGTACTCTCCATTGGTGCCTGTGCCTCCAGTGGTGGAATATTTGACACCTATTCTGTGCTTCAGGGAATTGACAGAGTTATCCCGGTGGACGTATATGTTCCGGGATGTCCACCACGACCTGAACAAATCATCGACGGGGTCATGAAAATTCAGGAACTGGTCAAAGATGAGTCTTTGCGAAGAAGAAACTCACCGGAGTATAAAGCATTACTACAATCATACGGAATCCTTTAAGCAATGGCAGATATAACGAATGAATTTCTGCTGGAGCGACTACAGGAGCAGTTTGGAGAAAGTATAAAATCTTCTGAGGTTTCATATGACATACTAACACTGGTGATAGAACCATCATCTGTATTACATATGCTGACCTGGCTCCATAAAGACAATCTGTTGAAATTTCGATTCCTCACAGATATTTGTGGAAGTCATCATCCCGATTTAAAAGATGAAGAGCTCTGTGTTATTTATCATGTACAGAGTATGGAAAACAATATCAGACTTCGATTAAAAACATTTGTGCCTATTGGTCAACCGGATATTCCATCAGTGACTTCTCTCTATAGTAGCGCTGATTGGATGGAACGCGAGACCTATGATTTTTACGGCACCAATTTTACAGGGCATCCGAATATGACAAGAATTCTGAATGTGGATGAAATGGACTACTTCCCATTGCGTAAAGAATATCCACTGGAAGATGGTACCAGAGAAGATAAAGCAGACCAGTATTTCGGTCGATAACAGATAATCATTGAAGCGCCTGCAAGCGCATTGAAGCAACAACATGGATCAAAACAACCAACATCAGAATGAAATCAGTACCCTGACCGATCAAGTCGGACATGAAGATTTTCATACTGAATACACCACCCTTAACCTTGGTCCAACGCACCCTGCCACGCATGGTATTTTTCAAAACATTCTCACCATGGACGGTGAGATCGTGATTGATTCTGAGCAAACCGTCGGATATATTCATCGCGCCTTTGAAAAAATTGCTGAGCGCAGACCTTATTATCAAATCACGACACTAACTGACCGATTAAATTATTGTTCGGCACCCATCAACAATATGGGTTGGCACATGACCGTGGAAAAGTTGATCGGTGTAGATATTCCAAAGCGAGCTCAATATATGCGGGTCATCATCATGGAACTCGCGCGTATTGCAGATCACTTGGTTTGTAATGCCGTGATTGGTGTAGACACCGGTGCATTGACCGGTTTCACCTACATGTTTCAGTGGAGAGAAAAAATCTATGATATATTCGAACAGATTTGTGGTGCCCGGCTTACGACCAATATCGGACGTATTGGCGGTCTTGAAAGAGATTTTAATCCTGAAGTATACCGACTTATTAATGCTTTCCTTGCTGAATTTCCAAAAGCTTTCAAGGAATTTGGAACACTACTTGAACGGAACCGAATATTTTTTGACCGAACCGTCAAAACAGGTCCAATTTCTGCCGAACGAGCATTAAACTATGGATTTACAGGTCCTAATTTACGTGCCGCAGGAGTAGATTATGATGTGCGGGTTGCTAACCCTTATAGTTCATACGAGGATTTCGATTTCCAGATTCCAATTGGTGTCAATGGGGATACCTATGATCGATTTATGGTGCGACAGGCAGAGATATTAGAAAGTTTGAAAATCATACAACAAGCTTTAGATAATATGCCTGCCGGCAAATATTTTGCTGATGTACCTGAATTTTATCTTCCGCCAAAAGAAGATGTCTATCATAACATGGAAGCCCTGATCTGGCATTTTAAAATTGTGATGGGAGAATCCGATGTACCAAAAGGTGAAGTATATCATGCCGTCGAAGGAGGGAATGGAGAGGTCGGTTATTATCTGCAAAGTGATGGTGGGCGTGCACCGTATAAGTTACATTTCCGAAGACCTTGTTTTATATTTTATCAGGCCTTTCCGGAAATGATCAAAGGAGGAATGCTGTCCGATGCGATTGTGACGTTGAGTAGTTTGAATGTGATAGCAGGAGAGTTGGATGCGTAGAGCGTAGGGCGTAGCGCAGGGAGCAAAGGGCAGAGAGCAAAATTACGAATTACGAATTACGAAAAAATAGGAGTGAGAGGTGTGGAGTTGTGGGCAAAAAGATGAAGCACAAAATGTAAAAACATCTGCAGGTGGTACCCCCTTTCTTTAAGCGCCGTAGCCATTTTGCATAGGAGCTAGGGGGCAAAGGGGGTAAACGTGAGAAGTGATAGATGAATGACAGTAAGCAAATTAAAAATTACGAATTACGAATTTAAAATCAAAATAAACATTAAACCTTAAACATATAAATTTACAAGCTTTTAAGCCCCTTAACCTTTTAACCTTCATAACCTTTTAACCTTTTAACCCCTTAACCTTCATAACCCAAATATCCTTTTATAAACATCGCATACAAACAGAAATAGTGAACGAACAAC
>JAHEAR010000004.1:6456-80543 GCA_024642665.1 Bacteroidota bacterium
CGCATGCAACGAAAATTATTACTTGAACATATTGATGTCGAAGGAATTCAATCCTTCGATGTGTACCGAAGCAAAGGTGGATATTCTTCCGTGGAAAAAGCATTGAAAGCCATGTCCCCTGACGACGTGTTGGAGGAAGTCAAAAAATCCGGCTTACGAGGTCGTGGTGGTGCAGGCTTTCCAACAGGCATGAAATGGGGATTTCTGGCTCGCCCGGAAGGCGTTCCAAGATATCTTGTTTGCAATGCTGATGAATCTGAACCGGGCACTTTTAAAGACAGGTACCTGATGGAACACATCCCTCATCTGTTGATTGAGGGAATGATTACTTCGAGTTATGCACTTGGCGCTAATACTTCCTACATATATGTGCGCGGTGAGTTTTTCTATGTCATTCGTATTCTTGAAAAAGCCATCGCGGAAGCTTATCAAAATGGCTGGTTAGGAAAAAACATTCAGGGCAGTGGCTTTGATCATGATATCTATGTACACCCGGGTGCCGGAGCTTATATCTGCGGAGAAGAAACCGCATTGCTCGAATCATTGGAAGGCAAACGCGGAAATCCAAGAATCAAACCACCGTTTCCTGCGGTCAAAGGTTTATATGGTTGTCCTACAGTAGTCAACAATGTTGAGACTATTGCTGCAGTAGTGCCGATCGTCAATAACGGTGGAGAAGCATATGCAGAAATTGGGGTTGGACGATCCACAGGAACTAAACTCATTTCCGCATCTGGCCACATTAACAAGCCCGGCGTATACGAAATCGAATTAGGCTTACCGGTGGAAGAGTTTATTTATTCCGATGCTTTTTGTGGAGGCGTACTCAATGGCAAAGAATTAAAAGCCGTTGTGGCAGGAGGTTCATCTGTACCAATCCTGCCTGCTAATTTGATATTAAAGACCGAAGCAGGCGAACCAAGACTAATGTCTTACGAATCTCTTGCGGACGGTGGATTTGCCACGGGCTCTATGCTTGGCTCCGGTGGATTTATTGTGATGGATGAAAGTGCAAGCATCGTCCACAACCTGTATACGTTTACCCGATTTTATCATCATGAGAGTTGTGGTCAGTGCAGCCCATGCCGGGAAGGAACCAGCTGGATGGAGAAAATTCTCCACAAGATTCTGGCCGGTCACGGGACAATGGAAGACATTGATTTATTGTGGGATGTGCAGAGCAAAATTGAAGGCAATACGATTTGTCCTTTAGGAGATGCGGCAGCATGGCCTGTAGCCAGTGCCATTCGTCATTTCCGCCATGAATTTGAAGCATATATCAAACATCCGGTCAAACAGACTGAAATAAATTATTACAATTACTGCCATAATTTAGAAACGGCAGTGTCATAATAAGTAATTAACCCAATTGATTCAGGATCAAATATCCTGTTGAAGATTGATGAATGAAATAGCATGTTTAAAGTAACAATTGATGGCATTGAGGTTGAAGTTCCGGAAGGCACTACCATTCTGAATGCGGCCAGAAAAATAGGTCCGGAAGTTGCCCCTCCGACTATGTGCTATTATTCTTCGTTGGAGACCAGCGGTGGATATTGCAGAACTTGTCTTGTGGAAGTTACCAAAGGTTCTGACAAAGATCCAAGACCAATGCCTAAACTGGTCGCTTCCTGCAGAACAACGGTCATGGACGGCATGGTGGTCACCAATGAATTATCCCCAAAGGTAAAAGAAGCAAGAGCAGGTGTTACGGAATTCCTTTTGTTCAATCATCCACTGGATTGCCCGGTATGTGATCAGGCAGGCGAATGTCATTTGCAGGATCTCTCTTATGAACACGGCAAATACAAAACGCGTACGGATTTCGAAAGAAGAACCTTTGAGAAAATAGATATCGGGGAGACCATTTCGCTTCACATGAACCGCTGCATCTTATGCTATCGATGTGTAAAAGTCGCAGAGCAAATTACGGATGGCAGAGTTCATGGCGTCATAAATCGCGGTGACCACTCTGAAATATCCACCTACATCAAAGAAGCCATCGACAATGATTTTTCAGGAAACATGATTGATGTCTGCCCGGTGGGTGCGCTTACCGATCGAACATTCCGTTTCAAAAGCAGAGTTTGGTTTACGAAACCGGTTGATGCGCATCGCGATTGTGAGAAGTGCTCCGGTAAAGTCGTGTTATGGTATAAAGGAGATGATGTGTTGCGCGTAACAGGACGAAAAGACACCTGGGGAGAAGTCGAAGAATTTATTTGCAATACCTGTCGGTTTGATAAAAAGAAAACGTCAGACTGGACGCTTGAAGGCGTTCGTGAAATCAGTCGACACTCTGTCATTTCGGCCAACAAGTACAAGAAATTGGTCAAACCAAAAGAGTTTACCTTGAATGATATAAAAGCATTGCCGGAATAATGGACTGGACCCTACTCATCGATAAAACCATATTAATTCTGATCGTATTTTTGATCAGTCTGGGTGTTGCGGCTTATGCGACCTATGGCGAGCGTAAAATTGCGGCCATCCTTCAAGACAGAATCGGACCGGACAGAGCGGGACCATTTGGTTTATTACAACCACTGGCCGACGGGGTTAAGTTTTTTCTCAAGGAGGATATCACTCCGGCAGCAGCGGATAAGTTTCTGTTTATTCTCGGACCCTCGCTCTTTATTGCTACTGCATTAATGACGAGTGCTGTCATCCCATGGGGACAGTCTTTCTTTTTTGGTGAACATGAGTTCAGTCTACAGGTTGCTGATCTGAATGTTGGGATACTATATATTCTAGCCGTTGTTTCTATCGGAGGATATGGCATCATGATCGGAGGCTGGGCATCGAATAACAAATTTGCACTGCTAGGTGCCCTTCGGGCCTCTTCCCAAATGATCAGCTATGAGATTCCATTAGGGATGTCCCTGGTAGCACTGCTGCTCTATTCAAACTCTTTGAGCCTGAGGGACATTGTGGATATGCAACAAGGATTTCACTGGAATGTGTTTTATCAACCTCTTGGATTTCTCATTTTTTTGATCTGCGCATTTGCAGAATGTAACCGTGCTCCTTTTGACCTCCCGGAATCAGAAAGTGAATTGATCGGAGGATATCATACAGAGTATAGTTCCATGAAACTGGGCTTCTTTCTTTTTGCGGAATACATCAATATGTTTATTTCGGCAGCACTAATCTCATGCCTCTTTTTTGGTGGATATCATTTTCCCGGATTGGATAGTCTTGATCTTGCACCAAATCTTGCGGCTATGATTAGCGTGATTGTTTTATTCTCTAAAATCATATTCTTTATTTTCTTTTTCATGTGGGTGCGTTGGACATTGCCTAGATTCAGGTATGATCAATTAATGCGTATTGGATGGAAAGTATTGATTCCTTTGTCTATTGTAAATGTGCTCATCACCGGCGCGTGGCTCACATTTGTAAAATAAATTCAATGAAACTGACCAATAGATCGATTGTAGCAGCTAATAAAGAACTCAACTGGGTTGAAAAACTCTACCTGCCGGCTATTGTCAAAGGTATGATGATCACCTTCAGCCATATTTTCAAAAAGAAGGCTACCGTAAAATATCCGGAACAGATAAGACCTATCGCTCCGGTGTATCGCGGAGTCCATGTATTGAAAAGAGATGAACAAGGTCGGGAAAACTGTACAGCCTGCGGACTTTGTGCCGTAGCCTGTCCGGCGGAAGCCATCACGATGGATGCCGCAGAACGACAGAAGGGAGAAGAAAACTTGTATCGGGAAGAGAAATATGCTGCGCGCTATGAAATCAATATGCTCCGCTGCATTTTCTGCGGATTGTGTGAAGAGGCCTGTCCAAAAGATGCGATTTATCTCACGGATAGAATACTCCCATCGAATTATGCCAGAGATACTTTTATTTATGGTAAAGATATTTTAGTGGAAGGGATTACGCCGGAGGGAAGAGTGGATATAAGCAAAAGAAAAAAGGATTACCACATGAATACATAATGCCGGATGGCTGCGTGTAGTCATCATTTGTAAGTTATAAAGAGAGATGAACCAACTGATATTTATTTCACTGTCCACATTGACCATCGTCAGTGCACTGTTTATGGTTTTTTCGCGAAAACCAATGTATAGTGTGCTGTCGCTGATCTTTTGTTTTTTCACGGTGGCCGGCCACTACATTCTTTTGAATGCCCAGTTTCTGGCGATCACCCATGTGATCGTATATGCCGGAGCGATTATGGTTCTTTTTTTATTTGTGGTCATGCTGCTGAATTTAAATACAGTTGCAGATCAAATCAAAACAATGGGCTTTCGTGTGGCTGCTATGATTGGGGCAGGAATGCTCTTCCTGGTTTTGCTGGCGTCATTAAAATCGACGACGTTGGGAACTTTTAGTTTTCCGGAAGACAACGGTATGGGGATGGTCGAACATGTTGGGATGAGATTGTTTACGGACTATCTTTTACCCTTTGAGATTTCATCAATACTTTTTCTGTCAGCCATGATTGGAGCTGTATTATTAGCTAAAAAAGAAAAAAGATAATATGGAACATACAACACAACTCGTTCCGCTAAATTGGTATTTACTGCTGAGCACCTTTCTTTTCTGCCTTGGTGTGATGGGTGTACTCATCCGCCGAAATGCGATTATCATTCTGATGTGTATTGAGCTCATGCTTAATTCCGTCAACATGCTGCTCGTCGCTTTTTCTTCTTATTCCGGAAATAGTGATGGTCAGGTTTTTGTCTTTTTTATCATGGTGGTCGCTGCCGCGGAAGTTGCCGTTGGATTGGCACTATTAGTAAGCATATACCGAAATTTAGGAAGTACCGATATCGATCTATTGAACAAATTAAAGTGGTAGTGATGCTCTGCATGACGCCTTTGTTTGTGATTAATAAATAAAGAACAGTGACCGGAACAATAACCAACAATTCAACCATGACTTTCCTGGGTCTGATGATTCCCTTACTTCCTTTGCTGGGATTTTTGGTGAATGGCTTATTAGGAAAGTATTTGCCTAAGGGCAGTGCAGGGTGGATAGGCAGCCTCTCGGTGCTGGCCTCCTTCGTTTGTGTGCTGCTGATTTTTAAAGATCTCCAGGCCGAACAGGCGATTAGCATCGATGTTTTTAACTGGATCGCGCTGGGAGATTTCAGCATTTCATTTGGCTTATGGATTGATGCACTCACCATGATTATGCTCATGGTCGTCACGGGCGTAGGATTTCTTATCCACCTCTACTCGATTGGCTATATGCACGGTGATGAGGGCTTCACCCGCTTCTTTACCTATTTAAATCTATTCATCTTTTTCATGTTGCTGCTGGTCATGGGCAGTAATTATCTCATGATGTTTATTGGGTGGGAAGGCGTTGGACTATGCTCTTACTTACTGATTGGTTTCTGGTATAAAAACGAACCATTCAATGATGCTGCCCAGAAAGCTTTCGTCATGAACCGCATCGGTGATCTTGGTTTTCTGTTGGGTATGTTTTTCATTCTTTTCCACTTTGGCACACTGGACATTCAGACCGTTGAGCAACTCGCTCCGGGCTTAGCTTCCAATGGCGGATTGATTATGATCATCACCTTGTTGTTATTTATTGGTGCCACCGGAAAATCAGCGCAGTTGCCACTGTACACCTGGCTACCTGATGCGATGGCAGGTCCTACGCCTGTTTCTGCGTTGATCCACGCGGCGACGATGGTGACTGCGGGTATTTATATGATCGTTCGATCCAATGTACTTTTTGCTTTGGCACCGGATACGCTCACCATCATTTTATGGGTGGGTGTGATTACATCTCTATTTGCAGCGATCATCGGTTTAAAACAAAATGATATTAAAAAGGTACTGGCCTACTCTACCGTTTCACAGCTTGGGTTGATGTTTGTGGCACTTGGACTGGGAGCGTTTAGTAGTGGCATCTTCCATTTGGTCACACATGCATTTTTTAAAGCCTTACTTTTTCTTGGCGCCGGCAGTGTGATTCATGCATTACATGGCGAGCAGGATATTCGAAAGATGGGGGGACTCAAAAAATTAATTCCGATCACCTATATCACCTTTATTCTGGCTTCTTTAGCTATTTCAGGTTTTCCACTTTTATCCGGCTTTTTCTCCAAAGATGAGATTCTGGCCCATGCCTTTGAACAAAATAAAATTGTATGGATTGTAGTGGCTGTGAGTTCATTTCTGACGGCCATCTATATGTTCCGGTTAGTCTTCCTGACCTTCTTTAATAATTTCAGAGGAAGTGATGAGACCAGAAGCCATATCCATGAGTCGCCATGGACGATGACTTTCCCACTGGTCGTACTTTGTATTTTAGCAGTGCTGGGCGGGCTGATTGGCTTACCGGCGATCTTTCATGTTTCGCATTGGTTGAACACTTACCTGGCATCTGTCACCGAACCTTCTGCTGCTTTGATTCATCATGGGGATGGCATCAGTCATGGATTGGAAATTGGTTTGATGTGCTTTGCCGGATTAGCAGCCATTGTGGCGATCTATTTAATGTATAGAAAGTATGTGATGCAAAAAGCCATTCCGGAATCAGAGGAAAGCCAGCAAGGATTCATTAAAGCTATCGCCAATAAGTTTTATGTGGATGAATTTTTTGAAAACGCGATCGTGAATCCGGTTTTCAAATTATCAGAATGGTTTGGCACTTTTTTCGATAAAAAAATAATTGACCAGATCGTAAACAGGACAGCCACCACCATAACTTCAGGTGGTCAGGCACTGCGATTGTCCCAAGGTGGAAATACCGGCACCTATGTTTTGGCAATGGTAATCGGTATTGTTGTTTTATTCATAATTCGATTGCTGATCTGATGATGACGATACTCCTTTTATTTCTCCCGTTATTAGCTGCGCTGGTTGTTTTGCTCGGCGGATCAAAGCATGCTTCTTCTATTGCGCTTGGTCTGGCTGTCGCAGAATTGGCAGTGACGGCATATGCGATCAATGTATTCCAAACAGAAGGACCGGAAGCATTTTATGTATTCCACACATGGATCGATTCACCAAAAGTCAGCTTTCATCTTGGTCTCGATGGCTTAAGTCTTGTCATGGTCATCCTGACCAACTTACTCGTTCCATTGATCATTCTTTCCGGATTTAATCGAACAATACCCAATGCTAAAGGATATTTCTCCCTCATCCTGCTCATGCAATTTGCGCTTGTGGGTGTCTTCATGGCGATGGATGGTCTGTTGTATTACATTTTCTGGGAAGTTGCTCTTATTCCGATCTACTTCATTGCCTTGCGATGGGGAGGCCATAATCGTGTAGCGATTACGTTGAAGTTTTTTATCTACACGCTTGCCGGTAGCTTACTCATGCTGTTTGGCTTTATCATGTTATACTGGTATAATCCCGAACAGTCATTTGATATCAGAGAACTCTATACTATGGTGATCTCTCAGGAAAATCAAAGTTGGTTGTTCTGGATGTTTTTCCTGGCTTTTGCCATCAAGATTCCGATCGTTCCTTTCCACACCTGGCAGGCAGATACCTATCGTGAATCACCGACGCAGGGCACTATGTTACTCTCCGGTATCATGCTTAAGATGGGAATCTATAGTTTAATTCGATGGTTGCTACCGGTTCTTCCATTGGGCGTTGCCAAATGGGGACAGTTAGCCATGATTTTGTGTGTGATAGGAATTGTATATGCATCCATCATTGCACTCAAACAAAAGAATTTAAAGAACCTGCTGGCCTACTCATCTGTGGCCCACGTAGGCTTAATTGCTGCCGGAATTTTTGCCCTTAATATCCAGGGACTTCAAGGAAGTGTTGTGCAAATGTTTGCCCACGGGGTGAATGTTGTTGGACTGTTCTTCTGTGCTGATATTATTTTTAATCGAACTAATACAAACGAAATAAGTGAATTAGGGGGAATCAGAAATCTGGCACCACTTTTTTCCACGATGTTTACGATTGTGGTTTTGGGAAGTATCGCCCTTCCGCTCACCAATGGATTTATCGGTGAGTTCTTATTATTGTATGGGGTATATGAATACAATGTATGGTTATCCGTATTTGCCGGACTCACTATTATACTTGGCGCCGCCTATATGCTGCGTATGTTTAAGAAAGTGATGCTGGGACAACCAAGTAGTTATGTGCCTGAATTCCCGGACTTGTATTGGAATGAAAAAATTGTATTAGGTGTTTTTGTCCTGATTATTTTCGGCATGGGGATTTATCCTCAACCGATTTTCAATCTGGTCGAGCCGGTGCTTCAGGATATTTTGAGTCACAGTATACTATAGAATAAATTAAGCTTTTGAGGTAGCGATTTACTTTTATGAAAAGCGCACTTCGAAGAGCATTCAACATAAAGGAAAAAAATTGTGAATACATTAATTTATACAGCTGGTCTTGGCATGGTTTGCCTCGCGATGGAAATACTTGATCTGCGCAAGTTACTGGTTCCTGTCATCCTTCTTGGACTTGCTGTCATCTTCGGCGTCAACCTCATGAGCTGGGCTGATTCCGGACCGGTTATTTTTGCCGGCCTCGATATGTCCTCCATGCTGCTTGTTGATCATTTCTCTGTGGCTTTTAATGGGGTATTGATTGTAGCTGCAGCATTTCTGTTTGCCATGTCTCATGATTTCTATAAGGATGAACAGCATCACCTCAGTGATTATCTGACCATCATTGTTTTTATCCTTTGCGGTGCGATGGTGCTCACCAGTTATTCCAATCTGGTGATGATGTTTCTTGGGATTGAAATCGTTTCTATCTCATTGTATATTCTGGCAGGAAGCCGACGACATGATCTCCGTTCCAATGAAGCAGGGATGAAGTATTTCCTGATGGGTTCTTTTGCTTCTGCGGTATTACTTTTTGGCATCACCTTACTTTATGGTGCAAGTGGTAGCTTTAAATTGACGGAAATCGCTTCTTATGCAGCTACCTACGGAATGGATAGTCCGATGTTTCTGGTCGGTTCATTGCTGGTCGTGTGTGCATTCTTATTTAAAGTAGCGGCCGTACCATTTCATTTCTGGAGTCCGGATGTGTATGAAGGTTCGCCATCACTGGTGACTACCCTGATGGCGACGCTGGTCAAGGTATCTTTCTTTGCAGCATTTTATCGTTTGATGTCCTCCGGATTTGCAGGCATTGATCCACATACCAGTACGATTCTAGTGATCGTCGCCGCTGCCACCATGATCGTTGGTAATCTCGTGGCGCTAAAGCAGATTAACTTCAAACGACTTCTGGCCTATTCCGGAATTGCACATGCGGGGTATATGCTTCTCGCTATTCTAAGTCTTAAAACTAACTCTGCCTCTGCCCTATTATTTTATGGTGCGACATATATACTTGCCACTATCGGTGCATTTGCTGTTGCCCTACCTGTTTTCAGCTCTACCGGAAAAGAAACCATTGATGCATTCGATGGACTTGGTCGGAAGAAACCATTTATCGCGGGTATGCTTACTTTAAGCATGTTGTCGCTGGCCGGGATTCCTCCATTAGCCGGCTTTCTTGGTAAATATTATATCTTCTCAGAGGCGATCCACAATGGGTATGTGGCCATCACACTACTCGCTGTGATAACGTCCATTATCGGTGTCTACTACTACTTTAAAGTTATCCTTGCGATGTATACAAAGGCAGGGGAAGATACAGAGATACAATTTCCGATGCTATATTCTATCGTGGGGATCATCTGTGTGGCTTTGAGTATTCTTTTGGGCCTTTGGCCGGGAGGCTTGATGGGACTTCTCTAGGGTATTGTTCCGTATTGGTATGTAAAGGTTTTTAAGAAATCTATACATTTAATGCACCTAATGTATAGAAATAGTGATTTTCTTTACAAAAGAACCTATCACTAAATAACTTATCATGTCCTACAATCCACTATCCCCCGAAGAAGCTCGCGTCATTGTTGACAAAGGAACCGAAAGACCCTTTACCGGTGAATATGATGGGAACAAGTTGCCGGGCACGTATATCTGTCGTCAATGCAATCAACCCTTATACAAATCAGCTGACAAATTTAATTCAGGCTGTGGCTGGCCGAGTTTTGATGATGAAATCGAAGGCGCGATTGACAAGCACACCGATGCCGATGGAAGACGTGTTGAAATCATTTGTTCAAACTGCAAAGGACATTTAGGCCACGTCTTTACCGGTGAGCGCATGACGAAAAAAAATACACGTCATTGTGTCAACTCCATCTCCATGAAATTTATAAATGATGGAGATGAAATCCCGGAGACTTGTAGACCTTAGACTTTTAGACCTTTTTGATTGGATTTTCTGCGGGAAATTGTGTTGAATCAAGATACCTTTCGGTCTCTTTGGTTTAGTACATAGTACCTTTGGTGCCCGTTGTTTATAAAGTTTAGTAAAATTAATGGGTTACAAGCTGAAAGCCAAGGCTCTCCTTTGCTATGCCGACGGAGCAAAAGCAACACAGATAAGTAAAATAAACATGCCATCTCTGCAAGAACCCTAAACCAAAATTGCGACAGCCATTCAGCTAAGCTTTCCTACACTAAAGAGACCGACAGGTATCTTGACCTCATATAATAAGTGATTTGTGATGAGTGATGGGGTGATTGAGTGATTTTGATTAAATGTGTAACTGTTTAAAAGTGTATATACCTTTTCCGTGCAATCACAATTTAAAGCGAATTATTTTTCTGCTCCAGCTAAGCGGAACAGCGGGAATATTCTTTTTCAGACCTTGAAAAATTTCATGCTGCCGACTCTAGTCAAGAAGCATATCGGACAGAACCATCAAAAAACTAAACCTGAATGGCGAAGCAACATTCAACTCAACACGCTAAACCAAAGAAACTGACAGGTCTCTTGACTCAACTCACCTTCTATTGACTGTTCCTCCCCAACACTTCGCCTTTCGCTACTCAATCACTCAATAAAAAGTCCAAGGTCTGAGGTCCAAAATCTCAGGTCTAAAAATCACTTCTCCTCTTCAGACTCTGAACTTGTATTCGTCAATTCTTCCTGCCCTGGAATTGGTGGAACCACTACCGTGACATGATCAACTGGATTTGTTTCTATCTCCTCATCTTTAGCTGTAGTGCCTTTGATCTGAAATGGTCGTGGGCCAATCATTTTTTCGATATCGGATTTAAGTAAGACTTCTTTTTCCAGAAGTTGTCTAGCTAACATATCAAGCTCATTTTTATGCGATCTCAATAACTGTTTAGCTCTTTCATACTGGCCATCGATGATCTCACGAACGCGATTGTCTATCAATGTAGCGGTATCATCAGAGTATGGTTTTTGAAACTGATCCTGAGACAATCCATAGAAAGATACATTCCCCACTTTATCATCCAGGCCATATACTGAAACCATACTGTATGCCATCTTGGTTACATGATCCAGATCACTTTGTGCACCGGTAGATATTTTATCAAAAATCACACTCTCAGCGGCACGACCCCCTAAAGCCATACACATACGATCGAGCATCTGCTCTGTTCGCGTGATATACTCTTCCTTAGGTAAATACTGTGCATAACCTAATGTCCCAATACCTCGAGGTACAATAGTCACCTTAACAAGTGGTGAAGCATGTTCAAGATACCAACCACAGATCGCATGTCCTGCTTCATGGTGGGCAATGATCTCTTTCTCTTCAGGAGAGATCACCTTATTGCGTTTTTCAAGACCACCAATCACACGGTCCAGTGCATAATGGAAATCATCAAGATCAACAGCGGTTTTATTTCTACGCGCAGCAATCAACGCAGCTTCATTACATACATTCGCGATATCGGCTCCAACAAAACCAGGCGTCATTTCGCTGAGAATTTTTGGATCAACACCCGGAGCGATTTTAATAGTCTTAATATGTACTTTGAAAATGGCCTCTCTTCCGGCAAGATCCGGACGCTCCAGTCCAATCTGGCGGTCAAAACGACCCGGACGCATCAATGCACCATCCAAAATATCCGGACGATTAGTCGCCGCCATAATGATGACGCCTTTGTCCGTACTAAATCCATCCATCTCTACCAATAACTGGTTGAGTGTATTTTCACGCTCATCATTACCCCCCTGGATAGCATTACGTCCACGCGCTCTACCTATCGCATCAATCTCATCAATGAATACAATGCAAGGTGCCTTCTCTCTCGCTTGCTTAAATAAATCTCTTACGCGCGAAGCACCCACGCCAACAAACATCTCTACGAAATCTGAACCTGAAATAGAAAAAAACGGGACTGCAGCTTCACCTGCAACAGCTTTCGCCAACAATGTTTTACCGGTTCCCGGAGGACCAACTAACAAAACCCCTTTTGGAATCTTACCGCCAAGAGACGTATATTTTTTTGGATTCTTCAGAAAGTCAACAACTTCCATGACTTCTTCTTTCGCTTCCTCCAATCCGGCTACATCCGCAAACGTAACGGTAACTTTCTGATCCTTTTCAAATAAGGTAGCCTTACTCTTTCCGATATTAAATATCTGGGCACCCGGTCCACCGGCTCCACCGGATACACGGCGCATCATAAAAATCCACAAGCCCAGAAAAAGAAAAATAGGAATCAACCAGCCCATGAGCGGACCCATCCAGTTTTCTTTTTCGACATAACTCGGATATACTCTTTTTTCAGGGGTCACCCTGGCATTCAAATCCTTGATTTGATCAGCAAAAGATTCCGGAGGACCAATATTAAAGGTATAATGAGGATGTGCTTTGTTAAAGGCAGATTCCTTGAGGTTTGAAAACTCAGGCTTGGACAAACTTTCCTGCTTAAGGAAAATTCGGGCATCCTTTTTATTCAATACCTCGATTTTAGCGACATCGCCGGATTCCACCAAATTGGTGAACTGCTGGAAATTGATCACTTCCGTGGATGCTTCATTGAGAAACATCAGGTTAAACACGATCAACCCGAGGATAATACTTCCATAGATCCAATAGGAATTGAAGGTAAATTTTCCGGGCTTACGGTCTTGATTATTATTTTCTTTACTCATGGAATGTTTTCTAACTAAAAACTATTTTGAACTGGTTCCCTAATAACGAAGGGAGACCCTATAAGGTTGCAGATGTCAGACACACCCGCCTTTTGTATCGATTAACTATCCTCAATATCCGTGCGTCGGGCGTCACTCCAAAGCTGTTCCAGTTCGTAAAACTGCCTGGCTTCAGGATGAAATATGTGCACCACGGTATCAAAATAATCCATGCAGATCCATTTGGCATGCTCCAATCCTTCCACATGTCCGGAATAGAGATTTCGCTCCGTTTTGAGCCTTCGATCAATATTATTCGCTATTCCCCGCACCTGCGTGGTAGAATCCCCTTCACAGATAATAAAAAAATCTAAAGAAGCATCATTCAGTGCCCGGAGGTCAAGTAATACTATATTTTTACCCTTGATATCTGTAATGCAGTCAATAATCAAATCCTGAAGGTTTTCGGATTCTTCATTTGCCTGAATGGCTTTGTTTGTGTTTACCAAATGTTCACTTTTTATATTAAATCTTATTTGTTAAGCCTCAGATTCAAACTAATATACGCCTCAAATATACGACAAATGTCACCCCTAATCCGAGCCCTGGATACAAAAGTAAGGGTCTTTTAAGCTATAAATGGACTATTTGAAAATCTATACCAGCCTTGATTCTACTAACAAAGAAGCTCAGCGTTTGTTGGCAACCGGTCCGGTCAGCAGTGGTTTGACGATTTTAGCCCGACACCAGACCGCCGGACACGGACAATATGGGCGAACCTGGGTTTCGGCCCCGGATAGCCATCTGGCGATGTCAATTGTCTATAAACCAGTCGATTTTGACGCCATCGCCCTCCCGACCATTGGGATGAAAGTCAGTCTGGGCATCATCAGGGCGCTGAAACAAATCGACCCGCAGCTGATGCCACTTATTAAATGGCCAAATGATATCTATGTGAATGGAAAGAAACTCTGCGGCATTCTGATAGAAAATGTCTTAGCCGGTTCAAGAGTACAGCATTCTATAATTGGTATTGGTATGAATGTCAACGAATCCCAATTTCCTTCAGAAATCCCAAATGCAACATCTCTTTTTATGAATACCGGCATGTCCTATGAAGTTGAGAAAATTGCCCTCATCCTTCGCCAACATATGCTGACTCTTTTAGAAAAAAATAAATTTGATTGGAAAAACGAATATGATCAATCGTTGTTTGGTTTGGAATCCCTGCATGCATTTCAAATTGGACCGGATAACGTTTTTGCCAAAGCTAAAGGTGTATCTATTCAGGGACATCTCATTTTAGAAATGGCTGATGGCGCCATAGCGCATTTTGGTAGTCATGAACTAAAATGGGAGATAAGCTAAAGACACTCGTAGACCTGGGACTCGTAGACCTGGGACTATTGGACTTTAGACCCGAGACTTTTCGACACGCGACACGCGACTCTTGGGCGCAGGGCGCAGAGCAGAGGGTAGAGGATTTTTCATAACCTTTATAGCCATATAATCCTCATAAACAAATAAACAGAATCACTAAATCACCTTCCGCAACAGCGGAACACCACATCACTAAATCACCACATCACGTATCACCAATCACTAAATCACTCGATCACAGAATAACCAAATCGCTACATTTGCCTTCATGGAAAACTTCAAAAAAGCTGCTATACTGACAATCGGTGATGAATTGATGATCGGTCAAATCGTCGATACCAACAGCACCTGGATTGCCGCCTTTCTGGATCAGCTGGGATGGAAGGTGAGTCGTAAATTGGGTGTACCGGATAGTATAGAAGAAATTATAGAGGGCATGAACATCTGTCTGGATGCAGCAGACTTACTCATCATGACAGGTGGTCTCGGGCCTACCAATGATGATCTGACCGTAGATGCCCTGTGTCAGTTTTTTAATTGCGAAAAAGTATGGCATGAAGATACGTGGCAGCGATTTATAGAAATTCTCAAGCGATTTGGAAGAGAACCAACAGAAGAACACAAGCAACAATGCTATCAACCTGAGACCGCCGAAATTCTTTCTAATAATCATGGTTCGGCGCCGGGGACACTCTTTCGACGAGAGGATAAAATCATTATTTCATTACCGGGCGTGCCCAATGAAATGAAATATATTCTGGAACATAAGGCTGCACCACTGCTCCCAAAAGGCAATATCATTGAACATCGTATTATCCGCACAGCAGGAGAAGGTGAAACTATTCTCGCCCATAAAATTGAAGACATCGAGGCGTCATTACCGGTCGATATCAAATTGGCTTATCTCCCTAATTTTAGTCAGGTCACCCTGAGACTTTCCGCCTATGGCGAAAACAAAAAGGACGCGCTCGATCAATTCGAACAACAGATTATTGACCGATTGGGTCAGCTTGTGTATGGTACGGGAAACTGCACCCTTTCACAATCCATTGGAGAAATGTTAGCCAAACGAGGAGAATCATTGGGGACTGCAGAAAGTTGTACCGGAGGATATATCGCCCACCTGATTACTTCCGTGCCCGGTTCATCTAACTATTATCTGGGTTCCGTCATACCTTATGCGTATGAATTAAAAACCTCTCTCCTATCCATATCGACTGAAATGCTCATGGAATATGGTGCCGTCAGTCAGGAAGTGATCACGAAAATGGCTGAAGGTGTGAAAGAAAAACTGGATGTTACCTGGTCCATTGCTACCAGCGGAATTGCAGGACCCGGAGGAGCGACTCCTCATAAACCAGTTGGCACCATTTGGATCGCCTGTTCAGGGCCGGGAGGCACAAAGTCAAGACTCCTCAAACTCACCCGTGATCGCAAAAGCAATATAGAATATACCGCTATTGCTGCGTTGGTGATGCTCAGGAATATGATACTGGAGGAAAATTAATTACGAATGTGCAAATTACGAATTACGAAAAATGACGTGAGACACGAAACCCCACTCACTCACTAATAAACCTAAGCTCATGTGCATTGATTATTGTGTTGTCCGTGTGTTGAGAAGGTTTAGTTTCGATTCCTTGCGGTCTCGAGGTTGAGTTCTATCATCTGAAGATGATAGTGTTTAATTTTTAATCATCGTGTGATTCCCATTTCCACATTTATACACCAGTCAAAAACTAAACCCTCTAAACCTAAGCGCCAAAGGCGCTGATCTAAACCTTCTAAACTCATGAACTCACAGAACAGACCTGACATGCCCAAGATGATGCTCACAATGCCAGGCATACAACATAGCAGCCTGCTCCAACCGCTGTTCTGTTTGATATTCAGGATGAAAAAAACTTCGCTTCCAATCTGATTCGTTCATCGCTTCCATAACGGCTACCCATCGCTGATGTACCCCTTTAAGGATTGAAATAGAAATCGCAGGGTCAAGATTATTATCAGAAAGATTGGCCCACTGCGCCTGATCATAAGGTTTGATCGTTGGCTTTTGTTCCGTGAGACCAAGTTTAAATCGAATCAATGCATTCATATGGCTATCTGCACAATGGTGAATCACCTGTCTTGCAGTCCAACCACCCGGTCGATAGGGTTGCTCAAGTGTTATCGGACTTAATGCATTAAAAACATCCTCCATCTTTTTGGGAAATGAAGCAATCGTTGAAATCGCTTGGAGGATCTCATCCGAGGAAACCTGCGGGGGCAATTTAAATCGACCAATCGGATACTGAAGTTGTCCTATTGAATTTTCCATATCCGAAAGATAAAAATAGATTTTCCCGTATCGATCAATCTTACTGATACCATTAGAAATAATTGCTATCTGCAAGTCAAATGGCAAATCTGCCATCCTTGTTTTATCAGAATATGATTATATTTCTACCTGATTATGAGTATTAGTATCAACCTGCAGCACCAAGAAAAGGACTTTATTGAGGCCTGTATTGCCAAAGAAAGGTGGGCCCAAAAGCAACTTTACGAGGATCATTACACCCTTTTGCTGGGTGTGTGTCATCGATATGCCACGAATCAGGAAGATGCCATGGATATTCTTCATGAGGCATTTATCAAGATTCTTAAAAACATTCATAAATATCAACCCGGAACCTCCCTGATCGCCTGGATGCGGCGCATTGTGATCAATACCGCCATTGATTACTATCGCATGCAATCCCGCCGAAGAACGGATGATTTAGATACCGCTTACGATGTTCAGGGAAATGAACCAGATGCGATCAGCAAGCTGACCGTTCAGGAAATTGTCAGGTGCATACAGCAGTTATCCCCTGCGTATCGTTCTGTATTTAACCTTTATGTGGTAGAAGGCTATTCTCACCGGGAAATAGCGGAAATGCTCGAAATTACTGAAAGCACAAGCCGCTCAAACCTGGTAAAAGCCAGATTAAAACTCAAAGGACTATTGACGTCAAGTCAGGTGCATTATGGAAAATAAGGACTGGGATAGCTATTTACAGCGGATTTTGGGTGAATTTGAAGCCAATGAGGATTCTCATTGGGAGGATCTGAACAGCAAGCTGAATGCCTCTTCCATGGACCCGGACAAGGATGACGTACCAAGTGACGAAGTACTCCGAGAATCATTATCTGAATATAAACCCACTGACGAAATTCAGGGATGGGAAGCACTGGCCTCCAGTCTTGATCAGGCCGACAAAGCGTTTGATAAAGAGATCAATGAAAAAGTCAAACATTATAATGCCCCACATGATCCTGACGCATGGTCTTTATTCCTGAAAAATTTCAGTGCCTATAAAGCCTTACGCCTAAAACTCATAGCCCTT
The DNA here is from genome assembly GCA_024642665.1 of Bacteroidota bacterium. Lineage (GTDB taxonomy): Bacteria > Bacteroidota > Bacteroidia > Chitinophagales > Saprospiraceae > Opimibacter. The sequence continues at coordinate 24,131 of JAHEAR010000004.1, forward strand.
AAAGCTTTTGAAGCAAGTGCTGTGCTGTTACTTGTATTTACTGTTTTTCAAATGCATCAGAAAGGTGCTTTCCAATTGTATGATCAACAAGAGAAATTATCCTATAGCGAGACAGCCACTGAATCCTCAAACAAGCCATGGAGTGCTGAACAATTAGATCCATCCAAAAGCATAACAGGCATTAGCGAAAGTGCTGAGCAATCAGAACGTTTTCAGTCCAATGGTGTAAACCACCTTTCAGCACATTCAACAGATCATACATCCCTCGCAAACGGTGTAACAGGGTCTGACGAGTCAGGCACCATTCATACTGACCAAATATTTACACTACCCTTTCTTCCAAGTCAAAACGTAGCCTATTTTAACTCGGTAAGTGATGATAGAAATGATATCTTATCAGACCTTACCCATGTGTCTGCCGGAGCGAGTAGCATGGCTGCATCCCATCGACTAGATTACGTCACTGAAACACTTGCTCAAACAGAAATAGGCGTTAAAAATAATTTTGCAGGTCTTATCCCCTACCCTGTTTATGTCAAACCTGCAAGTAAAAAGTTTCTGGAATTTGGCATGTTGGCTCAGGTCGATTTTAATACGCTGAAAATGCCACAGGATATACTATATACAAATCGCAAACAGTTTGTATTTCCTCTTCAAGGTCTTCCATGCACAGGATATGGCGCCGGATTTACAGTAGCACTAGTTCATAATCGTTGGGCGGTTGAATCAGGTGTTATCTATAATTCAAAAACATTTAAACCCGGCCGTAGCCTGACAGTTGGCGAAGCAACTGATCACAGCAAAGTTGAATTTGATGCTATGCAGATTCAGATCATATCCGCACCGATTCAACTCAGATACAAAATCACTCCGCAAAACCGATTTCAATGGTACGCCATTGCCGGGGTAGGTATGCACATCATCGCGCAATCTGATATTGATGTGGATGTCAATTACAATTTCTCTTCACTCCCTGTAGGAGAGAATCCAAATAATCATCCTGCCCTCGCTAAAACTATTCGTGAATCTCAAAGATTACGAGACAATTTCCGGCAAAAAGCACCCTTTAGCACCAAGAGCTTTATTACGGCCAATCTGGGACTCGGTTTTGAGTATGCTGTGGCCGCAAGGAAATCTTTATTCCTTCAATCCACTTATCAATATCAAATTCCAAATTTGCGGTTTAGCAATCACAATGGAAAACAACTTGTATCCACGGCTATTCAGGTCGGTGTGAGGACGCCATTGGGGTATTAAGTGAGTGGTAATGAGTGATGGGGTGATTTGGTGATGCAGTCAATTATTTTCTCTTTTTGTCTTTACTTTTTTTCTCTACTGTCCTCATGCCAAATTGGACTAACCCCCTATTCTACGATTAGCGCCTTCAGCGCTTACTTTCTTTTTTCATGCTTCCGCTATTGGCTTTTCACATATTTTTCTTTGCCCTTTGCGACTTTGCGAGAAACTTACCAAGCATAGCCCTTGCTTTTCACTTAATTAAATGGTATTCCAAAAAACGAAATATCAATCTCCCAGGGAATAAGCCTTTTAAAATGTGCGATTAGAAATTAATGCTCTCAACAAAAAGTACCGAAGGTGCTGCATGCTCAACTTTCTCAACACTGTGGCCAATAACCTTTTACTTCAGTCTTTCGCTAAAGCCTTTGCCCATCAAACTCAATTTCCGACCTTTACCTATTGAAAATTTCGAAAAAGCTACTATGAAAATCCATTTTCCTCTTTTCCTGTTGACCTTAGCTGGTCTGGTTTTTACTGCCATAAAATCCTCAGCGCAAAACCAAATCACCATTGACAACATATGGACCAATGGTACCTACAATACGAAGGATGTGCCTGGCTTTCGGTTTATGAATGATGGCCGCCATTACACGACATTGGAAAACAATTATATCCTGCAATATGATTGCACTACCGGCCTATTAACGGATACAGTGCTGGATATATCCCGGCTGCATTTTGAGAATGAACATAAAACCGTACAAGGCTATTCCTTTAGCGATGATGAATCGCAGTTGTTACTTACCACAGAACTTGAATCCATCTATCGGCGCTCAACAAAATCATGGCATTACATCTACAACCTGAATACTAAGCAGCTGGCCAGTCTGAATGATAGCGGCAAACAAATGCATGCTACATTTTCACCGGATGGTCAAAAGATAGCTTATGTACTAGCCAATAACCTTTACCTCAAAGATCTGACCAACAGTAAAACATTACAAATCACCTTCGATGGAAAATATAACTCCATCATCAACGGATCCTGCGACTGGGTATATGAAGAGGAATTTACTTTTACCAAAGCATTTGAATGGTCTCCTGACAACCGCTATATCGCGTATTATCGGTTTGATGAAAGTGCGGTGAAGGAGTTTACGATGACCAATTATACCGGCGAACTATATCCGGAATACGAGACTTTTAAATACCCAAAAGTGGGGATGGAAAATTCAAAAGTGAGTATCCATATCTATGATACCCATCAGAAAATGGAAAAAACTGTTGACCGAACAAGTGAACCGAATGGGTATATCCCACGCATTAAGTGGTCGGCAGATCCCTCGATGCTCTGCGTGTTCTGGATGAACCGCCATCAAAATCATCTTGAAATTTTACTGGCCAATGCCGTAACTGGTAAAACCACGCTGCTACTGAATGAGGATAACAAATACTACATTGATATTGACGACAACCTGATTTTTCTGAAAGGTGGCAAAGGCTTCATCCGGACGAGTGAACAGGATGGCTTCAACCATATCTATCACTATGACATGGATGGAAATTTAAAGAAGCAAATAACTTCCGGGGAATGGGAAGTAACAAATTTTTATGGCGTTGATGAAAAGTACCAACGCATATTTTATCAAACAGCATCTGTTTCTCCCATGGAGCGAGAAATATTTAGCATCGCTATCGATGGTGGGGACAAAAAACAATTAACGCTTCAAAAGGGTGCTAACGGCGGACAGTTTTCGACGACCTTCGACTACTTTGTATTAAACCATTCAACCATCAACTCAGCGCCGGTATACACTGTGTATGATCGAGAGGGCCAATTAGTCCGTACGCTGGAAGACAATAATCATACTTCTGTTTTACAAAAAGAAGCCGGAACACAACCGGTGGAATTTTTCTCATTTACTACATCTGAAGGGGTTGATCTCAATGGCTATATGATCAAACCATACAATTTTGATCCCGCAAAAAAATATCCGGTTTTTATGACGCAATATGGTGGCCCGGGCTCTCAAAAAGTACTTGACGGATGGTTAGGCAATGACTATTGGTGGTATCAATCGCTGGCGCAGCAAGGATATATCGTTGCCTGTGTGGACAACCGCGGCACCGGAGGACGTGGTGAAGCATTTAAAAAAATGACCTACCTGCAATTAGGGCACTATGAAACCATCGATCAAATAGAAGCCGCTAAATATTTAGGAAGTCTCCCTTATTCGGATGCCAAACGTATAGGCATTTTTGGCTGGAGTTACGGAGGGTACATGTCATCCCTTTGTATATTACAAGGGAATGATGTATTCAACACTGCCATCGCAGTTGCGCCGGTGACCAATTGGAAATGGTATGATTCCATCTACACCGAAAGGTTTATGCGGGATGAATCTGAAAATGCCAAAGGTTATGAAGAAAACTCTCCGGTCAACTTTGCAGATCGTTTAACCGGAAATTACTTACTAGTGCATGGCAACTCGGATGATAATGTACACTTCCAGCATTCGGCGGAAATGGCAGCTGCTTTAATCAAGGCCAACAAACAATTTGAAACCTATTACTATCCAAACCGAAATCATGGCATTCGTGGGGATAATGCCAGAAGGCATCTGTATACGAAAATGACAGACTTCTTAAACAAAAACCTTTTACCTGAAAACCCTGTTAGCTTCCGAAACGAACCTTCAAAGTCATAAAGGCAACAAATCATTAACTTTGGGCTACAATTCTGAACACCTTGGAAATCGTCAACAGAAAGGCAAGACATGAGTATACCCTCCTGCAAAAGTATGAGGCAGGTCTGGTATTGAAAGGGACCGAAGTCAAATCACTGCGCTTAGGGCAAGCCAATATGAGTGATGCCTACTGTATGTTTAGTCATGACGAGCTGTTTATTAAAAATCTGCATATTCATGAATATGAGCGTGCGGGGCAGTTTCAGCATGAAGCCAAAGGCACCAGAAAACTTTTACTCCGGAAGGCTGAACTTAAAAAACTAAAGCGTCGAATTGACGAAAAAGGACTTACCATTGTTCCTTATCGAATCTACTTCTCTGAAAGGGGGCATGCGAAATGTGAAATTTGGCTTGCCCAGGGCAAGAAGTCTTTCGATAAGCGAAATACAATCAAGGAAAGGGATATTCAAAGGGATGTAGATCGCCGGCTGGCTTAAAATCAAACAAGCCGCAGTCTTTTTCTTATCCCTTCGATCACTTCCGTATTTCTCAAAAATGCCTGTGAGAATGTCATTATATTAGCTAATCATTTTAGCCCAACAAAAATAATTGAGCTATATTGATGCAAGCGCTTAATACGACTTCTATGAAGAAACCGCATCTGGAAAAATTTTTTATCAATCCCCGCGCAGAGGAAAAGGCTTATACCTATGGGACGATCCCAATGCGGTTAAAAAACATCAAAGCGATATGGAACAATGATTTCGATAATGACACCGGCATCGAAAAAATGCTCCGTTTGTTTCTGGCTTTTTCTCAGTTTTTATTTCCCGGGCTTTATATTAAGCATCTCTTTAGCAAGAAATATGCACTTTATCAGGATTTGGCAGTCGACCTGTATGTCATTTTGAAACTGATCTTCCCATTTATTCTGATCACCTATAATCTTACCGACAACAAAACATGTCTGGTCATCTTAGTCTGGCTGATGATAGAGACCATGCTATATGTTCCCAGATTGATTTTCGCTTCTGATATCATCGAAAAGCCCCGATCTTATCGACGGTCAATGTTGTTATTGTTTATCAACTATATTGAAATCATCTTTGACTTTGCAGCTATTTATGCGCATGGCGAATATCTGAACAAAGCCTTTGTACACTGGTTTGATCCGTTATACTTCAGCTTTATTACCGCTGCTACCATCGGATTTGGGGACTTCCATCCGATCACCCCAATGGGAAAATTTTTAGTTAGTTTTCAATCAACTTTAATCATCGTTTTCATCGCTATGTTCCTTAATTTCTTTACAGGCAAAGTAGAAAGCAAAGGTTATTTCGGAGAAGATAAAAAGCCTTAAGCATACAGCCGGACTATACCCAAATAATGAAAATTGAATTTGAAATATCAGAAGAGGATTTATTAGCCCATCAATTGTTTGCCACTTCCAATGCAATCAGCATCAGAAAACGCCGCGGGCGAGGACGAATTTTTCTTATCCTTATTTATCTCGTAGCAGGTGTACTGATTTGGAACAGCAGTGGACCTCTGATCGGTGTTCTTTTCTTTCTGGCATGCATCCCATTGTATTTTCTCTATATCCGCTTGGAAAGCAAACAGTATCTCAAACATATCAAGGTTTTTGTCAAAGAACAAATGAAGGAAAGGGAAAGTGCTATGACCACCCTCCATTTTGAGGATCATCAGGTCACTATGGCTGATGGCTCCAATGCGAGTTCCATCCCCCTGTCAGAAATAAATACGATTTTTGAAATCAATCAATTATACTCGCTGAAATTGAATAATGGCCAGGCTATTGTTTTGCCTAAAAACCATATAAACCCATCCAATGATACGGATGAACAACTTCATCAATTAGCTAAAACATTAGGTATTCCGTTTATCCGACAATTGGATTGGAAGTGGAAATAAAATTAAAATTCGGCATTACCCGGTGTGCGTGGAAATGGAATCACATCACGAATATTGGTCATGCCCGTGACGAAGAGCACTAATCGCTCAAAACCCAGGCCAAAACCGGCATGCTGACAGGTCCCAAACCTTCTGGTATCCAGATACCACTGCATTTCATCCAAAGGAATATCCATTTCTTCCATGCGTTGTGTCAACACATCAAAGCGCTCCTCCCGCTGTGATCCACCTATAATCTCACCGATTGCAGGAAATAATATATCCATCGCGGAAACAGTCTTTCCATCATCATCCAGACGCATATAGAACGATTTGATTTCCTTTGGATAATTAGTCAGTATGACGGGTTTTTTAAAATGCTTCTCAACAAGATATCGCTCGTGTTCGGATTGAAGATCGGCTCCCCATCCTTCTACCAAATATTGAAATTTCTTTTTCTTATTTGGCGTAGAATTTTTCAAAATCTCAATGGCCTCACCATACGTCAGTCTTTCAAATTTGTTGTCAATTACAAATTTCAATTTAGTGGTTAGGTCCATCTGGCTTCTTTCAGCCTCCGGCTTTGATTTCTCCTCCTGGATTTGTCGGTCTTGCAAAAACAAAATGTCTTCTTCGCATTGCTCGAGCGTATAGCGGATCACATACTGTAACATCTCCTCCGCCAGATCCATGTTATCCTTAAGATCAAAAAAGGCTACTTCCGGTTCGATCATCCAGAATTCTGCCAGGTGTCGAGAGGTATTGCTATTTTCTGCCCGGAATGTAGGTCCGAAGGTATATACCCTACTCAGTGCTAAGGCTGCTAATTCTGCTTCTAATTGACCGGAAACTGTGAGGTTGGTAGTTTTACCAAAAAAGTCCTGCTTCACATCCACCTCGCCTTCCGGCGTCTTAGGCACATTTTCCAATGGAAGCGTCGTTACTCTAAACATTTCTCCAGCTCCTTCTGCATCTGATCCGGTGATCACGGGACTATGGAAATAGAAAAAGCCCCGATCATTGAAAAACTTATGCACCGCATATGCCAGCGTATGACGTACGCGCATGACCGCTCCAAATGTATTTGTCCGGATGCGCAAATGGGCTATCTCTCGCAGAAACTCCATCCCGTGACGCTTGGGTTGTAATGGATATTTATCCGGATCCGCATCACCTACGACTTCAATGGTCCTGACTTTGACTTCCACTGCCTGTCCTTTTCCTTGTGATTCAAGCAATGTACCGGTGGCCATAATCGCTGCCCCCGTCGTGATACGCTTTAACACTGTGGAATCCAGTATTTCATGGTCCACCACCACCTGCATTGTTTGAATACAGGAACCATCGCTGACCGCGATGAACTGATTATTTCTAAACGTCCTTACCCATCCACAAATCGTTACCTCCCGGCCAATAGGCTTACTAGCCAGTATTTCTTTGATTGACTGTTTCATATGATTGTCTCCTGCAATTAAGGGGGCAAAGATAGTTAGTTTGCCAGCATTTAGGCAGACCCGGCGATCCTCAACCGATTAATGCTTGTACTTGATGTGAAACTTTGTGTTTGCAGAAAAATCCGGCTGACAAACCGCTATTTATAATCCTGGCACTTTTCAAAAATGTATGGCTCTGCTTCCTGCGTGCCTAATGCCAATGCCTTTTTCCAATCTGCACAGGCTAATTCAAGACTTCCCAGGGCCTCATAAGTCCTTCCTCTGAAAAAATAAGAAGGGCCATGATTTGGCTGATACGCCAGCGATTGCGTCATATCTTCTTTCGCTTGCGGAAACAAACCCATTTTGCCATAACAAAAACCTCTTTCGTAATAAGCATTTGGAAAATCAGGTTGTGCCACGATCAGCTGCGAAAACATCTCCACTGCCAGATTTAATTGATTAGCATCTTTGTAGGCAACACCCAGATTGAACATGCCATGTACATTGGCCGGATCGAGATCCAGAATCGTTTTAAAATCCTGTGCCGCTGCCGCTGACTGACCACTGGCGCCAAGCGCACTGCCTCTGAATTGAAGTGCAGATACATTTTGCGGTTCTTTTTCAATGACCTGATTAGTCACCAGAATGGCTTCATTATACTTCCCTGTTTTGAAATAAGCTTCCGCCAATCGAATTTTTGCATCACTATAGTCGGGGCTCAGTTGGACGCCCTTTTGCATATAACTTATAGCCTCTTCCCAATTTCCTTCATCACGAAGTAAGGAACCATAATTAAGATTGGCCAGCCCAGATTGTGGGTTTGTACGAATAGCATTGGTATAATATGGTTTCCAACCATCATAAATACCCACTCGCCATACATTCATACCGGCCCATAATAAAAGCATGCTGAAAAAAAGCGCAGGCGCCAACTTGTGCGAAGGCCATTTTGCCTGATCTGCCATGCCCAGGAGGATCATCCACAACCCGACGAAAGGAAACCATGCTCTGTGATCAAGATAATCATATGCTACTCCCGCAAAAGATGGTTCATAGGCCATGGAAGGTAATAACGAGATCAACCAGATAGCACCTCCGGTCATCAACACTTTATAAGCCGGGGGATATTTTTTCAACAAAAAAAACAAGCCCCCTATTAAAACCACACCTGCTACCGTCCAGATAATACTATATCCCGGCATCACACTAAAACCTAATGGAATGACCATTTTAAAAAACTCTTCCGGTAAGGATCGAAGGTTGCTGAAAAAAGCAAGAACCGACATATTACCTGCATCGGCAATGGCTGAGCCACGCATCAGGTAGTATGCTCCGAACAAGGCTGTATTGACAGTGAGCCATATCCACTCCATGCTTGCAGGGAGTGATCGCTTTTCAGCATAGAGCATCACAAAAGCAATGGGTAGGAGTGCTACAGCAGACTCCTTTGACAACAACGCCAGAAAAAATACAGGAATCGTCAATATCAAACTCATTCTTGACCGCGACTTCATATAATTTTGAACCAGGATGAGAAATCCTAAAGCAAAAACCATAAGATAAAGGTCCCCGCGGGCAGCAATCCATCCGGTCACGTGCGGTGTCAGCAGGTTCAGGCTATAGAGCAGTGCTCCGGCCCAGGCAATGACAGGTTTAAAATAATAACCTAAAAAAACAAACAATAAAATCACTCCGATCATATACACCATGAGATTGTGTATATGATAAACCATAGGATTCGTCTTTCCAATGGCATAGTCGATCATGTAACTGATGCTTTGCACCGGTCGATATAATTCAATGCGGGCATCCATAAACCAAGCATCGGTGTTAAAGGCTAAACCGGAATTAAATCCCTGAGCAAGAACCGGGTTATCGCGAATCATTTTATCATCATCATGCATGACATAGTCAAAACCAATCGTCCGGCTGAAGACGGCAAGTGGAATGAGTACTAACAGCAGATAATGCCAAAGCTTAAGCGATTGGGCTGTTTTTTTTCGGGAAGAAGTTTTTTTCTTTTTGGCAACCATAGCATTAATTAACTGGCGTCAGTGTAGTGTTCCGGGAAGGGTGAAATGCTATGACAATGATATGAAGAAAATACTAAATATGATAATATAGATCATTCGTGCAATGCGCTGATCAATTCACGGCTTACACGCATCATCTCTGATCTGGAAAATCCTCCCGGTGTACCGCCATATCTCACCGATAGGCACTGTCCGAAAAATGTTTTTGTTCGATCAGCCAGTGAAGCATCTATTTTGGATTCTGTGAGATACCTTACAAGACCAGCTTCATCCAATTCAGAAGAAGGAATCGTAAAACGATCCATCAGAAACGAATAAAATATTTCAGTGGCCGTTCCATAAAATTCATGCAAAGGCAGTCCCTCCATGGATGTTTCCAAAACCCTTAATTTTTCTAATGCTTTTTGAGCTGCATCTCGGCGGATCCGCAGAGCTTCCGGAATATCCTGTTCGCGCACTTGTCGCCAGACGCGCACAAACCCCACTCCTGATCCGGTCAAGAAAAGTCCAAATAATAATAAATGAGGAATGGACAACCAGAACTTGTCCTTAAACCAAGGTGGGCTGACAGCCATAAGGTCCGGTACAAAAGATTCCTTCGAATCAGCATCAACCGTCCGAGATTTTTTTTGTCCCTGGGTGGCCGAGATATTCATGGTATCTGAATATATGGTAGAATATGTCTTTGTTGATGGATCGAAAAAAGTGAATGGAACGCTGATCGAATAATTTCCCGGAGCGGCTGGTATCATTTGATAGACAATGGTCTTCCTTTGATTTATCTGTTCGTTAAGTTCAAAATTTTCTTCCTTTAGTATCTTTGGTTCGTATACTTCAAAATCGCCATCGACCACAGCAGCAGGCAAGGCCCATCGTCGAGCATCTCCATTACCTGTGATCTCCAATTGAAACGTAAACGCATCATTGGTGGATATCTGTGACCGTCCTTGTGAAACACGCATTTGGTACTGACCCACTGCCCCGGAAAATGAATCAGGGGCATCTGTAGGTAATGACTCGACATGGATTGTTACCGGTGAAGAAGCTACCTGAATATTTTGCATTCTTCTCATACCAAAAAAACCACGATCAGTCTCAAATGGCGAATTGATACCAGCACTTAAAATCAATGGATCTAACTCATAGATTCCTGACTGATGGGCGTACAATGCTATTGATTTAATGACTCTCGAGGTATACTGCTGACCATTAATGGTTTCGTACTCAGCAAGCGGATTCAAATTGGAAAATGGCTGCACAAAAAAATCAGTATAATCATCTTCAGCGATTGGATTGACCGTCTGCACATTCTCTTTGAATAAAAGTTTATAGTTCATTATAATTTGCTGACCGGGATAATAAACAGAATCATTTAATTCGGCCCGCAGAAAAACCGGATCCTTTGTATCTGTCGCCGAACTCTGGCTTGCAAGATCCGCCGGTGCCACCACTTCGATTACTACCGGATTTGCTTTTAAGGGCTTGCCGTTGACAATCACTTTTGCGCCATCAATCGTTTGCTTACCCTGTTTTGTGGCTAAAATTGAATACGTCCAGGATTGACTCTGACTGACTACTCCATTGACAATCATCGTACTTGAGCTGGTGGAAGGGCCGCCCACCACCCGAAAATCCTTAAAGAATGGTGGCTGAAATTGGCTGCTCGAAGCATTCTTCAATTCAAACTGAATACTTAATACACTGTGCTGCGCGACTTTGGTTCCGGAAGTTTTTGCTACAAATACGGGGTCCTGCGCATGCATTTGTGCTCCCAAAAATAACAGGAACAGCACGGGCATGACCCATCGCAAATAGTTAAAAGACTCTTTTCTCACGCTTTGATTTTGATAATTTACTCTCCGTATTTTCTGATGTAGCAGCAGACTGTCCCATTGCTTTTCCAACAACAATTTCTACAGGTTCAATGAATATAATTTCCTCTTCGGTGACATAGGATGCTTCCGGTACGCGCAAGGTACCATCTTCAAGACCCAACAGAACAAAAGAATATGACTGACTATAACTTTGCTCACCATTCTGATACATAAAACTTGATGAGGAGTTCGGTCCACTGACTACCGGGAGGCTATCTAACACAGGCATGCTGAACTTGCCATTCCCATTCTGAATCGTGTATTTAATCTCTACCGTTTTCCCTGTTTCAATCGTATCTGCACTGACTTCTACGCTGATGGCCGGCTGACCATATGCGATCATGGTAATCAGAACCAATTTAAAGACTAGAAAATATTTTATCATTTTGTGATTGAGTGATTTATATAATGCGTGATTCTGTTTAAATGTTTATGAAGGTTATGTTGGTTATAATGGTTATGAAAAATAGTATGCTCTCTACCCGTTGCTCTGCGCCCTTTGCCGAAGTGTCGCGCGTCGCTTGTCGAAAAGTCGCACGTCTCCTCTACCAATCTTTCTCTCTTGGTGTAGATTTCGCTGATGCCTTTTTAACTTTTTCCTGTACCCGTTGATCTTCTCTTTCTATCGCCTTCAATATTTCTTTGGCTTCTTCCTGGCTTATTTCTTCTGCTGTTTGTTCCTGTTCTTCTGCTTTCTCCTCCGCTGATTGTTCCTGTTGCGATTGGTTTTGTTGTTGGCCTTGGTTGTCTTGCTGCTGGTCTTGTTGTTGCTGTTGCTGATCCTGTTGTTGCTCCTGATGATCGCTGTTTTCCTGATTTTGCTGTTGCTGCTGCTGTTGCTGTTGCTGGAATTGTTGCATGGCTAACATCAGATTCTTTTTAGCATCGACATCATCGGGTGAGAGTTTAAGTGATTCGCGGTAGGCCTGAACACTTTCTTTAAATTCCTTATTTTGAAAATGCGCATTGCCAAGATTATACCATGCACTGGATTTCAATGCAGGCTCATCAGCAGATTCAATGGCCTCCTGATAATATTGTATGGATTCAGGAATTCGATTCTGATTATAAATCGTATTGCCGAGATTATAAGAGGTGCCTGGTGCTTCTTTTTCTTCAACGGCCTTTCGATATGAAGTTTCTGCATCTGTGTAAAGATGTTTTTTGTACAATTCATCCCCCATTCGCAACCAGGGATAATCTGCCTGGGCAGAAACTATTTCAGCCAAACAAAGGACCATAAAAAGCAGTATATGTTTTTTATCCTTATGCTTCATCAGATGACATCATATTTATAATTCAAACTTACGAGTGCAAAAATCAATAGCAAAGCCGGTAATAAAAACCATTGAAAGTAACTTTTGTGTTCGGAAAAGGAACGTTTTTCCAACTGGCTTCGCTCAAGGCCGGCTAACTCCACTTTCAAATCATCAATAATGGTCGAGCCTTCCTCCGCATCATAATATTTGCCACTACCGGTCTGAGCTAATTCCTGCATCAATGGTTTGTTTAAAGAAGTATGAACAGGTTGCCCGTTTTGATCGCGTTTTACATCTTTTCTCCCTGCAATGGAAATGGGTATCATCGCCCCTGTGCTGGTTCCAAATCCAATGATATACGTTGCCCAACCATTTTGGGCCGCATCTTTTATGGCTTCCGGAGCGTCCTGATCATGATCCTCTCCATCCGTAAGGACTATCAAAGCACCCTGACCTTTATCTTCTTCCGATTTATTCTTTGAGGCAAGCCGGATCGCTTCACCGATGGCAGTGCCCTGTGTGCCGGCCTGATTCGGGTTGGCGGCATTGAGAAATAATTGAATCGCATGCCAGTCGGTGGTCAATGGACTTTGCATATAGGCATTACCGGCAAATAGAATCAGTCCTACTCTGTCAGTTCTGAAGGCGGTAGATAAATCCAAAGCCATTCGTCTGGCACGTTCCAGGCGACTTGGAGCAATATCTTCAGCAAACATGCTATTGGAAATATCCATGACGATGTAGATATCAGCTGATTTGCTTTCTACGGAAATAGCTCTGTATCCCCATTGTGGATTAGCTGCCGCAAAAACCAGACATAGGGAAGTGATCAACCCTAACCAAAGCCATCCGGGCCCAGGCTTCTTTTCTGTCTGTGCACGTTGATTTGAGATCGAGCTTCCCCAGACCAGCCAATCCGCACCGGTCATATATTTTCTCAGCAGAAATAACCCTGCCAAAATGATTGGAAGAGCCGCTAACCAAAAAAATTCAGGATGTTCAAAACGAAACATAGTCTCTGATCGATTATCGTGTCTGTAGGTAAACGCATTTTGATCCCATAGTTATTTATAAAAATCAAAGAAAATGTAAAAAGACACCATTAATTATACTGCAAGCGTAATGAGTATCCCTTGATACCACAACAAAAATAGACATATCCCTTATCGGTTCCGTTATTTAATGGACATTTTTGGATTTGCAACAGGGGCTTCCATTAAAATCCGGGGGGCGGTAAGCACATCAATCCGGGTTGAATTAATGATTCTCATGGCAATATTAGCCCTTGGAGCAATTTTTAGTTCAAATGACCTGTTCTCGTAAAATATTTGTCAAAACATCAAAAGAATCAGGGAAGGCCTGTTTTTCAAATTATCCTTGCTATTATTCCCTAGTACTTTGGTTTTCAGAGAAAAATACGTGGCACAATTGTACCATATCAACTCTGAATTCGCATTATATTAATTCTGAGGTAATTCTATCGGCCAAAATTTAATTATTTGAGGAGTCGTAATCAAAAAATAAAAATATTTTTGTCTCGCTGCTTTCATCAATAATGAAGGTTTGCATGCTATTTTCAGCGAACTGTATAAACTAATAACATTAAATCAGCCTACTTTATGAGTAATCCAAAAGTTAAATCTGAGAATTCTAACTCAACCGGAACTTTCAGCAGATTGTTTGCTTCAATACTGATCCCTGTGGCTATAGGTATTGGTGTTTTAATTTACCTGTACATTCTTGGTAATCCGATCAACTTTGAAGACGGTAATCCTGAAGGACATCCGCTTCCGGGAAATTATCTTGGGATGATGTATAAAGGTGGTTTAATGGTGCCTATCCTGATGGCCAGTATGATCATTGTAATCTCTGTCTCCATTGAGCGCGCTATATCACTTAGTGTTGCGAGTGGTAAAGGTTCAATTCCATTGTTTGTGAGAAAGATCAAAGGATATCTTGATAGTAATGATCTCAACAGTGCAATGAAAGAATGCGACAAGCAAAAAGGTTCTGTGGGTAATGTCATCCATGAAGGATTAAAGAAATACACAGAAATGGCCACTGCCACCGGCATGGACAAGGAGCAGAAAATGCTTGCCATTCAAAAAGAAATCGAAGAGTCTACTTCATTGGAGCTCCCGATGCTGGAAAAAAATCTCGTGATCCTGGCTACGTTCGCTTCTGTTGCTACCCTGTTAGGATTGTTTGGAACTGTATTGGGTATGATTCGCGCCTTCTCAGCGATTGCGACTGCAGGAGCACCGGATGCGGTAGCGTTGTCCACAGGTATCTCAGAGGCCTTGATCAACACGGCTCTGGGGATTGGAACTTCTGCACTTGCGATTATCTTTTACAATGTCTATACTACTAAGATTGATGGTATGACTTACGGCATTGATGAGGCTGGATTTAGTATTGCACAAAGTTTTGCTGCAAAACATTAATTCATCGCTCACCGTTTATTAATTACAACTTATGCCAAAGGTTAAAATACCAAGGAAGAGTACAGCAGTTGACATGACCGCGATGTGTGATGTGGCTTTTCTATTGCTGACCTTCTTCATCCTCACCACTAAATTCAGACCTCAGGAGGCTGTTCAGATTGATATACCGTCGTCCACGGCACAGATTCCCATTCCGGAATCGAATATCATGATGTTTCAGATTTCTCCGGATGGAAGATTGTTTTTTGGTTTGGATGATCAGTTTACCCGAATGAAATTACTGGACAGATTGTCCTCCACCTATAACCTATCGTTTACCGAAGAGGAAAGAGAAACCTTCCGCCTGCTGGAAACCTGGGGAGTAGATATTCGCAACTTACCTCAATTTCTGGGGATGGATCCCGATGCAAGGGCGAAGTTCCAGCAACCCGGTCTCAACATCGATACGACAGGAGGAAATCATCAGGTAGAAGATCTTATTTTATTTTCCAGACAGGAAAATAATGACCTCCGTATTGCGATCAAAGGGGACAAAACAACCGAGTACAGATATTTTGATAAATTGATCAATGCGTTGCAAAATCGCAAAGTCAATAAATTCAATCTGATCACTTCAGCCAGGACGGCACAGGAATAGAATATATCCACCAAAGGAAAATAGAGTATCATGGCAGAAATGAATGTCGCCGGAGGAGGCGGTCATAAAAAAGGACCCAAAAAAGTACGGGGGAAGAAAATGTCCACACGGGTTGATTTAACAGCCATGGTGGATCTGGGCTTCCTGCTGATTACCTTTTTTATGCTGGCTACCACGATGAATAAGCCAAAAACCATGGAGGTCAATAAACCGGCCAAAGAGGATAAAAAGGATGAAAAAGAGGAACCACCTATCAAAATGTCCAAAACGGCTACGTTGATGCTTGGTGCCAATAATAAGCTCTATGCGTATGTGTCCCCGGATGCGATTGATCCAGATACCGAATTGGAAATTGATAGCCTGGACTATAGCCCTAGAGGCTTGCGCAAATTCATTCAGCGACGTCAAAGTGAAGTAGGTGCTCAATGGGGAGATCCTGAATTGCTTTTTGTAATGATAAAGCCTCTTCCTTCATCCAGTGTCAAAAACATTGTGGATGTGCTGGATGAAATGACCATCTCCGATGTCAAGCGATATGCCATCATGGAGCCCAATGACCCTATTGATTCGCTGATCGCCTTGATGACCGGACAGAGTCGAGAATAATATTTATGCATTTGTGGTGTTTTTTGCATCATTATATTGAATTGTAAATACAGACAGCTATGGCAAATGAAAACTGGACAAAAAATACGATGGATGACATCGTTTTCAGTGGTCGCAACAAGGACTACGGAGCTTTCCAGTTAAGAAAACTGTACGACAAACATATGTCTCGCGCTATGTTAGTGGGTATGTTGTTCTTTCTGCTGGCGGTAAGCACACCACATATTATTCGCCTGGTGAAAGGGCTTTTGCCTGAAAAGGAGAATAAGTTTGAAATGAGGGAAGTGACGCTTGCCGAACCACCCCCAATCGATCCTTTGAAGCCACCACCACCGCCACCGCCAAAAATAGATCCACCGCCAATCAAGGACCAGATTAAGTTTGTTCCTCCCGTGGTGAAAAAGGATGAAGAGGTGATTGAAGAAGAGCCACCACCACCAACCATCGAGGAATTGGTTGACAAGGAGATTGCGACGGTAACGAAGAAAGGAGAAGAAGGGGGTATTGATGCGTCACTTGCAGAACCGGATAATCCACCCGGACCACCTGTACTCGAAGAACCCGTTGAAGAAAAGCCTTTTGCATATGTCGAACAGATGCCTACTTTTCCGGACGGACAGGAAGCGATGTACAAATACATTTATGACAAAATAAAGTATCCGGCCATTGCCAGAGAAAATGGTATCTCCGGTCAGGTGATTCTGCAGTTTGTCGTATCAAAGAACGGAGATATTCAGGATGCGAAAGTTGTCCGTGGCATTGGCGGAGGTTGCAATGAAGAAGCACTGCGTGTTGTAAATGGCATGCCGCGATGGAAACCGGGGAAACATAATGGTAGAGCAGTACCGGTAACCTTTACTTTGCCGATCAAGTTTGTCCTTCAATAAAAATGGATCCGGACAAGATCAAAAGGTTCTTTCTGGTAGCATTAGGACTCACTTATATTGTACTGGGGATTTTTATGTTCATCAACAAAATCGTCCCCTATTCACCCTGGGGAGAGATTCTGTACATCTTGTTTGTCGTCTATGGCGCATGGCGAGTGTACCGGGCCATTAAGAAAAATTAAAATTAACAATCGATACTATTTAAGGTCTGATATCCTGCTGAGGGCATCAGGCCTTTTCATTCAAAGAGGCCACTCTTAATCAATCATTAACAGTACACTTAACAGTGGCTTAACGAAAGCAGGAATGATTTTGCGTCATCCTTGTAACAATGCAATGATCAGATCATCATGAAACAGCTGACTGCACATATATTCTTTTTTCTGATTTTAATCACGCTTGGGTGTGTGAAAAAAGTAGAAGACATGGAAGGTCCGACGATCGGTCGACTGAATGTCTGGGCAGATGTATCCATCAAAGACTTAGTGGAACAGGAAGAAGAAATCTTTGAACGCCAATATCAGTATGCGCACATAGACATCCGATATACTAACGAACATGATATGTTCAAGGCATTTATTGATGATACCATTGATGCGATAGTGGCCAATCGGATGTTGACTACCAAAGAGTTGGATTATCTGCATTCGCTGCAATCCATCCCAAGACACTATGCATTTGCGACTAGTGCGATTGCATTTGTTGTCAATAAAACTGTCCCGGATACCAACTACACTTACGAACAAATGATTGGTATGCTTGGTCAACCGAAAGATGATGAATTGTTTGTTATCGAAAATGTTAAATCAGGCATCACCAATGAGGTCTTGAGACGCATCGCACAAGAGACATTACCGGCTCACTTTTATGCGCTCAACTCAAAACAAGAGGTGCTTGCCTATGTGGATACCCATGACAATGCCATCGGTATTATAGATTACAGTGATATCAGTGACAGCGATATGGCCTATACCAGGGAAGTCTTGGCGCAGATCAATCTGTTAGGTATCTCCAGGCCATTGGATTCGATACAAGCTGGTTTTGTGAAGCCCTATCAGTACAATCTGCAGGATAGAAAATACCCGTTTACCCGTGATCTTTACTTCATCAGCAAAACAGGGAAAAATGATGTGGGGTTAGGCTTTGCAACATTCCTTTGTGCTGAGATCGGACAGAAAATAGTACTGAAGGCCGGATTACTTCCGAAGTATCAAACCTTGCGAAGCATTGAAATAAACTATACAAACGACATAAAAGTTATAAAATGAACAGAATAGATCAAATCGATGTTGCATTTTTACATTCCTAATGAACAAATCTTACTAACATGAAAAAGTTAATTTTCGCCTTTGCATTCCTTTCCTGCGCTACCATCGTGCGGACGCAGGTTCCTTCCATGGAGGCAGGTATTAAGCAATTGGAAAATGAGAATTACAATGCTGCAATGAATACCTTCACGGCCATTGCTAAAAATGATCCAAAAAACAGCACGATCTATTACTATATCGGAGAGGTATATTATCGTGGAGAAGATTATAGTGCAGCAGAAAAGGCTTACAATAAAGGATTGGATATTAATTCCACTTGTGCAGAATGCAAGGTGGGGTTAGGCAAGTTATTGCTTGATCAGAAAAAGATTGAAGAATCTGAAGAATACTTTCTCTCAGCCTCACGACTGGGCAAAAAGGATGACAAAATAATTGCCTTGATTGGGGAAGGATATCTGCGAAGCAAAAATCCTAATGGGGATAAAGCTATTTATTTTCTATCTCAGGCAAGAGACATGAATCCAAAAGTGGCCAGATATTGGGCACTCCTTGGAGAAGCTTATTTGTTGGTTGGGAATAATGGCGAAGCCATGACTGCTTTTGAAACTGCCGTTTCAAAAGATCCTACCACCACCTCCGCCTATATCAGTATGGGAAGAATATGGTCTGCTGCTAAGCAGGATGATCTGGCTATTGACCAATTAGAAAAAGCAATAGAACTATCTCCCAATGATGCGCTTCCATACAAGGATCTGATAGAAATCTACATCAGAGACAATCAATATGGAAAAGTTACTCCTCTGCTGGAGAAATATAGTTCATTGGCGGGGGATGATGTCGGGGCAAAAGTGCGACTGATCAAATTCCTGACTTTTCAGGCAAAGGACTATGATAGCGCCATTTCAAAGGGAGAGGCACTCATCCATTCCAATCCTGATCAGTACACCGTCTATCGCTGGTTAGCCTGGTCCTATGCAGAAAAAGAAATGTGGCAACAGTCTTATGACAATAGTAAAAAACTCTTTGATGAAATCAGCAAGAAGAAAGACCGTACTACCTTTCCTTCTGATTATGACTATTGGGGAAAGGCGGCTTTCCATCTCAACAACCTGGATGAGGCATGGCATATCTACAAGAAGTATCTTGAATTAGTCCCTGAACGCGCACAGGAAATCATCGGCATGTTTGCCAAGACCTACTACGATCAAAAAGATTATGCAAAGAGTATTAAGTTCTATCATCTCAAAGGGGATGATAAACCACTTTCCATTACTGATAATTATTATCTGGGATTGGCATATTATTATGAGGATGAAGATGTGAAGGCAGATTCTGTGTTTATCAAAATCCTGGAAGCAAGTCCGGAATATGCACAAGGCTGGATGATGCGTGCAAAAATCGGGCTTCAATTAGATATTGCAGATTCAACTGAAGTAAAGCAGTACCGCTCTATGATACCCTATGAAAAGTATATTGAGTTTTCAGCTGAAAATCCTGACAATGATCCCAGAATCACTAAAAACCTGATCGAAGCTTATGATTACCTGGGCGTGTATTGGGTCCAACATGAAGACAATAAGAAAGCGATTGAGTACTACCAAAAAATACTGGCGCTTGACCCTGAAAATGAAAGGGCAATGGAAGTGATAAAGCTTATCAAACAACAATAATAAAAAAGGGGCAGTTACTGCCCCTTTTTTATTTCTCACTACTAATAAGGAAGTGCCCTTAGAAAAGTGGATCGCAAAAGAAAAATAAATAATAACAATGCGACTCCTGCCAGTAAGGGCCAATAATATAGCTCCACATAACGCTTATAGACGGTTATTTCAACTTCCGTTTTTTCTAACTGATCGATTTCATCGTACACTTGCTTCAATGCCTCTGCAGAAGCAGCGCGATAGTATTTTCCTCCTGTCTCTTTAGCGATGTCTTTCAGCAGATCTTCATCTATTTCTACATTTGTGACCCCAAACATATACTCCCCCGTCACTCGTCTGCGCACCGGTGATAACGCCTGCCCGTAACTTCCAACCCCTATTGTATACACTTTGATTCCAAATTCTTTCGCAATACCGGCAGCGGTCGCCGGTCGGATATACCCTGCATTATTAACACCATCTGTTAGCAGGACCACTACCTTACTTTTCGCTTCACTATCCTGAAGGCGATTGACAGCAGCAGCCAGACCCATGCCAATAGCTGTCCCATCTTCCACAGCACCACAGGCCAGTCCGTTAAGGTATTCCTTCAATACCTCATGATCATTCGTTAATGGGCATTGGGTGTAGCTTTCTCCTGCAAACACGGCAAGACCGATTCGATCATACGTTCTATGGGAAACAAAATCAATGGCCACCTGCTTACTGACCGATAATCTGTCCGGCTCAAAGTCACGTGCCAGCATCGAGGAAGATAAGTCCATCACGAGAAAAATATCAATGCCCTCTCCTTTTACTGATTCTTCTGCATGCTCAGACTGTGGTCTGGCCATGGCAATGATTAATAAGGCAACAGCAAGCCAGAAAAGGGGTTCGAGCCAGGAGAAAACAACCGTTCTCCAGGTCGTTGGAATTGCTACCTGATCAAATGGCATATCAATCACCACCGAACCGGATTCCTGCCGTTTCCAGCGTCGCCAAAATATCGTCAGCGGAATCAATCCAAGGCATAGCAACCACCATGGCGCTTGCAGAATTATATTATTCCATAGCTGCATTCGAAATGGCTTTACTGGTGTCTGTATCGTCCAGTCGGAATATAGGAGTGGTCTCCTCGACAAAACTATGCACGCGCTTAATCGTATCGACATGAATATTCATACCGGGATCTGCTTTGGCAAACTTAATCAGATCGGCTACTGAAAGGAGTTGTTCAGTATCTGTCAACAAATCCTGACTGAGATTTCTCTTTTTAAGTTGACCAATAATTTCATCGGAAGTTTGTTCCAATGCATGAATACCATAACGTCTTTCCAGATACTCTCTGAGAATCCCTGTCAATTCTGTGTAATGTTCTTTTACTTCCCCACCCTGCCATAATTTTTTTTCTGCCAGCGCATTCAACGCAGCTAATGCCCATTCTTCGGGAAGTGGTGGCGGAGGTGATGGTGGCGCATCGACATGTTTTGATTTTCGCTGTCGCAACCAGAAATACAATCCGGTCAGAAGCAGTAAAACGATAAGGACATGTGGAATATACTTTTTATAATACCCCGGATTAAATGGCTGCACATAAATTCCTTTTATTGCCTCAAGCCCCATCGAATCAGGTATGACGGGTAGCACCTTAATGGGCACATCATTGGTATAAAGAGAATCTAATTGTCCTTCTTTTTGAAACACTAAAAGCAGTCGAGGAATTCTGATCCAACCGGTATCAAAAAAAGCTACTTTCCACCTGGCAGTTGTTGCTGATGGGTTTGATTTTTCCCACTCAGGCCCTGATACTAACTCTATGGCTTCAATGGAATCCGGCCATACTGTTTCAGTGTTGATCAGCTCCATATTATTTGATAGGTCCAGCATGATAGTAGCACTGATCTGATCGCCAATCATAATCTCCGATCGATCGACGGAAAGTTTCGCTTGTCCAATACAAGCAAAGGGAAATAAACAAACAATTGTCAGCAGAAAACTTTTCATGCAGAGGCTCTTCGTTTAAAAAACTTATGCAGCTCCTGAATATACGATTGCTCAATGGCCAACGACATGGTATCGCATTTGGCGCGTCGAAACATTTCTTTGAACGCACTTAATCTTTTTTCATAATTCTGTTGAAAGGCTTCGCGGACTGCAGATTCATTCGCGTCAATTAATTTAATGTGCCCCGTTTCCGGATCTCTTAAACGAATCAGTCCAACCGTTGGCAAAATTGACTCTGCCGGATCATATACATGCATCCCGATGATATCATGTCTTTTGGCAGCTAATTTTAAGGCAAGTTCATAAGATGGTGTGATAAAATCACTGAATACAAAAGCTATGCATTTCTTTTTAATGACATTCATCAGATATTCCAGCGGAACATTGATATCAGTTTTCGTGCCAGACGGTTTATAAAAAAGTAACTCCCGTATGATTCGAAGCAGATGCTGACGACCCTTTTTGGGTGGTATATACATCTCAATCTGATCAGTGAATAAGATGAGCCCAACCTTGTCATTATTTTGCAGCGCTGAAAAACCAAGGACTGCTGAAATCTCCGCCATCCATTCGTCTTTCCACAAATCTTTTGTACCAAACCTAACAGATTTGCTGATGTCCACCAACAACATGATGGTGAGCTCGCGTTCCTCCTCAAAGACTTTAATGTGGGGCTCGCCGGTTCGTGCAGTGACATTCCAGTCAATATCCCGAACTTCATCACCGTATTGATACGATCGCACTTCACTAAATGACATACCTCTTCCTTTAAACGCAGAGTGATACTCCCCGGAAAAGATATGACTGCTCAAGCTTCGGGTCTTGATTTCTACTTTTCTAACGCGCTTCAGTAAGGCTGTTGTATCCACGATTCAATTTTCAGTTTGTTCAATCAGACTACCATCCAAAATACTTCCAGTACTTTTTCCTAATCAGTGATTTGCTTTCCGACTTTGATAGCAATCGTAGTTCATCACCATAAATAGTATTGAACTCTGTGGCCATCACGAGACCTTTGCCGGTAGGGATCAATACGGAATAGCCTACATTTTCCAACCAGGCGTAAAATACTTTGTCATACGCCTGATCGGCTGAAGCCAGAGCCATCTCAGCCCCTTTGGAAAAATCTTCCGGAGCATTTAAAAGATCTTTCGGATTTATTATCTGACCTTCTTTTTTCAATAGCATGAAGGCTTCCCGATGACTACCGGTAGGATTCAGAAAAGTCACCATGCCACTTACATAATCATCTGTCTCATCGACGAGCTCTACCCAACCGGAGGATCGATAGGCAAGTCTAGGTGCACCATCTAACATACCTGCTTCGGCCAATCTTCTGGTATCTGATATCCAGAAAGAATCAATCCAATTGTTATAGACACTACTTTCCAGTTTTGGATAAATCAAATCAATGAAACCGGCAGAATGATCTTTTAATCGTAGTTCCAGCGGGGAGGAGTAGGCTACATTGGCTGTATACGATTGATCTCCGAAGGTGGCTTTATACACCAGAGGTGATTTTTGTAGCATTTGCAAATTGACCTCTTTTCCACTAGCATCCCTACAGGAAGCTTTCCAAATGGAACATGATCCATCCATACAAGCGCCTTCAAAGCGCATAAAACTCTGATCATTAATAACGAATCCGGCGACTCTTCCATTCCCTATCTTTTGAACAGAAATCGCCATCGAAGGAACTGAAGAAATCACAATCCACTCAGCCACCGGAGCTTGCTTATTGATCTTTACTAATTTTTCTGTCGTGGCATGTATTTCAAACAATCTGTCCTGATTTACAGAGATCCATTTCAGATCGAGCTGATCATCTTTTATTTTTCCTGTTAAATAGCCGGTTAGCCGACCATGATCATCGCGTTCCTGTAGTTGAAATAATCTGTTGTCACTCCATTCGCCCAACAATCTATGTTTCTGTGGGTCACCTTTATGGATGAGATACCCTGCCATCTCTTTTTGATCAGAGGCGAGTATAATTGTTACAGGATGATAATCGGCTAAAGCCCCTTCATAGGTTTTAAGCCAGGTGACTTCTCCTAATTGTTCAGTCATCCAATCATCGACACCTCCCTGGGCATGGATGGATTGAAAGAAAAGACATAGGAACAAAAAAGAAATAAGTTTTATCATGAGTCGTTGGATCTATGGTACCTCAATACTATTCAGGATGGAGGTAATGATATCTTCCTGACTGATATTTTCAGCTTCTGCTTCATAGCTTAATCCAATTCGATGTCTTAAAATATCAGGACATACTTGTCGGACATCTTCAGGAATGACATAAGCGCGCCTTTTCATAAAGGCCATTGCTTTTGAAGCGATTAATAAATTAATACTGGCTCTCGGAGAAGCTCCGTAAGAAATCAAAGGCTTCAATTCAGGAAGTGATGAATTTTCGGGTTCACGTGTTGCAAAAACTATATCGAGAATATAATTTTCAATTTTCTCATCAACATAAACCCGTCTGACGATATTTCTGGCTTTCAGGATATCATCCGTATGCACCACCGGTTTTAAATCTAATTTAGTTTCACCGGAAAGGCTGCGCTGCATGATCAGGCGTTCTTCCTGTTTATCCGGATAGCCAATTTTTACTTTAAACATAAATCGGTCTACCTGGGCTTCCGGAAGATTATAGGTGCCTTCCTGTTCGATCGGATTTTGCGTCGCCAGCACCAGAAATGGCTCTTTCAACTTATGTGTTTCTCCTCCAATCGTGACTTGTCTTTCCTGCATCGCTTCCAAAAGGGCACTTTGCACCTTGGCCGGCGCCCGGTTGATCTCATCTGCCAGAATAAACTGAGCAAAAATGGGTCCTCGCTTAACAGAAAACTGACTACTGGCGGGGTTATAAATCATCGTCCCTATGATATCAGCCGGTAAGAGGTCCGGCGTAAACTGGATTCGGCTGAAACTGCCATCCACGCATGAGGACAAGGTCTTGATTGCGAGAGTTTTAGCCAATCCAGGCAAGCCTTCAAGCAGTACATGCCCATCCGCTAAAAGACCCAGCAGCAGTCGGCTCACCATATACGATTGTCCAACAATCACGCGTCCGCTGGCCTCAATGATTTTGTCTACGAAAGCACTTTCATTGTATATCTCCTGACTTAGTGCTTCAATATCTACCCTTTCATGCATAATGTCGTTGTATTTTTATCGCGTTGCGAAAATATAATTCTATGAACGATTTCAGGTATTGTAGTTCTTTTTTTAGATCAACTTCCTCCACTTTCAGGCTATTAGTTCAATTGGGGCTTTATAGCCTGTTTATTTTTTCTTCCAATTCAATAGCTGCTCAGAGCATAGAACCGGAGACTTGTATCAAAGAACTCCGCAAAGGAACCCTTATTATTAGAATTCCCACGAACAAACCTAAAATTGATACCTTAACTGCCATGGTCAGCCGATCCACTGATCCTGCTAAAAAGGATCGTCTGGAAAAACAACTAAACGAGGCAATAGAAGAACGAGATTCTTTGTTTGCAGATTATATGTTTGCCTTCAAAAATAATTTTGATTTCTGCACGGTTGGCTATATGTATGATTATGATGCCAAAGATTTAAATACGGCCCACTATTACAATCTGGAAGAACAAGAAATAGCGGTAGCGGATCTCAGCGAAAAACCACTTTTCTATCTATATTTTGAACGGACCACAGATAGCAAAATTGATGCATTGGTGGTTTACAATCGGAGCATTCGCCAAATACCCGGTCCTTTTCCAAATAATTTTTCAAGAGGCGGACTCAATATTATATTCCTGAAACTATCCGGTAAAAATTTCCCCTTCTGGCGTGTTGGAAAAATGAATGATCAATTTCATAAATACATTGACAAAGTGTTGCAGTATGAGAAATACACGGAGAAGTGATGTGTGAAAGGTTTAAGGTTTAAGGTTTAAGGGAATTACGAATAGACTTTAGGTGGAAAGGCAGAAAGGCGGAAGGAAAATTAATAAATTGCGAATTACAATTAATCATTGGTCTTTCTGCTCTTCTGCCCATAAAATCCTATGAACGATTTGAATAATTATTCCTCCTTTTTATAAATGCGGTCCACCTTAATGCTATCGGGTTTATTTTTAAACAAGGGTTTTGGTGGTCGGTCAGGTTTACTGGCTTTGGGAATGGTATCTAATTTTGTTTCGAGTGAAATCGCCACCAGCAAAGAATCGACATAATCTTCAGCGTTTCGATACGCATTTTCCTTGCATTCATTCAGCTGATTTGTTCGATACTGTCCTAATTTAATTTCAACGGCACTCTGTATCAGTTCTTCCTGAGCAACTTCTTTCCCACAGGATGATAAAGCAAGGCAGCCTGCAAGACAAATGATATGTATAATAAGTCTGATCATTTGATGAGTGCGTTCATTTCTGCCTGTCGTTCATGTAAAATAGAATCTACCGCTACTGCGTAAATGGAATCATATACATGGGTGCACATAGAGTCAATCGCCGGCTGTACCAACATGACATTATTCTTATAAATGGTATCAATGGCCCGTCGGCTCTCCCTACTGGGCTGAACGCGCCTTGATGTACAGGACACCAGCAACAGGATCATAGAAATCAACAACCACCCACGCATCATCAAATCAATTTCTTTTTCAATTCAAACTGCTGGCCGAGGTAAACTTTACGCACCATTTCATCTCCTGCCAATTCTTCAGCAGTGCCTGCTTTTAATATTTTACCTTCAAACATCAGGTAAGCTCTGTCTGTTATTGAAAGCGTCTCGCGCACATTATGATCGGTAATGAGAATGCCAATATTCCTGTTTTTTAATTCCGCGACAATCGACTGTATATCTTCCACAGCAATTGGATCGATTCCGGCAAAAGGCTCATCCAGAAGAATAAATTTTGGATCTGTGGCCAGCGCACGGGCGATTTCTGTTCGCCGGCGTTCGCCCCCGGACAAACTGTCACCAATATTATTTCTGACTGTTTCGAGTCTGAATTCTGCAATTAGACTTTCCAGTTTTTCTCTCTGCTGGGCACGACTGAGCGCAGTAAGTTCAAGCACAGCCTTGATATTATTAGCTACAGTTAATTTGCGAAAGACTGATGGTTCCTGAGGAAGATACCCTACACCTAGTCGGGCTCTTCTATACATTGGCAATTGGGTAATCTCCCGATCATCTAAATATACATGCCCATCCGTAGGTTTAATAAAACCCACCGTTATGTAAAAGGAGGTCGTCTTTCCGGCACCATTAGGGCCCAGCAATCCTACTATTTCACCTTGCGTAACCTCCAGTGAAACTTCATCAACCACTTTTCGTCGTCCATAATATTTGACCAAACTATCCGTCCACAATTTCATAATGGTGTCATTTTTTACCTGCTGTCCACAAAATACACCTCTTATACTTTATCTCCATCACTCGTTTGTCTGTTCACTAATTCTTAACCAAATTATTATTTCTGCCAGGTGATCACGGATTCTACCTCCCAGGCGGCTCTGAGACTTTCCAGTTCATAGATCATCTTCCTTTCCGCTTGTCGACGGAGATCATAGTTTCCTGTATCCCAGAATCCATTGCGATTTAGGTCTTCCACGATTTCGACCTGATACTTTCCCGGCATCAGGCGATTAAGTTCAAATACGGTATCAGCTTTTTGATGTATACTATTGTTGATAATCTCTTTGTCCCCGGATCTTAATGTTAGCAGATACGTCAAATTGGAATCCAATCCATTAACTTTTATTGTATAATCACCAAAAGCATCTGAATCTGCTACCTGAATGGAAATTCTGATTGTATCATTTACATGCCCCATAGCATTTTGAAACGCTCCCGGTGATATGGTGAGCAGATGATTAGAATTCAATTTCCAGGGTGCTTTAACCAACAGTAGTCTACCATCCTCATCGTCTTTGTGAATGGTAAACGGAAGCTGCTGCATAGAATCGACCATCAGACTTATTCCGGAAGTGTCAATCAGGGTAACCGGCACCGGGAGATACAATTTGGCAACACCATAGGGGGGCAACTTTCCGGTCAGGTTTGTAATACTAAAATCATGTATCTCAGTTTTTGAAATCTTTGGCAGTAAAATTTTTACGGTATCATCTGCCAGTACAACACTCCCCTGATAATTGATTTCAGGTGGATACCAAAAATGAATAGTGTCTCCGGTCCAGGCCGTAACTGCATTATCAATGGGTGGCAAGATCGATGGTTTTTGCAGAGGTTTTGGTCCATCCACCATCACTTTGATCCAACCCGGCGTATCATGAATAACATCTCTGATGGCTTTCCTGCTTTCCTTAGGAAACATCATTATATCCGGTACAATGATTTTGGGAATATTTGTCAACAGGGTTGAGTCGTACCAACCAAAATATTCGGTTTGTAAATCATATAGAAAATTAAGATTGTCATCTATCAGTGCCACCACCTGAAATGCATCGGATCTGATATTAGAAAAATTCCATCGGCCTTCTTTATTTGATCTGGAAATATATTCAGGCTTGATTTTGTAAACCGCACTATCCTCCTGTATCGAATGCAACATCACTAAGACATCTGACATAGGTTTTAATGATTTTGAATCCATGACCCGCCCGGAAATGTATACCGAATCCAAAACCGGACCGGTGGAAAAAACAAAAGAGAAATTCTCCAACACATTTCCCTCATTCAGATCTGCAATAGATCTGCCAAAGTTGATGGTATAGGTAGTTTCTTCTTTAAGGCTATCCGGCAAAGCAATAAGTATCGACTTCCCTTTTTGTTTTACAGTTGGTTGTTTGGGCATCAATGGCGAAATCACCAGCTGTGAAATGACATCTTTCAGCGTAAACCATTCGTCAAACGTGAGCAGGATCTCCCTTTCTTTAAAGTTTACTTGCTGATTGGGAGTAGACTCTTCCTCTAAAAGGACCGGTGGCAACTCATCTTTATCCCCTCCGGTTGGTGCCCGTGGAGACGCACAGCCGGTAAAAACGAGCACAAGGGTGATATAGAGCAAGCCCGAAAAGAGGCGATTTAACAACATCCTGCAAATATATTAGTATTAGCAGGAAACATGGTTATTAGAATATCTCATATGATTCATATGTTGAGTGAGTTGAGCACTATGCGCTTAAGGCACATATGGTTAAGAGCGTTTAGATTCAAATCGCTGGCGTTCTTTGGGATGAAAAGTTAAGGGTGCATCGCCTACGCTATGGCTACTGTCTCTTGCGCCAAAGCTTCGTCCGACGCCATAGGCTCTGGTCGAAGGTGTCAGCGACGGAGCACGATCAAAGACGGCTAAAAAGGTTAGGAGGTTAAGTGTTTGTTTGTTTAATAGTTTATGATGGTTATATCGGGTGATGATTGGTGATGAGGTAATATGTTTATTTTGTTCGCCGAAGCCTTGGCGTAGGAGAATGCCCTAAGCTCTCTGCCTATTTGAATCCTCGATTGAGGGGGTGAAATGAATTGATCGTCTCTCGCAGATACTCGGCATTCAAATGGGTATAAATTTCGGTAGTGGTTATGGATGCATGCCCTAACATTTCCTGAACAGCCCGAAGATCGGCACCACCCTCCACTAAATGGGTAGCAAAAGAATGCCTGAAACTGTGTGGTGAAATTATCTTAGTGATTCCGGCATTCCGGGCAGCATCTTTAATAATATTGAACACCATCACGCGGGAAAGTTGTTTCCCGCGTCGATTGAGAAAAAGAATATCTCTGGCACTCTTATCGATATTCATCATCCGGTTTCGATCCCCTTCCAGGTACAAATCAATCTGACGCAATGCCTCTTCTCCAATTGGAATCAACCGCTCTTTATTGTTTTTTCCTAAGACCCTCACAAACTCATGTTCTGCACTGATATGACTGATACGCAATCCCGTCAATTCGGAAACCCGCAGGCCACATGCATACAAGGTCTCCAGTATAGCAACATTTCTTGTGCCCTGTGGATGACTTCGATCGATTCCATCAATCATCTCACGAATTTCATCATAGCTGAGAACTTCCGGCAGATACTGTTCTGTTTTCGGTCCTTCAATCAAGCCGGTCGGATCATTCGTGAGCAGACCTTCCAATATCAAATACTGAAAAAATGAACGCATCCCGGATAGCATTCTTGCCTGCGACCTGGAACTAATCTCCACCTCATTGAGCAGGTGAATATATTTTTGCAGATGAAGTAAAACAACTTCTGCCGGAGAGCTGATTTTCATCTCCTCAAACATAAATCGTCCCATACCTTTCACATCGCGGGCATAGGCTTCTATACTATGCGCAGAAAGTCCTTTCTCTAACGTGAGATAAGAGATATATCCCTTTATTGTTGAATCCCAATCCATTTGAAAGCACAAGGTACAGCCTCATCATGAAATCTCAAGTGGCTACCCCTGACCACCGGCCGCAGCCCGCTGTTTTTCTTCTGTGGCGCCTCCTGCTCTTCTCCTGGAAGGAGCTACCTGTGCATTGCCAAATCGATGTGTATAAGATAGCGTAGCCAAACGCGTATCCCGGTACACATCAAAAGTTTCAACATAGTTCGTATAGGTAATAACCGCTGCGGGTAGATTTGTCCAAAAGATATCTGTAAAAGTCAGTTTCACCGTAGCCTGCTTTTCAAACAACTGTTTTTGAATTCCGGCACTCAGCCCCCATCTTGGATCAAGATTCATAAAAGCATATTGTTCCCGGGAGTGATAAGAGAAATTAAGCTCGGCCGACCAGTCATTTCCTAATACAAATGAATTATTTGTATTAAAATCATACACTACGTTTCCATTATTCAATTCAGTATCTGCGTAATTTCCTTTATAGTTTCCGTAGTAACAGGAAAATGAATTAATACTGCTCCACCACTTTCCAATTGAAATCGGAGCATTCAATAACAAGGAGAAGTAATCCACTTCATTGAGATTCTTGTCTGTCTGCACGGTGATGCGGTCCTCCCCCTCCACAGGGCCAATGACCTGTGTGATATTGTCAGTGGTTCTTGAAAAAGCTACTGTCGCCGTAAATCGTTGAAACAAGGTATGATTCCATTCAAAAGACCACGTAAACTGTGGATTGAGATAAGGATTACCTTCCCGATAGGTGCTGGGATCAAGATAATACTTGAACGGATTCATTTGCTGATAGGATGGACGATCCAGACGACGGCTCATATTGACACCCATCGCATAATTATCCGAAAAGGAATAATTCAGGAAAATACTCGGAAATAGATTGGTATAATTACGGTTGAAGGATATTCCATTAATGAGTTGTGTGCCATCTGCTACGGTTTGCTCCACACGCAAGCCGGATTGGATACTAAACTTTGTCCAGTTCTGTGAAAAATTCAAGTAGGCTGCATTTATCAATTCATCATATAAAAAATGATTGCTGATCGAACTATCAATCACCGGTTGATTGACATCACTCGCATTGACAAATTTCAGATCACTATCCGCTTGCACGAAACTGGATTTAATGCCCGCTTCAAAACGAATATACTCAGCTACAGGATAGATATAATCAGCCTTCACTGATCGAATATCCAGGATGGCATTGAGATCCCCAAGCAATAAATAATATGGAAGATATTCTTCACCGTCTAAATTATAATACCGGGTGATGAATTCCTGTCCGGTCGCATTTTCGTACCTGGCCATGTCCAGATCTACAGTCAGCTCCTGTTTTCCTTTCGGGAAGGTGTGTTTTATATTTGCGTTTAAGGAGTAAGATGGTCGGCTTTCGTTACTCCGGCTATTTGTGGTAAAAGACGAAACTACTTCCTGCATTTCGTTTTCCACTAAACTATGGTTTTCGCCATCAGGATGGCCGTTGGATATACTTCCATTGGCCAGAACACCGACGATGGTATTTGGCGAAAGATTGTAATCCACACCAAAACGAAGTGAATGGTATTGATATGGTGATACCAGATAATTTTTTTGATCATAGGCACCAATGGATTTGTTATCCTCAAAAAAGGCGCGATATAATCGCAGATCATTGAATCGTTCCCCCAGATTATAATTATACCCTCCATAGAAATTGACCTTCTTTGTTCTATGGTTCATCGACAGTCCAATGCCGCCGTTTCCATACACCCCTTGTCGGTAGTTTGCGAGAACCGTTCCATTCGTACCCATGCTGGAATCCTTCTTTAATCGTACATCAATGATACCGGCATTGCCTGCAGCATCATATTTGGCCGAAGGGTTGGTGATGATTTCAATTCGATCAATACTTCCGGCAGGAAGAGACCGAAGATAGTTGGCCAGTTCCGGCCCGGACATAGGTGTTACTTTCCCATCGATCATAAAGATGACGCCGGCTCTACCTCGAATAGAAATCGCATCTGTTGCACTGACCACGATACCCGGTGCTCTTTCCAATACCTCGAGAGCATTTGACCCGGAGGCCAGAATACTATTTTCAACATTAATGATCATGCGATCAGCCCGCCGTTCAATAAATGGTTTCTGCGCAACGACGGTGACTTCTGATAGTTGCAAATCATCCGGACGAAGAATGATTTCAGGCAGATGGGACATCGGATCTCCTTCAATAATAGTAAATGGCTCTGTGCTATAGGGCTTGAAACCCAGAAATGAAACGTTCAAATAATATTCACCGGACGGTATATTTAAAAACTCAAATTTCCCTTCATTATCTGTGAACTCTGCTTTAACAAAAATTGAATCCGGTAATAAAAATAAACTCACCGTGGCTACATCGACCGGGAGACTTTCATCATCCATTACCACCCCTGCAACGTTATATGCCAGACATGATGATATACCGTACCATGAAAGCAAAAAACACAAAACTATTTTGGTATAGCAATTCTTTGGAACAATAACCAGCAAGGTGGATTTCATATCAGATGCATTTGATTTAAAACCAAATTAAATAA
Source organism: Bacteroidota bacterium (assembly GCA_024642665.1). Lineage (GTDB taxonomy): Bacteria > Bacteroidota > Bacteroidia > Chitinophagales > Saprospiraceae > Opimibacter. The sequence goes on from JAHEAR010000004.1 coordinate 56,947, forward strand.
GAATACATTGGAGTCTGTTGGCTTATCGCCTAACCTTCGATATTATTCCCCGAGGAGTGTGGTGCACACGACAGACGTAAAATATTACTTTCAATTATGGATATGCACCATCACTTTGGCTAAAATTTTATTTACACAACAATGAGAAGCACTTTGCCAAACTGATTTCAATTCGATGTGATTTCATCAGTATCTATTAACGGATTGATTCATTGGACAAACAAAGGAATATTGCTCATGAAATGAATGAATACATGGCGAAATGTATTCAGTGGATCACGCATATCAATGACATGATGTTATCATCAACCCACCGAAATTCGTTATATTTGTTTTGTACCGACACCCAACGCTGGTATCAGCCAAATGTCACATATTCTTAAAAACAAGACAGCGATTATCACCGGAGGAAGCCGAGGTATAGGTCTTGCTATTGCCAGGAAATTAGCAACTTTCGGTGCTAATGTGGTTATTGCCTCCAAAACCACCGAACCTCACCCAAATCTACCAGGAACTATATATCAGGCTGCGGAAGAGATTAATGCACTTGGCGGAAATGCACTTCCACTGGTGCTTGATCTCCGAAAGGAAGAGCAGATCACGCAGGTGGTAAAAGATACGGTAGACCATTTTGGAGGCATTGATATTTTGGTCAACAACGCCAGTGCAATCTATCTGGCTGGCATAGAACATACTCCTGCTAAGCGTTTCGACCTTATGCATCAAATTAATGTCCGTGGTTCATTTTTAATGTCTCAGGCTTGCATTCCATTTCTCAAAGAATCCGCACATGGTCATATCTTAAGTTTATGTCCACCGATTGACCTCGATGCTAAATGGTTTGATCACTTTACGGCATATACCATCAGTAAATATGGTATGAGCATGGTGATCAAAGGGCTTGCACAGGAATTGAAGCCCTACCCTATTGGTGTAAATGGATTGTGGCCACGGACGACGATTGCAACTGCTGCCATTCAAAATCTTCTGGGGGGTGATGCGCTAATCCAACAATCCAGATGGCCGACTATTGTCGCGGATGCTGCAGAACAAATTCTTTCATTACCTCCGGGAGAAGTCACCGGTGAATTTTTCATCGACGAAGAAGTGTTAAGGGAGAATGGGCATACGGACTTCACCAGTTATGCAGTAAATCCTGCAACCGATCTTGCTCCGGATTTGTTTATCCATTTATGAAGAAAACAAGGAAGGACAAAGACTTTATCAAGTCCCCCTATTTTGAGGGTGGGCGAACAGCCTTAGATGCCCATGTCAAAAAAGATCTTCGCTATCCAAAAGAAGCACTGGAGAAAAAGATTGAAGGTCGGGTATCCGTTCAATATACCGTTGATTTCAAAGGAAAAGTGATTGAAGCGCATGTGATTTCAGGTATTGGACATGGTTGTGATGAAGAAGCGCTCAGAATTGTGCGTAACCTCCCTTTTAAAGTACCAGAACACGGGAAAATAAAATCGAAATACAGCAGGAAACTTCATATCCATTTCAGATTACCCGGTAGTGGATCCGTAAGCACAAAATCCGCTATTAAAAAAGTGGACATAAACCAGATTCCTGCTCAGGGAGTTCAGTTCCAGTATCAGATTACACCCACGAAAAAATTGGATACCTCCGTCAAAAAAAATCCTTCTGCTTCGTATCAGATCAATATCACCATCCCGGTCAAAAAGTAAAGCAATTATGGCTTATTCAGCAATTTGCTGCAATCTATAAAATGCACCCTTCGTTATGCTTAGTAATTTGATTTGATTTAACGCAATCGTCGAATACAGGAAATAATAAACGCAAAATATCATGGCAAATTCAAGCGCATTAAGAGGAGGTGAATTTATCATCAGGGATACGCCGGCCAGCGAAGTATTTATTCCTGAGGAATTCTCTGAAGAACATAAAATGATTCGGAAGATGTGTAAGGATTTTGTCAACAAAATCAGAGAAAAAGCACATCTTCTGGAAAATCAGGTTGAACTCATGGAACAGTCGGGTGAACTTGGTTTGTTGGGTGCTCACATTCCTGAAGAATTTGGAGGACAAACCTTAGATACGAATGCCAATACACTGATTGCTGATGAATTGGGAAAAGCTGGCGGATCATTTGATACAACTTTTGCAGCGCACATTGGTATCGGAATGCTGCCTTTATTGTACTATGGCACTGCCGAGCAAAAGAAAAAATATCTACCTAAACTCTGTTCCGGTGAAATGCAGGCAGCTTATTGCCTGACGGAACCTGGTTCCGGATCAGATGCGCTTGCAGCAAAAACTCGGGCAGACCTATCGGCGGATGGTAAAAACTATATTCTGAACGGACAGAAAATGTGGATTACGAATGCAGGATTTGCCGATGTATTTACAGTTTTCGCTAAGATCAATGGAGAGCAGTTTACCGGATTTATTGTGGATGCTTCCACCGAAGGACTCACGCTGGGACCGGAAGAAAGAAAAATGGGTATCAAAGGATCTTCTACCCGACAGGTGTTTTTTGAAAAAATGGCTATTCCGGTAGAAAATATACTCGGTGAAATTGGCAAAGGGCATTTGATTGCATTTAATACCCTCAATATTGGCAGATTCAAATTAGGATCCATGGCTATGGGTGGATCAAAACATAGTTTGGAGATCGCGGTGAAGTATGCGAATGAACGACACCAATTTGGCAAACCAATTTCAAGTTTTGGAGCTATCAAGCACAAACTTGGGGAGATGGGGGCTAAAATCTTTTCCATAGAATCGGCCATCTACAGATTATCTGATATGATGGGAAAACATAAGGACAGTCTGATTGCAGGCGGAAGCTCTTATGAGATGGCCATGCTTGGGGCAGCCAAAGAATTTGCTTCTGAGTGTGCGATCATTAAAGTGGCCGGATCTGAATACCTTGATTTTGTCATCGATGAAACCGTCCAGATTTATGGCGGCAACGGTTACTCCGAAGAATATCCGCCGGCCAGAGCCTATCGTGATGCACGCATCAACAGAATTTATGAAGGTACCAATGAAATTAATCGGCTGTTACTCGTTGACCGAATCATTCAGAAGGCCATCAAGGGCGAGTTGGATCTTGTAAATCCTGCGTGGGCTGTACAAAAAGAATTGATGACCATGCCTTCAAAGATTGAGGAGGATACACCCTGGTCAGCAGAACATCAGGCGATTCAACATTTCAAAAAGAGTATGCTTTTAGTGGCTGGAGCCGCAGTTAAATACCAAATGGATGGCAAGCATGATCTCCGGGAAGAGCAGGAGATCGTCATGCATATCGCAGATATTGGCATCGAATGTTTCATTTCGGAATCCCAATTATTGCGTGCAGAAAAACTCAGTTCCTCCCAAATTGAATATCCTCAAGACGTGGTAAAAGCGATTACGCAACTCACAATTTGTGAGAGTCAGGCCAAAATTCAGAAAATTGCTTCTGATGCGTTAATGGCCTTTGCGACCGGTGACGAGCTCATTATTATGCTCAAAGGAATAAAAAGATTTAGTCAATATCCGGCTATGAATACCATCCGCGCAAGAAGAATTATTGCCGATTATCTGATCAAAGGAAACGGGTATAGTTTAGAATTTTAGATCCATGGGAATCATACAATCAATTGTCATAAGACCTAAAAAAAAAGAATCAACCTTGTCGGTCGATGAAATAAATATACTAAAAACAGGTATCGAAGGAGACCATCATTTCAAACCGATGTCAAAGCGAACGGTAACGCTCATCTCAAGTATCGCACTTGCTGAAGTAGCTGCTGCTGTTGGGTTTCAAGGCAATGCGCACGCCGCTTCCCGTCGCAATATTTGTCTGGATACCTTGCCGAACGAAAACATGATTGGCAAGAAAATTTCGCTTGGCAAAGAAGTCCTTTTAGAAGTAACATGCTACTGTTCACCATGCAAACAAATGGATGAAAATCTTGGCAAAGGAGCACTCAACGCTTTCTATGAAAAAGCCGGTTGGGGGGCAATCGTACTTCGTGAAGGGCATGTAAAAACAGGTGACCATTTCGAGGTCCTGTAAAAAAATATTTCCTGAGATGCACAATTATTCAATCTGTAGTATATCTTTGGAATTGGGTACTTGATATCCACTACTATCAATATCCAAATTCGTATCAAGAAGATCAGCGCTTCATCGCGCTGATTTTTTTTTGTGCCATTCCATCAAAGAAAATACAAGGGCTATCCTTCGCGTATTTTTAAGTGACCAATCCATGAACATCTCATTTAAATCCTCGGCCTGAATGTATGTTCGCTTGTTTCAGATTTTCGTATATTTGAAATGCTCACACCCGATTTGAACCTTCAATATCGGACGCCTATGAAATCCTCCTTCCCTTTTCTACCAGTAATCATTTACTGTTGTTGCATTATATTGATTTCTTTGCCGGTTTCCGCCGCCACCAGGTTTGTATCGCCTGCAGGTAATAATAGCAATTCCGGCAATTCCTGGGCTGAAGCCTGGCAAACACTTCAATATGCTGCCGACCAGGTGACAGCAGGAGATTCCGTTTGGGTAGCGGATGGAAACTACATCGGATTTGATCTGCGAACAACCGGAACAGCGGTTGATCCAATCGTTTTCATTGCATCCGCCAGTAATTGTGTCATCGATACTGACAATCCGGTCACCACAGATGGGATCAATATTGAAAATGCAGATTATATTGAAGTGAATGGATTCAGGGTCATTGATCAGCCAAGGAATGGAATTCGTTTGGTGAATGCCCATTTTTGTATTGTCCGTAACACATATTGTGACAACAACTTCGAGCGGGGAATCTTTACAGGCTTTACTGATGATATCCTGATTGAGTATAATGAGTGCTTAAACTCGATTGATGAACATGGGATTTATGTTTCCAACAGCAGTGATCGATCAATTCTCCGATACAATATATGTCACCACAACAATCGCGGAGGTATTCAAATCAATGCGGATGGGAGCCAGGGTGGGGATGGCATCAGCACCGATCCGCAGATCTATGGGAATATCATTTATGAAAATGGTTTAGCAGGAGGAGCTGCCATCAATCTCGATGGTGTCCAGGGGGCATTCATTTACAATAATCTGCTTTATCAAAATCATGCTACCGGTATTGCTTTATTCCAACAAGATGGAGCAGAACCCTCCTATAATGGGATCATCGTGCACAATACGATCATCAATGCTTCCGATGCCAGATGGTGCATTTTGGCGGTAAATGGGTCATCCGGTGCTCAGGTTTTTAATAACATATTAATCAACCAGCATCCCTGGCGTGGAAGCATTGCACTGGATGCGGATGCAGTGCCAGGATTTGATTCAGATTATAACATTGTCGTCAACGCATTAAGTAATGATGGTGATGGTCAGTCAATGACGCTTGCGGAGTGGCAGGCATTTGGTTATGATGCAAATAGTATGTTGGCAGATCCGTTGGGGGATATTTTTATTTCACCAGGAACAGGCGATTTTCACCTCAAGAATGATGCGCAGGCGCTTAATAGCGGAAGTGCTGCCTCATCATTTGGCGTTAGTGAAGACATAGAAGGGATCACTCGCCCACAAGGTCCTGAGCATGATATCGGTGCTTATGAAGCAGAAAGTTCTCTGGCTATTGATGAAGAGGAGGTAGTGGACACCAAGCTACCCCATCAAAAAGGCATCCTGATCAATCAGTCTGCTATTATCTGGTCCAGGGATTTGTATGGCACCTTGTCTTTGTTCAGCATGGATGGAAAGCGAATTGACCATTGGGATATCAGCCAGTCAGGTCAATATGCTTTATCTTCACTTATACCGGGGATATATGTTGCCACGGTGCATACATCGGGAGGCCGACAGTGGAGTAAAGTTTTTGTTTACGCAGGAAATTAAGATGAGAATCTTACTTGAGCCGCTGAATGATCTCTTCGATGGTTAGCGAATCTTGTTCACCGCTGGTCAGATCTTTAAGATTTAGGGTATTGTTTTGCATCTCTTCATCTCCGACGATGGCAATGTAGGCACAGCCCAGATCGGTAGCATACTTAAACTGCTTTTTTAACTTTCCCGGATCAGGATAGAGATCTGCAGCTATACCGGCTTCCCTGATTTTGGAAACGCATTTAAAAGCGTAGAGGTGTGATACCTCATCAAACGCCGCTACTAAAACTTTAGGTCCATTTTGCAAGTCAGCCGGAAACAGGCCTTTGGCTTCAAGGACATCATATATGCGCTCAGCGCCAAATGAAATACCTACTCCCGGCACATCCGGCCAGCCAAAAACACCTGTCAGGTTATCATATCGACCACCGCCTCCAAGGCTTCCCATTTCCGCATCAACTGCGGTCACTTCGAAAATGCAACCTGTATAATAACCCAGTCCGCGAGCAAGCGTAATGTCAAATTGTAGTTGGTTTTTGAGATTCAGATTTTCTAAATATGCAAACACTTTTTCAACCTCTCCCAGACTTGCCAACACTTGCGGATCATTCAATATCAACGAACGAAAAGAGGCTAAATCCTTTTGCGCCAAAAAATCAAAAATCTTATCCTGTGCTTTCTCAGCAATTCCACGTTCAGTCAATTCCTTTCGAACGCCTTCTTCCCCTATTTTGTCAAGCTTGTCGATCGCCATCGTCATCTCAAGCCACTGGTCGCCAATCCCTGCAATACCTGCTATTCCTGAAAGGAGCTGACGGTGATTGAGTCGAATGATGACAGGAATATTCAGTCTGGCAAATACATCATCATAGATTTGAATCAGTTCAGCCTCATAGGACAAAGATTTACTGCCTACAACATCCACATCACATTGATAAAACTCCTGATAACGTCCCTTCTGCGGACGATCTGCGCGCCAAACCGGTTGAATCTGATACCGTTTGAATGGCAAGGAAATATCATTTCGATGCATGACCACATATCGCGCAAATGGGACCGTGAGATCATAGCGCATACCCCTTTTAGAAATGGAGGTGGTAAATGAATTGCTATCTTTTGATTGATACGCCTGATCATCCGATTTGCTGAGGTAGTCGCCGTTATTTAAAACCTTGAACAACAAACGATCCCCTTCCTCCCCATATTTACCGGTCAGTGTACTTAGGTTTTCCATCACCGGGGTTTCAATAGGTACATAGGCATAGGTTTTAAAAACCTCCTCGATGATGCCAAACATCCACTTGCGTTTCGCCAATTCAATGGGCAAAAAATCGCGTGTACCTTTTGGAAGACCTACCTTCATGAAGTGCTGATTGATTTAATGGATTACTACGCTACTGCTAAACTACAGAAGCAAACTGCTTTAAAAATCTTACATCGTTTTCGAACAACAATCGGATATCATTGATTCGATACTTAATCATGGCTTGTCGTTCGATCCCCATACCGCAGGCAAAGCCGGAATATTTTGTGGAATCAATTCCACAGGTTTCGAGTACAGCAGGATCTACCATTCCACAGCCCATAATTTCGAGCCACCCGGTGCCTTTTGTGATTCTATGGGCATGTTCATCTGCCAGACCATAATACACATCCATCTCTGCGGACGGTTCCGTAAATGGAAAATAGGATGGACGCAATCGCGTGACCACATCCTTTCCATACATGGCCTGAGCAAATTGATGCAGCGTTTGCTTCATATCGGCGAAAGAAACATTTTCATCAATGTATAATACTTCCACCTGATGAAACTGACAGTGTGATCTGGCAGAAACAGTTTCGTTACGATAGACACGTCCAGGAGCAATAATCCTAATGGGTGGCTTACGCGTTGTCATCACTCTGGCCTGCACGGACGACGTATGTGTTCTTAATAACCATCCCGGAGGGGAGGCAACATAATACGTATCCTGCATATCTCTGGCCGGGTGATCTACAGGTGTATTCATGGCGGTAAAATTATGCCAGTCATCTTCTATCTCGCGATCTTCCGCCACTTCAAATCCCATTCTGGAAAACACATCGATGATTTCCTCCATCACCAGACTTACCGGATGCCGGCTCCCTACAGGAAGCGCTAATTCAGGAAGACTTAAATCAGGCGTTTCTGTAGTCTTCGAGTTACCGCTTTGCAAACGATTTTGTTCCTTCTGGAAAACATCCTCTGCTTTTTGTTTGGCCTCATTCACTAAAAGCCCGAATTCGCGTTTTTGCTCATTTGGCACCTCCCGGATTAAAGCGGAAAGCGGTTTTAAAATATTTTTGCTGCCCAGAAATCTGATGCGAAAAGCCTCAAGCGCTGCAGCATCATTTGTCGTGGCTTGTTCAATTTCTGAAATTATTGCCTTTAATTGCTCTAATGGATCCATACTTTATATGATGTGATAAGGGTCAGTTCGTTATTCTGCCTGACCTTAAACTTTACAACCTAATGTTTCAAACAAGGATGGAGACCCGTGCTCGTTTCATAACAAGGAATTCCATCCAATGACACAAAAGTAACGAACTGTGCTTACCCAAACTTAATGCCTAACTTTCGCCCCATGTCCATTCGCCAGCCAATTGCGGTTTTTCTATGTATCGCGATGGCCATCGCCTTACTTTGGTCGGTGGCTTTACTGTCTATTTCGGCAGTTGCACTGGTCTTCTTCGCGGTCACTGATATTCAAATTGAACCCTTGAAAATCAAGTGGTTACTCACCCCTAAGGCTATCAGGAGCAGTATCCGGGAGAAGCCTTACCTATGGAGCTTCACCCTTTTCTTCCTGCTTTATCTGGGGAGTGTTATGTATGCCGGAAATATTTCAGAATGGTGGAGCCTGACACATATGAAAATTGTCTTTCTGATCATTCCGATGGCCTTTGCCTTCCTAAAGCCTTTCTCACGGAAGGAATATATGCTGGTTGTTGTCAGTATGATCCTCATGACGTTTTGGAGTTCCATTTGGGTTCAGGTGGCCTATTTTCAGAATTATTATTTATTCAATACGAGCCTTGGCTTTGGAGGATCGCTTCCGACCCCTACCGGTCATATTCGCTATAGCGTCATTATCGCTATTTGTATGATCCTTAGTATTTCGTTTGCACTGGAAAAAATGAGTATAAAATATGCCTGGGAACGATGGGTGTATGGTCTGCTGGGCCTCTATTTTTTTTACTTCCTTCATATTCTTTCCGTGCGCACCGGCATTGCAGTTGGCTATGCAGGACTTTTATTACTTGTATTTTTTTATCTGAAACGCATGAAAGTCTGGCTTCGGGCAGGGATTGTCCTGATGATCATACTTTTCCCATTTATCGCCTACCATACGATTCCCACATTTAATCAAAAAATCAATTACTCCCTGTATGATTTAAAGCAATTCAATTTGGGAGATGGTGAAAATTATTCTGATGCTGAACGCTGGCAATCATGGCGCGCCGGTATAGAAGTTGGAAATCAACACCCGTTTTTTGGAACCGGGACCGGTCATTTCCGCAGTGCTTTAAAGGATTATTATAAAACAAACTTTAATCGCGACTCTTTTGAACGACCGCATAATCAATTCATTAATGTGTTTACCCTCTTTGGTCTTTTTGGGCTTACCATTTTTATTTTTATCCTGATCTATCCAATGACTTTTAAGATGTTCTGGAGTCCCCCCTGGATACCCATTATATTTATCATGCAAATATTATCAATGATGGTAGAGCATCCCCTGGATGTCACTGTTGGTACTTCGCTGTTTTTACTCATAAGCCTCCTTGGACTAAGTTATCAAAGTGGAGAGAGTAGCGAAGGGCGGGGAGCTTAGGGCACGGGGCATGGGGCATGGGGCATGGGGCATGGGGCAAATTAAAAATTACGATCGATCGAGAGAATTACGAAAAAAGACATGAGACTTTTAACCTGCTGAAACATAGTATTTTAATACCCCTTTAACCTTCTTAACCCTTTAAACATAATCACCCCATCACTTATCACCCATCACTAAATGACCCATCACTAACTCACTAAATCACCCCATCACCAAATGCTCATGACTTTTGACGAAAAAATAGCCAAACTAAATACCAATCAACGTATTGCGGTAGATACCATTGAAGGACCGGTCATGGTGATCGCCGGACCCGGCACCGGAAAGACAGAAATACTCTCCCTTAGAATTGGGAATATTCTAAAACAAACAGATTCTTCTCCGAATAATATTCTTTGTTTGACATATACCGATGCAGCGGCTTCCGAAATGCGACATCGACTCATAGACTATATCGGGCCGGAAGCTTATGGACTTCAGGTCAGCACATTCCATAGTTTCTGTAATCTGGTCATACAGGAAAATCCAGGTGCTTTTCAAAAAGCGCGAGAATTGGAACCAATTTCAGAAATCGATCGATTTAATATTCTTAAAAATCTGATTGATGGATTTGGAGATGATCATCCGCTCAAGCGCTTTAAGGGTCAGACGTATTATGAGTGGAAAAAACTCAATGATCTCTTCATGACGATGAAGAAAGAAAACTGGAATCCTGAATACATGCATCAGCAAATTGCAGACTACATTTCGAACATTGAGTCAGGGGATGAATACAGATATAAAAACACTCGCAAAGGATATTACGAGAAGGGGCAGCTAAAACCTGATTTTAAGAAGAAGGTGCTTGATCCAATGGAAGCGTTAACGGCAGCAGTCAATGAATATGATCACTACAATGCCCTCATGGAAACTGAGGGAAAATATGATTTTGAAGACATGCTGCTTTGGGTGAATGAGGCCTTTGAAAAAGATGCTGACCTGCTGGCTAATTATCAGGAACGCTTTTTATATGTACTGGTGGATGAGTTTCAGGATACCAATGGCATTCAAATGGGGATTCTTCAGAAAATCATTGACCATGAATGGATCGATCGACCAAATGTATTTGTCGTAGGAGATGATGATCAGGCCATCTTTCGTTTTCAGGGAGCGAACATTAAAAATCTCATGGAGTTTCAGGAGAAATATTCACCTGAAATCATTCTGCTGGAGGAGAACTATCGAAGTTCACAGCTAATCCTGGATACCGCACGAACGATCATGAATCCGGTTTCGAATTCTGTAATTCAAAAATTATTTAACCAATCAAAAAAATTACGGGCTTCCGGAACGCATGCCACAAATCATCACCCGGTGCACATAAAAGCATATCCGTCATTTACCTATGAAAATGCTGATATATTTAACCAATTAAAACACTGGCATGAAGAAAAGACTGCAGGCTCCTTTGCAGTTCTTTATAATAAGCATGAGCATGGTCGCGAACTGGGCATGGCCTTGAAAGGAGCCGGCATTCCATTTCAAATCGCCAAAACGAACGATGCGCTGCATCACATGCTCATCAATCATTTGCTGGACATCATAACCTGTATCAGCAATTTAAGTGAAGGTGCAGGCAATGATGATGCTTTGCTTTACAGAGTATTGCATCTCGCCTATCTCGATCCGAGGCCCTATGATCTGCAACGGCTTATACTTTCCTATACAGCAAGAGACAGAAACGATCATTCCTCCTTGTACATGTGGATTAGTGATCCTGAGATAGTGCATCAGCTCAAACTCAAAGACAGCACTTGGATGGATAAAACAGCAAAATTGCTGTCAGAAAGTATTACGGCTTACCACTCGAGGACACTGACAGGATTTTTGGAATGGGTGGTCAACCAGTTTGGGATTATGCCATGGATTCTCAGGCAGCCGGAAAAGTTTTCGCATCTCTATGCGATTAAGACCTTTTTCACTTTTGCAGATATGCAGGGTGCCGGAAAAACTACTTTCCGTATTCCGGACTTGCTGGAGATCATCGATTTGATGAAGACGTATGGTATTCTCCTCCCTGTACAATCTCTGGCCCCACCCCCAAAAGGAATATTCTTATCCACCCTCCATAGTGCCAAAGGATTGGAATATGAAAAAGTCATCATCAAAAACATGACTGAAAACGAATGGGAAAAAAAGAAGCCCTATAACCAAACATTTAAATTGCCTGATAACCTGGTACGTCAGGACATGGATGAATTTACCGTATCATCGGAAGGGGATATCAATGATCAGGATCGAAGACGACTATTGTATGTGGGTATGACCAGGGCTAAGCACGATCTGACCCTCTCCTACCCCAGGAAAAAAGACGATGGAAAAGACCTGATCCCCAGCTTATATCTTACGGAAATTCAACAAGGTGATACGGATGTCGCGTTGATAAAACCTGAAGTAGATGAAAACTTACAAGCAGAATATCTCCTGGCGCTCTTGTCCGGGGAGCAAACATTTGATCTGCAATTGGATGATGTCGAAATAAACGATCGCATCAAAAACTATGTAATGAATGTCTCCGCGCTGAATGTATATCTCGAATGTCAGGTCCGGTTTTACTATGAGAAGATACTGCAAGTGCCCTCCACACAATCATCTTTTATGCTATTTGGCAGCGGACTACACGAAGCGCTGCAACTTTTGTTTAGAAAGCGATTTGAAGAAAAAGATGAGTCCGTTGGTAAAGATTATCTCCTCCGTATCTATGAATATTATATGGAGCGACATAAACACCGATTTACTGATAAGGAATACATGGACCTGATGACCTATGGTAAAATGGTCCTGGATAAATACTACGATCATTACCATTCCACCTGGTCAGCGGACATCCAATATCTGACAGAATATCGTATACGGGATATACATATTGGTGGTGTTCCCGTCTCCGGATTTATTGATCGACTGGACAAAACCAAGGATACTATTATTGTGTATGACTATAAATCCGGCAAGGCGGAGAATTTAAGAAAGAAGACTTACCCGCCAAACGAAAACTATCCCAATGGTGGTGACTACTGGCGCCAAATGGTTTTCTATGATCTGATGCTACAACAAGATCCAAAATTTAAAACATTTATGGATCATGGCTATATCCAGGGGCTGGAGCCGAAAAAGGATGGATTGTTTGAGGAAAAGAAATTTAATATCTCACCTGAAGACAGGGATTTTGTCACCAATCAGATTACAGAGACTTATCAAAAAATTCAAAACAAGGAATTTTCCAGAGGATGTGGGGAATGTGCCTGGTGTGAGATGCATGGTATTACAGCTGCGAAGGAGGAGGAAGAAGGTATGAGTGAGGAGTGATGGGTGGTGAGTGGTGAGTGGTGAGTGGTGAGTGGTGAGTGGTGAGTGGTGAAAAATTAAAAAAGTGTGAATTACCATTAGGAAACTTCATAAAAAGGGAAATTTATCACTGCGATTCTGCGTGATATTTTTTTACGTGAGAAGGAAGGGATCAACTTTGCGGTTCTTTGCCTTTGCGAGAAATAAATTTAAATATCTAAATATCTCTGCGGTGAAAATTAGTGGAACTCCCATTTGCCCTTCCTTGTGGGATTGAGAGAAGTAAAAATCAACAATTCATTCTAAGGCAAAGATTACTACGAAAGATTCTTATTTTACACACAATGAACAACACACAACCAACCACCATTCTGACATCCTATGATATCACTCTTTTTCAAGGAGGGAATCACTGTCGGCTTTACCAAAAGCTAGGATCGCATCTAACAGAAATTGACGGTGTCAAAGGAGTGGCGTTTGCAGTCTATGCACCGGCCGCTAAACGTGTCTCGGTGATTGGTAATTTTAATCAATGGCTTGCCGGTTCCCATGCGCTGTACCCCCGATGGGATAGCTCCGGTGTGTGGGAAGGATTTATTCCAAATCTAACGCCGGGCACTTTATACAAGTATGCCATTGAATCACATTCAGGATGGAAAGGCATAAAAGCCGATCCTTATGGTCGATTGCATGAGCATCCACCGATGACGGCCTCCATTGTCTGGAAAGATCAACACAAATGGAAAGATGATCAATGGATGCAGAAGCGCAAGGATCGAAATAAACTGGGTGCTCCTATATCCACCTATGAAATGCATCTTGCCTCCTGGCGAAGACATCAGGATGGAAAGCCTTTGACCTATCGGGAATTGGCTGATGTCCTTCCGGACTATCTGAACAACCTTGGCTTTACGCACGTAGAATTCATGCCTGTCATGGAGCATCCCTATGATCCTTCATGGGGTTATCAGATTACAGGGTTCTTTGCACCCACGAGTCGATTTGGCACACCGGATGATTTCAAATATTTAGTAGATCAATTACACCAACATGACATTGGGGTTATTCTGGATTGGGTGCCTTCACACTTCCCCACGGATGGACATGGACTTGGTTATTTTGATGGCAGTCATGTCTATGAGCATCCGGATACGCGAAAAGGATATCACCAGGATTGGGAGAGTTTGATATTTAATTATGGACGAAATGAAGTCAAATCATTTCTCATCAGTAATGCTTTGTTTTGGCTGGATGAATTTCATGCAGATGGATTACGTGTAGATGCTGTAGCCTCCATGGTCTACCTTGACTATTCAAGGAAAGAAGGGGAATGGGAGCCCAATCAGCACGGTGGAAGAGAATATCTGGAGGCCATAGATTTTCTGAAGCAAATGAATGAAACGGTCTATCGTTACCACCCGGACATCATCACCATAGCTGAAGAGTCAACAGATTTTCCTTTAGTGTCCCATCCTACATACAATGGAGGTTTGGGATTTGGAATGAAGTGGATGATGGGTTGGATGCATGATACGCTTAGCTATTTCAAATTGGATCCAATCAATCGCCGATACCACCATAATCAAATCACCTTTAGTCTGATCTATCAGTATTCTGAAAACTATATGCTTCCATTTTCGCATGATGAAGTCGTGCATGGGAAAGGCACTTTGTTAAGTCGCATGCCCGGACTGGATCAGGATCAGTTTTCAAACTTGCGTCTTATGCTTGGTTACATGTTTACACATCCAGGTGCAAAGTTGCTATTTATGGGCGGTGAATTTGGTCAGCGCAATGAATGGAACTTTGCTTCGCAATTAGAATGGGGAAATCTTGATTTTGAATCGCATGCTGGTATCAGGGCGTGGACCAAAGCCATGAATCATCTTTATCAAAGCGAAAAATCTTTACACGAGCTCTGCACGAAACCTGAAGGTTTTGCATGGGTGCGCGTAGATGATTATCAGCAAAGTATTTTGGTGTATGAACGCATGGGGACCAACCCGGATGATAAAACATTGGTGATACTAAATATGACACCGGTCGATCGCCCTGAATATAAAATTGGTGTAGATGACCCGGGAGCCTGGAAGCTGATTGATCATTCGGACAAACCAAAATACTGGGGTCGGAACAGACATCTACATGAGGTCGTGTCAATTGAAGAAGAACCGTGGGACTATAAGTCTCATGTGATGTCTTTCAGTTTACCCGGACTGACCATGGCTATTTACAGGTGGGAAAAACCAAAGAATATCGTTATCAAAAAACAAGTTAAAAAAACAGTAACAAAACAAAAAGCAAAGGTTACTACTACTCCAAAGAATCTCGATGTCAAAAAAGTGGTGAAAGCATCCGGTAAAAAAGCTGCCAAAAATGTGGTAGCCAAACCAAAAACTAAAGGTGCCTCAGCCACAAAGAAAACTAACACAAAAAAGAAATAGATCCGTCTTTTTGATGATCCCTTTAACCACAGAACGACTTTCGCTCCGCGAGATTGTAGCATCGGATTTGAATGCGATTCATGCCCTGCTTTCTTTACCGGAAACTGATTTCTACAATGCGCTGGGTATTCCCATGACCATCGAAATCACCCAAGGGTATATTGATAATTGGGTGAACCATCAACAGAAAGATCCCAGAATACTTTATGCCTTTACAATTGAAAATAAAGAACCCAAACAATTTCTAGGATTAATCGCACTTACCTTAGGCAAACCGAAATACAGAAATGCTGAAGTGTGGTTTAAAATTCATGTGGAACACTGGAGAAAAGGATTCGCAACTGAAGCATTTAAGGAACTGATCAGATTTGGATTCAATGACCTGCGTCTTCATCGTATTGAAGCCGGATGTGCTGTTGAAAATATTGCCTCAAGTAAAGTGATTGAAAAAGCAGGATTAACCCTTGAAGGCACTAGTAGAAAACTTCTTCCGCACATGGAGGGGTGGCTCGACTGTTATACGTATGCTATTTTGGAAGAAGACCACAATGGTTAAATCAAACTTACCTAGACTTTCAATTGATGTTCTTCTTTGAAATCTTCTTTATTATTTTATCAAATTGATTTTCATCAACATTAATTCTATATATCATGCCAAGTGGGTGCCAAGAGTCCTTGTCAGGATCTTTTGATTTATCTGTCAAAACAAGCTCTTTGTTTCCAAACATAAACATCTCTAACGTTTCTTCTGGTGTGTAGTTCATGCTGTCGACAAGCGAAACAATAATACTATTCCCATTTTCAAAATTTGCGTTTGATTTACTTATCGTTGATCTGAATTTCAAATTTCTGACAGGTACTCTTTCCACCTGAACCATCGAGTCACTTAAGTGAGTAAATTTCTTCATCTTAAAACCTTCGACTGTTTCAATATCTCCTTTGATGATCGTATCCACTATTAAAATAACATGATCCTCCTCATGCAGGACACGTGGTCCTCTGAGTTCATCCACCTGACCCAAAACTATGTTATCAAATCGATCAGAGCTATGAACAATTTTATTGGTCATTGAACATGAGCTGGTCAATGCTAAAAACAATATGGCTAATACCTTTCTCATGATTAATTTATTTTTAGATAAAAAATATTATTCAGGCACAAAACAGAATTATACAATATTAGGCTAAGTATATTATTTATAGCCAAGAGTATTTAACATCAAAATAATACATATTCACCAGAATAATTGTCAGCATGAAAATTATGTGAACTGCGAAAAATTCAAATTTCACAATTGGATCAGAACCCAAATTGGGAAATCTATTAAATCAGGAGGATCATGTCGCTCTATACTGTTCGACCGACTGAATGTCTTCTTTTTTCGTCCGCAAGAGAAAAAAGAAGAAAGAGCGAAGTGAAACTGTAAAATGACTTATCCAACAAAAAATCAGCACACAACGTAAAAGGGAGTTTATAGAGCGACTAGACTTTTTGGTTACTTTTTTGGCGATGCAAAAAGTAACGAATTAAGCGCTATAACGAAAATGAGCGCTGTGAGTTTATGAAAAACATATTGATACAATTGAATGCATCACAACTTTGATGCATTCACAACCAAAACCTGCTTACCTTTGTTCCGTCTTCGATATTGAAAGCTTTTAACTTTTAAATACAAAAAGAATGTATCCAGCAGAAATAGTAGCACCAATGACCAAAGACCTCACGAGCGCAGGTTTTGAGTCGCTACACAATGCCCATGAGGTAATAGAAGCCCTTGAAAATCAAAGTGGTACTGCCCTTGTGGTCGTAAATTCGGTTTGTGGCTGCGCAGCTGCGAATGCCCGACCAGGGGTCAAAATCGCCCTTCAAAATGATAAAACACCCGCAAAATTGTATACCGTTTTTGCCGGCGTAGATACGGATGCCACAGCAAAGGCCAGAGAGTTTTTACTCCCTTATCCGCCTTCTTCTCCGGCCATTGCTTTATTTAAAGATGGTCGTCTGGTCCACTTCCTTGAGCGTCACCATATTGAAGGTCGAAGCGCAGGTATGATTGCCGACAACCTGAAAGCTGCATTTGACGATTATTGTTAGGACTGTGGCCTGACCACGACCGCCATACATGACTAAAACAACTGAAAAAGACTCCCATTACCGCCATCTTGAAAAAATGCCGGTTCAGGAGATTTTAAAATCTATCAATCAGGAGGACCAAACCGTTGCCGTTAAGGTAAAGGAATGCATTCCGGCGATTGAAAAACTAGTAGAAGCGATCACCATCAGAATGCTTGATGGTGGTCGCCTTTTTTATATAGGCTCCGGAACCAGTGGACGTCTTGGAATATTAGATGCGTCAGAATGTCCACCGACGTTTGGCGTGGATCACAACAAGGTCATTGGTATTATCGCCGGTGGTGATGCAGCGATTCGCAAAGCGCAGGAATTTGCGGAGGATGATAAGGAGCAGGCATGGAAAGATCTGGAGAGTTTTAGTATTGGCGAGAAAGATATTGTAATCGGTATTGCAGCTTCGGGTACTACGCCTTATGTATTAGGTGGCTTGAAGGATGCACGTGAAAATAATGTGCTCACCGGCTGTATCACCTGCAATGCAGAAGCTGCAATTATTGCCCTTGCTGATCATCCAATTGTCTGTGAAGTCGGACCTGAATTTGTCACCGGAAGTACACGAATGAAAGCCGGAACTGCACAAAAGCTGATCCTGAACATGATCTCCACAGCTACCATGATACGTCTCGGACGCGTGGAAGATAATAAGATGGTGGATATGCTCCTCACCAATCACAAACTATTGGATCGAGGTATTCGGATGATCATGGAAAAAACAACTTGCAGCAGCGAGCAAGCTGCTTCGTTGCTGCAAATTCATGGGTCTGTCAGAAAGGCATTGCAATCTTTGGAGGCTAAATAAAATCCCCGATTGCAATTGCAAATATTCCCAATGATGAACACTTAGATTTTTTCAGTAATCATCATTTCAGCATGCTACATCTTCACTACATCCCCACTTCCTGAAACTCTGGATTGCACTTTTGCATCGCCTTTGTATTTGACATCGCCACTCCCGGAAATGGCTGCCTCTAAATCATCATTGACATACACCGCTACATTTCCTGATCCACTGATCGCTACAGCACAATCTGAAACATTAAAGGTAGACGCTTCAACATTTCCTGACCCGCTAATGGCGACCTCCAATGACCTTCCGGATCCTGAAAGTTGGACATTCCCGGAACCGCTCATCGCTAGTTCTACTTCATCAGTTTCTGCCTCAATGCGTATTTCACCGGATCCTGACATGGCGATGTCCATGTCTCCGAGTCCTGAAAATTTCCCTTTTGTCGAAATGGTTCCGCTGCCGCTCATGGCAATATCCTCAATCTTCGGAATAGTGATATAGATAGTTACAGCTTTCGCCCCTTTAACATTTTTATCATAACCAATTTTCCAGCTGCCTCCTCTGACGTCTTTTTGTATGTTATCAATGATGTTTTGCTGTCCTTCTATAATGACCTTTTGTGTATTGCCCTGCATTAGAATTACATCAGCCGCAATGGCTACTTGAATCCCGTCAAATTCCGATAGCGTTATTTCTTGTTTAACCTGGTCGCCCTCCCCCCTGATAGATGATTGAGCAAAAACAGTATTGCATACCAGCAAAGCAAAAAGCATTGAAAAGTAGATTGGCTTATTCATGAGCATTGTTTGATTTAGTTTTGGAAATAATCGTTCGTCAGGAAGGACAACGATTTCCAAAGAGGGTTGCATGGGCTGCGGATTATGGAGTGATGGGGTGATTGAGTGATTGGGTGAAACACCACTCACAATTGACCACTGACTACTGACCACTGATCACATTTCGTTTTTCACCGATTCTGTTGTTGTTCCCACAGCGCCCTTCTTTCTGCCAGCGTCATATCAAATGTATCACGAGGCAAAAAATAGGTTTTCTCTTCATCATCCTCAAGCACCGGTGGTTTGATTTCATCGACTTCAATTTGCTTTCTGAAAAACCAGGCCAGAATGATGCCGGCGACTGCACCGGAAAGGTGGCCTTCCCACGAAATACCTTCCTGCCCCGGTACAATACCTTCAAAAAATCCGGAATACATCATCAGGATAATTAAAGCCAGTATAATCGACTTCACATTTCTTCGGAAAATGCCATTCCAAAACACAAGAGATACCATGCCATAGATCACTCCACTTGCTCCAATATGAAATGAATTTGGCTGACCAAATATCCATATACCAAGACCTGATAAAAGATAAAGCCAAAGGACACTTTTAAATGCAATCCTGGGATAAAACCAGAACAACACCGTTCCAATCATAACAAAGGAAAGACTATTAAAAAACAAATGTCCCCAACTACCATGAATGAGCGGTGAAGTCAAAATACCCGGTAATCCTTCAAGGTGTCTTGGAAATACGCCAAGCGTACGCAAGTCAATGCCACCAAATACCTGTATCAGATGAATGACCCAAATCAGACCAACAAAACCAAGGGGAAAACGAATCCTATGTAAAAAATGTGCTACCCCTTTGTCCATATTATTTTTGCGGATATCTTCTGGCTACCGTGCGAATAAAATGCTCAGCCATTTTCACACTTTCACGTTCAGCCCAGTTATACTTTCTGGCAGGTCCGCCTAACAGTATATCCGTAGCTTCAGAAAAAGAATTTAATTTATTGAGCTCCGTACAAGTGTTTTCAAATAATTCTCTGTCACCCCCGAACAACACATTCAGCGTGAAAATCTTTTCGTTAAGCCCAAGGGACGAAGCAATATCATCAATGGGCACATGGCTAAACCGACTATCCATTTCACTGGGATGGTTTAACTCAAATAATTTGATCAACTCCTCTGAAGCAACGCCTTTGGTTGCTATAGGTTTTGTCAAAGGAATTTCTTTTGCTGCCGGTGTTGGGGAAGGTTTTTGCTCCACCACCATCTCAGGTTTTGGTGGGGCATAGGCAGGCTCCTGCGGAGGAATCTCCTCCACTTGTTCAACCTCTCTCACATGGGTATTTCCATTTTCAACAGGTGCCGGTGGAATTTCCTTTTGAATAGAAATCACCTCCGGAGACTTGACGGGTGCCTTATCCTCCGCCTTGAATTGATTAAAACTCTTTTCAATAGAAGAAATGTCCTCCGAAGAAACGGCATCATAAAGTTGTATGATGTACGTCTTCATCAGGTCCTTTTCCAGACGTGACAATTCATTTCCGTGACCCATTTCCAGAAAGGTCTGGATTTTAAGTAGAAGATACTGTGCTTTAGTAAGATCCATATGTTATTGTTATATAATGCAATTTAGTGCCTATGTGTTCATATATGATAGAAATCCGGTTAATATTGTGTGAATACGATAATATTATTGAATGAATTCTTAAGAATAAACAGAAGAATGCATCTTTGTATCTGTCATGTTTCTTGAGCCAACATTTACAACCCAACGCCGTGGATGGATCGAAGTGATCTGTGGATCAATGTTTTCCGGCAAAACAGAAGAGCTCATCCGACGACTCAAAAGGGTCAAAATCGCCGAGCAGACTGTAGAAATTTACAAACCGATACGCGATACACGCTATAGTAAGGACGAGGTCGTCAGCCATGATGCCCGTTCGATTCCTTCCCGGGTTGTCAATAACCCTGCTGAAATACTAAAAGTCAGTCAGGATATCCATGTCATTGGCATTGATGAAGCTCAGTTTTTTGATAATTCGCTGACCGAGGTGGCTGAAGAACTTGCTTTACGCGGTCATCGCGTGATCATCGCCGGTCTGGATATGGATTTTCGCGGAAGACCCTTCGGACCCATGCCGCAATTGATGGCGGTCGCTGAATATGTCACTAAACTTCATGCGATCTGCAACCATTGTGGCATACTGGCTACACATACCTACCGATTGACCAATGATGAGGATACGGTGGTTCTTGGGGAAAAAGATATCTATGAAGCCCGCTGCCGCCATTGTTTCCATGAAGGAAATATCCTCAAACTCCGTACTCCTCGCCCGTAATAGCACTATGAATGCTAAAAGGATCGTCTTTTAGCCCATATCCGAAGGTTTTTTAGCCAACAATCTTACCTTTGGCACAAATTTAAACCAACCGATCCATGGCCAGCCTAAAGCCAATCAAATCAGCCCTGATATCCGTATTTCATAAAGAAGGCCTTGACACCATCGTGAAGCTCCTGGCCAAACATAATGTAACGATCTATAGTACCGGAGGAACCCTCGCTTATATCAAATCCCTTGGCGTTGAGGCCGTTGCCGTGGAAGACCTGACCGGATACCCTTCGATTCTTGATGGGCGTGTAAAAACACTGCACCCCAAAATATTCGGTGGGATACTTGCCAGAAGAGAAGAAAATCATGAAGCCCAACTAGAGAAATATGAAATTCCTCCCATCGATCTCGTGATCGTAGATCTCTACCCTTTCGAAGAAACTGTGAAATCTACAGATGATGAAGCCACTATTATTGAGAAAATTGATATTGGCGGAATATCATTAATCCGGGCTGCCGCTAAAAATTACCATGACGTTGTCATCGTGCCGTCACTGGATGATTATGATTCGTTAAAATATAGCCTGGAAACAACCGGTGCAAGCACCACCCTGGCTGAGCGCAAGCATTTTGCCATCCGCGCTTTCAGGGTCAGCTCTCATTACGATACACAGATTTATAATTATTTCAATCGACAAGAGGAGGATTTAAGTCTGAAGATTTCCGTGCATTCCGGAATGCCCTTGCGCTACGGTGAAAATCCACATCAGGAAGCTGTTTACTTCGGTGAGTTGGAAACAAACTTTTACAAACTTCACGGCAAAGAATTATCCTACAATAATCTTGTGGATGTCGATGCGGCGGTTAGCTTAATGGCAGAATTTAAAGAAGCCAAACCAACCTTTGCTGTTCTAAAGCATACGAATGCATGCGGTCTGGCTACCAGAGATACGGTCTTTGCAGCTTGGACTGATGCTTTGGCCGGCGATCCGGTTTCTGCTTTTGGTGGAGTGCTGATTTGCAATCAGGAAATGGATGAAAAAACAGCCTCAGCCATTGATCAGCTTTTTTATGAAGTACTCATTGCGCCTTCATTTTCAGCGGAAGCTCTGAAAGTATTACAAGCCAAAAAGAATCGCATTCTTTTACAACTGCATACCTATCCTGCAAACAAGACAATAGTCAAAAGTATTCTTGACGGATATATCACGCAGGATATAGATGGTACAACAGAAGATTTATCCACTATTCAAGAGGCTACAAATCGCAAGCCAACGAAAGAAGAATTAGCTGATCTGCTTTTTGCCAATAAAGCTGTGAAGCATTTAAAATCAAATGGCATTGCATTGATCAGAAACGGACAACTACTGGGTATGGGATGCGGACAAACTTCCAGGGTCGATGCGCTACAACAAGCCATTACCAAAGCACGCGCTTTTGGATTTGATTTGAAAGGCTCGGTGATGGCCTCAGAGGCATTCTTTCCGTTTCCGGATTGTGTTGAGATCGCTCACGAAGCCGGCATTACAGCAGTGATACATCCCGGTGGTTCTGTCAAAGATCAGGACAGTATTGATTACTGTAATAAAGTGAATATGGCGATGCTGATTACGGGGTTCAGGCATTTTAAGCATTGATTGAAGGGGGTTAAAAGGTTAAGAGGTTAAAAGGTTAAGAGGTTAGGAGGTTAGGAGGGTTAAAAGATTTTAGAAAAACTTTAAATTCTTTTCGATTTGTAAAATCATGTCGCGCCATCCCGCTGTAGCGGGAGTTCGAACGAACGGACCAGCTTATATTTCCGTTCGTAAGCGGAAATACACGAAAGCATGAATACCGAAGTAAAAAAAGCTAGACAGCCAAAAACAAGGCAAAATGCGAAGGTGAGTTTTTTGCGTGACTAGACTTTTGGGTTACTTTTTTGGCGATGAAACAAGTAACAAACATGTGATTATGCATTATTAATGTCCATGTGGATAAATCAATGCTTTTTTAGCGATTTGTCATCGCATGATCAAAATAAATTACATTCAAAGTCAAAAGAGGAACCCTCACAAATTAATAAAAGAGGACA
>JAHEAR010000004.1:80553-167690 GCA_024642665.1 Bacteroidota bacterium
CAGGACAGTATTGATTACTGTAATAAAGTGAATATGGCGATGTTGATTACGGGGTTAAGGCATTTTAAGCATTGATTGAAGGGGGTTAAAAGGTTAAAAGGTTAAGAGGTTAGGAGGTTAGGAGGTTAGGAGGTTATAAGGTTATGAGGTTATAAGGTTATGGGGGATAGTATCATAAGGCCTTATGTATTAATAGGTGATTCGCCTTCGCTGGGGCTATGGCGAATAAAAACGGTTAAAGGTTAAAGGCAAAATTAAACGCTGCGACTCTGATCCCGCTCAGCGGGATTGCTTGATACCATTTTCATGTTTGAGGAAAGAATTCAACTTTGCGACTTTACGAGAAAAAAACACAAGAAGAATCTGTTTATAAGCTACTCGTCATTAATAAATTCAAATGAAAAAATAAAAAGACCTGGGACTAATTAACCTGAGACTCGGAGCGCAGCGGAGACCCTGTACACCCGCCCTAGGCGGAAGGTTGTTCAGGGCTTAGACTAGTCTTACTCGATTCATAACCTCTTAACCTTTTAACCTTTTAACCCTCATAACCCCTTCAACTTCTTTCGCCTTTTACTAGAAAAAAAACATCAACTAAGAAAATATAAAATCCTCATGTACCTCTGCATTGACATCGGCAACTCCAGAACAAAAGCTTCGGTTTACAATCAAACCGGTGAAGTGATGGAGACGATTGTCTTCGAAGGAAATTCTGTTGAGCCTGTTCAGGCACTCAATCAACGGCATCCCTCAGCGCATGTAATCGTTGCTGCTACCGCAGATCGCTTGTGGGAATTATCATCATTGCAATGTGAAGGAAAAAATATTTCGCTTTCAGCCACCACATCACTTCCTATCGAAATCGTTTATGCAACACCACACACCTTGGGGGAAGACAGAATCGCCGGAGCTTGTGGAGCAAAAGCCCTTTACCCAAATAAAAATTGTCTGATCGTCAGTGCGGGGACGTGTATGACGATCGATCTATTGACCAGTGCCGGAATATATCTCGGTGGAAATATTTCTCCCGGTATGGACATGCGGCTTCGGGCTATGCATGATTATACTGCCAAACTTCCCCTGGCCGAACTCGGCTGGCCACGACTTCCTTTTGGGGATTCAACCCTCCATGCCTTGCAGAATGGGGCTTGCCTTGGGATGGTCATGGAAATTGAAGGAATGTTAAATAGAGCCAAAAATGCGCTGGGAGACGTTTTTGTCGTTATGACCGGAGGAAATGCAGCTTTCTTGGCTGATCGCTTAGAAAGTCAGATATTTGTCGCACCCGAACTGGTCACACAAGGCCTTTTCCAAATATTAGAATTTAATGTCAAGAATTATAAGTAAGTCCCTGTTAATCAGTTTATTGGTTACGATCACTACCACTTTGGCCCTAGGTCAGGCTAAAGACAATTCCCCTTTTGCCCAATTTGGTTTGGGTGAATTTATCAACAGTGATATGTCCAGTTCACACTCCATGGGCGGTCTGAGCGCTGTTTATCATGATTTTTTTGAAGCCAATCTGGAGAATCCGGCCTCTTTAGGCTTTCTACAATACACAAGCCTGCAATTCGGCATCACCGCCAAACGATCTTCGTATAACCTCAATGACGCCAAACAGACGATCTGGAATGGAAATGCCAATCATGTTAGCCTGAATATACCCATTATCAATCCGCTCAACCAGGCGCTTGAGCGCAAAGAGACCGATTTCGCCTGGGGGATGAGTTTTGGTGTCAGACCTTATGCACAAGCCGGTTACAATATCATCGTCAATGAAACATTGGATTCGCTTGGTGATGTACAAAGAAACTTTACCGGCTCCGGTGGCTTGTACAATTTAAACTGGGGAAATGGATTTAAATATAAAAATCTCGCAGCGGGAATCAATTTAGGATACTTGCGTGGTCAGCAATCCTATGGCGAACAAACCTACTTTCTTGATCTGAGCAATGCATATGATGATTTTTTTAATTCCAATTCAGCCTATAAAGGTTTTCAATATAGGTTTGGTTTGATGTATGAGCAACCACTTGACCTGAAAGCTTCGAGAGAAACAGATGATAAGCCCTCCAGGCTACTCTCTGTCGGTGCTTATTTAAGTGGTCAAACCAATTTTACGACCTCCTCCGATTTATCCTTGTTGGCCGTCAACGCGTTGACAGGAGATATTGATACTGCTTTTACGGCGGAAGGGATTAAGGCAGATGGAGTTATACCTAAAGCATTTGGGATAGGATTTTTATATCATCATGCCGGTGACTTTAGAGCAGGGGTCAGTTTTGATGCTTCGCCATGGAGTCAGTATAAAAATCCGGCGAATCCGGCCACGATGATGAATGCCTGGAAACTTAGTTTCGGAGGTGCCTGGATACCGGATGCGGAGTCCATCACTTCGTATTTCAAGCGTGTTGAGTACCGTGCAGGTTTTTATACGTTAAAAGATCCTCGTGTGATTGAGGGTCACCAGGTGGCTGAAAGGGCATTTACATTTGGTGCTTCGTTTCCTTTTATTCTTCAGCGTGCGATCACGTGGGTGCAGGTTGGGTTTGATGTAGGAAAACGTACCGGTGGTCCAAACTTAACCGATAATTTTGTCAGAGGAAATGTTAGCTTTATCTTTAACGATAACGCCTGGTTTATCAAAGGAAAATACGATTAAGAAAATTTCCATATTATTTTAGTATGAAAGTGAGGTGTCTTTTTTGAAAGGGAAGGCACCTTTTTTTATGCCCCCAGGCTAAAGCCCGGGGCAATTGAGAGCCTTGAGAAGACAAACCGAAACTCAGGGAAGAAAAAAACTGCGACACAGAATAGCTATTCTGTAACCCCGGACTTCAGTCCGGGTAAGAAAGAAACTAAGCTCAGTGAAGGAAAAAAATCTATAACCAGGAACACCCACTCAATTACCCCGCGCTTCAGCTCGGGGATGAAAACCAAAACCTCTTAAAGATATCTCAAAACTACCTCTGGCTTTAGCCCAAAGAACACAAAAAACCAATGTTCTTGGATGAGCCTCTTAATTACCCCGTGCTTTAGCTCGGGGAAGAAGAAGCTTAGTCCTGGGGAAGAAGGAACTCAGTCCGAGGCCAACACCTCAAAACTAGTAGTCACCATCGACCCATATTCATCCTGCAACACCAACTGATGCTTACCGGGAGAAGGATCGATTTCCATGCGATGAAATTCTTTGGTCTTTCCAAGATATTGCTTGTCCATATGCCAGTACACTTGCGCCGTATCCGATCGATGCACCGCAGAGAATACGGCTCTTGATTTTTTCTTGTCCCACTCATACGGCACATAAATCTTTGACCCATTCCGCGGATAGATAATCGCAATGTCATCAGAAGGTTTGAAGTTGTCCGCACAATCCGGATGCAAGGGTGGCACCACTTCGTAAGATGGATTGTAACGCTTGTAATAGTTTTCCGCCAGTGTCGGAACAACAAAATAATTTTTTAAAACGGTCTGTTCATTTTTGCAAACAGGATCATACCTGAACGCTCTCAAGTCATCTGTATACACAGCCGTATGATAACTACACAAAGCGGTGGATTGATTTCCGGCTACACAATATGCCGTGTCAATAATAGTACATGAAGTTGATGCAAGCCAACCACTTTCCGCACACACACGCTTCTGCACAAGTGCATCATACGGCGGCGACCACCAGGGACTGTCATCCTCCAGCATCCGCAAGACATCAAACATCACAGGCGCAGCCGCCTGCAATCCAATCACGCCCGGCCTACCCTCTCCATCCGCATTTCCAATCCAAACACCAATCGTATATTTTGGCGTCACACCCACTGCCCATGCATCACGATAACCAAAACTTGTCCCGGTCTTCCACGCCACCGGATGACTACTGTTGTAGGTCTCCCAATTTCCTTCCTGATCCGGTCGACGCAAAGTCTTCATCGCTTCAAAGGTCAACCAGATAGCGCCGGCATTCCAAACAGGCGCTTCTTCCGTGAACACTATATTTTCTTTCTTGCTTTTTTCACTTTTAAAAAGTACAGGCGCATGGATATCTGCAACATCATACCGATGATCATAACGATACACATGATGCAATATGCGACCCATACTCGCATACGCACCACAGATATCCCAAAGCGTAACTTCTGCCCCACCAAGCACCAATGGTAATCCATAGTAATCCGGACTATAATGTAGTGTCGTCAATCCCGCTTCCACTAATTTTTCCTTAAACGGAAGTATGCCATACTGCTGCAACAATCGAACGGCAGGTACATTGAGACTCATCGCAAGTGCTTCATCCGCAGGGACCATGCCCATATATTCCAGCGTGAAATTCAAAGGCTGATAGCCTCGGATATTTGTAGGAATATCTTCCAGGATTCCTTTAGGCGTGATCAATCCATCCTGCAAAGCAGCACAGTATAAAAACGGTTTGAGGATGCTTCCCGAACTACGCTCAGACTGAATGATGTCGACATCATTCTGATGATCTTTTTGTTCCTGTCCCACATTACCAATATACGCGCGCACCTCCCCACTTTCTGTTTCCATCACCAGTAGCGCAGCATTATACACGCCATTTAAATGCATGATATCCGCATGTCGCTTAAGCAGTTCCGAAAGTCGATTTTGCAAATCAAAATCAATTGTGCTTTTTAAAATCTTTCCGGAATTCGTATAGTGCCCAAGCACATGTGGTGCAATATTGGGTAATGGCTGAGGCGCAAAAGGAAGAGGCTCCTGCTTAGCCAGCGAAGCTTCCATTTCATCAAGGTGACCTTCTTCAAATAATTTATCGATCAGTCGGTTTCGCTTAAATAATAATGCTGCCTGATTTCTTCCGGGATGGATAAGTGCGGGAGCATTGGGCAATACCGCCAGCGTCGCTGATTCACCCCACGACAACTGATCCGGCGTCTTGTGATAATACCGCCAGCTGGCCGCCGCCAGACCTACAACGTTACCACCAAAAGGAGCATGGGCTGCATACATTCTAAGTATCTCTTTTTTAGAATAGCGAACTTCCGCACGCACCGCCCACAACATTTCAATAGCTTTCTGCCATAGATTTCGACTTTCATTTCCACGAGCCATACGCATGGTCTGCATCGTCAGCGTGCTGCCCCCACTGACTACTGATTTCGATTTAAGATTGTCTCTCATCGCTCTGCCAAAAGCAAGCAGATCAACACCTGGGTGATGATAAAATCGCTTATCCTCAAAAGCAATAATCGCTTTCTCAAAAGTCTCCGGCACGTTCAAATCATCTCCGGGAAATCGCCACTGTTCATCACCCGCAAGACGCGCACCCATCAACTGACCATGCTGATCCAGAAGGACTGTACTATAGGAAGCATCAAATAAAGGATCAGGCAAACAAAACCACCAGGCTGCCAATGGCAACAATAAGAGTAGTAAATATTTTCGGCGATCCTTTAGCATAAATTTATATGCTGTTTCGAATTATTCATTGCTGACAACACCCGATGTCACCGGCACAACTTCCACCCATCGTCCAGGCATACGCGCCTGCACTTTATGCGAATACATCGCATCACACATGATGTCGGGTAACCAATACTTACCCGCATAGGTAGCCGTCATTACAAAATGATACGTCCAATCCCCACGACCCATATTGAAAAAAGTATTGACTCTGTCATCCCTGATATCCTGATATTGAATGGAACTGTTTTCAAACCTTCCGGCAAAATTGTCCATGCGCTGATTCGCAAGTTCCCATCCTGATGGAAACAAATAAGCCAATGCCAATTGATCAAGGCTTGTTGTATAAGTACCTGGATTGGTCACTGTCACTTTGACAATAAAATCCTGTCCCTGATTCAATTTGCTGACATTGATCTCACGACCTGTTTTATCCATATACTTTACTGACAACTTCAAATTGTTTTGTACTTCTGAAGAGACTCCTCTGAGCGGTTTTCCGGTGGTCATCAATCGGACATTTAACGGATCGGAAGAATTGTTTTTTACCGTTACCTGTTTCGCATTGACATCAAGCACACGAGTGACCATTCCTTTTGTACTGGCTATTTCTAAAGGCGTACTTCCGCTCTGTTCGATTCTCGCTTTGATTTCTTTGCCTGAAAAATGCGAAGCCATTTTCCCCATCGTCAGTAACGCAAAAGACGTACTCTGCGTGCTGTACCAATACTCACCGGACAGTGATTCAGCAATCGTATTGGATATGGTGACGGCATCCTGCATCTTATCCATGGAAAGGAAAGCTTCAAGGATGATAGCTTTGTCTCGTAGTTCAGAGCCAAAGGTTACACTCAGTTCCTGATAAGGCTCTACTTTAGTTGTCAATTGCGCAACGATTTCTGCGGACACATCTTTGCGATTACCTAATGCATATGTGGTTGCTAACAACCAGGCAGCGGCAGGATCAAGATTTTGTTGGGTCCGTAATTTATTCATCATCCCCCAGGCCGGCTGTCCGTCCAAGGCAAGGGTATACAAACGATACGCCTGAATTAAATCACTTCGATAAGATGATCCTGTTCGGTAAGCCTGAGCATCTTTGTTTTGTGCACTGCGCCACGCATTCATCATCGATCGATCTACTGTATAGCCCGCTTTTGATGCCTCGATTAAAAAATGTCCTGCATAACTATTTGTCCAACTTTCTTTATAACTCTCTCCCGGCCAATACGTGAATCCACCGGATGGAAGATTAAAGTTTCGGATGCGATCTATCCCTCGCTGAATATTAATTCGAACCTCCCTTTCCTGTTGCGGTGTCAAGTCCGTTAGCGCACTCAAATACAATTGCGGAAAGACCGAAGAAACTGTTTGCTCCAAACATCCATATGGATAGCGTATCAAATATTTTAAGCGCTTCTGTAAATTAATCGCAGGCATGATGGACAATTCTATCGTAGCATCATTCGTCCCATCCATTCCCGGCAGTACCATGGTGTTGTTCCAGGTTTGTCCTGCCGCAATAGAGGCTGAAATCACATTCGTCAAAGGTGGATTTGGTATTCGAACATCCAATTCGAGTTGTTGACTTGTCTTTGATTTACCGGACGTTGCGATCACTTCCACTTTTAAAATTCCCGGACGCTCCGGAATCCGCAGATTGAAGTATACCGTTTTCTCTCCCTGATTGGCAAACTGGATGCTTTGACTACTGCTCCCTTCAACGGTCGCCATATCATTTGTCGTCACACGGACTTCTGCCGAACGAATATTTTCTCCCATTGCATGAACATGCACTGGAAGCGTAACGGTTTCCCCCGGAGACACCACTCTTGGCAACGTTGGTTGAATCATCAGATCTGATTTGACCGTACTTGTTTTATCAGTTGATCCCCATCGTTTGCGATCCGATGCTACGACCATTGTTCTGACCGCACCAACATAATTAGGCATGGTCAACGTATGCGTTTTTTCTTTTCCCGGCTCCAGATAAAATGGACCCAGATGGATGACCACCGGTTTGAATCGTTCCGCTTGTGGTGCATCTACAAGATTGCCGGCACCATCACCACCAAGACTTAGTAATCGATCAATCAATCCACCATACCCTCCGAGCACCTGATCAAACATATCCCATGTCTGCACACCCAAAGCTTCCTGTTGATGAAAATGCTGCCACGGATCAGGCGACTTAAACCGTGTGAGACCTAGTAAACCTTCATCTACAATCGCAATCGTATACGCCATCGGTTGATCATCTTTTTCACTAACCGTTACTGTAAAACTTTTATCGGGTTCCAAAACATCGGCTATCTTAATTTCAGGATGTAACATGGTAGCCGGATCTGCGACCATGATGGGCAACACACCATACATACGCAATGGCATATCATTGGCACTATGTTCAAACGGTTGGATATGACTGACATAAGTATACACATTCGGCATCATCTCTGCAGTGGCCTTCAACGTAATTTGTGTATGATCATCTTTCGCATCATACCACTTGGTGGAAATCACTCTATTGTTTTTTTCAATCGTCAGCAACAATCGGCTACCGGGTGCAGAAGGAATATTTAATTTGATATCATCGCCTACTTCATAACGTTCTTTATCCGCTGTAAACGTCAATCGGCTGGCTGCATCATTATCTTCGGATGGATCACCCCATGAACCGGCATAATAAAACTGCCCGGAACAATGACCGGATTCTGTATCACAAACCCGAATCATGTAAGATCCATAGGATTGCGGCGTAATGGTATAAGAAGTTAATCCACCACTTCCGGTCACAAGCGTGTCTGCATAAATCGCCCCCAGATGAAGTGCACTGTTGTATTGTGTGATATCACTATTCGAACGGTCCCACCACCATCGCCAATTGGCCCGATAGATCCCAACCGTCAATGTTCTTCCGGCCGTCCCTTTCCCTTCTGTCGTCACACTGGCGAGTTGGATTTTATTGTCTTTATTCAAAACCATTTCTTCATACCCCCATCGATTTTTTGGAATCGAAACACCTGCATAGTGATCGTAAGGATTATAGGTGGTCGAATGATTGTCCGTGCTGAAATCGCCGCCTGTTTCGAAGACGCGTGTTTTGATGGACATCGTTAATTGACCTTCCGGAAGAAAATCTTCAATAGATGGTATTTCCACTTTCGCATGGCCATTGGCATCAAGTGTCTTATCAAAAATCGTACTGACGGTATTAGGTGTTTTACGTGCCGGATCTGAAAACCTGAAAGCGCGGAAACCTTCCGGAGAAAATTCTTTTGGTTTAAATTGTGCTTCAACCACTGCTTTAAGATTTGCCGCTGGTGCTCCATATAACCACTTTGACGATAAGTCAAACGTTTGTCCGGATTGGCTTCCCAAAATCGATTCAGGCAATTCCGCGTCTACACTTAATCGATTAGGTTTTATCGTTTCAATTTTAAGCGCTTTGGAAAAAACAGCATCTCCCACTTCCACTTTAGCCATCCAATTTCCTGTCGGATCAGTAGTCTCTGTTTTAAAAGCAAGATTATAAATTCCCCCAACTGAAATCGGACTGGTGATCTCTACTTTTTTCTGCCCCAATGGATTGGTCACCGTCAGTCTGACCGGATGCCGTGAATCAATATGACCTTCCGGATCCCACAATATAAAATTCAAATAGATGCTATCCCCCGGTCGCCAGACACTACGCTCTCCATAAATATATCCGCGTAGTCCTTCCTGATAGCCGGTTCCTCCGGTATTAAATTCACTCATCGATAAGGCTAAGCCATCCCCTAATCGCAAATATCCTTTTTGACGATCAGCACTTGCAACTACGAAAAAAGCTTGACGAGGCGTTTCAAAAACTACGCTTCCATCTCCGGCAGTTTTACCGGTACCCATGGATTGTTGTTGGAAATCAAACACTTCAATTTGAACGCCTGTCATTGGGGATGCGGTAGTGATTGAACTGGCAAATACCCAGGTTTTACCCTTTGCATCTCTTTTGGCTGTCAGGCCAATATCGGATGCCAACAGATTGCGACTTATAAATCGACCTTCGTTATAAAAAGCCGGAAAGCAAGGATCATCCGTTTGACTCCAGTCGAAACCCGGATAACTATAATCATAGGTCCAGAAAGTTTGCACCTCACCAAAAGGAATAGCTTCGGCAGGCTTAGCAGATTCCGTATAGCAATCGAGATATGTATCCGTGCCTCTAAAACCAACCCTTACCTGATAAATACTCCCCGGAGATAACTTCACCAATGGTCCCAGATCTAGCGCATAACGCGTCCAGGAAAATTGATTGTCTGCATCTGATAATTCTTTCAGATCTACTTCCTTTTGCAAAATAATGCGTCCGACCGGTTCAAGATTCCATGGATCTTCAAGATCATTGTATTGCAGATACTGAAGAATATTGTTTTCAAAAATCTGAAGCACTTCAACTTGTACACGTTTAAGATTGATGGCTTCAAAAGGAAAAATAATGTCTCTATTGCCGGGCGTAATCACACCTGATCCAACCAGCTTTAGTGCAGGGTTTGGATCGTCAAGAGAAACATCAACCTGTACCATCGCACCAAGCTCCTTATCTAAGGAAGAAGTAATGACTGAATTTAAATGAATGGACAATTCACCGGACAATGCCTTATCCGGATAAATGGACAGCACATGATCTTTCTTTTTAAGGGTGAACCCATCTGTCCGATCATTGATCGAGACAAGTCCTGCCAGTTCCTGATTGGCCTTTAGCTTTTGCGAAAAGTAAATATTTATTTTTCTTTCACCATCAGTACCGGGTTCAAAGGAAAGCACACTAAATTCATCAGCTCTCGGTATACGAATGGCTCTCTCTCCGGATTCTTTCGCACCAATAGCGCGTCCATCCCAAATAAATTTTAACGTTGCTTCCGGTGCTATGTTGGCAATGACAAATTCGTGAGAGGTTCCGGAAGGATTATGCTTCCATTGCATTTCATCCATTTTTCCGGTAGATTTTTTACTCAGTATTTGTTCAATTTTTTGCGCATCCACACCGGACGAAGTAGAAAGCATACCACGAAGCGCATAGACCGGATTGTCTCCATCAAACTCTGGCACAAGTGGCTCAAAGTAAACTGTCATCCGAACCGGCTTTACGGTAAATTCAAAAACGACGCTCTTCATGCCGGGTTCCAGATCGGAAATAACTTTATCCAGATTAACCTTGAGTTGATAAGCTGTTCCTGGAGTCCATTCTTTCGTAGGGCGAAAAGCCAGCGTCCTTGCATCTTCCCATTGAAAATTTCCATCAATCGCAGGATTAAAAGAGAAAATCTCTTTTGTCAGGCTGGTATCCACCGGCACGGCAAATCGTATTCTGACCGGGTCATTAGATTCAATGGCTGAAGGCACCCGAGCCGCGATATATCTTCCGATTTCTTCGGAGGTAAGGATGTTTGGGGCAAAATCCTTTTTACATGCGAAAAAGGTTAAAAAAATGGCCAGAAAGATAAAAGGTTGGAATGGGCGCTTCATTCTTTGGTGGTTTTAATGAATAATGGCTATAAATCTAAGCAGGCTTACCATAGAGAGTATGAATTTGAGCCAATATTTTGATATAACTTTTTGAGTCTCAGAGAAAATGGCAAGAATTAAAAACCCTAACCTCCTCTTTGCTTATCTTTGCAGCTATGGCAGACTTTAACCTGATCATGCCCAAGATGGGCGAGAGTATAATGGAAGCGACTATTCTTAGATGGCTCAAACAGCCGGGTGATATGGTTGCATTGGATGAGACCATTCTGGAAATAGCGACAGATAAGGTGGATAGTGAAATACCTTCCCCGGTAGCCGGTAAACTTGTTACTATTTTGTTTGACGTGGATGCTGTGGTACCGGTAGGGCAAACGATTGCGGTCATCGCTACCGATGCAAAAGTAGCATCCCCTTCCGGCAATGGAAAAGCAACACCACCGCCTCCGCAGGCAGAAAAGGTGGCTTCGGTCCCTGCACCTCCTCCAATTGAGAAAACACCTGCACCTGTGGCAGCAAAAACTGAAAGTGTACCGTACGTACCATCTTCAGGTTCAGCCCACACAACCATCGTCGCATCAAATTCAGGCGGCCGATTTTATTCACCATTAGTAAGAAAAATTGCCTCTTCTGAAGGTATTAATCAGGCTGAACTCGATCATATTCCCGGAACAGGTCAGGGCGATCGCGTCACCAAAAGTGATATTCTCTCTTACCTTAGTACGAGAGGTATTCAGCAACAAGCCGCTGTCGCTCCGGCACCACAAGTACAAGCTGCCGCTCCCACATCTGCCGCGACTGTTGAACAAAAACCTGCACCTGCAGCTGTATCCACAAGTTATGACGGCAATGTAGAAATCATTGAGATGGACCGGATGCGCAAAATGATCGCAGAGCATATGGTGCGGTCCAAGCATACCTCTCCGCATGTGACTTCGATGGTGGAAGCCGATGTGACAGAAATGGTCTTATGGCGTGATCGGGTGAAAGGCGATTTTCTCAAAAAATATGGAGAGAAAATTACGTTTACACCCATCTTTATCGAAGCGATTGTCAAAGCGATCAGAGACTTCCCTATGATAAATGTTTCTGTCGAAGGAGATACTATTTTACTCAAAAAGAATATCAACATCGGGATGGCAGCAGCCCTCCCTTCAGGAAATCTTATTGTGCCGGTCATTCATAATGCGGATGGTTATAACCTGATGGGCCTGACAAAAAAAGTTAATGATCTGGCCAATCGTGCACGATCCAATAAATTAAAACCTGAAGAAATACAAGACGGCACCTTTACACTGACCAATGTGGGTACATTTGGAAATGTGATGGGAACGCCTATTATATTCCAACCTCAGGCAGCCATTATGGCCGCAGGTGCTATTCGAAAAAAACCGGGGGTCGTGGAAACCGAATTTGGTGACCTGATTGCCATTCGCCACTATATGTTTTTATCCTTGTCGTATGATCACCGGGTGGTAGATGGTTCGCTGGGTGGTTCATTCCTTAAAAAAGTATCGGATTATCTTGAAGCTTTTGATCCGGACAGAGAGATCTAAACCCCAGCCAAACTTGTGTCCAGGAACATAAACCAAAATACCCGACTTCCATTTGTACTATTGTTGTGCATGCTTGTGGTATTGCCCTTTACGCTCACCGGTCAATCCGCTAAAGCATTTGAAAGGGAAGGCGATAACTATTTTTCAGTTGAAAATTATCGTTCTGCGTTAATCGCTTACAAACAAGGAGGCTTTGATAATTCTTCGAATAAAAGTGTGCAGACCAGGATCGGCATTTGTCTTTATGAGATCAATGATGTCGATGGTGCCATGCATATATTTTATACCTTGATCAACCAGGGAAAAACACCCCCTGAAATTTTCTTTCATCAGGCGAAATGTCTTCAGGCCAAAAGTAAGTTTTCGGACGCCATAGCGATGTACAAGAAGTTTTTGCAAAAGGCGAAATCCAATGATCCTAAGAATCCCTGGGTAAAAGATGAGATCATTCGATGTGCTAATGGCGCCCGACTGAAATATGGAGAAGAAATCGCTTATCTGGAAAATGCAGGTACATCCATCAATACCCAATCTGCAGAATTTGGCGTAAAGACAAGTCCTACCACCATTGACAAAATTTATTTCAACTCAGATCGGGAAGATATCACCAGAGCAAAACGACCAAATGCCGATGTAGATATTTACAGTACATCTCTGAATAATGGACGATGGACGACGCCAACACCTCTTCCTTCTCATATCAACACTGTGGGCTATAATGAAGTACGAGGCTTTAGTAGTGATGGCCAGATCCTGTATTATATAGGTGCTTCCGGAAATAATTTTATCGTCCGCACGGATACCTTCTCCGTTGACAAGACCTTCCACCCCGGTAGCTTTACAGGACCGCCTTTACCAAATGGAATGATCACCGATCTGGTATTTTTTAATGATAGTATTTGTCTTTTTTCCTCAGACAAATCCGGTGGATATGGCGGTTATGACTTATACTTATCGATACGCAAAAAAGGTGCCTGGTCCATCCCCGTAAATTTAGGGCCTACTATAAATTCTTTTTATGATGAACGCCATCCTTTCCTGACACAGGACGGCTTGACCTTATTTTTTTCTTCCAATAACCTGGGAAGTATGGGTGGGCTGGATGTTTTCAACACCACCTTCGATCCTGTCAAGTTGGTATGGTCTCCTCCTCAGAATATGGGAATACCTGTTAACTCACCACTGGATGATGCCGGGTTTGTCTTGTCACCTGACGGAATGACGGCTTACCTTCACTCTGATAGAAAAGAGGGCTATGGTGATCAGGATATATACAGAGTCTTTTTCAAACAACCAATCACTGCGCATCAGCATATTTCCCTGCTACCAACTTTTTATCATTCGATCCGCTTGGCAGGTGTTTCAACTAAAAAACCACTAACGCCAAAAGAAACCCCTGTTGAAGTAAAAGAGTATTATGTCTCGCACCTCTTTTTTAATAGCACCACTGAAATTCTTTCTCCACAAAACACTAAGAAACTCGATCTGTTGGCCAATATGCTGACGATCTATCCAAAGATTAAAGCAGAGCTAAGTTGTTTCGAACTCCCTTCCGGTCAAAGAACGTACAATCTTTATTTTTCAATAAAAAAAGTCGAGAAAGCTGCTGAATATCTTTCTCGAAAAGGAATAAAACAAGACCGGTTAATTCTCAAAGGATATGGTGCTTCTTTTCCATTGATCAGCGAACCATCACCCTCTACACAAAGCCCGCTGTATGAAAAATTAAATCAACGGTTGGAAATCACACCCCATGATTTTGAAACTGAGCCTGTCCAAATTCATATGGAAAATATTAAGACACCAGAAAATCTACGTGATCCGCATGGGGTTAAGTTTTCCGAACTCCGCCATGGATTATATTATAGTGTACAAATTGCTTCTGTGACACAAATCCTCCAAAACCAGGAGATAGATGGTATTGAAGAGATGTTTATTGAAGTGGACAATACACAAGGAAATTATCTGTACATGGCCGGCATGTTTCCCACGTTTAAGAAAAGTGAAGAGATGCTTTCCAATATGCGATCAATCGGATTTTATGATGCGCTGATCATTCCTTATCTGGATGGCATACGCCTTTCTGAAAAAGACATTCCTGAACTTGCCAGGCAGTATCCTGATCTTCTTTTTTTCCTTGCCGGCAAGGGGAAATAAAGAAAAAGTTAATTCATTTGGAATATGCGTTGAGGGAGTTGAGCACTTTGCATCGTTGATGTTTGTTGTTTAGGATAGTTTAGGTAAATAATTTCGTGTCTCCCGTCTCAGGTCTGAAGTAGCCTTTTCCTAATTGATACATCCGAAATATTGCTTTCTGCCTTTCTTTATTCGACGCTGCTTTTCGCAGCTAATTGCACTTTTGCCCTTTCTCGATGCGATCCTGGAAGATTTAAACGAGGGAAATTCTTTAAACCTCATTGCTAAACCTTCCAACAACAAACATCAACGATGCAAAGTGCTAAACCCGCTAAACTCAACAACCTTTCAGTTAATAATAGCCTTCAACCTTCAAATACTCCGCCACTTCTTCTCCGGGCTTGACATGATACGTGTGAAAACCAAGTTTGGCAGCGGCCTCAATATTCTCTTCCAAATCATCCAAAAACAACGTATGCTCCGGTGTCATATAGACTTCCTCACTGACGTATTTATAAATGGATGCATTCGGTTTGCGATCACCGATGATATGTGAATAGAACGCCTGATCAAAAAAGGATTCTTCAAAATTGGAAACCTTGTGCGCCCTTAGGACGTATCGATGCACCCATTCCAAATGCAACGTATTGGTATTACTGAGCAGGTATACATTGTACTTTGGTCGCAGCATTTCCAACATGGTCAGGCGGTAGCGAGGGATACCGATCAACATCCCATTCCAAACTTCAATGACATCGATTGCCTGATATTTACGGTCACTTTGTCGCAGCATATGGTTGATAAAAATCTCCGTTGAAATTCGGCCACACTCATAATCAATCAGCGCTTTCTGAACCATCTCGATGTTGGCATCATCTCTCAACATCGATCGCATCCGTTGATGAGCCCCTTCGATATCAATATCAATGATCACATTACCAAGATCGAAAAGAAGGTTTTTAATTTTATTTTTCACGGCGAAAATGAGTTAAGGAAAAAGACTTTAGCTTTCAAGATAACCAAGAAGAATGATATATAAGCCGGTGGCTGCAATCCCTAAACCCGCTCCTAATTGTATCCAGTACACATATTTCTCCCTCAACCAAACGGTTAGCTTTGGCGCAAGCCAGGCTTTCGAAAAATCCCCAATCGCCAAAGCCAGCATAAGTCCTGCATAGTACCAAAAGGGATTATCATTTTGTACATGAAGAAATACGGCTACTCCCAGCCAGAAGAATAGTGAAAAGGGACTTAAAGAGTTTACTAAAAAACCACTCAAAAATGATTTGTAATAACTGTCCTGGCTGACATCCGCCTGTTCATTAAGAACCTTTTTCTTTTGTCGAAGCATCAGCAAACCCATCACCAGCAATCCAAAACCACCAGCCAGATACAAGCTCAACCGTACATCCGGTTTTTGCGTCCAGGCTTCTACGTAGGCAGTCAGCCAGAAGGTAACACCAATGAAAACAAAATCACTCACCCAAGTACCTGACGCAGCATATACACCGGCCAATCGGTTGACCTGCATGCCATGACGCAAAATGATCATGGTCACCGGTCCCATCATCAACGTCAGCGTGAGTCCGGTCAGCATGCCTTCACCAAATAAAATAAGAGATAGAATATTTGTCATGCTATGCGCCTATTCTATGATAGAAATAATTAATTTTCTCGGGGTAGCCCGATCTCTGAACTCGCACAAAAAGATTCCCTGCCAGGTCCCTAAAGCAGGCTGACCATCCACCACCGGAATATTAATCGCAGTGCCTGACAAAACACTTTTAATATGCGCCGGCATATCATCAGGACCTTCGATAGCATGAAGTATGCCCGGAAAATCCTCAGGTGCCAAACGATTAAAAAACAACTCGAAGTCATGGCGGACATCTGCATCTGCATTTTCATTGATACAAAGTCCGGCAGAGGTGTGCTTCATAAATACAGAAAGCATACCCTGTTCGGGCCATTGCCGGACAGCATCAAAAACTTCATTCGTAATTAAATGAAACCCACGAGGGTATGGTCCTAAGGTTAGTGTGGAATGACTCACCATGAGCCAAAGATAGGCATCCGTTAAGGGACTGTAACTGAATTTAAGGTCTGGGTCTGCTTAAAGCAGGACACTGAAGCAGACCGATATAATACACCGCTCCTATTCTGAGTGAATAATATCCGTCTTTATTATTGTCCACGCCGCGCTGGCGACCAGGCTCACCGATTTGCGGATCAATACCTAATTCGCCGGAACGATCGGACAACCGGACGGCTATATCGCCCCGACGATTGACCAGTTCTGACATATTTGGGTATACCGTACTGACATCATCTAAATAGTCAGATCCCATCTGCCTTACGGATAGTTCGACATTGAGACTCCATTCGTAATTGAAATCGAGTTTTATCCCGATGCCATAAGTCAATCCTCCGGTTATACGGGCATACTCATTTCCTTTAGCTTGTCCTTCTGTGCCCAAAGGCCTCAGCGCATACCAGGTGCCATCAAGTTCAGCTCTGGGGTTATAATAGGCAAAAGCTAATCCACCAAATACATAGGGAGTAAAATACTGATCCCGGCTTCCATGGATCAGATTGAAGAAATTAAATTCAAAATCAAGAGAGGCATCAAGGAAATCGGTTCGAAAACTTAAGTTCCTGCTTTTTTGAAAGTTGTTTTCGGATAAATTGTCCTTTCCAAGAATTCGTCCTGCGCCGACATCCATTCGGATGGATGTCCGTGTATTGAAGTTATATCTCCCGATAGCACATATGGAGTACCCGGGGGCTTTAAAAGAAAAATTCGGGTTGATATCACCATAATAATTGCTGAGACCAACCATGCCACCAATCTCATAGCCTTTCTGACTGTACCCC
The DNA here is from genome assembly GCA_024642665.1 of Bacteroidota bacterium. Taxonomy (GTDB): domain Bacteria; phylum Bacteroidota; class Bacteroidia; order Chitinophagales; family Saprospiraceae; genus Opimibacter. Next base: position 98,055 of record JAHEAR010000004.1, read on the forward strand.
GTACAGCTAAAAGCCACTAAAAAAAACAGTAAAATATATCCCTTCATATTGATTTCTGGCCGGCAAAGATAGTCTGAAACGAATTCTTCGCAGTAATTCGTATTCAGCAGGTGGTATTTCAGGCAGATTATTGCCCTATTCTATCCTAATCTGCTGTAAAATACAAATATAGACATAATAAATATTTATAATGTAAATAAATATGGCTGCAGCGGCCCTGATTACAATCCGGCTGTCCGGGAGATATCCAGCATCCGATCAATACTAGCCCTCCCGTCCCGGATAACTTCTTCCGGCAAAACTATTTCCGGTTGCTCATGCTTCATACACAGATAAAGCTTCTCCATGGTATTCAGCTTCATATGTGGACACTCATTGCAGGCGCAGGTATTATTTGGAGGAGCAGGAATAAATAACTTATTCGGGCTGGCCAATTCCATCTGGTGAATAATACCGGGTTCGGTGGCAACGATAAATTGCTTAGAAGCATTCGTCTGCGTATACTTCAGAAGTCCGCTGGTAGACCCAATATAGTCTGCAGCATCAAGAATATGCGTTTCACATTCCGGATGCGCTATCAATTTTGCTTCAGGATATTGTACTTGCAGTCTCGCAATTTTCTCCTGAGAAAATAACTCATGCACCATGCACGTGCCATTCCATAAGATAAGATCTCTACCGGTAGTCTTTTCAAGATAAGCCCCAAGATTACGATCAGGGGCAAAAATGATTTCTTTGTCTTTTGGAATGCTATTGATGACGTGAACAGCATTCGTTGAGGTGCAGCAAATGTCTGTCAAGGTTTTTAATTCAGCAGTACAATTGATATAGGAGACCACTACCGCATTGGGGTGCAAGGCTTTAAACTTTTTAAAAAGTGGCGCCGGACATGAGTCAGCTAATGAACACCCCGCCTTCAAATCCGGTAAAAGGACTTTTTTATGTGGAGATAAAATCTTGGCTGTCTCTGCCATAAAATGCACGCCTGCAAAAACAATGATATCAGCTTCCGTACTGGCAGCCTGTTGCGACAATCCTAAACTATCGCCAATGTAATCAGCCACATCCTGTATCTCCGAATGTTGATAATAATGAGCCAGAATAACTGCATTCTTCTCTTTCTTGAGCCGATGTATTTCATCCACCAAATTCAACGATGGATCTATTTTTAAATCAAGAAATCCTTTTTCTTCGAGATCCTTTAGTTGACTATCGGGCATTGTAGGTGTACTCATTTTTTAATCGATTACGGAATTACAAACAAGGATGCCTGCTCATTGTTTCTTTTAATAAAATTATCCATGCTTACCTCAATAAAAAAACCGTGGGGACTTTATGAATTTCAGGCCACCCACTCCGTTGCCAGGAGGCAATATTTCTGGTAAGCACAAAACCATCCTTTCCCCCTAACCCGGAGGCAATGCAAAAGCTTGTTTTGCGGTCAAGGCATTTTCCGGCTGCTTCCATAATTTGTCGGTTTCGATAAGGCGCCTCGATCCAGATTTGTGTGGCATTATCTTTTTCTGCACGTCGCTCCAACTGACGCAATTCATTTTCGACTTCCTCCCGTTTCGCACTCAGGTAGCCATGAAACGTAAATCGCTGCCCTTCGAGTCCGGAAGCTATTAGTGCCATCATAATACTTGACGGACCTGATACTGGAACTACCCTGATCCCCAGTTCGTGTGCCACAGCAACATATTTATTTCCGGGATCCGCAACCGCTGGCAATCCAGCCTCAGAAAGTATACCCATATCATGCCCTTCCAGTAAGGGCGCTAATTGCGCTCGGATCAATTGTTGATTATTCATATCCTCCACCATCTCAACGATAGACAGGCTCGCAATTGGCTTTTCCGGTTTAGTAGAACCAATAAATCGCCTGGACGTTCTGGCCCTTTCCACAATAAAATGATCCAATCCATGCATGATCTGAATCGCTTCAACAGGGATACTGTTCAACGCATGATCCGCAATAGGGCTGGGTAAAAGAAAAAGGCTGCCCTTGTTATTACTCATAATGATATCTTTGTCGGTCTAAAAGTACTAGGTGGAATTGACATATACGATCCGGATTGATGCCTTTGAAGGCCCTTTTGACTTACTTCTGTTCTTCATTGAACGAGATGAGTTGGATATATATGATATCCCAATTGCTAAAATCACGGATGATTTCCTGGCCTATGTCCATACGCTGGAAAGCCTGAATATCGATATGGCCTCCGAATTTATTCTGGTGGCGGCCTCATTGATGCGTATCAAAGCCAAAATGCTCATCCCACGAAAAGAAGTGGATGAGGAAGGCAATGAAATAGATCCAAGGGAAGAACTTATTCAAAGACTCATTGAGTATAAAGCCTACAAAGAAGCAACCAATGAACTCCGCGAAAAAGAAGAGGCCAGATCTTTGTCCTTCCCGCGTGGCAATGTTGCCGTAGAGCTCCAATCACTGGCGGAAGAAGCCCTGGCGGATGCCGAACTCGAAAATCTTTCGCTGTATAAACTTTTGCAGGCTTTTAAACGGGTCATGATGCGCTTTGAAGAAGCAAAAGCTCATCCGGTACATACGATCATTCAGTATGGCTATACCGTTCAAGAGGAGCAAACCCGGGTGATCGATAAAATGGTATTTAAACAAAGACTGGATTTCAACGATATTTTTGATGATTGTGAAGGGAAAATTCATGCCATTGTAACCTTCCTGGCCCTGCTGGAAATGATCAATAGTCAGATCGTCAGGATACTGGCCGGCGAAGGAGTAAACAACTTTTGGCTGGAACCTGTAGTCCATGATGAATCAATTTCATCAGAGGAAGAATAATCTGGAAAATCTTCGTGCGACACATACCTTTCTTGGGTATATATTTCTATCTTTGCGCCACAATTTAAAGCACTTTTTGAAGATAACTATAAGAATTTCAACCTATTATGAACGTCGGTACAATTAAACAAATCATCGGCCCGGTAGTGGACGTAAGTTTTGCAGGAGAGAATAGCACCGTTCCGGATATTCTCAATGCCCTTGAAATCACTCGCTCATCGGGTGAAAAAGTGATTCTTGAAGTTCAACAACACCTTGGCGAAGATAGCGTAAGAGCTGTAGCCATGGACAGTACTGACGGCCTGATGCGAGGAATGGATGTTGTGGATACTGGAAACAATATCACCATGCCTGTTGGCGAACAAATTAAAGGACGCCTTTTCAACGTGGTAGGTGAAGCAATTGATGGAATTGGTGATGTGGTAAAAGATGAAAATTCTTACCCTATCCACAGAAAACCACCGACCTACGAAGAGCTGTCCACCTCAAAGGAAATTCTATATACTGGTATCAAAGTCATCGACCTGATCGAGCCTTATTCCAAAGGAGGAAAGATCGGTTTGTTTGGTGGAGCCGGTGTAGGAAAAACTGTATTGATCATGGAGTTGATCAATAATATTGCCAAAGGATATGAAGGTATTTCGGTATTTGCCGGTGTGGGAGAACGTACCCGTGAAGGAAACGATCTTCTGCGCGAGATGATTGAATCAGGCGTTATCAAATATGGTGATGCTTTTGTGAAAAGTATGGAAGAAGGTGGATGGGACTTATCCAAAGTTGATAAAACTGAACTCGAAAAGTCTCAGGCTACTTTGGTATTTGGCCAAATGAATGAACCTCCGGGTTCACGTGCCCGTGTTGCCTTATCAGGATTGACAGTAGCGGAATATTACCGTGATGGTGATTTGAGTGATCCGGCAGGAGGACGTGATATTCTTTTCTTTATTGACAATATCTTTCGTTTTACACAAGCCGGATCTGAAGTATCTGCCCTTCTTGGACGGATGCCTTCAGCGGTTGGTTATCAGCCGACTTTGGCCACTGAAATGGGTGTGATGCAAGAGCGTATTACGTCTACCAAGCGAGGATCAATTACCTCTGTTCAGGCAGTTTATGTACCTGCGGATGACTTGACAGACCCGGCACCGGCGACAACATTTGCCCACCTGGATGCCACTACCGTATTGAGCAGAAAGATTGCTGCTTTAGGTATCTACCCTGCTGTGGATCCATTGGATAGTACGTCAAGAATTCTCGATCCATTAGTGATTGGTGATGAACACTACAATACAGCTATGGCTGTAAAAAATATTCTCCAACGCTACAATGAGCTTCAGGACATCATTGCGATTCTTGGTTTGGAAGAACTTTCTGACGAAGATAGAATTGTGGTTCACCGCGCTCGTCGGGTACAGCGTTTCTTATCACAGCCTTTCCACGTAGCTGAGCAGTTTACAGGAAAGCCAGGTGCATTGGTTACCATCGAAGAAACCATCAGAGGATTTAACATGATTCTGGATGGCGAAGTAGATCAGTATCCGGAGGCAGCTTTCAACTTGAAAGGCTCTATCGATGAAGTGATCGAAGCAGGAAATAAAATGTTAGCTGAGTCAGAAAATTAATACACCAGATGAATCTCGTCATACTTACACCGGATAAAGAATTGTTTCATGGAAAAGTAACTTCTGTGAATGTTCCGGCTATTGGTGGTCGTTTTGAAGTCCTCAATGGACACGCACCGATCGTTGCCGCTATTGGTCACGGAGAAATTAGATTCCAATTGGCTAAAGGTGAAAAACGGTCTATTACAGTTGACCAGGGTTTTATAGAAGTGATACGCAATGAAGTATCCCTTCTGGTATCCGGGGTTGAGGAAAAATAAATCAGATTAAAACAATCAACAGTCACTTTTCACTTTTTTTAAGTTAAAAGCAGGACGAAAAATAGCATAAAGCCTTTGGAATCCACCAGAGGCTTTATTTTTGCAATATGGCCACACCTCGTACAGTTGCTTTTCACACACTGGGTTGTAAGCTGAATTATGCTGAGACCTCTTCTGTCAAACGATTGTTTGAGCAGGATGGCTATGCGGTGGTGCCCTACAATGCCGAAGCTGATATTTATGTGCTTAACACATGTTCGGTCACAGAAAATGCAGATCGCGATTGTAGAAAATCCGTTCGACAGGTTCATCGCCAGAATCCGCAGGCACGCGTCGTCGTCATGGGTTGTTACGCCCAACTGAAACCGAAAGAAATTGCAGAAATACAAGGCGTAGATTTGGTGCTGGGTGCAGCAGAGAAATTTAATATCCTTGACTACATTCATACGCTGGATGGTGTTCATGAGCATAGTACCATCCATGCCGGTGAAATTCAGGAAGCCAATATCTTCAAACCGGCTTATTCCTTTGGGGACAGAACGAGATCATTTTTGAAAGTGCAGGATGGCTGTGACTACAAATGTACATTTTGTACGATACCACAAGCCAGAGGAAAAAGTCGAAGTGCCGAGGTAAATCAGATAGTTGCCCAGGCAAAAGAAATTGGACAGTCAGGTATAAAAGAAATTGTTCTTACAGGTGTCAATATTGGTGACTTCGGAAACGGCACCTCTGTCATTGAAGGTGTAAGACCAAAAAAGGAAGCCATGTTTATTGACCTGATTCGCGAACTGGACAAAGTGGAAGAGGTAGAGCGATTTAGAATATCCTCTATCGAACCCAATTTATGTACTGATGAAATTATTGAGTTCGTAAGTTCCTCCTCGCGATTTATGCCGCACTTTCACATGCCGCTGCAATCAGGCAACAATGAAATGTTAAGAAGGATGAAGCGCCGGTATGTACGCGAGCTCTATAGCGCACGTGTATCCAAAATAAAAGAAAGTATGCCACATGCTTGTATTGGGGTCGATGTGATCACCGGTTTCCCCGGAGAGACTGAAGACCATTTTATGGATACCTATCAGTTTCTGATGGAGATGGACATCGATTACATTCACGCCTTCACCTATTCAGAGCGTGAGAATACACCTGCCGCTTCAATGGAGGGTGCGGTGCCAGTTGAGATCAGAAGGGAAAGAAGTGCACGGCTTCGACAACTATCCCTGAAGAAAAAACAAGCTTTCTATTCAAAGCATCTCGGACAATCAAGAGAAGTTTTATTTGAAAAGGGACCTGACGGGAAATTTATTTCCGGTTTTACGGACAACTATGTGCGTATCCTTTTACCGTTTGAAGAAGCATTAATAAACACGATGTCGCCCGTTGTGTTGAATGAGATTACCGCGGTAAAAGAGGATATTTTTGTTTCATCATCACTCATGAAAAATAAGGAATTTACAAATATTCTAACTGATTAGTATGTCAAATCATAAGTAATTAATTGCATGCTATTGGCAAGTAATAAAGATGATTGTAAAGTAAACCTTTCAGAATACGCCTTGCAATACAATCAGTGACGAATTACTTTCCTTAACTGAATTTAAAAAAAGTCACGGCGAACTAAATAGAATCACGCCATGCCATCCCGCTGTTGCGGGAGTTCGAACAACTGAACTTGCGTGTATTTTCGATTGCTCATTAACTGATAAGACTACGGGATTCGGAATGACAAAAACACACAATAAGAAGTGAATAACGATTTTAGATTTCGTCAATACATTTCGACCTGTAGAATCCTGTCGCTCTAAACTGTTCGACCAACCGGATGCCTTCTTTTTTCGCTCGCCCTTTAGCTAAAAATGCTATAGGGTTCGCAAGTGAAAAAGGAAGAAAAGGCGAAGAAAGAATCACAATAAATACAGACTCCCAAATATGAGACAAAACGTAAAAGGGAGTTTTTAGAGCGACGAGGTTTTTGGTTCTTTTTTCCGGAAAAAAAGAACACTAAGAAGAATCTTTGCTGAAATTAAACAAAGCAAGCTACCCTACTTTCTCTTCAAAATTCAACTTAAACCCTACACTATGGACATTCTCAATGGTGATGGAATCATCATCATTGAGATACTTCCTCAACCGGCTGATAAAAACATCTAAACTTCGGCCGTAGAAGTAATCATCTTTTCCCCATATGTCTTCCAGGATGTCTGATCGTCTGATCACTTGATTTGGGCGTGTTGCGAGATAGTACAATATATCCGCTTCACGTTGTGTAAGTCCTTTAGACTCGCCATTGCAAGCAAGATCAAGGTTGGCGTAATCAAACAAGTATTTGCCAATCCTAAGTGCTTCTCTGGGGGCTTCTTCAATAATCTTTCGGCGACGCAAAAAAACCTCTATTCGCATTTTTAATTCTTCAAAACTATAAGGTTTGGTGACGTAATCATCTCCTCCCAACAGAAAACCTTCCATTTTATCTTCGACCATCGTTTTAGCGGTCAGAAAAATAATCGGTACATGCCTGCTTACCCCTCTGATCTTCTTTGCCAACTCAAAACCATCCATATGCGGTAACATTACATCCAGCAGACACAGATCGAATTCTCCCTTTTTAAAAACAGCCCAGGCATCTTTTCCATTACTACAATGCGTCACATCATAGTTTTCCATGTCCAGTTGATCTTTGGTGATGAAGCTTAACGACTCATCATCTTCTACATAGAGGATTTTTGCTTTCATTTTGTTTTGATTGGTAATTTAATCGTAAAGGTACTTCCCTTTCCCAATTCGCTCACTACGCCGATATCTCCACCATGCATTTCCAATATGGTCTTGACATAATGGAGCCCCAACCCGAAGCCCTTAATATCGTGGATATTTCCGGAAGGGACACGATAGAATTTCCTAAACAAATGTTTTTGGTGTGCCGGCGAAATGCCCATTCCTTCATCTGAAATACTGACTTCGATCGTATACTGATCACTTTTTGTGCTGATGGTGATCGGCGTACTTGGCGTAGAATATTTCACCGCATTGTCTATTAAATTACTAATGACACTGGCGATATGTGTTCGGTCGCAGGAGGTTATAGAATGCATCGCTTTGTACTCTGTGATAAATGTATGGCCTTCAATACCTGATTCCGCGCCTTTGGTTTCCAAAACTTCCTCTAGCAATTCGTGCATATCCACGGTCTCCCGCTTTAATCCGAATTCACCGGATTCTAATCGAGCGACGTTAAGTAATTTTTCTACCTGGATATTTAAGCGTTGATATTGTGTTCTAATCAATTCGGTATACCGATTAAGACGTACGTCTGATTGAATGGCCGGTTGCTTGGATAGGAAATCACTCGACAATTGAATGGACGTCAGGGGTGTTTTAAATTCATGGGTCATATTGTTAATGAAATCTCGCTGCATCTCTGAATACCGGCGCTGATTGAAAATGACCCAAATGGCATAAGAAAAGAAAGTAATGGTGATGGCGGCCAATAGCGATAAAAACCAGGTGAGCCCGGCATTGGTTCTTAGGTCAATATGCCTGGACGGAAACTTCACCCCGAAATAGTAGGTAAATTCATCATACTTTGGAAGCTTCCCTTCACTCCTGGTGGGCTTATCCGCTTCGATCAGGTTACAATGATTACCATACACCATGTCCTCACTGGCACAATCGTATATGGCATATTCAAAATCCGTGTAATTAGCGAGTGAGCCGAACTCTTTCAGCAGAAGGTATTCCAGTACGTTGGCATCGATTACATCATTGAAGTTGACGATATAGTAATTAGGTGTAATCCGTTTAATGACTTCTCCGGCAGGTAGTGTCGACTTATTCAGAACGGCCATCTCGGTGGCAACCTTTAATAATGCGATGGAGGTTGTCTGGTCAAAAGATTTTGACTCCTGATCCCATTTGTGAATCAGCCAATAGGATTGCATCGCAATGATACTGAGGATAGATAATGCCCCTAATAGAATGACCCATCTGATGTTAGAATTCCTCATAGTGCACAAAGGTAGTCTGTGGAAAACAGCTTTTAGTCAACATAGTTTCTAATGAATTCCTAAATTCCTTCGGGCAAATAACTTACGCTCTACCTGTGATTTATTCATTTGAGCAAAATATAGGACTTCCTCTGTGTCTATTCGATAGTTAATCTACCCATTCCATGGATTGAAAATCTTCCATTTGTCGACAATCTACCTCATTTAGTCAGGTACTATGTAATATTAGTGTACTTTGTATAACATAGTACTGTACTATTTCCCTATATTTGGGGTATGAAAATCGACAACATGAAGGCTCAGATGAGAAAGGGCGTGCTCGATATGTGCATACTTTCCTTGTTATCCACAGAAGCCATGTATACTTCGGATATCATCGAAAGATTGAAAAAGTCAAATCTGGTGGTGGTAGAAGGAACCTTGTATCCGCTGCTGACCAGATTAAAAAACGCCGAACTACTGGAATATTACTGGATGGAATCCAATTCAGGTCCACCTCGAAAATATTTTAAAATCACCGACAAAGGGCGGACTTTTTTAACCGGACTCAAAGATTCCTGGACAGAAATCAATGAAGCCGTTTCTCTAACCACACAAAAACAATAACAAACCATGAATAAAACGATTAACATAAATCTCGGAGGCTACCCATTTACCATTGATGAAGATGCTTACGCCACCGCAAGTCATTACCTGGATACACTGGCCGGACATTTCAAAGGCAGTGAAGGCGCAACAGAAATTATGCAGGATATCGAATCCCGCATGGGTGAGCTCATCAATCGCAACAAAGGCTCCAGAGTCATTGTCAACAAAGTAGATGTACTTGAAGCTATATCGGTCCTTGGAACCCCTGAAGAATTACATGATATTGATTTTTCTGATGCCGAAATAAAAGAAAAGAAGAAAAAGAAATCCAATTCTTTTCAACTAAAAACCGGCAAAAGACTCTACAGAGATCCGGATGACAAAATCATCAGCGGAGTATGTTCCGGTCTGGCCTCCTATCTGGGCATTCAGGATGCCGTTTGGGTAAGAATTGGTTTTGTCTTATTGTCTACCCTTGGTGGCGGAGGCGCATTAGTCTATGCCGTTTTGTGGGCCATCGTCCCCGAAGCCAAAACTGTTTCCGATCGGCTGGAAATGATGGGCGAACCCACCAATGTCAACAACATTGCCAAAATGGTAAAAGATGAACTGGAAGAACTCAGCGACAAAATCCAGGAAAAATTCGCCAAGAAAAACAAGAAGCATAGATTTCATTCTGCTCCTCCGCAAGAACATGATGATGATCAGCCATTGACCTCCGGGTTAAGTTGGGGACCGAGCCTGGCGTCAAAGAAAAAAGTAGAAGCCACTTATGATCATAAAGACTTTGTTTAAGCACAGGGCATGGGGCGAAGGGCTGAGAGAGAAGGGCGTAGGGCGTAGGGCGTAGGGCGTAGGGTGAAATAAAAATTATGAATGTGTGCATTTCGAAAATATTAATTTCAACTAAACTCTCCTAAACAATAAGTGCCAAAGGTGCTTAGTGCTCAACTTTCTCAACGCATACACCAAATGACATAACCAAAAGATCTGAGACTTTTAGACCTGAGACTAATAGACGGGAGAAACGTTCGCCGCCGCCAATTCCAAACCATCGGAAAAGGCGACCAAGGAACACCAGATTTAAATCTTTATAACTTTTTAATCTCCTAACCCTTTAACCTCTTAACCCTACACAAAGACGCGAGATAAGAGACGCCAGACTTTGAATCCTTTTCCTCCTCCTAGCCCTGTAAAGCGCCAAAACATTTAATCCCTTCACCTTTAACCGTTTACCCTTTACCCTTTCTAAATCAAGACTTCTCACTCTTCTCTTTTCACTTAATTCTTACCTTTGCCCCCCTGCAAAGCAATACCTTATGAGTGCAAAAGAAGAGATACAAAAGCGAAAGACGTTTGGTATCGTGTCCCACCCGGATGCCGGTAAAACGACCCTGACGGAGAAGCTTCTTCTTTTTGGTGGTGCCATTCAGGAGGCAGGTGCTGTAAAGTCTAATAAAATCAAAAAGCACGCGACTTCAGATTTTATGGAGATTGAAAAGCAAAGAGGAATCTCCGTTGCAACTTCCGTCATGGCGTTCCCCTATCGGGATCATCTGGTTAATATCCTGGATACACCGGGCCACAAAGATTTTGCTGAAGATACTTTCCGAACTCTAACGGCAGTAGACAGTGTCATCGTCGTCATTGACGTTGCAAAAGGAGTTGAAACCCAGACCGAAAAACTAGTGGAAGTTTGCCGGATGCGAAAGACCCCTATTATCGTATTTATCAACAAGCTGGATCGGGAAGGAAAAGATGCCGTAGAACTGCTCGACGAAATTGAAGAAAAACTTGGCTTACATGTGACCCCACTGAGCTGGCCGGTCGGCATGGGTGGTCTTTTCAAAGGGGTCTATAACATTTATGAAAAAAAACTCTTACTGTACAGACCACACAGCAAGCAATCGAAAGAAGAAGTTTTCGAAATCAAAGATGTGCACGACGCCGTTCTTGTCGAGAAAGTGGGCGAACGAGCTGCTGAAGAACTAAGATCTGAACTTGATATCGTCACACATGTGTACCCGGATTTTGACCGTAAAAAATATTTGACCGGCGATCTATCTCCGGTATTTTTTGGGAGTGCAGTCAATAATTTTGGTGTCAAAGAATTACTGGATTGTTTTATTGACATTGCTCCTACCCCACTTGCTCGGGAAACCGAAGAGCGAAAAATTGACCCCTTTGAAGATAACTTCAGTGGATTTGTTTTTAAGATTCATGCCAATATAGATCCAAGGCACCGCGATCGAATTGCCTTCCTCAGAGTGTGTTCCGGAAAGTTTGAAAGAAACAAAAATTACTACCACGTTCGCCAGGATCGTCAGATGAAATTTTCCAACCCCACTTCTTTTATGGCCTCACGGAAAGATGTCATTGATGAAGCCTGGCCGGGAGATATTGTGGGACTTTATGACTCAGGTAATTTTAATATTGGTGATACACTTTCCGAAGGAGAAAAATTGCATTTCAAAGGTATCCCACGTTTCTCTCCGGAAATGTTTCGAAGAGTCATCAACAAAGATCCGATGAAAACAAAACAACTCAATAAGGGTCTTGATCAACTCATGGATGAAGGGGTCGCACAAATGTTTATCAAGGAACTCAATGGCGATAAAATTATAGGTACCGTTGGCGCACTGCAGTTTGATGTCATCCAGTACCGCCTCGAACACGAATATGGCGCAAAGTGCGATTATGAACCACTTAGTATACACAAAGCATGTTGGATCGATTCAGATGATGACCAGGCCTTGCAGACCTTTGTCAGCCGGAAGAAAAAAGATATCGCTTTAGACAAAGATCAGCGACTCGTATTTCTGGCAGAATCTGCCTGGGTTTTAAAAATGACTCAGGAGACTTTTCCTGCGATCCGGTTCCATTTTACTTCGGAGTTTTGAATAGAGGTGAGTAGTAAGGAGTGAGTGGTGAGTTAAATAGAAATTCTATTGCTTTTCCACCCCTTTCCAAAAAATCAAGCCGAAACTTGTAGAGATTAGCCATATCTTACTATCTAAATCACTCCATAACCAAATCACCAAATCACTAACTCACTGCATCACCTATCACTGATCACAAATCATCTGCTCATGGCTATTTTTAGAAACACTCCAACGACAAATCAACAAGGTACGGCTGGGCGTTATAGAATGCCTCAGAAAAAAAATGTGCGTGGTGGAATTCTCGTTGCCATTTTACTGGCCACTTTTGCCATCTGTAAATATTATTCCAACTCTCAGTTTAATGATATTACAGGAGAAACACAACATGTCAGTATTAGTCCTGACCAGGAAATCGCACTGGGTCTCCATAGTCTTCCTTCGATGATCGAGCAGTATGGTGGTCTGCATCCGGATCCGGAAGCGCAAAAATTTGTCAAAAGCATCGGAAATCGCATTGTGCAAAATAGTGATGCCTTGCAGACACCTTATCAATATGATTTTCATCTGCTCAATGATCCAAATGTGATCAATGCATTTGCGCTCCCCGGCGGACAGGTCTTTATCACGCTGGCTTTATTTAATAAACTGGAGACAGAGGATCAACTGGCAGGCATTTTTGGACACGAGGTCGGCCATGTCGTCGCCCGTCATGGGGCAGAGCGAATTGCGAAACAGGAACTCACGGAAGGACTGACAGGGGCTGCGGTGGTAGCATCAGGAGATTACAATACGGCGCAGGCAGCTCAAATGATTGCCAATGTTGTCAATATGTCCTATGGCAGGGATCAGGAGCTCCAGTCTGATGATCTGGGCGTACGTTTTATGATGCAGGCCGGATATGATCCCGAAGCTTTAATTGGGGTGATGAAGATTCTGGAAGAAGCCAGTGGCGGACAACGTCAGCCGGAATTTATGAGCACACACCCTAGTCCCGAAAACCGAGTGGAACGCATTCGGGAAGCCATTGAAAAATACAGCACGCAATAACCATAAGTTTATTTACAAAAGGCGGCGATTAGACGTCTTCCTTTTTAAAACTTTTATTTGATTTTACCATTTATATAATACGAACTAATTTAAAAATACATGAATAAGCGATTTTCAAATATGGGCAATCCGATGCTAAAAAAGAGTTTTGCTTCTAATGCATCTGCAACTGATACTTTCACGCAGGAAGGTACCATGACCAGTCAGGGTGCGATCAATAAAACGCTGATACTTTTCGGTATTTTATTACTGACCGGAATTTATAATTTTCAACTCCAGAGCAATGTCCTGATGATCGGCGGTGCTATTGTCGGTTTCGTACTGGTTTTGGTCAATGTTTTCAAAAAAGAATACTCCCCATATATCGCACCAGGCTATGCCGCTATGGAAGGATTATTTGTTGGAGGAATTTCCGGAATCTACGCAGGCTTTGGCGGAGGAATTGTCATTCAGGCTATTTCATTAACGCTGCTCGTGCTTTTTATCATGCTTTTTATCCATAAGACAGGCATCATCCCGGTGACAAATAAGTTTAGAACGGGGGTCATCATGGCTACCGGAGCTATTGCCCTTTTGTACGTGATAAGTTTTGCATTAAGTTTTTTCGGCATCCATATGCCTTTCATACACGAAGGAGGAACTTTTGGGATCCTTTTTTCTCTCGGTGTCATTGGAATTGCTTCTCTAAATCTCTTGTTGGATTTTGATATGATTATTAAGGGAGAAGAATATGGCGCACCAAAATATATGGAATGGTTTTCTGCGATGGGCCTGATGATTACATTGATATGGCTCTACATAGAGATCCTTCGCCTTTTGGCAAAGTTGCGTGACTAATAGAAAAAGTGCAAGAATTCGATGTCAGCCTATCGACCTGGATATTCAGCGTAATTTCTAGGTGTTTCATAGAGCTTGATGCCCAACTCCAGGTGCTCCGGGATATGGGCTCTTAAAATCTCATAAATCACATAGCAGATATTCTCTACAGTGGGTACTCTGTCATTAAACTCGGGACAATCCAGGTTTAGGTTTTTGTGGTCAAATCGATCCTCTACTTCTTGCTGGATGACCTCTTTTAGGTCTTTGAGATTGATGAGAATGCCTGTGTCTGCCGGGACATGTCCAGTCACCCGAACTTCTACTTCATAATTATGGCCATGGAAATTTGGATTAGCACATTTCCCAAAAATTTCAAGGTTTTTCTCATCCGACCAGGAAGGAATAGCCAACCGGTGCGCAGCGTTAAAGTGACCTAGTCTGAATAAAGAAAGCGGATGTTTCATATAAATGCTTTTCTGATAGCGGGTCAAAGGTACAAACGTATCCATTGATTTCTCATAATGGCTGAAAATTGCAAATGGAGGTATGGAGGGCCTATATCTGAAATATTAATGATGAAATTCCCCCATATTAAAATAAAACAGGAAAACGGAATTGTCGTGCTTTCCAGAAAAAAAATGCCCTCAGGAGAGGGCATCTAAATATTTCTAAAGTCCGTATAGGGGTATATTACCTGATACTTAGTCTTACTGTCTTAATTATTTTGCCGGTTGAAGAAACCAGCCTTACCAGGTACATCCCATCCATCAAATCAGCAACAGGGTACTGCTTGTTGGGCGAAGCATTATAGGTCTTAACTTTATTTCCAACAATATTGAACAACTCAACGTATTTCAGGTTTGGCACTTCGCTCACCTGGAAATAATTGTAGGTCGGGTTTGGATAGATAGACAAATTAACATCTGCCAAATTTTTGCTGGCCGACGTCTTACCAATCTCGAATACGCCGGTAATCGGGGCAAGTACATTTCCCTGTGCATCAAGCACATTTATCTCATAATCAGCCATTCCCATCGTATCTCTTGGATTCAAATGTATTTGTAAATCAAAGGATTCGTTAGGAGCCAAGATATTTGGCTTACTCTGAGGACAGGTTGTAAACGTAAAATCGTAGCATAGATTTTTGTCACAAACCCATGTTAACCAATTAGTTGGGGCATTACTCATCCGGAAATTCCAATAGAAGTTTTCCGTTTCTGTGCCAATATTGGTCACCATAATATGGTAAGAAATATCTGTTTCATTCGGCTCCCCTGTTAAAACAAAGGTAGACGGATCAACTGATACCGATTGGGCCGTAAGGATCATCGGAATTAAATACAGTGTAAATAAAAAAGGTATATATCTTTTCATAATTGCATGCAATATATTACTTAATTTCCTATTGTCAGATGGTTTAGTAAAACATTAACTTTTCCAATTCGATACAAAAATCCGACTTTTACCGGATTCGACAAATTTTTAACTATATAATACCTGACAATTCCATCAAATAATTGCCTTATTTATTACATTTCGGGCTTATTTAATTTCAATTTTACCTATTTTTGACCTTCCTAATTTATTTAATTATCTAACCATTACTTTCTAACTAAACTTATACATGAAAAAAATCCTTACCCTCATGCTTTTGAGCTGCCTTTTTGCCCAGTCTCAGGCACAAGTAATCTTCTCGGAAAATTTCGATGACGGTACTTTAGGCTCTATGTCAGCTGTTGACGTTGACGGTTTGACCGTTGCATCACAAGTTTCTACAGTAGCCGGACCAACATGGAAAACCCGTCAGGCCACTCAGACTAACTGGCTTGTTGTGAGTACCTCATGGTTTTCACCTCCTGGGATTGCAGATGACTGGTTGATTTCTCCTGCCATTGAAATTACTGAGGAAAACACATTTGTTGTATGGGAAGCATATTCCCCTGATGCCAGCTACCGTGATGGTTACGAATTACGTGTTTCCACCACAGACGATGCCATTGCGAGTTTTACGGATGTTGTATATACCAATCCAGCAGAACAAACAACCCCGATTCTTAGGGCACAGCGCCTTGATGCTTACATCGGTCAGACCATTCATTTTGCTTTCAGAAATAACTCTAACGATAAATTTCTGCTCTATATGGATAATATCCGCGTAGAAGTCTTTAAGGCAAATAACGTCGTTGCTCAACGGATGAGTTTTGAGAAATACAACCAGATTGGTGGTATGGTTCCAATTAAAACTTCCATTCAAAACTATGGTGGTGCTCCAATCACTTCTCTTCTTTACACTTGGGAACAAGGTGGCGTTGAATACACAGATACCCTCACTGGATTAAATATTACAACATTGGGGACTAAGGAACTGACACACTCAGTAAAGTTTGACTTATCTGAAGTTGGTGAATATCCTATCAATGTAAGTGTCTCTATGCCAAATGGTGTTGATGATGAGGATCCGGGTGATAACTATGCATCAAGAAACCTTTATGGTATGAATGTGCAGCAACCTAAAAAAGTAGTTGTTGAAGAAGCTACCGGAACATGGTGTGGCTGGTGCCCAAGAGGAACTGTAAACATGGATATCGTAGCAGCAGATTTTGCTGATGTAGCTATTCCTATTGCAGTGCACAACGGAGATCCAATGACCATTGCTGAATATGATGGTCCTTTCAGTCAAACCGTTGGCGGATACCCATCAGGACATGTGGATAGAAAAATCATTGATATCGATCCAGGAACTTTTGTAGCTCAATTACAAACGCTCACAGGCAGAATGGTACCTGCTCAAATCAAGACAGAATCCATTTACGAGCCTAACTCAAGAAATGTGGTTGTGCGTGCTACAGGTAGCCTTTCAATCGCTACGGCAGCAAATGATTTCAGATTGTCTTGCGTGATTACAGAAGATGGTGTTACTGGAACCGGTTCAGCTTATGACCAGCGTAACTACTACGCAGGTGGCGCAAATGGCCCAATGGGTGGTTTCGAATCTTTGGCTGACCCTGTACCGGCTGCTGACATGGTGTACCATTTTGTTCCTCGTGCTTTATTTGGTGGATTCAATGGAATGGAAAACAGTGTACCGGATGTTCTTGAAGCCGGAGAAGAGTTCTCTGTAGAATGGACCTTTACCGTTCCTGAAGACTTTGATGTAGATCAAATGCATGCCATCACTTTCATTCTTGATGAAGAAACTGGTGAAATCTTAAACGGAGCTAATGTTCCTTTAACTGAGCAATTGAGTGCTGTGCCTTTGATTCCAATGGGACAAACTTCTTTGTATCCTAATCCTACACAGGATTTCATGAACCTTTCAGTTGATTTCTTATCAGAGACCCCTGTTAGCATGAATATCTATAATACCAGCGGTGTACTGATCAGTAATCTGGGTACGCTAAACCTTTCTAATGGTACAGGTTTTGAAAAGATTAATGTGAGTGACTTTACCCCAGGAATGTATATCCTTGAGTTGAGACAAAACAACGCTGTAACAGCACTTCCTTTTAGTAAACTCTAATATTTTAGAATACTAAATAACCAATAGAAAAGCCCTGGTGATTATTTCATCAGGGCTTTTTTTATACCCTTAGGTACAAATCCAACACCCCACCTAAACAAGCTTAGCGATATAAAATTTGGGTTTGTAAAGGATAAGACTTAGCTTCATTTCAAGCAATTAGATAAAGCAGCCATCGCTAAGCCGCATAAACATATTATCATCATCGGAAATGGCATTGCAGGAATCACTGCAGCCAGATATATACGAAAATTGAGTGGTCACTCCATTACGGTGATCTCCTATGAATCAGACTATTTCTTTGCCCGTACGGCATTGATGTATGTTTATATGGGGCATATGCGCTGGCAGGATATCATACCCTATGAAGCCTGGTTCTGGGAAAAAAACAAAATCAATCTTGTAAAAGACCTTGTCACCAAAATTGAGCCGCAACACAAAACAATCAGCACAGCTTCAGGCGCACATTACCAATATGATCAATTGATTATCGCCACCGGGTCGTCTCCTAAGACACTGAATATAGAAGGTATTAATCTCGATGGTGTCACCGGATTGCATGCCATACAAGACCTAGCGTACTTAGAATCAAGAAGTAAGCAACTGAAAAAAGCAGTGATTGTTGGCGGCGGATTGATTGGTGTAGAACTGGCAGAAATGCTCCACAGCAGAAAGATCGCCGTGACCCATCTGGTCAGAGAAAATGGTTTTGCCTCTTCAGTCCTGTCAAAGGAAGAGTCTGGAATAGTCAACCAACATATCGAACATCATGGAATAGATCTCCGTTTGGACACCGAAATCATTAAAATCCAGGACAATGGACAAGGGTCAGTGGCCTCTGTAACCACCACCACCGGAGAAGATATTGAGTGTCAGCTTGTAGGTATGGCCATTGGTGTAAAACCAAAACTAACTTGGCTGGGCGGCAGTGGCATTGAAGTCAATATTGGTGTGCTCACCGATGTCTTTTTAAAAACAAATGTCCCCGATATTTTCGCCATTGGAGACTGCGCAGAGCTCAGAAATCCTGATGCGGGAAGAAAAGCCGTTGAACCTATATGGTATACAGGACGTATGATGGGGGAAACCGTCGCCAAAACTATCTGTGGGATCGAAACGAAATATCAACCGGGGATCTGGTTTAACTCGGCTAAGTTTTTTGATATAGAATATCAATCTTATGGCGACATCAACCCGATCCTCTCAGGCAATCAAAGCATCTTTTTTTGGAAGCATAAAATAGCGTCAAAAAGCATTAGAATAAATTATACCCTAAACGGTGTCATTGGATTTAGTGCACTGGGCATCAGACTTCGACAAAATGTTTGTCATCAATGGATTCACGATAAAATTATGATTGAAGAGGTACTGGCTCAATTTGAATTGGCCGTGTTTGATGCTGAATTTTCAAAAAAATATGCTGACAAAATAAGGAATGCATATTTCGAACAAACCGGTAAGCTCATTTTAAAGAAAGCAAATGGAAGGTATGATCAGGTTTATCGTTTTTTAAAGAAAGCAAAAAGCACTTACACATGATCAGGTTTCCGGATTATTCCCTGTCTCTAACACCTACCTATACGCCGGGTATTAGTTTAACCCAAAAACTTTGGGTGACCATTGGTTTCATCGGCTTCTTCGCTGGTGTGATAGCTATATCCGGATATGATCATGCAGGGGTATTCTTATTGACAGCATCACTCATCCTGATAAGCATAAGCATAGCAGGCTTTAGTTTTAGTCTATATCATCATCAAAAATCAGGCATTAAAAATAATTATACCTGGTCTCGAAGTCTGAGTAACAGAGGTATAGTTTCCTGGGTATTGGCCTTATGGATCACAGGGCTTTATATACTACTCTATTTCTTTCCAAATGCGCTTGGCTTAAGTGAATCGGGAAATACAGGATTAATCAGACTATTTGATCCGCTTAGCGAATGGATCAAACATAAGCCTGCAAATCAATGGTTCGTCTATGGCGTTTTTTACACGCTCGCTATCCTATTATTCGGTGTTAAATTTTTAAGGAAGTATAAAGGCAATCGATACCAGCAAATACGCACGGTCTCGGTTATGTTTTTTCAATTATGCTTTGCCTTCCTCATTCCTGAAATACTGGAAAGATTGAATCAGCCTTCCATGGATTTAAAAAACATGTGGCCACTGAATTACTATTTCTTTTTCGATTGGCACCTGGATAAACTTCGCTCCGGAGGAACGCTTGGCCTCTTCATGCTCGGCTGGGGAATCGCAATGATCCTGATCATCTCACCTATCCTCACTTACTTCTTCGGCAAGCGATGGTACTGTAGTTGGGTGTGTGGTTGCGGTGGCCTTGCAGAAACTGCCGGTGATCCATTCAGACATCTTTCGGATAATTCGCTTAAAGCGTGGAAGATTGAACGATGGTTGATTCATGGCGTATTGGTTTTTGCTTTACTAATGACAGGCTTAGTGGTGTACACCTATATCACAGCACACAGCAACATCCTGTTTCTTAACAGCTATGCCATACGGGAATGGTACGGCTTTTTTATTGGTGCAATATTTAGCGGGGTCATTGGGGTTGGATTTTATCCCCTGATGGGTTCCAGAGTATGGTGTCGTTTTGGTTGTCCTATGGCGGCAATCCTGGGTCTTCAGCAACGATTTTTTTCCCGTTTCAGAATCACAACAAATGGTGGTCAATGCATTTCTTGTGGAAATTGTTCCACGTATTGTGAGATGGGGATTGATGTGCGGCATTATGCACAACGGGGGCAGAACATTGTAAGAGCATCGTGTGTAGGCTGCGGCATCTGCGCTTCAGTATGTCCAAGGGGTGTTCTGAAACTAGAAAATGGCCAGGTAGATTTATTTGAAAGAACGGAGGTCAATATCAAATAAATTCAACCCGTTAAAACTCTTCATTTTCTCCTATTCGCTACAAGTCTTTTCGCTTCAACAACCAGTAAGAAAGTCCGATAAAAATAACTGCCCATCCCATCGTAACAAAAACATCACGCATGATAATCTGATCATCTCCATAGGATAAGACATACTTTGCAAATGGAAATTGAATGAGCAGATTGATGGACTCCACAGGAAAATACCAAATCTCCCATTTATAATGATACTTAAGGATGGAGGTAAAGATTGGTTCTATTGCGGCTGTATACAATAAGAAGAGAATGATAGTGATACCACTCCTTCGAATCAGAAATGCGGCAAATAAAGCCATGCACAAAAACCCAAAAACCTCTAAGCCGTATGCTCCGACGAATTTAATATTCTCAAGGATGTATGGCAATCCGGTAACCGGTGAGTACAAGAATCCCAAAAACAAGCCAAGTAGTAAAAACAATATAGCTGACCCAAGACTAATCGCTACTACGAGTGCGAGTTTAGAGGCAAGGAATTCCCGCTTAGAGAGCCCATCAATTATATTCTGCTTGATAGTCTTTTGAGAATATTCCAGGGTCACAGAATTGATAATAATAAAAGCAGGAATCCATTTGAATATAGTTGCTAACCAACCCAGATTCTGCCAAATATCCACAAAGTCAAAAATAGGAATCCCCGTCTTGACAAAATATTTAATAACATCATCATTGGCCTGCTCAGTCATAAACCAATCCAAAACATTCTTAATCGCAAAACCCGCAAGCACAAAACATAGTATGTAAAGTCCAAGGATAATAACGAACGGCTTGTAAAGCCTGAATTTATAATATTCGAGTTCTATGACTTTTCGCAGGTTCATCATAATGTAGTCGGGCTTTGATCGACAGTTCGGGTAGTATGATCTTCATTAAGTATTTCAAGGAACTTCTCTTCCAGGCTGGATTTCTTTTGCTGGATATAATTTACTTCAATATTTCGTTCCACCAAATACTTGTTAAACCCTGCCACGGTCCATTCTCCGGATAAATGGAGTCTTAACGAATCTGCAAATTCTTCCATAGCATTTACACCGGAACAAGCACTCACTTCTCTTTTAAGCGCAGGCATATTGTCAGCTCCGACAGAAATGCTATTGGTACCACTCAAGGCTTCATCAACACTACCTGAATAAATTTTCTTTCCTCTGCGCAACACAGCAAAATGAGAACAAACTTTTTGGACTTCATCCAGTAAGTGACTGGCCAGCACAATGGATTTGTTCATATCCCGAATGTTGAGAATAATTTTTCTGATCTCTGCAATTCCTTGCGGATCGAGCCCATTGGTGGGTTCATCAAAAATTAAAACTTCAGGATCCGCTAACATGGCGGAAGCTATTGCCAGTCGTTGTTTCATCCCCAATGAGTATGTTTTGAATGGATCATTAGAGCGATCATAAAGTCTAACCATCTTCAACAATCCATCGAGATCCGGATTCCGGATATCCTTAATCCTACTGTGCACCACAAGATTTTGACGCGCACTCAGAAATGGGTAAAAATTAGGTTGTTCTAATATGGCACCAACATTTTTGCGAAGTTTATAATCTTCTCCCTGACCAAACCAACTAAAAGTGCCACCGGTCTTGGAGATCACACCCAGGATCATTCCCAGCGTAGTTGTTTTGCCACTACCATTAGGTCCCAGCAAACCAAACACCTGCCCTTTTGGTATCTGGAGATCTAATCCGTCCACCGCCAGAATCCTCCTCGAATATCGCTTAGTCAACTGATTCGTTTCAAGTATAAAATCGCTCATCACAATCCCTGTTGTATTAATCCCCTTAATGCTTCCTGATCGGCCACTTCCAGTGCCATTAAATATTCCATATTGATCTGACCATCGATCTCTATAATAATGTCCTGATCAGCGGTGGCTGCCAGTGCCAAATAATGTGACCTTGCACCCTGCTCTTTAACCCACAAGCTCATCCGCATGTTATCTGCCGTACGACCTTCCATCAACAAATCATAACCTTCTTCCTGAATTCCTGTTCGCACTGATTGAATTTGATAGGTACTATCCTCGGCAGGAGGTAAGTAGACGATAATCTTTCTGACATCTTTAATGAGTTTCTCAAAGTTTGGATCTTTATTTATGTTCGCAAGGCGAATCACACTTTGATAAGCATACTTCTTCTTAATTTTTGGGTATTTCGCTTCATGCTGTTCCAGTGCAGTAGAATGGAAGGTCTCCTCACAACCAACCAGAAGTAAAGTAAAGGAGAATAAAAGCAGTAAAGCCAGTGAGCTTGCGTTTTTCATTTAGTTAAAAATGCAACTTTTTTAACTATCAGGGTATACGAATCGATGAAAGGTACCTAAAAATCGGCTGTTGGCAAGAATACTTACAATGAACTAAGCCCGCCAGCCTTAAGCAAGGCTTGCGGATTTAAAATAATCATCCATTAAGATATATACCGGTAATTAGCCTTCCAGCGCAGCGGCACCACCTACGATTTCACTTAACTCTTTTGTAATGGCTTCCTGACGGGCATTGTTATAGCTGATTTTCAACGATGACAACATCTCATCAGCATTCGTAGTCGCTTTATCCATGGAAGTCATCCTTGCGCCGTGCTCAGAAGCATGAGTGTCCAGCAAATATTTCTGAAACTGAATTTCTAAAATACTTGGCACAAGGGTATTGAGTAATATTTCTTTCTCCGGTTCAAAAATGTAATCTACACGACGGGTAGAGGCAGATTCAATCTTTGGGACAGGGAGAAACTGAACCGTTTCTGCGAACTGTGTAGCCGCATTTTTAAAACGACTGTAAAAAACCATAATGGAATCTGTCTCACCATTGCTAAACTGATCCATCAGCAAACGAGGCACAGTCACGGTATGATCAAATTCCAGATTCTCAAAAAGCATGATATAATCCTTATTGATCTTACAGTTTTTATAGTTCTTTCTGAAAAAATCATACCCTCGCTTTCCTATCGGAACGATGGTCAGATTGCCGGAAGCGCGTTGTTCAGCAAATTGCTCCTCAATCTGCTTCACGGCAGCTTTAATAATATTGGTATTAAAGGCACCGCATAATCCACGATTAGAGGTGACCACCACGATCGTTGCATGTTTCACCGGACGTTCTTTGCCAAAACTGATGCTTACATCCCCTTCTACTGCAGAAAGAACGTTGCGCAACATATGATTGAGCTTATCTGCATAGGGACGTACACGAACGATGGCATCCTGTGCTTTCCTCAACTTAGCCGCCGAAACCATTTTCATGGCTTTGGTGATCTGCTGTGTTGAGCTGACCGATTTCATTCGTTCCCTTACCTCTTTAAGCTTACCACTCATCTGCTTTTACGTTTATAGTTATGGATCCCGGTGGATTGAAAAATCAGGCTTTGTATTGTGTTTGCAGTTCAGCTGCTAAAGTCTTCAACGTCTCTGTGTCCGCATCAAGTAATTTTCCGGCGCGAAGATTATTCAGCAATTCCGGATATCTTGATTCCAAACTGGTTAAGAAGATATCTTCAAACTCGTTTATTTTGTTTATCGGAACACCACTCAAAAGTCCATTGGTTCCAAGGTAGATGATTGCAATTTGCTTCTCTACGGATACCGGGCTGTATTGTGGTTGCTTAAGAATCTCCACGTTTCGCTTTCCTTTCTCTAATACTGCTGTGGTAGCCGCATCAAGATCAGAACCGAATTTGGCAAAAGCTTCAAGGTCACGATACTGCGCCTGGTCCAGCTTCAATGTACCGGCTACTTTCTTCATGGACTTGATCTGTGCATTTCCTCCTACTCTTGATACTGAAATACCTACGTTGATCGCCGGGCGAATACCTGAGTTGAACAGTCCGGATTCAAGGAATATCTGTCCATCCGTAATCGAAATCACGTTGGTTGGGATATAAGCGGATACGTCACCTGCCTGGGTCTCAATAATCGGTAGAGCGGTCAATGATCCACCGCCTTTAATCATCGGTTGACCATTGGCATCTTTTCCATTTTTCAAACTGTCGGGAAGATCATTCATCTGACGAGCGATATCGTCATTGTTAATGACTTTCGCTGCTCTTTCCAATAATCTTGAGTGCAGATAGAAAACGTCTCCGGGATAAGCCTCACGACCCGGTGGACGACGAAGCAAAAGAGAAACTTCACGGTAGGCAACTGCTTGCTTTGACAAATCATCATAGATGATCAACGCAGGTCGACCCGTGTCTCTGAAAAATTCGCCGATAGCAGCACCGGCAAATGGTGAGTAAAACTGAAGTGGCGCAGGATCAGAAGCACTGGCGGAAACGATCACCGTGTAAGCCATTGCGCCTGCTTCTTCTAAAGTCTTTTCTACGTTAGCTACCGTAGATGCTTTTTGTCCTGATGCTACATAAATACAATATACCGGCTCGCCTTTATCGTAAAATTCTTTTTGGTTGATGATCGTATCAATAGCAATCGCTGACTTTCCGGTCTGGCGATCACCAATGATCAATTCACGCTGTCCACGACCAATTGGAATCATTGCATCAATCGCTTTGATACCTGTCTGTAGTGGCTCGTTTACCGGTTGACGGTAGATTACTCCCGGTGCTTTACGCTCCAACGGCATTTCATATTTATCACCGGTGATTGGTCCTTTACCATCAATTGGCTGGCCCAGTGGATTCACGACACGACCTAAGTAACCTTCCCCAACGTTGATACTTGCAATTCGTCCGGTACGGGTCACACGTGAACCTTCCTTGATATTATCACTGGCACCCATCAACACTACCCCAACGTTATCTTCTTCAAGGTTTAGTACGATGGCTTCAACGCCTGTTTCAAATTTAACAAGCTCACCGGCTTGTGCGCGGTTCAAACCATATACACGCGCAATACCGTCACCCACCTGCAATACAGAACCTACTTCTTCAAGTTCTGCTGCACTTTGAAATCCGGATAATTGCTGCTTTAAAATGGCTGAAATTTCACCTGGTTTTACATCCACCATGATTCTTTATATTTTGATGTTGATCGTTTACGATGATTAATTATACTGCGGCCTGATAATCTTTCGTGGAAAACTCCTTTCTCAATAAATTCAACTGATGCTTTACACTGGCATCATATAATTTATCTTCGAATGAAATCACAAATCCTCCAATAAGATCTTTATCTACCGTTGTTTTAAATTCAATATTTGTTTTTGTGAGCTTGCTGGCAATCAGTTTTTGCTTTATCGCGCTGATCGCTTCACCGGATAAGGTTTCGGCTGATACAATGTGCACGATTGATATGCCCTTAATGGATCTGTACTGACTCACTACTTCTGAAGCAATATCTCCCAGATAAGCCTCTCTTCCCTTTCTCAAAATAATATCAAGGAATGCATAGGTAAGCGTATCCACTTTTGTACCAAATACCGCATCCAGCACTTTAGCTTTCTTATCTGAATTGATAATCGGGCTCTTCAACAATACCTCAACATCTCTCAGTTTGGATACTTCGGCAAAGTAAGTCATGTCCTCCACGACTCTATCCAGCTTGCCTTGTTCGGTGGCAAGATCAATAAGTGATTTGGCGTATCTGGAAGCTATCCTGTATGATGACATGTTGTACTAGTATTAGAATTTATCGATTGCTGATTAGCTGAGTTTAATATCATTCACCAGCTTATCCACCAGGTTCTTCTGTTCATCTGTTTTGCCCATTTGCTGAAGAATTAATTTTTCAGCAATATCGATAGACATTTGACCTACCTGATTTTTTACTTCTACAATGGCTTTATTCTTCTGGTTTTCGATTTCGTTTCGCGCCTCTTCCACAATTTTCTGTGCTTCGACTTTCGCTTTATCGCGTGCTTCTGAAATCATTTTATCACCGGAAGTTTTTGCTTCACGAAGCAGTTTAGCTCTTTCTTCGCGGGCTTCATTCAATAGCTTCTGATTATCACTACTCAGCTGAGCCATTTCATCCTTTGCCTTTTTCGCTTCATCAAGGGCTGATTGAATATCGTTTTCACGTTTTTTCAAGGCATCCTTGATCGGACCGAAGGCAAACTTTCCCACTAAAATCCAGAACAGACAAAAGATGAGAAATGTCCAAAACAACATCCCTATCCCGGGACGTGCTACCGTAAACTCTGAAAGAAAAATAAGATCCATAAGCTTTTAGTTTTGACTTCCCTCCTTTGCGGAGTTCCGTCCATCATCCCCTTCTGAAGGGGCTATTTTTTAAAACGGTATAAATACAAACTATTCAAAAAGACTCCGGAAGCCCGGCCAATCGCAAGGCATCCGAAATCTATTGTTCCTGCAATTACTTTACAAGGAAAGCCATGATGATCGCAATCAAAGCAGCTCCTTCCACAAGGGCTGCAGTAAGGATCATGTTTGCACGGATATCACCAAGTGCTTCCGGTTGGCGGGCAATGGCATCCATTGCTCTTCCTCCGATTGCTCCTACTCCGATACCTGCACCGATCGCGGCTAATCCCATACCTATTGCTGCAATTGAACCTGTCATAATAATGAGTATTTATTGAGTTAGTAAATTCTTTATTTGTTCGTTATTGGTTTATTTCACTTTTCACCCCTGTATAACTTCCTTCGTCCGTATACAGGGTCTCCGCTGCGCTCCGATTTTCACTTATCACTTTTCACTTAATTAGTGATGTGCTTCCTCTGTCGCGGCCCCGATATAAGATGCTGTGAGCAGAATGAACACATAAGCCTGAATAAAAGCCACCAGCAATTCTATCGCCAGGATAAACATGGTCAATGGCACCGCAACGACAGCTCCGGTTACGGCACCTGCAGTACTTTCTCCTAACCGGCCAAACATGAAGATCAAACCCACAAAAGACAGCACCACAATATGTCCTGCGGTAATGTTGGCAAAAAGACGCAACATGAGCGTAAAAGGTTTGATAAACATCCCTAATATCTCAACAGGTGTCAGAATCAATACTTTGATAATCGGTGGCACCCCGGGCATCCATAAAATATGGCTCCAGTAATTCTTATTTCCATTGATCGTCACAACGACAAACGTAATGATCGCCAATACAGCCGTTACGGCAAGATTTCCGGTCACATTACTTCCCCCCAAAAATGGAATCTGTCCAAAAAGGTTCAATCCAAGAATGAAGAAAAACAAGGCTAATAACAAGGGTAGGAATTTTTCCCACTTAGGTCCAAGAAAAGGCTTGGCTACTTCATCCTGAACAAACACGAAGATTGGCTCAATAAATGACTGTAGTCCTTTGGGCGCCATATTGTCCCGTGTTTTGTAGGCTTTGGCAATGCTGAAAAATCCCCATGCTAACAGCAAGGTAATCAGCAGCATGGAAACTACATTTTTAGATAAGGAAAAATCATAAAAGGATGTGATGCCTCCTCCAAACAGACCTGCATCAGCAGTACTCTGTGGCAGTAGTTTATAATGCTTACCATCATAACAGGCATAAGCCACTTCTTTGGTTTCGCCATCAGTAGTTTCTTCCTGATGGATAAATCCTTCAAGCGCTACTTCATCTGTTGGGAACGTTGGATCTTCAATGCGTTTCACGGCTCCATTATCCAGAACATACTGATTGTATGCCTTTCGTCCTTCGCCATGGCCAAAAAAGTCGAATTCAAATTTGGAAGAAGAAAAGAAGTCCCAGCCATGTCCTTTTGTATAAAGAATGCAGGGTAGCGGAAAGTTAAACGAACCTATGCTATATACATTAGCATCTGAGATGTGGTGATAGGCCGTGGAGGTCGCATCGTAGATGGTCTCATGCACATCTGCATGAAAATGACATGCATGGTGCTCGGCATCTTCATGATCACCCTCCTGATAAGCCTCTACAGTCGTTCCATGCGTATTCTGCTCATGCGTATCTTGATGATCCTGCGCATTCAGTAATACAGGAAATCCTACCGCCAGGAGGAGGGTAGGAATAAGGGCCACTAAACTTCGTAATTCCTTCATTTACAGAGGGTATTCTTCAAATCAGGCGCAAAGGTAAGCATAATGCCGTGAGCAGCAAAGAGACCTATCAAATCTTTTTTTGAGGGGAAGTATGATACGCTAAATACAAAGAAATCGGGTTAATTAATGGGCCATAACTGAGATGTGATATTTGCAAACCACTCATATGAATGGCAGGGTAATTATGTACTTTAGATATAAAAAAGGATGCAAAAATGGCTATTAATAACCGGGTTCTCCCTTGTTTGGCTTTCGTCGTCTTCCCAGCAGGTATTATTCAAGAACAGCACCGGTAAGCTTAATCCTGTTTCCGGCTTTACCAATTATGTGGACTGTGCTGTGGATATGAATGGGGACCATCTGGATGACGTGGTACGGATTGGCAATAAAGGCATGTACATTGACTATCAACTTCCGGACGGCCATTTTTCCCAGCATTTTTTTTTCATGCCGATCCAAGCACCTCCAGATTGGAGCCTTTCCGCTGGTGATATTGATAATAACGGCTATAATGACCTTCTTTTTGGCAACTCCCATAAAGTTTCTTTCGTCCAGGCAAATGAGAATGGAACTTTTTATCAGGAAACAGTCATGCCATCCTTTATTTTCAGTCAGCGATCTACTTTCGCAGATATTGACAATGACGGATGGCTCGATGCTTTTGTATGCAATGATACAGCACAGAGCATCCCATATAAGAACTATGGGGCCGGTGAAATGACAGAGGACACTAACCTCATTCATACGGCCAACCTGCCCGGTAATTATGCCGCCATATGGACCGATTATGACAATGACGGATACACTGATCTTTATATTACTAAATGCCAGCAACAGGCTCCTCCAGGACATATCAATCGTACTAATCTCCTGTACCGGAATAACGGTGATGGCAGTTATTCGGAAGCAGGTGCCGAGGCAGGCCTTGACGATAATGCGCAATCCTGGAGCACGTCATTCGAAGATTTTGATAACGATGGCGATTTTGATGCGTTTATCGTAAATCATGATTTTCAAAATCGGTTGTTTCGAAACAACGGGGATGGAACATTCACGGATGTCATCAGCACCTCAGGTATTAATGGCAGTGATCTTGGCGCTTATGAAAATGCGTCTGGTGATTTCAACAATGATGGATTCATGGATATTTTTGCCGAGCTGACCAACGAACTCTACCTTGGAAACGGGGACCTTACATTTTCCGCTCAGGATCTACCTATGATTCCCGGCGCCATCGCAGATTTAAACAATGACGGCTTCCTGGATGTCCTTCGAAACGGTGTCTTTTGGGAAAATGAAGGCAACACAAATCACTGGCTTAAAGTTTTTCCTGTCGGAACCCAAAGCAACAAAAACGGCATTGGGGCAAGAGTGGAAGCATATGGTACATGGGGCCGTAAGATCAGGGAAGTTCGTTCAGGTCAAAGTTATAGTCCGATGAGTTCGCTGACCACTCATTTTGGTTTAGGCCCTTATGAATGGGTAGATTCCCTGATAATACATTGGCCGTCCGGGATAGTGACACACCTTCAAAACCTGAAGACGGATACCACCTATGTCATAGCCGAAGCACCTTGTATTCTGCCTGTTTCTGAAGTATCCGTTTTAGGCAATCTGATCAATTGCCCCGGAGACACCGCGATCCTCATCGCTCCACCGGGCTTTTCGAATTATACGTGGTCGAACTTCCATAATGGCCAATCACTTGAAGTAGGAGGTGAAGGAACATTCTATGCCTTTTGTACGGATAGCGCAGGTTGTATTTCGATTACCACACCGGTCCGGATTCAAAAACTGATTGAAAAAATACCTGAAATATTCAATGCTGAAGGGAACCTAATTTGTGAAGGTGACACGCTTATATTAATGTCAACACCCGGCGAAAATTATACCTGGTCTTCCGGAGCAACAGGCACCCCCAATATCGAAGTTGCAGATCCGGGAATGTATACAGTTTCTGTCGATGCTGTTTGTTTTTCCGGCCAATTAACTTCTAATCCATTCGAAGTTATTGTATTACCTGCATCCGCGCCTTTGGCAAATGGTGCAGTAATTTCGCAGGGCGATTCCATCCTGATCACTGCAGAAGGTGAAAATTGTCAATGGTATGATCAGCCAATAGGTGGAAATTTACTGGCTATCGGTTCCGCTTTTCAAACTTCGCCATTAAGTTCTTCGGTTACTTATTATGTTGAAAGCCATCATTTTTACCCCGGACCAATCCAGTCGGGTGGAAAAATGGATACGACAGGGTCTGGTGGAGTGGCTAGTCAGGCGGGATACCTTTTATTTGAAGTCTGGGAGCCATTTACTTTGCTTTCTGTCTCAGTTTATGTGCCTCCGGGCTCCCCTTTGAGCACACGATTTGTCCTGCTCTGGTCCGAGGATGCCCAACTGGCTTTAAAACAATTTACCATGCAGCCGGGATGGAATTTGCTGGAGTTAAATTTCGCAGTTCCGGTGGGAAAATTTTCATTACGTTGTCCTCAGGGTAATTTGTGGCGGAATACTACACCTCTTGATTATCCTTATCCCATTGGTGATGTAGGAAGAATCACATCTTCTAATTTCGGCGATTCGTACTATTACTTTTTCTATGATTGGAAAATAAAAAAAGAAGACTTCGAATGCATTTCTGACCGGATTCCGGTCGAAGTAATCTTGTCTGGCTCTTCAGAAATTCACGATCAGAAAACGCTACTGATTTTTCCAAATCCTGTATCCGAGAATTTATTTATTCAGCTTAAAGGTGACCGGACAACGGCCGGACTTTTAAGCATGTCAGACCTTCAAGGAAAGTTGATACTCAACCAACAATTTTACGGGGAACATGCCTTTCAATTAAATCTGGTAGATCTTTCATCAGGTATATATTTCCTGAAGGTTGCAGGCCATGATTATTTTGAAACCAGAATGGTAATAAAATTGTAGTCAAAAGTTAGAAAAAAAGGCACTTTCTGGCCATTTCAAATGTTAAACTGATTCAGTTGGGAGGTTGGATATGTTGGTTCAATATTGTATCTTTTTGTAATTTTGAGAGCTAAATATTTCTAAGAGACGGAATACAATAGCCCTGTTCGTTTGCTTTTTCTGCCCGCTCAGATATCTCTTGGAGGGAAGAAGTGATTTTTAACACCACTTTTGAATTACATTGCAAACAAGATGGGATGCATCTTATTTGCTGTAATACGCTAATTTATAAATGAGGTGTTTTTGACAATGAGAATCTCATACTTGGCATTAATCATTTTTATTGGGGGAATTTTCCCATGTACTTCATTATATGGCCAATGTGAGGATTTTATGATCAGCATAACTTCTGACCCTCCTCCACCCTTTAACTTATGTCCCGGAGAAACCATATTGTTAACCGCCATTGTTAGTGGCGGTACAGGCCCATATACTTATTTATGGGGCGATGGAGCCACTACCCCAACCACTATTGTCACTCCCCCTTATAATGGCGGTTTCTCTTTAATGGTATCGGATGCTGCTGGTTGTGTGGCCTTTGAGTCGATCCATATCAAAGCTGATTTTTGGACAGTGGATATTTTCTTTGTAAATACAACCTATTGTTTGGGCGATTCAATGCCTTTGTATGCCTATCCGGATTTTCCGCCGGGCACGACTTTTCTTTGGTCGACCGGGGATACAACCACTTCCATTTTTATAACCACCTCAGGTACCTATTCTCTTACTGCAACCGATCCGGAAGGGGACTGCACCGGATCGATTACAGAATTTATCGAAATGTTTTTCTTCCCTCAGCCAGACCCGGATATTTTGGGTCCCACTGCATTGTGCCCTGGCCAAAATGCCACCCTTACTGCGCAGGGTGCCCCGGATGACATTTATATCTGGAGTACAGGAGAAGAAACGTCTTCAATTACTATATCCGCACCAGGCACATTTTGGGTTACCGTAACAAATTCCTTCGGGTGTTTCGGTATAGATTCCTTAGAGGTGCTCCCAGGCACGGAACCTCCCATTATTTCGGCACCCTCCATTTTATGCAATGGCCAAAACGGCACTATTGAAATCACCAATGCATCCTCCTATTCTGATTTCCTATGGAGCACCGGGGAAACCACATCCAGCATTGATATCTCTTCTCCCGGAACCTATTCCGTCACTGTCACCGCCAGCGGCGGGTGTACGGCTACCGCCTCTGTGACGGTAGATTCCGGCACTTCAGCCATTGACATTACAGGTATCACCATGCCATTAACTTCCTGTTCCAACCCTGATGGCAGCGTCAATATAACCGTGACCCCGCCCGGGTCGTATTCTTTTATATGGTCAAACGGCTCAAATACTGAAGACATCAACAACCTGCCTTCCGGCAGCTTCACCGTTACGGTTACAGATGCAGGTGGCTGTTCTTCAAGTTCAACTTATATTGTGGATTCCAATGTGGTGATTCCCGGTACTTCAGCCACCATCACGGCCACGTCCTGCGATTTAAATAATGGTGCCATTGATCTCAGTGTTGTTCCATCCGGTATGTACACTTTCCTTTGGTCCGGCGGAGAAACTACGGAAGACCTTTTGAACATACTGGCAGGCAGCTATTCAATCACCGTCACCTCCTCATCCAATGGTTGCACCGCATCAAGCAGCTTTACCGTTCCAAATAGTAATCCTCCCATCACTATCACTGGAAATACCACCCCCCTTACCTCCTGCACTGCCCCTAACGGAACTATTGACATTATGCCTGCTCCAGCCGGCACGTATACCTTTTTGTGGTCCAATGGAGCCACTACCGAAGACCTCACAAACCTTTCCGCCGGAAGCTATACCGTCACTGTATCGGCTGGCGGCAGTTGTACCCAAACCGGTACTTATATCGTTGCCAACAATACTTCCCCGCCCGTTCCTGCCGCCACGCCAACGCCCGACACTTGCAGTCTGAGTCATGGTGTCATTGATCTCAATGTCATTCCCGCAGGTACCTATACTTTCATCTGGTCCAATGGCAGTACTACCGAAGATTTGACCGGTATTCCAGGCGGAACCTATTCCGTAACCGTTACTTCTTCAGATGGATGCACCGCCATCACAAGCACTATTGTTGAAGACACACTAATCCCTTTAGCTATAACCGGTACCGCATTACCAAATACTTCCTGCACAGGCCAAAATGGTTCTATTGACATCACCGTTAATCCTCCGGCCAATTATTCTTATGCCTGGTCCAATGGTGCCACCACAGAAGACCTGGCAAACCTTCCCGCCGGCAGTTACACTGTCACCGTATCGGCAGGTGGAAGTTGTACGGCAAGCGCCACCTATAGCGTCGACAATACCCTTTCTCTTCCCATTCCTGTCGCTGCACCTACACCGGACACCTGTGGCCAGAGCCTTGGAGCCATTGATCTCAATGTCACACCGGTTGGTTCCTATACCTACCTCTGGTCAAATGGCAGTACTTCTGAAGATCTGAGCGCAATCCCTACCGGAAACTATTCCGTAACCGTTACTTCTCAGGATGGATGTACCGCCATCACAAGTACTTCTATCGAAGACCATTCAATTCCTCTGGCTATCACCGGAACCTCTTCGCCAAATACCTCATGCACTGCGCCTAACGGATTCATTGATATTTCGCTCTCTCCAGCAGGTACATATAGCTACATCTGGTCAAATGGAGCAACTACAGAAGACCTAAGCAATCTCCCTGCAGGTTCTTATTCCATAACAGCCATTTTAGGTTTCACCTGCATGGCCGCTGATACTTTTTTTGTAGATAATGATTTTACCGTCATTCCCCTATCCGGAATTACCACACCTAATACCTCATGCAGCCAACCCAACGGAACCATTGACCTCACCGTCGGTATTCCAGGTTCTTTTACCTTTCTCTGGTCCAATGATCAGACCACTGAAGATATTCAACTATTAACCGGCGGTTTTTATACCGTGACCGTGACCGGAGGTGACGGCTGTACCGCTACGTCTACTTTTGAAATCATCAATTCCAATTCTACTTTTTCCTTCTCCGGATTGGTTATTCCTAATACATCATGCATCATCCCCAATGGCAGCATAGATTTAACACTTACCCCTCCCGGGGCGTATACCTTTGCCTGGTCAACCGGTGCATCCTCCGAGGATTTGCAAAATCTATCTTTTGGCAATTATGAAGTTACCGTCACGGATAGTAATGATTGTGCTGTAGTGGCTTCCTTTGCCGTTGATGACCTTTTCTCCTTCCCCCAAATTGCGGCCCAGACCACTCCTTCTGTCTGCGAAAATAATAATGGCTCCATTGATATCACGGTTATTCCGGTCAACGGAAATACGTTCTCCTGGTCCAACGGGAGCACAGAGGAGGATCAGTTTAATCTTACCATTGGTGATTACATTGTAACAGTAACATCATCCTTTGGCTGTAGTAGCACTGATACCTTTAGTATTGTAAACCAAAATTCAAATATTACTATTTCAGCAGTTACATTACCGAATACCTCCTGCTCCTCCCCGAATGGCTTGATTGATATCACAATAACCCCAGCCGGAACATATACTTTTCTTTGGTCAAACGGTGAATCAACCGAAGATCTTCAATTTCTTTCTTCAGGAACATATGAAGTGACCGTTACTGATCTATTGAATTGTAGTATGACATCGATTTTTACAATTGAAAGCACAAATACTTTGCCTGAGATCAACGCTGTGATTACACCACCCAATTGTGAGGCAATGGATGGTTCCATAGATATCAATATTTCACCTATTGGCCTATATAGTATCTTATGGGGGGATGGAAGTACAAATGAAGATTTAATTAATATTGGGGCAGGGGTTTATACTGTCATGGTGACCGACACTAACAATTGCAAGGCCAGCGATACATTTTTGGTATTTAGCCAGAACAATAGCTTTTCTGTTATGAGCACTACCATGCCCAATACTTCCTGTGTTTTTCCTAACGGGTCAGTAGACCTGACTATCATCCCATTCGGATTATATACTTTCTCATGGTCCAACGGAATTTTATCTGAAGACTTGACAATGGTCAGTAGTGGGAGTTATTCTGTTACTGTGACAGACGCTTCACTATGCTCATCAATTCTATTGATTATTGTTAGTGATAGTCTTCCTATAATTACAAGCAACGCAATAATTTCTCCTTCTACATGCGAAGGCAGTAACGGTAGTATCGATCTATCTGTTTCACCATCTTTGGGAAACAGTTATCTTTGGTCTGATAGTGCGACTACAGAGGACAGGGCAAATCTTGATCAAGGCGACTATATTATTACCATCACCACGGAAAGCGGATGCACCTTGGTTGATACTTTTACAGTACCGAATTTAGGGTCACCTCCTGTTTTAACTGCCAATATCAATGACAATACTAATTGTCTCTCACCAAATGGTGCTATTGATCTCTTCATTTCTCCGGCAGGTTTATATACTTTTTTTTGGTCAAATGGCATGTCCTCTGAAGACCTTCCTGATCTTTCGCAAGGTAATTATATGGTAACTGTAACAGATATTAATGGTTGCTCCTCAACTGGAAATTTTATCATTAATAACATGGCGATCATTCCCAGCATCAGCTCAGTGATTTCGCCTTCAGTATGTGGCGATTCAAATGGTGCTATTGACATTACAGTAAACCCTAATGGATCATACCAATTCGCCTGGTCGGGTGGAGAAATAACCGAAGATATTTATAATTTAAAAGCGGGAACCTATTTGATTACCGTAACGGGAAGTAACGGTTGTAGTGCCAATACATCTTTTACGGTTCCGAATACGGCCACGAATTTTTCAATAAATGCAGCGCTGACAAATAATACCTCCTGTGACTTTTTTAATGGCGCTATCAATCTTACCGTATCACCTTCGGGCATTTATACTTTTCAATGGTCTAATGGCGCTGGAACAGAGGATCTATTTAATCTTGAACCAGGGACTTATACCGTTACTGTCTCTGATTCCTTTAATTGCTCTACATCCGATACATTTACCATCGCAGATGACGCCCAAAATTTGACGGTCGAATCGACTCTTTATCCAGCCAAATGCGGTGAACCCAACGGGAGTATTGATCTGATGATCACGCCTTCCAACAGTAATAATTACATTTGGTCTGACGGATCCACTTCTGAGGATTTGTTGAATATTTTTCCGGGCAATTACAGTATTACAATTACTAGCCAAACGGGCTGTATACAAATTTTAAGTTACCTCCTAACAGGAAGTGAAAACTTAAATATCACACTTGAAGCAGTTGCCTCTCAGGCAGGAAATGAATTTGTCAATATTCAGACAAAGGTCAATGTACCATTAAACGCTCTGGACACAATTATTTGGCTCCCTGAAATATTGTTTGATTGCATAGGACAAATCTGTTTGGAGCAAACCATCAAAAGACCTAATCAACAAACCGAAATAAACGTCATTGCTATAGATACAAATGGATGTCTGGCGGAGGCAAGGCTAATACTGAAAGATATTATTAATCCGGCAGTGTTTATTCCCAATATTTTTACACCAAATGGTGATGGCATTAATGACATTTTCACGTTGTATGGAAACAAAGACGTAGAACTAATACTAGAACTGCAGATATTTGATCGTTGGGGAAATCAAGTATTTATCGCTACTGAGTTTCCTCCTAATCAAGAAAATTATGGTTGGGATGGAACTTTCCGATATGACGAATTAAATCCGGCGGTATTTGTCTACTGGGCCCGAGTCAGGTTTAGGGATGGCTCTGAAGATTATTTCAAAGGCGATATCACTCTTGTAAAATAAAATACTACTACTTATTGGCAAGAGCACTGGGAATATTAAATCATGTTTTGTCTACTCCCGAATAGAGATGGAGGAAACTGAGGCCAACAAATAGAATTATCTGGCAAAAGCGATGGCTCGCTTTTCCCTGATCACCGTCACCTTCACCTGTCCCGGATATTGCATTTCATCCTGGATTTTCTGTGAGATCATAAATGACAGATCATCGACAAAAGCATCCGATACTTTCTCACTTTCAACAATCACGCGTAGTTCGCGGCCAGCTTGCAGGGCATATGCTTTCTGGACCCCTTCAAATCCCATCGCAAGATCTTCCAGATCCCCAATACGCTTGAGGTAGCTTTCCAAAATCTCGCGACGAGCGCCGGGTCGAGCACCACTGATGGCATCACACGCCTGAACAATTGGGGAGATAATATTGTCCATTTCAATCTCATCGTGGTGAGCTCCAACCGCATTGCAAACAAATGGGATCTCTCCGTGCTTCTGGCATATCTCCATCCCCAAGATAGCATGGGATAGTTCTGACTCTTCTTCCGTAACCTTTCCAATATCATGGAGAAGTCCGGCGCGCTTGGCGAGTTTGACTTGCTTTGGATTAAGACCAAGTTCTGCTGCCATCACGGCGCATAATTGGGCTGTTTCCAAACTGTGCTTCAGAAGATTCTGTCCATAGGATGATCGAAAGCGCATACGGCCCACCATCTTAACCAAATAAGGATTGAGTCCATGAATATCGAGGTCTATCACTGCGCGCTCACCGATCTCTATAATCTGCTCATCCATTTGCTTTTTCACCTTCGCTACGACTTCTTCAATTCGTGCCGGGTGAATTCGTCCATCGGCGACCAATCGCTTCAATGAAATACGGCAGATCTCGCGGCGGATCGGATCAAAGCTTGAAATGACAATCGCCTCCGGAGTATCGTCCACGACGATCTCTGCACCGGTAGCAGCTTCCAAAGCGCGAATATTACGCCCTTCCCTACCGATAATCTGTCCTTTGATATCATCCGATTCCAGGTTGAATACGGAAACGGTATTTTCGATCGTGTACTCTGCGCACATCCGTTGAATAGACTGGATCACGATCTTTTTGGCTTCGCGGGCTGCATTTGCCTTTGCGTTGGCAATAGCTTCTTTCTCAACGGCCATGGCTTCAGCTTCAGCTTTATTTCGAATGGTTTCGATCAACTGATCTTTGGCTTCAGTTTCGGTGAGCTTGCCAATGATCTCGAGTTCCTTGATGATCTTCTCTGTGGATTGATCCAGTTCTTCCTTGCGTTTCGTAATCACCTTGATTTGTTTTTCAAGGTTTTCTTTGATGGCTTTAATCTCGGATTCTTTTACTTCGAGATTTTCTGTCTGGGTGATGAGTGACTCTTGTTTTGATTTCAGGGCATTCTCTTTATTCAATACTTCCACTTCACGGTCCTTTAACTCCAGTTTATGCTGAGCTTTTTCCGTATCAAACTGACTTCTGAGTTTATTGAATTTCTCTTTGGCCTCCTGAATTTTTCGATTTTTGATGGACTCGTGTTTTGCTTCTGCCTGAGCAAGCAGTTTTTCGGATTTCATTTCAGCTTCATCCGTTATGCGCTGTGCCGTGAGTCGGGCTTCTTTGACAGCAAGATCAGCTTTTTGGTTGCTCTCTTCGAGCAGTCGCTTCTTTCCTCCTTTGATGGCCATGGTAGCCAGCAGGTAACCAAGTACTAATCCTAACACACCCAGCCCTCCGGCTAATATGAATTCGTTCATTATTAAAAATTTAGGTCAACAAATATGGTTTGCCGGCCTCCTGCTGGAAAAATGGAAATTTAAGGAAAGACTGACCTTTAGGGTTGTGCTTCCAAAACCTGTAATTGGTTTTGGATATCAATCAATGTATTAAAGGTATCCTCGTCAACCAAACGGTCCTGTGCTTTATGAAAATCTACAGCGTAAGTGAGTAAAGCCATTAAAACACAGTCCTGCATATCTTTCTGAGGATAATCCGACTGGTATTTTTTGATTCGACTGTTAATTTCTTCTACTGCTTTATTCACATGCACCACTTCTTCTTCTGATACTTTCAGTGGGATTATTTTACCGGCAATATTCGCTTCAATCCGATTCATATCTTATTTGTTTGCCAATAAGGACTCTGCTTGTGGAATAATCTTCTCCACCTCTTTCATAATGCTTCTAATCTCCTTACGGGTTTCGGTTTTCCAGTGTGTAATTCCCTTGGTATCTTTTAAAGTTTCCTGACGTATGGTGTCGAGTCTTTTACTTAAAATTTCCTGTTTATTTAATGCCTCTTCCAGGCTATTGGCCAATAATTTATTTTCAGTTTCTAATTGTTTCTTTTCTTCTAATAAAGCTTTGAAATCCAGAACCATTCGATCCAGTCTTTCCCGTATATCTTCTATGACTTCATTAGGGTGATACATATTCCGTTAAATATAAGACGAAAGTAGGAAAAAGATAGATATTCTTAAAAATCCATGTGTATCCTATTGACTGTCAATAGGTTTTAATTATTGTTATGACAGGAGCAGGAGATTTAGCAGTCAATATGGGCCATCAGGACTCGCGGAACCATATGCATGAAATGTGCGGTTGGGTTACCGTCGAATATCTGCCTTCACACTGACTTCAAGGGCTTTTTGCATCGAAATAAACCAGGTTTCAATCTCCTTTTCGGAAAGGGTTGCCTCTTTATTTTCTATGGTAAAGCGTAGGGCCACACTCATTTTGCCCGGACCCAGATGATCTTCATTTTTGTAGATGTCAAAGACCTCTATTTTAGTCAGAATGTTTCCTCCTGCAGTGACCGCAGCTCTTTCTATAGCGTCATAGGTGGTCTCCTTATCCACCACAACGGCCAGATCGCGAACGACAGCAGGAAAACGATTGAGCTCATCATAGACCGTCACGGATCGACTGGCTAAAGCTATCAGGGCCTCCAGATTAAAATCCGCGATATAAACTTCCTGAGGCACATCAAAACGATCTGTAAGTGTTCCGTCAATTTTCCCAAAACGAAGAAAGGTAAGCGGACCTACATGATAAGATAATCCATAGGCAAAACCCTTCTCATTCAGCATTGATTCGGTTTTCCATTTTTTCACACCAAGCCGCAATAGCAAAGCATGAACAACAGATTTTAAAGTGAAAAAATCCACCACTCTTCCAACGCCACTCACCCAACTGGAGGAATGCTCCTGTCCGGTCATCGTGATCACAAGGTGCTCTGATTCTACCGGGATTTCATTCTCCTGCAGATAAGATTTACCAAACTCAAAAAGTCGGAGATTGTCCTGCTGACGATTCACATTTCTTCGGACGGTATCCATGGTAGGGACTAGCATTTCCGGTCTCAGCAAGTTCTGCGATTCATTGGAGGTATTATGAATTGTGACCCACTGTTGACTATCAGCCCAGTCGAGGCCTTCATAATAGGAAGGTTGTGTCAGGGACATATTCATCGCCTCGAGAAAACCATTTGCGGCCAAAAACTGACCCATCAGTCTTCTCATTTTATGCGGAGCATTTCTAGGCTCAATGGCTATTGAGGTATACATCCTCGCAGGCAGAGGAACGTTTGCAAAACCATAGACCCTGAGTACTTCTTCGATGACATCAATTTCTCTCAGCACATCTGATTTGTTGGTCGGCACATCGACTTCCCATATTTTTTGATCGGTGGTTTTATAGGGCATATTTAATGCTTCCAGAACCTTTTCCAACTGATCCGGTGCAAATGAAATACCTGTTTTCTGACTAAGTGTGTCTATCGAAAGATTGATGTGTTTTGGCTCTACCACTTCAGGATATAAATCGAAGACCTCTGACACCACGACTCCTTCCGCATGCGCAGCAATCAAATCGACTGCCCGAGCAAGAGCTTTTAGTGTAACGTTTGGATCTGATCCTTTTTCAAATCGTTTAGCCGCATCTGTCCGTAAGTTATGGCGCATACTGGAACGCCTGACAGAACCTGCATTAAAATGAGCGGCTTCCAGAAAGATTGTTGTTGTGGTATCGCTTACCCCGGAGGTCAGTCCTCCATAAACACCACCAATACACATCGGCGCACCCTTCGCATCACAAATCATCAGATCCTCTTCATGCAGTTTATATTCGAGTCCATCTAATGCAAGAAATGGTGTTTTGGCCGTAAGCGTTTGAACGATGATTTCATCTCCATTAATTTTATCTGCATCAAAAGCATGCAGGGGTTGACCCATTTCGTGTAGGACAAAATTGGTAATGTCCACCACGTTATTGATCGATTTAACACCAATCGCCTGAAGGCGTGTTTTGATCCAGTCCGGCGAAGGACCGATTTTGATATTTGACATCAATACCCCTGAGTATCGGGGACAAGCCTCTTTATTTTTGACAGAAACCTTAAATGATCTGGTGGATGCAGGTTTATATATTTCCGTAATATTTGGCCATGTAACCGGATGAAATACGTCTTCCTGTACGCTGAGAAAAGCTGCCAGATCGGCAGCAACACCCAGTACGGAAGTAGCATCTGATCGATTAGGGGTCAAGCCAATTTCATAAATCACATCTGAGGTGATTTGATAATAATCACTGGCAAGGGTTCCAGCTTTAATATCATCAGACAGCACCATGATTCCATCGTGGTTTGTGCCGAGCCCAAGTTCGTCTTCCGCGCAGATCATCCCTTCACTTTGTTGGCCGCGGATTTTAGATACTTTGATGGTAAAGTCTTTTCCATCTTTATCATAAAGCACTGTATTGGGCGTCGCTACCCAGACCGTTTGTCCAGCAGCTATATTATTTGCACCACAGACAATGGTAGAAAAAGATTCATTTCCTATATCTACGGTCGTCACAGAAAGTCTGTCCGCATCCGGATGTTTCTCACAAGTCAACACTTTTCCGGCGACGATGCCCTTAAGCCCACCCCTAATGGATTCCCATGTTTCCATAGTCTCCACTTCCAATCCAAGAGAAGTCAGGGCTTCACTGATTTGTTCGGGGGTCATATTGACCTTGAGGTAATCAAAAAGCCACAGTTGGGAAACGGTCATTGATATTTCACTTTACGATGAATAGATGCTGTGTACCAAATCGGTATTCAGGCGAGCAAAGATAATTTATATTTAAAGGCTTCCTTTTTGAGTTACTCGATCAAATGGGCGGAGGTAGCCTGCAGTACAGGAAAATCGGCACCATTCACTAACGTAATGAATGCTACAATTTCCATGGATTCTGCCACCCATTCACTATTGATCGTTGAAGTATACTCTTTGCTAAACGTCTTTCCAACAGAGATATCCTGAAATAATGTCTCACCGGCCGCAGGTGTTAGCATATTTCTCAAAACGTGTTTGTGTACATAATCATCCACAATGCCACCGGCTTCAAGATCATCCTGGGCATCCACAATACCACTTTCGGTGAGCATGATAGACAGTCGAACATCTCCTGATTCAATTTCTTTGCCAATACCACTGACGGTCATTATCAATTCACGTGTATCTGCATCATAGGTGTGCTCTATCTCCACTTCGATCGAAGGGGCATTCTGTATCTCGCTTGAAATCGCAGAAGCCCATTGTTGAAGACCAATTTGCAAATCAGGTCCGAAATATGCACGATTCACAACACCTGCCGGATACCCAAAATTAGGCCCCAGATAACCATATAGGAAAGCGCTTTGCTCCGCTCTCAGATCATAGATGCCAACAGGAAAAAATTCCGGATCTGCAAAAAAACCGGCATGAATGGAAACCGCAATCAGGTTGTCAGGATACTGAAGTAAAAGATTATCGATCTCTCTACTGCCTTTGGGACAATTGGTGCACCCTTTTCCTGTAAACTCTTCCAATAGTACTACCCTGTCTCCGGAAGGCACGAAGGGCTCGATGACTCTCTTTTGTTCATCGCATCCAAAGAGCAAAACAATAAAACCAATCAGGCTTAATCGCGTAAAATGAAAAATTGAAGAAGTCATAATGGTACTTTTAATATTGGTCATAATGATTAATTCGAAATACTTAAAAACTTGAACTCACATTAAATCTGAATCCACTAAATGCAGGTTCGAGACGGCATATACCCCCTGAGCAGACAATCCCCTCTACTTGCTTAACATATCGCAGTGCATATCTTGTTCTGCCTGCTGAATACACAACGCCGGCGGTTGGGTAATGAATCTTTTTCTCTTCGACTCCCCCTTTGTTATTTGGAGCTACATTATACATATCGGAAAGTTCAAAAACCCAATGTGGGGAAATGGAGTACTCTAACAATCCATAAAGCCAGCTTCCGTAATCCTCTTTTGTATTCATATACTGAAATTCAACACGAAGTGATTTCTTGCGATCAAATTTGTAAAGAAAATCCAGGTAAGGGGTAATTGTTTTAACCGGCGGAACACCCGGTTTTCCTTCATAAAGCTCCTGATTATAGTTTTGAAACTGTACCCCTCCAATCAAGGTCCATTCCTTGGGTTTTTTCCAGGTCACCTGGGTGTATAATTCATCATAGATATTCATATTTACAGTTGCATCCGGTCTTGTGATGTGAGATACATTGACCAAAAAACTCAATCGTTTATTGAGTGCATACCGAACATCCAGCAGGTAGGCCTGCTCATCCAGAAACTGAGTCGCAGGCGAGTATCGGGCCGTCAGACGGTATGTATTGACACGCGTCATGGGCGGCAGAAAACTTATCATTCCTCGATTTTGTGCAGCAAACGGATCAGCATCAAAAACGAAGTTTTTAGTTCGCTTGTACTGGCCACTGATCCCTAACCCACCGCCTGCATACGAAAGTGTCGTATACAACACATATCCATCCGTCAAAACAAACTTCCCTTCGGATTCAACACCGGTCCAAAGCGTCCTGGTGGCATAATTATCATAAAGCACCTCTTCTGATTTATAGGCGCCTTCCACATACCAGGAAAAGCGTCCCAACGAAAGGGTATTATACAGGGAAACAGCAATCGTGTTGTAAGGCGCTTCGGGGATAAAATCTTCAGGGGTATATGAACTCAATGTACCGGCTAAAGACTCCATTTGGTCATCGGAGAGTGTTTTATGCATAATCCCTAATCCGGGAGCCAGGGAAAGTCCTTTTTCTCCGATAGCCAGATATCCGTCAATATTAAATCCGGTCAGCACCGAGGAGTATACATCGAAAAGATTCTTCTGCTGCCCACCGATGCCTTTTAAGGTCCAGTCATCTGATAATTCATAGGTTAATTTAACTCCAACCAGCGCATTATCAATGAGTAATGGCCGCTGCTCATACGCGCGGAAAATCGTCCCGGCGCCAAACTGATCATATATATATCCTCCAAGAATGGACAGTTTGCCAATTTTCTTACCGGCATACCATCTGCCTATGCCCTGAGCCGTATAGGAGTCCTGAGGGTTGAGGAGGGCCGAATTATTGAAAATATCGTATCGCATACCAAATTCGAAGCCGGAATACTGGGCTCTGATATCCAGCCAGGTCTCAAATCCTATTTGCTGGTGCTCATACTGAGGTGTGTTGATGGCCCCTATTTCAGGATCCCTGAGATAAAAATTAACATTTGTTTCGAGGTTTCCGG
This sequence comes from Bacteroidota bacterium, assembly GCA_024642665.1. Taxonomy (GTDB): domain Bacteria; phylum Bacteroidota; class Bacteroidia; order Chitinophagales; family Saprospiraceae; genus Opimibacter. The sequence goes on from JAHEAR010000004.1 coordinate 142,833, forward strand.
AAAGACTGAAATCCTCCTGTGCAGCGACGAAAAGTGGAATCCCAATAAAAACTGCAAAAAAAACAGATTGCAAAGTCCGCATAAGCGCTATTTTGATTAATAATTCGTTAAATGGATACTTTCTTTGTACCCAATTGGGATCAAAAATAGATATTTGAGTCAGGAGCAAGTGCTCTTTCCAAAGAAACTGGTAAAAATCATCCATTATTTAAACCTTACAGACATTGAAAAATACACTATTCCTATTCCTCCTGACAGCTACTATGATGGGATTCACGAGTCCGAATACCAGCAAAAAGTTACCGGACATTACCATCACTGATTTGGCCGGAAAACCTGTTAAAATCCAGGAGTATGCAAAAGGCAGTCAGCTTACAGTCTTGAGTTTCTGGGCTACATGGTGTTCTCCCTGTAAGCGAGAATTGGATGCCATCCAGGAGCTTTATCCTGAGTGGATCGATACCTATGATGTTCGTTTGGTAGCGATCACCATAGATAATTCAAGAGCCTTAACCCAGGTCAGACCGATTATTGAGGAAAAAGGCTGGGAATTCGATTTTCTGGTAGATTCCAAACAGGAGCTACAGCAGGCTTTAAACTTTCAGGCTATTCCGCAGACTTTTCTGGTGGATGCCGAGGGAAATATCTTATTCCAGCACGAAGGGTATACACCCGGCGATGAATATGAACTGGAAGAAATCATCAAAGAACACGCCTCTAAATAAACAGACACTTCATCAGGATGATCATGCGCATTCCCCTGCGTATTAAAATAATTCATTGGTTCGGGTAATCTTATTGTATATTTGAAAAGCAGGCATTAAATGTCGTCTCCATTTGTTATTTTAGTTCTGCATTGACTCAAAATGTAATTTATCGCACCACTTTTTACTCCATTTTAGACCAAAAAAAAATTCAGATTGTATGAAGATTCATTTCTTCATAGCATTTGTTTTTATTATATTTAGGATAAATAGCATCAGTAATGAGTGAGCAAGTCATCGATCTTTCTGAATCCTTACGTGAGTATTTTGGATTTACGAAATTTAAGGGAGATCAGGAAGCAATCATTAAGACCGTATTAGAAGGCCAGGATAGCCTGGTCATTATGCCCACCGGTGGCGGCAAATCATTATGCTATCAATTGCCGGCCTTAATGATGGAGGGCACTGCTATTATTATTTCTCCATTGATTGCCTTGATGAAAAATCAGGTAGATGCTATTCGTGGATATAGTGAAGGGGATGTGATCGCCCACTTTTTAAATTCATCCCTGGGAAGAAAAGAAATTGCCAAGGTCAAAGAAGACATCGTCAGTGGTGCAACCAAATTATTATATGTTGCGCCGGAGACTTTGACCAAAGAAGAGAACCTTGAATTTTTCCGCAACACAAATGTTTCCTTTGTGGCGGTCGATGAAGCGCATTGTATTTCTGAATGGGGACATGACTTCAGACCGGAATACAGGAATATTCGTTCCATGATCCTAAAGATTGGAGAAAACATTCCGGTGATAGCGCTTACCGCTACCGCTACCCCTAAAGTGCAGACAGATATCGTCAAAAGTCTGGCGATGAAAGACGAGCGAAAATTTATATCAAGTTTCAACAGACCAAATTTATATTACGAAGTTCGTCCGAAGCTTGGCAAAGAACAAGCAACGAAGGAGATCATTCAGATACTGAAAGGAAAAGGAGGACCTTCGTCCATCATCTATGTACAAGCCCGTAAGACTACGGAAGAACTGGCAGAAATGCTGAATATCAATGGCATCTCTGCTGCGCCTTATCATGCGGGGATGGATGCTAAATCAAGAGCACATGTGCAGGATTCATTTCTCAATGAAGAAGTCAAAGTCATCTGTGCCACGATCGCTTTTGGAATGGGTATTGACAAACCGGATGTGCGTGTTGTCATCCATTTTGATATTCCGAAAAGCATCGAAAACTACTATCAGGAAACCGGCCGTGGTGGTCGTGATGGATTGGAAGGATCTTGCTATTCTTTCTATGCGCCGAAGGATATCTATAAACTAGAAAAATTCCTAAGAGACAAACCTGTGTCTGAGCGTGAGATGGGTGGTCAGTTATTGGAGGAAGTAGTAGCTTATGCAGAAACCAGTGGTTGCCGAAGGAAATTCCTTTTGCATTACTTTGGTGAAAACTATGATGACAGCAATTGCGATGGGTACTGTGACAACTGTCGCTATCCAAAAGAAAAGCATGAAGTCAAAAACGAAGTCAAAGAGGCTTTAGAGGCTGTCCTCAAATTGAAGGAGGGCTATGCCACGAAAGTATTGGTCGATTTCCTGATGGGAAAATCGAGTAAGGAGATGACGGAGTTTGAATTCAGCAAACTGCAAGGCTATGGTGGCGGAAAAGAAAAAGGGGAAGTCTTTTGGTATTCGATTTTACGGCAAGCACTTCTCGCCGGCTTGCTCAGCAAGGAAATTGAAAACTATGGCGTACTAAAATTGACAAAAGAGGGCATAGCATTTATAAAGAAACCAAAAAGCTTTAAGATCCCGATCAACCGTGATTTCTCTGAGGAGAAAATGAATCTGGATGATGCACCTGTGCGCATGGTGGCACTGGATGAAGTCCTCGTAGCCCAATTACAGGATTTAAGAAAAAAAGAAGCTAAGCGGAAAAGTGTACCGACATGGGCGGTCTTTCAGGATGTATCCCTGCAGGAAATGGCCACCCACTATCCAATCACCGATGAAGAACTTTCCGGCATCAGTGGGGTCTCAATAGGTAAAGCAAAAAAACATGGCAAGCCCTTCCTTGAGATGATCAAGAGACATGTGGAGGAAAATGATATTGAACGAGCCAGTGATTTTGTGGTCAAGCAAGTGGCTAACAAATCGAAAACGAAAGTTCAGATCATACATTCCATCGATCGCAAAATGCCCTTGGAAGATATACAACGCACAAACAATCTAAAATGGGATGATCTCATCGAGGAGTTGGATATCATCGTTAGCAGCGGTACCAAACTGGATATCAAATATTGTCTGGAAGGAGTGGATGAAAGTATTCAGGAAGAAATCTATGATTACTTTATGGAAGCGGAATCCGATTCGTATGAAGACGCTTACAATGAACTCAAAGAAGATGATATCACGTTGGAAGAAATTCAACTCGTGCGCCTTAAGTTTTTGTCTGACGTAGCAAATTGATGCTACCCTACTATCGCTCTGCGTTTTGATTCATTCTATCCATATCATCAATGGTCCTAATCTTAATCTGCTCGGTCGGCGTGAAAAGGAAATTTACGGATCGGTCTCCTTTGAAGATTACTTTCAATCGTTAGAAGGTGAATATCCAAAAATCAAATTGCATTATTTTCAATCCAATCATGAGGGGCATTTGATTGACTATCTGCATCAGTTTGGATTTGAACCTAACACCGGTATGATACTCAATGCAGGTGGATTGACGCACACGTCTGTCTCGTTGCGTGATGCGGTTGCTGCAATTGATACACCAACCATAGAAGTACACATCTCTGACATTTTCAAACGGGAACCATTTCGGTGGCACAGTTATCTGACGGATGTATGTGAGACACATTTTATTGGATATGGAATGGTAGGCTATAAAAAAGGAGTTGATTATTTACTCGCCGGCAAATAATCTTCCGGCTGATCGAGGAAATTTTGCAGGGTAGAAAAAAACTTTCCTGCGTGAAAGCCATCGGCCAGACCGTGGTGAAGGGTTAGCCCCACCGGGAGATAGCGCTCTCCGTCTCGCTCATAAAACTTACCAAAAACAATCATAGGGATAGAAGTATTTCCGGACTTTCGATAAGGGTGACGAAAACCTGTAAACGACACCCATGGAATAGGTGAAAAATAAATTCTAGCCAGGTCTTCCTCCTTAGCATCTAATCCTTTCTTTTGTTTCTGGTTTTCAAAATCAACTTTAGCCTTGCGCATAAACGCCCCGAAGTCTTCCTGATAATCGAAATAACCATAGCCATAGGTTTCGTTGTCATACAGGATCGTTGATCCCGGGTGCACTGTGTGATACTGTCTCACCTTTCCTTCTTTATCAATGCGGTATTTCAGTTCGTCGATGGCATTGCAGGCTAGTGATCCAACATATAAAAACGAGAGAAAAAATGAATGGTCCTGCGCTTTGATGGCGTTGTAAAATGAAGTAATGCGGACATCACACATCAGATCCCAGGTGGGGTTGTCGTAGTCCTGAAAAAATCTGAAGAGATCTTTTCGTTTCCAGGTTTCGATATCGATAAGGTCGTACATACAAGTGCTATAGAATTCTAAATATACGCGTTCTGAATTCGTCCGATCAAAAGACTAACGTTTGCATGGCAAATTAAAAAATGAATAGAAAAAATAAGAGTAATAGAAAAACTACTTCTTCCGCTTCGGCACCGGATCATGTCCATGCCCACCCCATGGATGACAAGTGGAGATTCGGCGAAGTCCTAACCAGATGCCTTTCAGTGGACCCCATTCCTGGATCGCATCAATCATGTACTGGCTACAGGATGGTGTGTAGCGACAATTAGATCCAAGCAATGGAGACAAGGTCAATTGGTAGAATCGAATCGGCAGGATGAAAATTTTCTTAAACATATGTTGAGTAAATATAACACTTGCTTTTGTCAAGGAGTTTAAAAAATCAGATATCGTTATTTCCCAATAGCGGAGCAAGGAGCATGGGGTATGGGGCATAGGGCATGGTGCATGGAGCAGAGAAATAATTCAAGAAGATTCCTCGCTGCGCTCAGAATGACATTCGATTTTTAATAGAGGAGGAATGGGATTGTGAAATATTTCAAGAAGGTTCCTCGCTGCGCTCGGAATGACATTCGATTTTTAATAGAAGGGGAGAAAAGGGTGGGGCTTTGCCCCACCCTTTTCTCCCCTTCCCACACGAGGCAATGTCATTCCGACCGCAGGGAGGAACCTCAATGTCGATTGCCTCTTTTCTCCAAAAACCAATCCATGCAACGTCATTCCGACTGCAAGGAGGAATCTACTTTTCGTTTCCATTGTCATTTCGATTGGAGAGTCGGAAACACAATAAAAAAATCCGGAGCATCACTTGATTGAAGTGATCGCTCCGGATCTTTTATCTATCCTGAAATCAGCCTGTAGCTGAGTTTTAATTAATATCTGTAATAGTCAGGCTTGTAAGGTCCTTCCGGTGTCACACCGATATAAGCGGCTTGCTCCGGACTAAGTACATCAAGCTGAACACCCAGTTTTTCAAGGTGCAATTTAGCTACCATTTCATCCAGGTGCTTTGGCAGAACATGTACTGTATTGCTGTACTCATCGCCTTTGGTCCACAATTCAATCTGCGCCAATACCTGATTAGTAAATGAATTGGACATCACAAAAGATGGATGACCCATCGCACAACCAAGATTGACCAAACGTCCTTCTGCTAACAATAGAATTTCCTTTCCATCGATTGTGTATTTATCGACCTGTGGCTTTATTTCTACTTTGGTATTGCCGTAGTTTTTGTTGAGCCATGCGACATCGATTTCATTATCGAAGTGACCGATATTGGCAACGATCGCTTTGTCTTTCATTGACTTGAAATGTCGTGCTTTAAGAATATCGACACAACCTGTTGCGGTCACAATGATATCTGCTTCTTTTACAGCATCATCCATACGCTTCACTTCAAATCCTTCCATCGCAGCTTGTAATGCACAGATCGGATCTATCTCAGTGACAATCACCCGGCAACCTGCTGATTGCAGTGAGGCAGCTGATCCTTTTCCAACATCTCCGTATCCTGCTACCACAGCAACCTTTCCCGCCATCATGATATCCGTAGCACGACGTATAGCATCAACACAACTTTCGCGGCAACCATATTTATTGTCAAACTTTGACTTTGTTACGGAATCATTGACATTAATTGCAGGTAGCGGTAGTGTACCTTTCTTCTCTCTTTCATAAAGACGGAGAACACCTGTCGTCGTCTCTTCAGAAATACCTTTGATCGCAGGGACCAATTCAGGGAATCTATCCAACACCATATTGGTCAGATCACCACCATCATCAAGGATCATATTCAATGGTTCACCACTTGGGAAAGCAAACAAAGTTTGCTCGATACACCAATCTGCTTCTTCATTGGTCATTCCTTTCCAGGCGAAAACCGGAACACCGGCAGCGGCAATCGCAGCCGCCGCGTGATCTTGTGTAGAGAAGATATTACAGGATGACCAGGTCACTTCTGCACCAAGATCCACCAATGTCTCAATCAGAACAGCAGTCTGAATGGTCATGTGCAGGCAGCCGGCAATGCGTGTACCTTTCAATGGTTTATGGGTCTTGTACTGCTCTCTGAGCGCCATCAGGCCCGGCATTTCGGCTTCTGCCAATCCGATTTCCAAACGGCCCCAATTGGCGAGGCTGATATCTTTTACCTTGTATTTTAACTTTTGGTCAACAGCTTGATCCTGCATGGTTTATATATTTTTTTGCTTAAACTTCTTACGAAAACGGTGCAAAGATACCTATTGTTCAATTGGAATTGCGTATCCGCTCCTAAATAGTATTATAATCTGTTCATTTTTAGGACTTAGCACCTCCAAAATGGATTGGAATTATTTTCTGCCCGGCAGCCTCTACCCCACCAAATGATATCATCAGAATAGATCGAATCCTTCTAATGTTGATGATTAAATTCCTTGTTATTTTATTTTGAAAATGAAGGATAGCTTTCCACATTGTCGTTCGGCCGCTGCAGGATCCGGAGCAAATACATAAGATTTAGCGCATGCTTCTGCTTTGCTAACAAAATCAGCGTCTTTTAATGTTGATCCGGCGAAATCATATTTTGCAGAAATAACCTCACCCATTCGGTTTACACAAATTACGATACTCATTTTGCCTTCCTTTACCGCCAATCGCTCCACGCGTGCTCGCTGAACCAATTTTCTATCCAGCAGACCATCCAGACCAACACCCCATTGCATTCCCTTTCCATCCTGACCGATTCCGGTATTACTCCCTGCATTTCCGGAACCTGTACCTCCGCCGGGACCAGAGCCTTTACCATTTCCATCACCTGCTCCGCCGCCGCTTCCGCCTGTACCTCCGGTGCCTGTGCCAAATCCATCGCTCCAGATATCTGAATCATCATCACCATCCCCGGCACCAGTGCCGGGTTCCTCACCAAACGCACCATCGGACCAGTCAATCATGGTCATTTCCTCGACGCCGTCACTTTCAAAGGAATTGTTGTCACTCACGGTCTGCCATCCCTTTTTACTCACAATGACAGGCGTAGGCAGTGGTATCGCTCCAATGTCCGTGCGTAAGGCACTACTGGCTGTTGGGCTTTGTACGGCGGTCATGGATGGCGTAGAAAGCCTTGAAGGAGCCGCCGCCATGGGTCTCGATTCGCGTGCTTCAGTGGAGGCAGCACTTCCACCCTCCTCACTTCCTGACATCTTGGAACCCATATCCAGATTTTCCTCAATAAACTTTTCAGGTTCCGGTGCGACGTATTCATTATAAGGGTAGTCAAACTGGATCACCAATGCCTCTTTGGTTGGCTCCTCAGGGGCCTTCATACTGAAGAATGGAAGGAACAGGACGATCAATAGCAATGCATGCATGACTACTGAAAACGTTCTGCCACGATTCTGGCTTTTTCTGATTGCCTTAGATTTTCTTGGTTTGCTCATAGTTGATATAACACAATTAACGCCCTAAAAATGCGACTATTGTACTTTTATTCGGAGAAATCCGCTAAGAAAAATAAAAAACCCTGCAATCCGCTAAGATCCCAGGGCCCGATAATAAAAAATCTAATGCTTCTTTAAACGCGTCAGAGTTCGTAACCAATAGTTACGACGAAGGAGGTTCCCCTCTTGTACTGACTCGTGAGATATTCTGTGCCTAAATAATCACTAGAGGTAGTAATCAGTGGATTTAATAGGTTTTTAGCAGCAAATTTTAAGGAAACGTGACCAAATTGTTTGGCGATGACGGCATCTAAGGTCGAGACACTTCGCTCATAGATATCAGGAGAATTAAGGCCTATGACTGACAAGCGCTCGCCGGTAAAATTGTAGGCTAACTGCACATCCAACTTCGTGTCGAAGTCCGTGTAGCCAAGTACGATATTGGCCAGTACAGGGGATTGCCCTTGAAAAGGTCTTGATTCCGGTTCCAATCCAGATTGCACTCTGACATCCATCGAAGACTTAATAAATGTCAGGTTGGTCGACACTTTAAATTTGTCAAACGCAGGGCCAAATACACCAAGGTTTTTTCTGAACTCAAATTCAATACCTCCTATTTGCCCATAATCGACATTAGCAAACTGAAATTCAGGGTTCGATGAATTCAGATATTGTAAACTGATTGGGTTGTCAAACGTTTTGTAAAATCCGCTGACAGAAAATAGTTCACCCGGATTTGTATACCATTCCCATCGCAAGTCATAGTTGTTGATATTGGTAGTCACAAGTGCGGGGTTGCCGATGAAAAACTGATCGATCAGTGGATCAAAGGATGCAAAAGGAGCGATCTCTCTAAGATTAGGTCTTGCAATTGTCTGGCTAAATCCGGCTCTCACATTCATCTCCTCATTAAGGGCATACACCAGATTAATGGATGGCAACACATCTGTCACTTTAATCTGCCCTGTGTTGGTGCTATCCGGTTCTTCTCCAATGATTTGAACAATTTTACTTTGGACAAATATATCTGTACTTTCTACGCGCGCACCTCCAATGACTTTAAGATGTTTAAGTGGGGACATGGTAAACATACCGTAGGCTGCAGTTATGTTGTCGTAACCGGCATAACTATTTTCTATGCGAGTAGCTTCGTTGATGTAATTCCCAACGATGTATTTTGTTTTGCCATTGCTTCCTTTTTCCTGACGGATCACACCAAGATTATCTTCGCCGAAAAAAGCATCCACATCCCCTGTAAAAGGAGTGGCAAATTGGGAAGTCGCAACGATGTATCGATTTTCATCAAAGTTTCTATCCTTCCGGCTGATGTATCCTCCGATTTTAATATTACTTCCGGCATTCTGCCGGTTAAGAATAGGCAATGTAAAATCTAAGGCAACTACTTTGATATCATCATTCAGTGTACGCCAGAAATAAAATGGATCATTGACATTCGCCAAAGGGATACCTTCAATACCACTATCGGTATCTATCTGACTTGAAAAGAATCTTAAGTTTGGTTCTGTCATATTCGCATCCACCAGGCTTCCTTTCCACTCTATTTTCAGATGTCCCAGGGACGGTAATTGATGTGTCCCTGAAACCTGAAAATTGGTCATTTGGCGTTCCTGCCACATATGTGCGCGGCCTACTTTATACGAAGGGGCAAGGATATTATTCCCATCCTCGCCAATGATATAGGTAGAACTTTGTGAGGTCGTATGATTATAGATCGTGTTAAATTCAATGCTATTCAAATCATTAAATTTAAATGCCAATCCTGCCAGTCCATTAAGAGTAGGTGATTTTGTACTTTCTGTTTTCAAGTAATCACCACTATTCATGAGCGTACCGGATTTGATATCAAATACAAACCAGCTCGCTTGTCTGGCTTCCGGGCGATGCTCATAATCTTGTTTAAACGTTCCACCAAGGATTAGCCCTATAGCAGATTTCTTGCCTACCTTATAGCTATTCCCATAGGAAAGTGAGATACCATAATCCAGACCGGATTTTTGGTGAAGTGTATCAAACTGATACGTCATCCCATTGACTGCCTGATTGATCGTTGACGCAGCAAGGCTATCGCCAAAACGTGCTTTCAACTCCGCATTTTTATTTCCATAAATTTGAAATAGAGAATCCGTCAGAATGGATGGCCTTTGCCGATCATTTAACCCATACCCAAAAAGATTGTCATTTGAATTTGCATCGGTCAGAAAATCATTTTTCAAATTATTCTGTCCGTTGTAGCCAATGGCTACATTCACCGAAAATGTTCTTTGTTCAGGAAAACTTTTTGTTTTTATGTTAATATTTCCTCCGGTAAACGTGCCTTGTTGATCCGGTGTAAAAGTTTTGGTGGCCACAATATTATCCAGGAGTTTAACCGGAATAAGATCCAGCTGCGCGCTATTTCTGTAGGGATCCAGACTAGGCATAGGCAATCCATTCAATTGGGATATGGAGTATCTGTCTCCCAGTCCTCTGACGACCAAATATTTCCCATCCTGCACACTCGTTCCGGTTACTTTGGTCAAGGCTGAAGCAACATTTCCAACTGCCATTCTGGACATTTCCTGATAAGAAATTCCATCCTGGATATTGCTCGAATTACGCTGTAGCATAAGGAGTGCGTTTTCACTGCGCTCAATGGATTTAGCAGTGACTACGATTTCTTCTAAGCCGGTGGTTGAAGGATCCAGCAAAATATCAAGATAGGTAACATCATTTGCTTTGACGATCACATCCGAAACTATTTTATCTGTATAGCCCAGATATGTAAATCGAATGGTATACGTTCCAACAGGTAACTGTATGGTATACTTTCCATCAAAATCTGTGGTCGCCACTTTATCGGTTCCTTCTACTATGACAGGAAGAGCAATCATTGTTTCAGCATTTCCGGCATCAATCACTGTTCCGGATACCGATCCATTCTGGCCGTACAGGGTGCACGAAAGAAGGACGAAAAATAAAAAGATAAAATTTCTCATAGCATTAGTTTATTATCGTAAAAGTTGCATTCGTGAGGGTCGCATGATTATATTTTTTTGCATTAGTTTTTAAAAACCCAAACAGGTGCACCCCCTCAAGTGCACCTGTTGAGTATCAATGATGAAAGAGGTTTTCAACCTATTCTTTAACAAATATTCTGCGTCCTACAATGGACTGATTTGATTCGATGGTGATTAAATACATTCCTGAACTCAGTGAGTTTACCTTTACCGGAAATACATTTTTTCCGGAAAGAAACTGCTGTCCATTGCTTTGGGTAATGGTTTTACCGGTCAGGTCAAGAATTCTAAAATGAAGATCCATGGCATTGGCCAATTCGAAAGACACATTTAAGGTTTCAGCAACCGGATTTGGATATACATTCATCGTCCAGTCTGTTTCGGATAATGAAGGGTCATCTACGGCGGAAACAATATCTCCGAAATACCCATACTGATCTAACGCCGTCCAGCATAACGCCCAATTCTCATCGGCAAAAGCACCGATATCTCTGCTTGGTAGAAACCATGGGTTATTGACTTGCACTGCTCGGCCATACGCTTCACCTGATGGATTGACACGAGGATCTAATTGACCATTTGGTGTTCTGGATATACCGGCCAAAGCAGGATCAGCCACTTGCGTATTTCCGGCGGTGAGATGCGCTACTAAAGCAGCTTTATCCATCCCTGAAACCAGATCATCTAATGTAGTACCGGCAGCACAATCATAGATCAGGTTGTTGTTAAACGTGATATCTCCATTTTGGAAACGACCCCATGAATTGTCATCGATGACAATGGCTCTTCTTGCGAAACCGGATAGGATTGCATTATGTACATGTGCTGCACCATCATTTCTGATTTTGAGTGCATCGTTATTATCCGGATTCACAGTAGATGTACCGCCTCCGATAAAGGTAACATGACTGATCGTTGGGCTAACTTTTGGATTCAGATCAGCAGCTTCACTACCATCCCATTCTCCTCCGCGATTACCTTCCTCATCTTGTAAGGAAAACCAAAACTGACCCAGGCCATCCCAACTTTGATCATAATCAAAACTATCATCGCCACAGAAACTGATCGCTGCGTGGCGAACATTTACAGCTCCGCCGAACCATTCGATACCATCATCGAGGTTGGCAAAAACTTCTACATAATCGATAGTCGTTCCACTCCCTACACCCCCTAACGTAAGACCATTGATCTCATTGTTCGCTTCCAGTTTATCCCCTCCGTGACGGATGGAAACATACTTCAGGGTACCACTATTATCCGCATTATTATTTCCTCCATAAGACGCTCGACCCTCTGTACTTGGAATACCTTCTACGTTGAATGTTCCGCCATTGACTCCTACGATTCCATTTCCGAGGAGTATCAGACCACCCCATAAACCTCTGTCATTGGAGGTCAGGTCATTTGGATCATTTAAATCATCAAACTCAGCAGTGAAAATAATTGGTGCACATTGTGTTCCTATGGCATTGATTTTTGCTCCTTTGGCAATAATCAGTGCAGACGTTTTATCACCTGTAGATGGTGATGCTAAACCTTTGATAATGGTACCCGGTTGAATATTGATCACAGCACCATCTTCTGCGAAGACATATCCATCGAGCAAATAAATATTATCTGATGTCCAATTGTGTGTCTCACCCGCATTAATATCGATGTCTTTTATGACCACTGTTGGCACCGGTGAAGGAACCACCAGGTCACCAAAATGACCATTCGCATCTAATGCGGTCCAACCTTTTGCCCAGTTAATTTTATTGTTGAAAGCTCCACGGTAAGGCACCGCATCAAAGAAGTCATCTGAAAGCAGCTTTGCACCGGATAATGCAGGAGAACCTGCACTGATTCTTGGATCCAGGCCACCGTCGTTTATACGGGAGATTCCACCGAGTATTGGATTTTCAATCGTATTGGCGGCATTGGTCAGGTAAGAAACAAGTTGTGCTTTGTCCATACCGCTGACCATTGAATTGAAATCAGTGCCGGCGCCCATGTCATTATAAATATTGTTTTCAAGGGTGATGTCACCATCCGCAAATCGCTGCCATGAATTATCGTCAATGACCACAGCTCTTCTTGCAAAACCGGTCACTACAGAATTGTAAAAATGAACGGCACCATCATTTCTGATTTTTAATGCATCATTATTATCCGGATTTACAGTAGTCGTTCCTCCACCAATAAATGTAGCATTGCTGATTATCGGACTAACCTTTGGGCTCAAATCGGCAGCTTCACTTCCATCCCACTCGCCGGCGCGATTTCCTTGCTCATCCTGTATGGCAAACCAAAACTGGCCTTTACCATCCCAACTTTGATCGTAATCAAAACAGTCATCGCCACAAAATGCCAGTGCAGCGTGTTTTACATTTACAGCACCACCAAACCACTCTATACCATCATCGAGATTGGCATAAACTTCTATATAATCAATCTCAGTGCCGTTTCCTACGCCAGCTAATGTCAAACCATTGATCTCATTATTAGCTTCCAGTTTGCTACCGCCATGTCGGATAGAAACATACTTCAGCACACCTGAATCATCGGCATTATCCGTTCCCCCATATTCCGCTCTTCCTTCTGTACTTGGAATTCCTTCGACATTAAATACACCTGTATTAACGCCGACAATACCTGAACCCAAAATAATCAGACCTCCCCAAAGTCCTCTATCGTCTTTTGTAAGGTCTGACGGATCAGTGATATCATCAAATTCCGCAGTGAAGATGATTGGTTCTTCCGCGGTTCCTACGGCGTTAATCTTAGCGCCTCTGGCGATAATCAGTGCTGAGGAAATATCTCCGGTAGAAGGAGAAGCCAGTCCTTTGATGACTGTTCCTTTCTGTATATTAAGTACACCACCGTCTTCTACAAACACATATCCATCGAGATGGTACTCATTATTGTTTGTCCACCAGGTGGTGTCCGCTCCCAGGTCATCATCATTGACGACGACTATAGTCTGTGCAGAAATAGAAAATGCAATAAACAAGGAGACAAGCGTAAAATAAATTTTCATAAAATTTAGGTTTAATAGTATACTGTTTTTGAATGTTTGGGTTCATCGGGAAATGAATGCTCTTTTGTTGGCACAAAGGTATTTTGGGCATATCCGCCCGAGGCATTTTGATGTTCAAGAATTCGTTAAATCTTCAGTGGTGATTCACATCGATTTTTACAAAGACTTTACATGCTTTAGGCAGGGTCTTCAGACGAATGAAACTGAAGAGGATTATCTTTACACCCTATTTACATCTATCCTTCAGAGGCCAAATAGTTGCTTACATAAGGCATATGTCTTAACTTAAAATACCTCCAGCTGATAGATTCTTTTAATATTTGTTCATGGTTATTACGCGGTCTGCCTTACCTTACGCTTCATCAGGAACAATCTCAACTATGTCAGAATCCATGTTTAAAATTCTTATCGTCGACGACGAGCCTGATATTCTAGAATTTCTGGACTATAATCTGTCCAGAAATGGCTTTACCACCATTCAGGCATCTAATGGACGTGAGGCTGTAAAACTTGCTTCCGCCGAGCTACCTGATTTAATTCTGCTGGACATAATGATGCCCGGGATGGATGGGGTTGAGACTTGCTATGAGTTGCGTAAAAATCAGAAACTCAATGGTACAATCATTGCTTTTTTAACTGCCCGAAGTGAAGAGTATAGTGAAATTGCGGGGCTGGAAGCTGGTGCTGATGATTATATCCAAAAGCCCATTCGCCCAAGATTGCTGTTGACACGAGTCAAAGCTTTACTGCGAAGAAAAGAATCCTCCGATGGGCAGTCTTCCGATCAAACCATTCTTGATTTTGGTACACTTAAAATTGATACAAGCAGTTATCAGGCCACGATTAATGATGAAGTGATTCCTCTCGCCAAAAAAGAATTCGAAGTTCTAATGTTACTGGCCTCTCAACCAGGGAAAGTTTTTACCAGAGAGGAGATGTTTCAAAAAGTTTGGGGTTATTCAGTTCCAATCATCAGCCGTACAATTGATGTACACATTTCAAAACTAAGAGAGAAGGTTGGGGAGCGGTATATCAAAACGCTTAAAGGGATAGGCTACAAGCTTGAAGTTTGATAGAAACCCGGACTCATTTTTCATACGTTTGCTTCTGTTATTCATCGGGTATCCTTTGCATAGAACTTGACCGAATGACATCGTATAAATTTCAGATATTTATTTTTTCAATATAAGTTGCAATTTGCTTCATACTGATAGCCATACATATTAAGAACTTATTATAGATAAAATCTGCTCCCAGTAGATTTGTGTTTTCGTTTCATTAAGTAAAATCAAAATCCTAATTTAAAACCATGATATCCATCGGATATCCTGATTGACTTACTTAATTATCATCTCATCTAAAAATATAGGACTAATGAGTTTCGAAACGAAAAATCTAAGGAATGTGGTGTTGCTGGGGCATAGCGGCTCCGGGAAAACGCTGTTTGTAGAAAGCATGTTGTTTGAATCCGGAGCCATTACCAGAAGAGGTACCATCGATGGGAAAAACACCGCCTCAGATTATACCAAAATAGAACAAGACAGAGGAAACTCATTATACAGTTCGCTGATGCACGTAGAATGGCGTGGCAATAAAATCAATATCATAGATACACCTGGATATGATGATTTTGTAGGTGAAGTAATTGCTTCTCTGAAAGTAGCGGACACCGCCGTGATGCTAGTCAATGCTTCCAGTGGTGTAGAAGTGGGCACTGAGCTTTTGTGGGAATACATAGAGCAGTATCAAACACCTTGCTTATTTGTCATCAATCAGGTGGATCACGATAAAGCTAATTTCGAAACATCCCTTGAACAAATTAAATCCCGATTCGGACCAAAAGTTATTCCGTTTCAATATCCATTAGAAACCGGTTATGGCTTCAATACCATCATTGATGCGCTGCGCATGGTCATGTATGTATTTCCTGCCGATGGAGGGAAGCCTGAGAAGGAGGCTATTCCTGAAAGTGAAGTTGGTCGAGCGCATGCGATGCACATGGCACTCGTAGAAGCTGCAGCAGAAAATGATGAGACCCTGATGGAGAAATATTTTGATGAAGGCAATCTTAATGAAGAAGAACTCGCTGAAGGACTTAATATCGCTTTAGCCAATCAGGAAATATATCCAGTCTTTTGCGCCTCCGGACAGCGCAATATGGGTAGTGGTCGTATCATGGGCTTTATCAATGATATTGGTCCTTCGCCTGCTGACAGACCACATCCATTAAATACAAATGGCAAGCCTATTCCTCCGGATTCGAAGGCACCTACTGAAATATTCATTTACAAAACGACCACTGAGCCACAGGTTGGAAGTGTATCCTACTTTAAAGTTTATTCCGGCACGGTTAAGCCAGGAGACGATCTCATCAACCTGGGCAAAGGAAACCATGAACGTATTTCTCAAATCTTTGTATCGGAAGGAAAAAACAGAGAAACAGTTTCATCGCTAAAAGCCGGGGATCTGGGGGTCACCGTCAAGTTAAAAGAAAGTCATACAAACAACACGCTGGCGACTAAAGGAGTGACTTCTTCCGTTGAAGAAATTCATTTTCCCGAACCAAGAATTCGCGTAGCCGTCTCGACTAATAATCAAGGTGATATTGAAAAACTTGCCAAGGCACTTCATATCATGCATGAAGAAGATCCTACGTTAATCATAGAACATTCTGCAGAGCTCAAACAAATGCTTCTCTATGGTCAAGGTCAATTACATCTTGATCTGGTCAAAAGTCGAATAGAAAGTCTTTATGGCATTTCACTAAACTATCACACACCTAATATTCCTTATCGCGAGACCATTACCAAGGAGGCTAATGAAGTGTATCGACATAAAAAACAATCGGGTGGATCCGGGCAGTTTGGGGAAGTGCACATGCGCATTGAGCCTTATCACGAAGGGATGCCAGAACCCCATGGATTGAATGTACGCAATAAGGAAATTGAAACCTTGCCCTGGGGTGGAACGCTTGCCTTTTACTGGTGTATTGTTGGGGGATCCATTGATGCTAAATTCAGCAATGCCATTAAAAAAGGTGTCATGAATAAAATGACAGAAGGGCCACTTACAGGATCGCACTGTCGTGACATTCGGGTAAGTATCTATGATGGAAAAATGCACGCCGTGGATTCCAATGATATGGCGTTTCAATTGGCAAGTACCGCTGCTTTTAAAGCTGCCTTTCAACATTCCGGACCACAACTTCTTGAGCCTATTTATGACTTATCCATCTTGTGTCAGGATGAGGTGATGGGGGATATCATGGGCGATCTGCAAACCAGAAGAGCCATCATCATGGGAATGGAACGTGAGGGACATTACCAAAAAATATTGGCGCATGCGCCGCTTGCAGAACTGCATGATTACTCTTCCAGTCTGCGTTCACTGACACAAGGGAAAGCCAAATTTTCCATGAAACTTGTAGACTACCAACAGGTACCACCGGATATCCAGAACAAACTTGTTTCTGAGTATCAGGAGCACGCGCATGATGACCATTAAACTAAAAAGGACCTGGGACTTTTGGACCTGAGACCTGAGATTTTTGTGCGTAGGGCGTAGGGCGTAGGGCGTAGGGCGTAGGGCAAAATAAAAATTACGAATTACGAATTACGAAAAAAAAACCTGAGACTTTTGGACCTGGGACTTTTGGAAAATGACAAATGAGTGATGTGCTGATGTGGTGATGATGAGATTTTACTATTGGGACAAGTAGCTCATGCCGATCACGATACTATAAACACGGGAACGAGCATCTGGCATCGCACGTCGAAAAGTCGCGCGTCGAAAAATACCTAAGTCTCAGGTCTAAAAATCTCAGGTCTCTATTCAAGAATTTTGATCAACAGGCACCATCTGCCGACCAAAAATCGTTTAATGATTTAATGGGTCCTTATCTTTACTAAAATTTTTAGGCATGAGACTTTCTATACTCCTCTTCTCATTTTTGTTCCTTTCCGCCACGCTATGGGCGCAGGGAAATGATATTGAGATCTTTGAAAAAAAGGAGGGCAATAAGAATATTGTGATGGCCAGAAACATAGGGAAGGTCTCATACAAGGTGACCTTAACTATTGAAGCCGAAGGGATGATTGTTAGTCCCGGCATAGTAGTCGAAGGTATAGTTCCTGCCGGTTATATGAAAGAACTGGCCACGCTGGAACCGCAGCCCGGTGTTAGTTGGTCTTATGGGTATGAAGTTTCATTTATTGAATACAAAGGACAGCCCACCACCACAGGAGATAAAGGGGCAAAGTCTGATCTCAACCAAATCAGCCAATCCGCAGCAGAGGTTCCTATCCCTCCGGTGTTAGCCACTGAATTATCAACCGCACCTATCATGGTTTATACACGCGAAGGTTGTGGACGCTGTTCTTTTGTCAAAAAGGAGCTCAGCAAGAAACAAATTGAATTTGAAGAAGTCGATGTCAATAGTGGCTCACCTGAGGCAGATAATATGTGGAAACTATTACGTGATAGTGGTTTTACGGGCTCGACGGTCACTATGCCGGTCGTAAAAATCAATGGCGAACTCCACTATAACATCAAAGACCTGTCTGGCTTTATTGAAGAGATCAAACTATAAAAAAAGATTTTCCAATGCTGCAGGATTTACCTCTACCCAGATTGACAATTGAATGAGTTTACGCTATGGCGTGAATGAGTATTTCTTAACCATAATATTTAATGCCTCCCCTTCCCAGATTAATAAATAACCTTCATCTGAATGCCGGACAGATGCCTGAAAAGATAATTTTTGCATTGAACTTTTAAAAAGTTAAATCCACGACCCGTAATCTTCGTTTCTTTCCAATCGTATATTTAATCGGAGCAAATAGCTTCCTGATAGCGGTACCTACGGCAAAATTCAAAACACCAAATTCCATTCCTCCCTGGGAAAACTCAGGATTGCCTGCGAGCGTGTACCACACATCCCCCACAAACATAGAAATACCGCCGGCTTGTAAGGCACCTCCAAGGATATTGACCAAAGTGCGCTGACGCTTCAATTTGATTTTCACTATATCATTGACCGATATCCAGGAATCACCTAAAAAGATAAGTTGCGCATTTGGATCTAAATCCAGAATCGTTCTCGTATACCATCCGGCTTTGTCATCTTTTAATTGAAAAGTCAGGTCTTCATACATTTCAATCCGCTGTGTCACAGGTGTACCACGTCGCTCAATGAGCAGCACTTTTTGAGCACTAACAGTCTGTAGGGAAATAAAAAACAAGAACATGAAAAAAATACTTCCCTTCATACACGGCTATTTGCTGTAAGTCGAAATGATTTAAGTTTCTGACTGCTCATCGAGCATCATCCCCAACGTTATAATGATCTTCTTTTGTATAAGTTCCATCGATTGAATCTCATTTCCGATATAGATGAGCGCGAGGTGAAAAGTCTGATCTGCGGGTAATAAACTATACAGTGTCGGCTTATACAGCCGGTAGCCTTCTCTGAGTAGCCGCTTGATTCGATTGCGATCCACTGCTCGGGGATATTTCTTTTTCGAAGCAGAAAACATAACCTGAACCGGAGAATCATGATCTTCTGTCTGATTCATTTTCATCCATACTAATCGAATCGGGTATTTAGAAATACTGCTCCCTTCCTGGAATAGCCTCTCAATCGCTTTTAATGAGGATAATCTTTCCGACTTAGACAGGGAATAACGAATCATATTCAAAGATAACATACCAAACTACAGGGGAAAGGAATTGTCTAAGAGTGTATTAGGGAGAGCAAAGGGCATAAAAAAACCCCCGAACAGCTGCCGGAGGTCATTTATCTGTGCATTGCCCAGTGATGAGCCGGTAATACGATTTATTTGACACGCATGGTATCAGATACAGTCAATTTATGTCTGCCACGGGCACGACGAGCAGAAACCACTTTTCTCCCGGCTTTAGTGCTCATACGAGAACGGTATCCGTGCTTATTGATTCTCTTCTTTCGGGATGGTTGAAATGTCCTTTTCATCGCTGTTAAATGTCTTTAATAATATGGTCCGCTCGGTTAAAAGCGGGCACAAATGTACTTATTTTTTGAAAAAAATGACCTTTTTTCATAAAAAACGTCATTTCCACAGGCCAAAATTCATGCCATTAGGCTCAAAATGCCTTATCCATTCATAGAAATAAGGAATTCCTCATTGGTCTTTGTACCAATCATATGCTTCCTTAAGAAATCCATGGCTTCTTCCGGCTTCATATCCGCCAGATAGTTTCGGAGGATAAACATACGCTGGAGGATCGCCTCATCCAGCAATAGCTCCTCTCTTCTTGTACTGGACTTGGTAAGATCGATGGAAGGATACATTCGTCTGTTAGCCAGTGATCGGTCGAGTTGTAGCTCCATATTACCGGTTCCCTTGAATTCTTCAAAGATGACACCATCCATTTTAGACCCGGTATCAATAAGCGCAGTAGCTAAAACGGTCAGTGACCCACCGTGTTCGATATTTCTTGCGGCTCCGAAAAACTGCTTTGGTTTATGCAGGGCATTTGCTTCCACACCACCGGATAGTACTTTACCGCTTGATGGGGCTACGGTATTATAAGCCCTTGCCAATCGGGTAATGGAATCCAGCAGAATAACGACATCGTGACCACACTCTACCAGTCGCTTTGCCTTTTCAAGGATAATATTGGCTACACGTACGTGATTGTCTGCAGGTTCATCAAACGTGGAAGAAACCACCTCCGCTTTTACGTTTCTGCGCATATCCGTTACCTCTTCCGGACGCTCATCAATCAACAGTACGATCAAATATGCTTCAGGGTGGTTTGTAGCGATAGCATTGGCGATGTCCTTCAATAAGAAAGTTTTACCCGTTTTGGGCTGTGCGACAATTAAGCCACGTTGACCCTTTCCAAGAGGGGTAAACAAATCAATCATTCGATTGCCATAATCTTTGCCTCCCGGATGGGTCAATAAATTGAATTTTTCGGTAGGGAACAGTGGAGTCAGATAGTCAAACGGTACTCTGTCCCGGACTTCATCCGGAGTCTTCCCATTGACAGTTGTCACGCGCAGGAGGGCAAAATATTTCTCCCCTTCTTTTGGTGGACGAATGGCGCCTTTAACGGTATCCCCTGTATTCAGACCAAATAACTTAATCTGTGAAGGGGACACATAAATATCATCGGGAGAAGAGAGATAGTTATAATCGGAGGATCGTAAAAAGCCATACCCATCCGACATCATCTCCAAAACACCTTCCCCTTCGATAATGCCATCGACTTCAACATTAAAGCGATCTCTTGCTTCACGTTGTATATCTCTAGCATCACGCTGCTGGTTATTTCTGTTATCGTTTTGATTATTCCGTTCCTGAGGCTTTCTGGAATCCTGAGGTTGTCGGGAATCCTTTTGATCGTTCTGAGGACGTTGCTCTCTTCCATCAGGGCCTTTTCGGTTATCCCTTTGCCGATTATCATTTCTGTCTTTATGGTCCTGGCGATGGGGGGTCTTGTCACCTCCTGATCTGCCAGCATCAGCCTTTTCATTACCTGATTTTTCCGCTGCTTCCGCCTCAACTTCAGGAGTATCCTCTTTGCGCTCACGGTCTTTCGGATTATTCTCTTTGGCGGAGGCCGGTGCAGGCTTTCGGCTCTTTTTACCCGCATCACGAGGTTGTCTTTTATCTACCCTCATATTGTCTGAGGAAACGGGGACTTCATCGGGCAGGTCCTCCTTACGGGCACCGTTTGTCCCTGCTTTCTTCTTCTCCATGGCGAGCGCCTGGTGATCAAGAATGGTATAGACCAGTTCTTGTTTGTTAAGCTTTTTATACCCGCTTATATCAAGGGTTTCGGCCAATTCCCTTAGCTCGGGAACAAGCATGTCATTCAACTGCAAAATATCGTACATGATATGATCAGATAATTAAATAGAAAACTAAAATTGGGTTCTTATATGAAATACAAAAGCACGGCATCGATCACTTCACTCAACCTCAAATCACGAATTATATTATTATTGGAAAAACCGAAGGAAAATATGACCGGTCGTGTAGGTGTGTAAAACGTCCCAAAGGTAAAAACAATTTTTAAATAAAGGGGAATTACCTTTGAGGAAATTTTATGTAAAATCCACTCCAACCTAACGGTGGATTATCTGAAAATGTTGCTTTTATGATCGAAATTCAAATATTAAGGGACGAGAAGGAAAGGGCCATTATGGGACTTAAAAAGAGAGGTTTTACGGAAGAAAGGCTTCTTTTAGTAGACCAAATCATCGATCTGGATGACCGTCGAAAGGCTGCACAGACCCGTCTGGACGGACTTTTGAGTGAGCGAAATTCACTGTCAGAAGAGATTGGCAATTTCTTTAAATCAGGGAAGGCTGCGGAAGCTAACCAACTGAAAGACAAGGTCCAAAGTATAAAGAATGAGGCTGAAACCGTGGAAGCAGCCCTTGGAGAAATCAAGGTAACGCTTGACGAATTATTGGTGAGTTTGCCCAATATACCCCATAGCAGTGTGCCAAATGGCCTGACCCCGGAGGACAATGTGGTTTATAAAGCATGGTCAAAAGAAATGCCAAAGCTTTATGCCGGAGCCGTCCCACACTGGGAACTGGCAGAAAAATATAATCTGATTGACTTTAAACTTGGTGCGTTTATCACCGGAAGTGGATTTCCATTATACCGGGGCAAAGGAGCCAGACTGCAGCGAGCGCTGATCAGTTTTTTTCTTGATCAGGCTCAAAATGCCGGTTTTGAAGAGATTCAACCGCCGCTCATGGTCAATAGTGATTCTGCCTATGCGACCGGGCAACTCCCGGACAAGGAGGGTCAGATGTATTATATGGAGAAGGATGATTTGTATTTGATTCCAACTGCAGAGGTTCCACTGACCAATATGTTCCGCGGGCAGATCATTGCTGAATCAGAACTTCCGATTAAGGTAACTGGGCACACGCCTTGCTTCAGACGGGAAGCCGGATCCTATGGTGCTGACGTGAAAGGACTTAACAGAGTCCATCAATTTGATAAAGTTGAAATAGTTCAGATCGAGCACCCGGACAGGTCTTATGAGACCCTCCATAAAATGCTTGATCATGTGGCTCAGCTGTTGGATCAGCTTGAGCTGCCCTATCGGATATTGCACCTTTGTGGTGGCGATATGGGCTTTACTTCTGCTTTAACCTACGATTTTGAGGTTTTTGCAGCCGGTCAGCAAAGGTGGTTGGAAGTCAGTTCTGTCTCAAACTTTGAATCATTTCAGGCTAATAGATTGAAAACCAGATATAAAGATGCAAATGGTAAAATCCATTTAGTCCATACACTCAATGGTAGTGCGCTGGCACTTGCCCGGATTGTTGCCGCTTTATTGGAAAACAATCAAAGTGAGGAAGGAATCAGAATTCCGGCGGCGTTGATTCCCTATACCGGTTATGATTTCATAGGCACTGCAGATTAATTTTTCCTTTTATATTTTTCTGCTTCCTGAAACCTCAGGGGCTTTTTTTGCATTTATACAGGGAAAGCAATTATTAAAAAGTAAAACTTAACATACATTATGGGAATAGGCTATTGGGTATTATTCGGTGCATTTGCCCTCATCGGGATGCTTGTACAAAGCCGGATGAAATCGAAATTTCATAAATACGGACAGGTTGGACTTTCCAATGGTATGTCGGGTCAGCAGGTAGCGGTAGCGATGCTGAACCATTATGGCATACATGATGTCAAAGTCGTTCAGGGACAGGGATTTCTCTCTGATCATTACAATCCTCAAACAAAAACAGTCAGTTTAAGTCCTGAAGTATATAGTGGACGGTCCGTAGCAGCTGCTTCCGTGGCAGCGCACGAATGTGGTCATGCCGTGCAACATGATACGGCTTATAGTATGCTCAAAGTTCGAACAGCACTTGTTCCGGCTGTAAAACTGGCTTCTGTGGCCCAGCAATGGGGCTTTATGGCTGCTATATTATTAATGGGAAGTTTCCCACAATTAATATTGATTGTGATTGCTGCAATGCTGGTCACCACACTATTTAGCCTGATTACCTTGCCCGTTGAGTTTGATGCGAGTCGTCGTGCTTTGGTATGGCTGGACAGTACCGGTACGACCAACGGTATTGAACATGATTATGCTCAGGATTCATTAAAATGGGCTGCTTTGACCTATGTGGTGGCTGCACTTTCATCCGTTGCTATTTTACTTTACTTTATCCTTTCGTATTTTGGGCGAAATTAATTCCGAAAGGAAGATGTATTTTAGAATTTGATCACCAAAATTATCAAGTGATGAATGAAATGTTAGAAGAAGCTATCGCGCATAGTAAAGAGCAAATGGACCATGCCATAGATCATCTTAAAAAAGAATTGACTAAAATCAGAACAGGAAAGGCCTCCACCAGCATGCTTGATGGCCTGCTTGTTGATTATTATGGAACAGATACCCCGTTATCACAGGTAGCGAATGTGGGTATCGCAGATGCGCGTACAATCACCATTCAGCCCTGGGAGAAAGCTATGCTGGCAAAAATTGAACAAAGTATATTCGGTGCTAATCTTGGGATCACACCAATGAATGACGGTGAGATCATACGGATATCCATTCCACCCCTGACAGAAGAGCGGCGTCGCGATCTGGCCAAGCAGGCAAAAGCATCCGGGGAAGAGGCTAAAGTTTCTTTAAGAAATGTTCGCCATAAAATCCTGGATGCTATAAAGAAAGAAGTCAAAGATGGCTATCCGGAAGATATGGGCAAGAAAAAAGAAGCGGAGATAGACAAAATGCTTCATGATCATTCTGATAGAATTGATCAGTTAATCCATGCCAAAGAGAAAGATATTATGACGGTATAGATTGTGAAAAAATTAAAATAATTTTTGAGATTTTTATTTTTACCGCAGAACATTAATTAGTTTTCTAACCAGCGTCTGGCCTCCTGATCGTACGCCGATATCCAGAATTTTATCTAACTGCATCGCCACGTCGAGCATCTGGCTGGTCATTTTATTGATCTCGGCTACTTCCATGGGACTGGCTTTTTCAGCATCGGTCACCTGCAGGTTTTGAAGGGATTGAATCACCGGATCCAATTCACGGCGTTTGCGTTCACGGGCTATTTGCAATGCGATTTTCCAGGCATCCTTTTCTGCAGAATAA
>JAHEAR010000004.1:167790-188239 GCA_024642665.1 Bacteroidota bacterium
TAAGGAGCCGTGATGATCTCTGCTGTCTTCTCCGCATACATGGGGATTTGATTGACTGGTGATTTTTCGATTTGTTCTAATAATAGCTCCATGCAATCGGAATGATGCTTTTTGATTCGAGCAAGATTGCAAAGGATATAGATACCGTGATCCCGTGTAATCACCGAGCCGCGATCCATCGCATCCACTATCTCAATGATTTGGTCTGACAAGAGCTCAGGCTTAGCAGCACTGATGACAGATAAGGCAGTCATTCCACCCCATTGCACTCGATTATCTTTATGTTTAAGGAGTGATAAAAAATGACTGTAGTATTTGCTGATCAATTCCGGTTTGCGCTCACCTATCTCATACAACACCTTAATTGCATCATATTTTATGGCCATCTGCTTGTGCTCTGTCAGAGCCACTAACGCTTTAATCGCTATCTTATCCTCCTGATCAGCGATGCGCAACGCTAAAGCAATATTGGGAGCCTCATCTCGCTTACCTAGTGAATGCGCCAGTTGATCAACGATTGATACTTTCATTTGAAATAGCTTGAATGATTCAGTTGTAAAAATAATTGCTTTATTTCCATATACATTTGTAAAAGCAAAAAACGATTACATGTTATTTCCAATTGGTGATGAACAAGTAACAGGCCGGCACAAGCCATTAGTGGCCTATATCCTGATTGGCATAAACATCCTCGTATTTCTCTTTCAAATCTCCGTTCCGCCTAACGAGCAGATGGCTCTTGTCAGGACTTATGGTGTGATTCCGGTGGAGATAGCGCAGGGCCATGGTTATCTGACTTTGATGACGAATATGTTTTTGCATGCCGGGTGGATGCATCTGATTGGTAACATGCTCTTCCTTTGGGTCTTTGCGGACAACATTGAATCTGTCATTGGGAAAATTCCTTTTCTCCTGTTTTACTTTGGAGGAGGAATTGCTGCTTCAGCTGCGCACATTCTTTTCAACCTCAACAGTAGTATTCCTGCGGTAGGTGCCAGTGGGGCGATTTCTGCTGTCATGGGTGCCTATCTGGTTATGTTTCCTGCTAGTCGAGTAAGGGTGTTTTTTATAATCTTTCTTCGGTCCTATTATATGCCGGCACTTTATTTTTTAGGAATCTGGGGGTTGCAGCAATTTGTCAATGGATTCATATCTATTGTACCGACATCTGTCTATTCAAGTGGTGTGGCGTGGTGGGCACATATCGGCGGTTTTGTGTTTGGCCTTGCGGCGGGCTTTATCATCAGGAAGATGTATGAACCACGGTCGCCTTTTGGTCGGGGGTCCGAATAATTTTGAGATCATGCTTGAAAAAATCATCAGTGTTCAAAATATTTTATACCTGTATCTTACTGTCCTGATTGTTTATTGACTCCGTGTGAAAAAAGTTTCCCGCTCCCGATTGATCGGAGCGAAGCGTAGACCCTGTACACCGACGAAGGAGGTAGTACAGGGGACGCGAGATTTAAATCTTCTAACCTTCATAACCTTTTAACCTCCTAACCCTTTAACCCCTTAACCTCCTGATCCTTCATTGAAAATATCTCCAAAAAAATATTGCTACTAAATGAATTCAAAAGCGCATCTGACCACGGTTGTAAAAACTCCTGACTTTGCTGACAAAATATCGCATAGTACTTCCGTCTTTCTTTCCGGTTCCTGCTTTACGGAGCATATCTCTCAGAAACTGGATCGGTATAAATATAATGTATTGAGCAATCCTTTTGGGATACTCTATAATCCGGTCTCTATCGCAAAATCCATAGAGAGAACAGTCCATCTCAATTTTGTCAGGAGGGAAGAATTAATTTTTCATCAGGGGCTACATCACAGCATGGATCATCATGGTTCGTTTTCATCGGTTGACCCGGAAGAGGTGCTTCTGAAAATCAATAAATCGATGCAAATAGCTCATGACCGATTAAAGCAATGTGCCTTTGTCTTTATTAGTCCGGGCACGGCCAAAGTGTATCGATATAAGGACACGCAAGCTATCGTAGGCAACTGTCATAAACTTCCTGCCACTGATTTTACGCACGAACTTCTAAGCTTGTCAGATTGTGAAGTGGCTTTTGAAAATATTTATTCTACACTAAAAACTATTGCGCCAAATTGTCAAATCATCTGGACGGTCAGTCCTGTGCGGCACCTGAAAGATGGGCTTGTTGAAAATCAGCAAAGCAAGGCAACGCTCATTCTGGGCATCATGGAAAATATGAAAAAACATTCCGATACAGGATATTTTCCGGCCTATGAAATCATGGTGGACGAGTTACGGGACTATCGGTATTACAACCGGGATATGACACATCCATCACCGCTGGCGATTGATATCATATGGGAAACTTTTGAAAATGCATTTATTGATACGGATGCGAAAGTAAGACAAGCAACCATTGAAAAAATAAAGCGTGCTATGGAACACAGGATTTTGCATGAGGATAAAAAAGCAACGAATACCTTTGCACAAGGTCAATTGAAAATTATTGAGCAACTTGAAGGGAAGTTTCCGGATTTAGATTGGAGTGAAGAGAGGGATTATTTTCTGGGAATCATAAATTAAAATAGGCGTAAGGGCAGAAGGGACGAAAGGCAGAAGGGACGAATTTTGAATGTGTGGAATACGAAAGTTAGGGCACTGCAAAAAAAATACCTGCATCTGCGCTTGCATTTGACCCCTTTTGCCCCCTTAATGGGGGTACCTCGCTTACATGACATTTCGTTTTTCACTTTTCACTCATTTTCTCTGGTCTCTGCCCTTCCCACAAAATCGCGGACGTGCACCAATTAACTTTTGATACGTCATGCTTCCAATCACGACCCGATCGATCGGGACGGGATTGCGAGAAAAAAAACAATCCATCAGAGCAAGTTCTGTTTACACATTGTATTTTTGAAACTATTGACATTGATCATCAAAAAATCAAAATCATGAAAACACACGATCCTAACGAAACAGGTGTATATGTAGCCAACCCACAACGATACGATGAAATGGTCTATAGAAGATGTGGACAAAGCGGCATCTTGCTCCCTGCGATCTCGATGGGCCTATGGCATAATTTCGGGCATGTTGACAACCAGGAGAATGGTCGGAATATCCTCAAAGCATGTTTTGATTATGGGATCACCCACTTTGATCTGGCGAATAACTATGGACCCCCATTTGGGTCGGCAGAAGAAAATTTTGGGCGCATATTAAAACGAGATTTTAAATCCTATCGCGACGAATTAATTATTTCCACCAAAGCAGGTTGGGATATGTGGCCGGGCCCTTATGGAAATTTTGGTTCACGGAAATATCTGCTGGCCAGCCTTGATCAAAGCCTTCAGCGCATGGGACTCGACTACGTAGACATCTTCTACTCCCATCGTCCTGATCCATATACACCATTGGAAGAGACCATGGGTGCGCTGCATTCTGCGGTACAACAGGGCAAAGCACTGTATGCTGGCATCTCACAATACAAATCTGTAGAAAGTGCAAAAGCCAGTGCCATTTTAAAAAGCCTGGGTACGCCATTGCTTATTCATCAACCGAGGTATAGTATGCTCGACCGATGGGTAGAGGAAGATGGCTTGCTTGATATTTTGGAAAATGAAGGTGTGGGGTCAATTGCATTTTCTCCTCTGGCGCAAGGAGTCTTAACAAATCGATATCTCAATGGCTTTCCGGAAGATAGCAGAGCAGTCAAAGATGGACGCTATCTCAAAACAGAACAAATCACCCTTGAAAATCTTGAGAAAGTAAAAGCTTTAAATGAAATTGCTTTGCAGCGTGGACAGAGTCTGGCACAGATGGCGATCGCCTGGATATTAGTTGATTCCAGAATTACCTCCGTTTTAATTGGGGCAAGTAAGGTGAGTCAGATTGAGGACAATATTGCTGCTTTGAAGAAACTTGAGTTTACGGAAGAAGAGAAAAAAGCAATCAAGAAAATAATTCATTAATCCTGCTTTGCAAATACTTTTTTCAACAAATCCGTCGTACGACTGGAGATATCCGTTCTGATCTGGAGTTCCTTTTTCGATACCATATCAAACAAACCATCTAATGCTTTGTCGGTGACGTATTGATCCAGGCTTGGATTCACCTTTTCGATAAATGGAATTTTATTGTAGGCATTGACGGCATCAGCCCAGTATTCGATGGCGTTGAATTTATTCAGAGAGGTGACGATCACCGGATTGAATTCATTGTACAAGGGTTGATAGGTTTTGTCATGCAAGTAGGTGGTCGCCCCATTGTTTGGACCCATCAAAATACCAAGCGCATCTGAAAATGTCATTTCTTTTATCGCTTTGACAAAAATGGGTTTTGCGGAGGAAGCTGCATCTTCTGCTGCGCGGTTTAATTTTTCCAAAAGAATATTTTCTACATCACTAAAGCCCGGAATGATTTTTAGTTTGTCCGTCACCTTGCGTGCTTCTTCGGGCAATAAAATCTTATACTGACTTTTAAAATAGCCATCGCGTTTGGACAGGAAGTCAGCGCCTTCACTGATACCAAATTCCAGAGCCTGCTTTAAGCCGGAAGCAATTTCTGCAGTGGTCGGTTCACTCAATCCTCCAGCAACTTGTTGCAAGGTATCGCAGGAGGAGAAGGTGAGAGATATCATTATGGTTAGGGAAAGGAGTTTTAGTTTCATACGTATGTAACTGTTGAAGGGCTTTAGGTTATTGTGTAAATGTCTTTAAATGTTAGTTAATGGATGACTTAAAGACAGTTTTATCCAGTTGGATAACATTTACGCATATTCAAATGATTGTTACTTTTTTCATCGCCAAAAAAGTAACCAAAAAGTCTAGTCACGCAAAAAACTCACTTTCACTTCATATCATGTTTTGGGCATTCTAGCTTCCTTTACATTCATACTCACACTTCCTTGCATTTCCGCTTGCGAACGGAAATACAAGCCGATCCGTTCGTTCGAACAGTTTTGCGCGACAGAATATCACTTCATATACAGAGAATATGCAGGTAGAGGCAAAGTCGAAGCGGTTACTTTTCCTTGTGTACTTTGTTTGTTCTCGCAATCCTGTAAAGGAAAAGAAGCAATCCAGATTGTAAAAGAAAATCAATCAGAGGCGCTCACGATTTTTGCGGGAGACGCAGTTTTTATTTATCCTTTCTTTCCGCCCTTCTGCCTTTGAGCCTTTTCCGCCCTTCAATATTCACTTCAACAAATAGGTGACCATCGCACTCCCCACCGGTCCTCCCAATTCCGGAGCGATTTTATGCACCGATACTTTGATATTTGTTACGGTCGGAAATGCTTCCCTGATTTGATGTGCGATTTGGTAGGCTACTGTTTCAATTAATTTAACCGGTTGGTTCATGACTTCTGCACTGATCTTATAGATGACTTCGTAGTTGATGGTTTCTTCGAGTTCATCATCCTCAGCCGCGTGATCAATATCAGTCTCAAGGCTTACATCGACCAGATAGTTTCCACCACGTTTTTGTTCGTGGGTGTAGTACCCGTGGTGGGCATAGAAGGACATTTTCTCCAATTTTATTTCCGCCATGATATTCTTTTTAAAAATCAAAGGAAAGAAAAATCCTTAATGAAAGGCCTGAACAACTCTTTTGGCGCCAATTTGGCCATATTTTATTCAGTTTCTTGCTTTTACCTCTCCCTTTAGCGCTTTCCTGTTTCTGGCTTATCTTTGCCCCTCAATTATAAAAACAGGTTTTATGTCAGGTCATAAAAGTGTTAAAACAGACCAGTATCAGGGACACGATTATTTTAATGTAGATGAGCTTCTTAGCCAGGATCACCTGCTGGCACGGGATGCCGTCAGAGACTGGGTGAAACAGGAGGTGAGTCCTATCATCGAGGATTATTCCAATCGATCCGAATGCCCAAAACATTTGTTTAAAGGCCTAGCGGAAATTGGTGCCTATGGCCCCAGTCTGCCGGTGGAATACGGCGGTGGCGGTATGGACGAAATCGCTTATGGTGTGATCATGCAGGAACTGGAGCGAGGAGATTCAGGTGTCCGTTCAATGGCCTCTGTGCAGGGCTCTCTGGTCATGTACCCGATTTTCCGATATGCTTCTGAAGAGATAAAGAAAAAATACCTGCCAAAACTCGGATCCGGCGAGATGATCGGATGTTTTGGACTGACCGAACCGGATCACGGTTCGAATCCAAGTGGCATGGTCACCAAAATCGTGGATGATGGTGATGCCTATATTCTGAATGGTGCTAAGATGTGGATTACCAATAGTCCGGTCGCTGATCTGGCTGTGGTATGGGCAAAAGACGAAGCAGGAGAAATTCGAGGCATGGTTGTCGAAAGCGGGTGGAAAGGATTTTCTGCCCCTGAAATTCATGGCAAATGGTCATTGAGAGCATCGATCACCGGCGAATTGGTTTTCGAAGATGTACGTGTGCCAAAGACCCATGTTTTTCCTGATATCAAAGGGCTGAAAGGACCTCTTTCCTGTCTTTCCAAGGCTCGCTATGGCATTGCCTGGGGAGCTATTGGCGCCGGACTTGACTGTTATGATAGTGCTTTGCGCTATTCGCTGGAGCGCGAGCAGTTTGGTCGTCCTATTGGTGGTTTTCAGCTGACGCAAAAGAAACTTGCGGAGATGATCACAGAAATCACCAAGGCTCAATTATTGGCCTGGCGATTAGGCTCATTGGCCAATGTCGGAAAAGCAACACCAGCACAGATATCCATGGCAAAACGCAATAATGTGCATATGGCTTTGGAAATCGCGCGGGAAGCTCGTCAGATCCATGGAGGTATGGGCATTACTAATGAGTATCCGGTGATGCGGCATATGATGAATTTGGAAACTGTATTGACCTACGAGGGCACGCACGATATCCACCTTTTGATCACGGGAATGGATGTGACGGGATTGAATGCATTTTCTTAATAAAATCCTAAACTGAATCGATCTCAGTAGACAGATACACCACTATAGTCTAAAAATCCGTTGTATCTTTTGTTTCAACTGAACAATTGCATTAATTTTTCGGTATTGTAATATATACAGCATCACAGAAAAGGACTGAAACAATGAAGTATAAGGCTCTTTTGATATGCCTTCTTTTGGGGTATGGTAGCATACTAATACCTCTCCATGCCCAAGAAATTGTGAAGTTGCAAAACCCTTCCTTTGAAGATATCCCGAGAAAAGGTGGAGGAGGTGCCGGCTTGGTTCCCATCAAAGGTTGGCATGATTGCGGATTGAGCAAGTTTCCGTCAGAAAGTCCCCCTGATATCCACCCGGTCAAGAGCAATGCCTGGGATGTGACGCTGAATGCTTATGACGGGAATTCCTATCTGGGGATGGTCACACGCGCCAATGACACCTATGAATCTCTTTCTCAGGCACTTTCCACACCGATCATGGCCGGTGTCTGTTATTCCTTCTCAGCCTTTCTGGTAAGGTCTGATCAGTACAGAAGTGCCACCAGCAGAACGCAACGATTAGGGACAGACTCGCTGGAAAATTTCGTTCGCCCTGCAGTTTTTCTTATTTGGGGAGGAAGCTATTTTTGTGACAAAGCGGAACTTCTGGGCGAATCCCCTCCGGTATCAAATGATGATTGGAAAAAGTACCAGTTTCTTTTCCAGCCCCAACAAACACATGCCTATATAACTATAGAAGCTTTTTACAAAACACCCATTTTGGAAGCATACAATGGGCATGTATTGATAGATAATTTATCTGCTATTGTGCCCGTGGAATGTCCACTCTTTCCAACAGATCTGATTGCAGTGGTTTCAGACCCACCGTTAAAAAATGCGGTCAACAGTTCTTTGGGAGAAAACGATTCGACGATCAGCAAAGGCACCACCAGTGGTGGCAAAACAACCACTGTTAAAAAAGGCACATATTCTTCCGGTAAAAAATCTTTTACGCCAAAATTGTTGACGGCTTTTGATCCTGCCAACTTATTTGTTGGCCAGAAGATACGATTAGACCATTTGTATTTTGATCCTGACTCTGTCAATCTTAATCCGGATTCTTATGAAGTCCTTGATGAACTTGCTGATTTTCTGCTGGCTTATCCTGCAACAGTAATCGAAATAGGTGGACATTCTAATACAGTTCCTCCCGAAGATTATTGCATGTGGATCTCTACGGAGCGTGCAAAATCTGTCCAGGATTATTTGCTTTCGAAAGGCGTACCGGTATCCAGTCTGCGCTATAAAGGATATGGGAAATCAGATCCTTTGATCACCTACGACCATTACAATAAAGAAGCTCGTATGAAAAATCAACGGGTGGAGATTATGATCCTGGCGCTGCCTTAGGGCGTAGGGCGTAGGGCATGGAGCGAAGAGCGAAGGGCGAAAAAATTACGAATTACGAATTACGATAAACAGGACTTGAGGTGCGAGACACTAGATTTACAATCTAACTAAATTCAATACCCTTTATAACCCTATAAACTTTCAACCTTTATCCTAAACTTTCTCAACAACAAGCGGCTGCGTTGCTGCGTGCTAAACAATCTCAACACAGCGTCCAACAGCCTAATCTTATATCACTTCAACTTCACTTTCTCAAAAGTCATCCCTATGGCAGCAACATCCTGCCAAAAATCGGGGTATGATTTACTGACGACGTCGGTGTCTTTGATGAGAATCTGATGGATACAGGCGAATGGTGTTAATGCCATGGCCATGCGATGATCATCATAGGTATCAAACTTACCCTTGTCCTTCCATTTTGATTTTCCGGTGATAATAATTAATGGTGTACCATCTTCTTCTTTCTCATGAAGAATCGTTTTGACTCTGGCGAGTTCTGTGCGCATCGCATGGATACGATTCGTCTCTTTTATTTTGAGGGTCTGCAAACCGGATAAAACGCCCTTGATTCCGAGACCACCAAGTGTGACCATCACCGTCTGTGCGATGTCCGGACAAGAGGAAAAATCAAATCTAAACTCTTTAATTTTTTCTTTAAGATATACCTTTCGGATTTTAATACCTGTGGCTGTAAATTCTGTTTCAACACCGAATTGACTGTAAATATCTTTCACCACAGCATCGCCCTGAATACTATTTTCTCGCAAACCTTCAATACTGATTTCAGCTTTTTCTGCAAGCGCGGCCATGGAATAAAAATAGGAAGCAGCCGACCAATCTCCCTCCACCGCATAGTCCTTTGCCTGATATGCTCCCGGTTGCACAGTGATGGTATCTCCTTCGAAAGTATATTGTATGCCGAAGTACGATAACATCGTCAAGGTCATATGCGTATACGAAATCGAAACCGGTGTGCCCTCTAAATGAACAGTCAGTCCATTGGGTAATAGCGGCGCTATCAATAACAAGGCAGTCAGGTACTGACTGCTGATTCCGGCCTGAAGCGTAACTTCATGGACTTTTTCACCGAGGCCTTTGACAGGTTTTACCTTGAGTGGAGGAAATCCTTCCTTATTGAGGTAAGTAATATCTGCCCCAAGTTTTCTTAGTGCTTTTACAAGCGGACCAATTGGTCTTCGTTGTAATTGTTTTGATGCATTGATAGTGACCTCTTTTTCACCAAGACATGCTCTGGCCACCATAAATCTATAGCTACTTCCCGCATGACCACTAAACAATGTATCGTGATCTGAGGCAAGCATCGCCTGCATGGTCGTCGTATCATCACTGGTACTCAGCCCGATGATCTCAAAAGGCGTTTTGCAAAGCGAGCGAATCATTAACGCTCGGTTAGAAATACTCTTGGAAGATTCTAATACGAGTGTACCACTAAGGCTTCCCTTAGGCAAGGATAATCGATAGGCATTTGACATGGATGGTTATTCTTCTGCTTTTTTCTTAGCGGTCATTTTCTTTTGCTCCGCATCCTTTTTGAGCTCAGCATCTTTTTCGAATGCGATGATGATATCACGCACCAGTCGATGACGAACGACATCCTCAGCCCCTAAACGAACCGTAGCGATGCCCTCCAGGTGACCGAGTACATTGATGGCATGTTTAAATCCGGATTGTACACTTCTGGGCAAATCAATTTGAGATAAATCACCGGTAACAATACATTTTGCTGATGGGCCAAGCCTCGTCAGGAACATTTTAATCTGACCCTCTGTGGCATTCTGCGCTTCATCTAAAATGATAAAAGCATTGTCCAGCGTTCGCCCACGCATATAGGCCAGTGGAGCAACTTCAATAATGCGATTCTGCATAAAATAATTCAGCTTGTCGATCTGAATCATATCATCCAATGCATCATACAGCGGCCTTAAATAAGGATCAATCTTTTCTTTAAGATCTCCCGGAAGAAAACCAAGACTCTCACCAGCCTCTACCGCCGGGCGAGTCAAAATTATTTTTTTGACAAGTGAATTTTTTAATGCTCTTACGGCCAAAGCGACTGCCGTATAGGTCTTCCCGGTGCCTGCCGGACCAACCGCAAATACAATATCATTCACTTCACTGGCGGCAACCATCAGTTGCTGATTTTTGGTCTTGGCTTTGATGGGTTTGCCGGATGGATTGTACATGATGACATGGTCACCTGGACCTGTATTTCCGTTAGTTTGTGCCGGAAAAGGAGTTTTGCCAGCCAACAATGTTTCTACTGTTGCCATTGGAAGTGTTTTCTGTTCTTTGAGCAGGCGCACCATCTGTTCAAACATGTCTTTGGCGCTTTGTGTGGCCTTCTTTTTTCCGCTGAGCTTAATCTTATTTCCTCTGGAAGTAACTACCACCTCAGGGTAGGCTTTGCGGAAGACATTGAGTTTACTATTATTTTGACCAAATAGCTCGAGAGGATCAATACCCTCTACCGTCAATACGATTTCACTCAATGATTTGTCTTTGCTGTTTGATATTGCTTGTCCGATGATGTCGATAAGTTTTGGTTAAGTCAAATCTACTCAATAAGGTGCTACAGATTCTATAGCTGCCAGATAAATTTACAATTTATTGTAATATGTTTGGGTATCGTGACAAAACAAATAAGCCAGCTGACATGATAAAACGAATTGTGATGATGGAACTATTGCCTGAAAATGAAGCTTTGTTTATCAGTACTTTTGATAAAGTCAAGCATCAGATCCGAATGCAACCCGGATGTGAGGGTGTAGAGCTCTTGCGCAGTCCCGCAGGAGACCACCTAAATATCTGGACGATAAGCCTTTGGCACTCAGAAAATGAATTAAATCAGTACCGTTCTACCGATTTATTTAAAAAGGTATGGGCTACTGTCAAACCGCTTTTTTCTGCCAAAACAAAGGCCTGGACGCTAACCGGTATTGAATCTTTATCGTGAAGTCATTTCCTTCAACATATGGGGATATCTATTCCGGAGAGGCTGGCGAAGGCTTACGCAAGGCCATTGAAGTGCTCTCCCCTTCTAAGATAATCGCCATTGCAGATAGCCATACTGCCGGTTTATGTCTGCCATTATTGGAAAACTTCATCCATATCAGTCATGTTATAGTAATTCCTCCAGGCGATCAGTATAAAACGATTGAAAGTTGTCAAAAGATCTGGACGGAAATGCTCAAATCAGAGGCAGACCGGTCATGTCTTGTCTTAAATATAGGTGGCGGGATGATCTGCGACCTGGGAGGGTATGCGGCTTCCTGTTTCAAACGGGGTGTTCGTTTTGGGCATATTCCAACTTCGCTTTTAGCTATGACGGATGCTTCCATTGGTGGAAAAACAGGAATTAATCATGAGGGGTATAAAAACTTAATTGGTCGATTTGAAATTCCTTCACTCACCTGGATTGACACAAACTTTCTACGCACCCTGCCGACTCAGGAATTATCAGATGGAATGGCTGAGGTCGTCAAGCATGCCATTATAGGCAGCCCGGAATTGTGGAACTGGTTGTCGAATGCTGATGATCTGTCTGACATGGATTGGGACCACATCATCAGCCTCAGCGTGCCTGTCAAACAGCGCATTGTGGAGCAGGATCCCTTCGAAAAAGGCCTTAGAAAAACGCTGAACTTTGGTCACACCATTGGCCACGCGCTGGAAAGTTATTTTCTCCCGGGTACTCAGCCGCTAAGCCATGGACGTGCCATCACCCTTGGCATGATGGCCGAATCAAGGATAGCAGAACAGATGGGAATCCTAAAAACTGAAGAATTTAATGTGATAATCCCTCTGATTATGCGTTTGTTGCGACCTTCCGAAGTAACTTTGCCTGCATTGGATGCCCTTCAGCACTGGTTACAGGGCGATAAGAAAAAAGTTAAGGGCATTGTCGGCTATAGCCTCCCTGACCGCATTGGATCCTGTACTTGGGATATCAAGGTTGAAGAAAAATATATGGCAGAAAGTCTTAATTGGCTCTCTATACACCTGAAAGCTTCGTCTTAACGTTTGTTTTAGGGTGTCGTCTAAACTTGATTGATTAAAATACAATATGAGTAGTAGCAGTTCATTTACGAAGTACAACAGAATACTATGGTTAGGCGCATTTTCAGCAGTGATAATAGCTATATTATTTTTTGTCTTTATCTCATATCAGGGGCTGCCTGATTTCAAGCAACTTGAAAATCCTGAATTTGAATTAGCCACTCAGGTGATTGATTGTAAGAGCAGAGAAATTGGCAGATACTATACGCAGAATCGATTGCCTGTAAATTACGATCATCTCAATCCCTATCTGATTGATGCGCTGGTCGCTACGGAAGACGCAAGATTTTTCTCACACTCCGGTATTGATATTCAGGCATTATCCAGGGTGGCTTTAGGCGTTATGACATTCAACCGAAGCAAGGGAGGCGGAAGTACTATTTCACAACAACTTTCCAAACTCCTTTTCGACCGTCCTGATTTTACAGGCATGGGTAAGGTGAAACGCGGCTACACACTGGTAATTACAAAATTTAAAGAATGGATCACCGCAGTCAAGATAGAAAAACAATACACCAAGCAGGAGATCCTGGCGATGTATCTCAATAAATTCAATTTCATATACGGAGCTTATGGTATAAGTGCTGCAGCCGAAATTTATTTTGGTAAAGATCAAAAAGATCTGCGCATAGAAGAGGCGGCCACACTAATCGGTATGCTGAAAAATCCTGCCCTGTTCAACCCCGTTCGTCGTCCGGATACCGTGATGCACAGAAGAATGATCGTGTTAAATCAAATGCGCAAAGAAGGATTTATTACACGACCGGCTTATGATTCACTCAGGGTATTACCACTTGATCTTTCCCGGTTTAACAAACAAAGTCATGTCACAGGACCGGCACCTTACTTCAGAGCAGAATTGGCTAACTGGTTGAAAGAATTATTTAAGCACGATGAATACCGTAAACCAAATGGCGAGCGATACAATATTTACAAGGATGGATTAAAAGTCTACGTTACCATCGATCTGGACATGCAGAAGATTGCAGAAGAAGAAATGTGGAAACACATGGCCAATGTGCAGGCGAGGTATAATACCGTTTGGAAAAACATGGATCCATGGACGTATAAAACCGATGAGAATCAACAACGAATCAGAGATGAATCGCTGGCCAGTATGGTCCGACGAACAGACCGATATCAGAATATGCATGAGGAAAGACTAAGTGCACTTTTGCAAAAGATAAATGATAAAAATGGGATATCCTTAAGCGACTGGGATATTGACAATCTCATCAAGGAGTCAGAAAAACCAGGGCAGGTCGCGCGATTACTCAAAGGAAAAAATATCTCGACTGATAAAGCAAGGCAATACAAAGAAATTCTGGGTGGAAATTATTGGTCAGAGTTGGAACCTGCCTGGAAACTTTTCAAGGAAGATATAAAGAAGGAAATGGAAACGCCGGTGGAGATGATGGTTTTTGACTACAATGATAAAGGTGAAAAACAAATGACCATGACGCCAATGGATTCCATTAAATATCACCGTCGATTTATGCAAACCGGCATACTGGCCATTGATCCTCATACAGGTGAAGTGAAGACCTGGGTGGGTGGTATTAACAATAAGTATTTTCAATACGACCACATAAATGGTAGTCGTCAGGTGGGTTCTACCTTCAAGCCATTTGTTTATGCCACTGCCATTACGCTGCAAGGCATTTCTCCTTGTTTTCCGGTTGTTGACCAACCGTACACCATTGCGCCGGGCGATGGGCGTTTTGGTTTGTTGGAATCCTGGACGCCACAGAATGCAGATTCAAAATATACAAGAGAGACGTATACACTCTTCGAAGGACTGAGGGATTCAAGGAATACAATATCCGTATTTCTGATGCAACAACTTGGCAATGCCAATGTGGTACGGGGGCTTGTGCACAATATGGGCATCGATAGTTCGCTGCGAAGAGCTGATGGCGAATATCGAGTGCCTAATCAACCTTCTATTTGCCTTGGTGCTGCCGATCTTAGTGTCATGGAAATGACAGGTGCCTATTGCACCTTTGCCAATAACGGAGTGTTTGTAAAACCTTATTTTGTTACCTCAATTGAAGATGAAAACGGGCGAGTCATTTATGAAGCTATGCGCGAAGAGCAGGTAGCCTTGCCTCCGAAAGCAAATGCAGTGATGGTAGAAATGCTTAAAAAAGCGGGAACCGGTTTTGCCAGTTATAAAAGTGAAGTGGGTGGAAAGACCGGTACGACCAATGATTATGTTGACGGATGGTTTATTGGAATCACGCCAACCCTTGTCGTCGGGACCTGGGTAGGAGGAGAAGATCAGTGGATCCGATTTAATTCTTTGGCAGATGGTCAGGGTAGTCGAATGGCAAAACCATTTTTCAAAGAATTCCTGACCAGACTTGAAAATTCGCCGGAGACAGGGTACGATCCATCCGCCAGATTTGCGGTGCCTGAAGAAGGATTAGATATTGAAACCGATTGCGATAAATATAATGCCCTCCGGAAAAAAACCACCCAGGAACAATTTAGTCCGGTGGAAAGCTATCAGGAGGAATTTAATGAAAATGATTAAGCCGTTGGCACCGGGTGATATTTCACCAAACCAGTAAAATGAAAAACGAAGTGGCATACCAACTTAAAAAAGGATCATTAGTAAAATTCATTTTTATCTTCTCAGCAAGCATCTTGCTTCTGACAACATCCTGCGTACCGGTAGAGGAAAAGACGGAGATACCTTTTGATATCAGCATGGACCGTCCTGAAATACGACACATCTTTGATCTTCAGAATGCGCAGGTTTTTGATAGTCTGAAAATCCTGCTCGCCAATGAAGATCCTTCTTTTCGCTATGCTGCGGCACGTGCATTTGCTTCGTTTCAGGATACCGCTGCGTTACGCCCACTCATTCCTTTATTAATGGACAAGCAAGGAGATGTTCGTATGATGGCTGCTTATGCCATTGGGCAATTAGGAGTGCCCTCAGGGGAGACTCCTTTAACGGATGCCTTTGATGGACGGGATAGTGCCAGACTATATGAAAAAGCCAACAGTCAGATTCTGGAGGCCATGGGAAAGATTGGTGACAAGACCTTTCTAAAGGCACTGAGTACGATATCTACCTATCAAAACTTTGACACCTTATTACTACTGGGACAAGCACGGGGAATTTATCGATATGCCCTACGCAATATAGTGGATGAAGAAGGCACACAAACAATGGTGCGATACAT
Source organism: Bacteroidota bacterium (assembly GCA_024642665.1). Taxonomy (GTDB): domain Bacteria; phylum Bacteroidota; class Bacteroidia; order Chitinophagales; family Saprospiraceae; genus Opimibacter. The sequence continues at coordinate 183,345 of JAHEAR010000004.1, forward strand.
GGCGGATCCTTCTATCCCTATGTCAGTGAGGATCATTGCTGCCAATTATTTACACCGTGCGAAGGATATTAATCTTGAACCGCATGCGGATCAGATTATTGCCAGCTGGCATGGAGAGAGTCATCCCTTTCTTCGCATGTGTCTGGCTACCGCGCTTGGGAAAATTAAATCTAAAGAAGCACAACGGGATCTTGCACTCAGCCTAAATACAGAATCAGATTACAGGATAAAGTGTTCGATACTCAGAGCACTACAGAATTTTGATTACGGAGAAGTGAATCAAGTTTTACTAAATGCTACAAAAGATGAAAACCCTCAGGTAGCAGAAGTAGCAGCACAATATTTTATCACTAATGGTATTGAAAGAGATGCCATCAAATATCGAAATGCAGTTAAAACGGCCACCGGATGGGAAGCCAAAACCAGAATGGCGCAGGCAGCCAATATGAATTTAACATCGATCTATAGCGGTACTAAAATCACACTTCAAAATGAAATATTGTCCTCGGTGAATGCTGAAAAAGACCCTTATCAAAAAGCTGCGTGGCTGAAAGCATGGGGAAGTGAAATACGAAACTTTGAATCGTTGCCAAAATATTTCGATCCTAATCAATCCATTCCAGTCAGAATGCAGGCCGTCATCAGTCTGATTGATGTATGCACCAATAAAAATTTTGATAAGTATTTCGCCGGAGAAGGCTATCTGATCAAAGCACAAATAGCCAACTACCTGAATACTGCATTAAAGTCTGGAGATGCCGGAATCGCCTCCCTCATTGCCGGTGCCATTCTGAATCCGGAAACGGGTATGAAAAATTTGTTCAAGGATAAAAAATCTGATTTAAGCAAAGCATTAGCAGGACTTAAATTACCGGATAACATGGAAACATATGCGGAAGTGGCCAAAGCTTTGAAGGCGTATGATGTGGAATCCTTGGCTATTCCGGAAGATCAAAAGAATATTAAGCCTATCAACTGGCGTATTATCGATGCCTTACAACCCGGCAGCACTGCAGAGATCATGACTTCAAAAGGAAATATTATCATCAAAGTATTTCCTGATCGCGCACCTGCTTCGGTAAGTAATTTTATTCAATTGGCGCAGGACGGATATTACAGTGGAAAAGCATTTCACCGTGTGGTGCCCAACTTTGTAGTGCAAACAGGCTGTCCGCGTGGTGATGGTTTTGGCGGATTGGATTTTACTTTGCGATCTGAACTGACGAGCAATTATTATGATGACGAGGGATATGTTGGGTTGGCTTCTGCAGGATTACATACGGAAGGTCCACAGTTTTTTATTACGCACTCCCCGACGCCTCATCTGGATGGGCGATACACCATCATAGGAAAAGTAATTTCAGGTATGGACGTCGTACATCGCTTAGGTATTGGAGACACTATTTCACAAATTAATATACGTTACTAAAAAATGATACTATCCACTCCGCTCGAGTCGAGACACATTGCCCTGGGGGCGAAAATGACAGAATTTGCAGGTTATAATATGCCCATTCTTTATACGAATCTGCAGGAAGAACACCATGCCGTTAGAAAAGATGTCGGTGTGTTTGATGTTTCCCATATGGGTGAATTTATTGTCAAAGGAAAACAGGCACTTGATCTGGTCCAACGCATTAGTTCAAACAATGCAGGCACGCTTGCTATTGGTCACGCACAATATTCCTGTCTGCCAAATGAAAATGGAGGTATTGTCGATGACATGCTTGTCTACAGACTTCCGGAAGATATGTGCGCAGCGGGTGAACAGGCTTTTATGCTGGTTGTCAATGCTTCCAATATCAAGAAAGACTGGGATCACATTCAACAGTATGCAAGCGATTTTGACACACGCATCATTGATATATCTGATCAGACAGGCTTGCTCGCTGTTCAAGGGCCAAAAGCACTGGAATTACTTCAACCTTTGACGGATGTTAACCTAAAAGATATTGCCTACTACCATTTTGTCAAAGGGACGATTGCAGGCATTGATAATGTGATTATCTCTGCAACAGGCTATACAGGATCAGGTGGTTTTGAATTGTATGTTGAAAACAAAGATCTTGTTGGGCTTTGGGATACGATCATGGGATTAGAATTGCCTGTCAAACCAGTACCTGCGGGTCTGGGTGCACGTGATACCCTAAGACTAGAAATGGGATTTTGTTTGTACGGGAATGACATCGATGATACCACATCCGTGATTGAAGCCGGATTGGGTTGGATTACAAAATTGAAAAAAGCCAGTACATTTCCTTCGAAGGATATTTTTATGGCACAAAAAACCAATGGCGTTACTAAAAAACTGGTTGGATTTATTGTCGATGACCGACGTGTTCCTCGCCATGGCTATCCGGTTTGCGATGCCGATGGTAAAGAAATTGGTGTGGTGACCAGTGGCACCATGTCACCAACATTGCAAGTGCCCTTAGGACTAGCCTATGTACCTACTGCTTTTGCAGCGCTTGACACCACCTTTAATGTCATGGCAGGCTCAAAGATGTTACGAGCGCGCGTGGTGAAGTTGCCTTTTGTTGATCCGAATTCATTACCTTAATTGCTTTCTTAAGACACTTGCACCCATGAAAATATTTCCTTTTGAGGCGATCTATCCGAATGCTGATTTAATTCCATCGCCGGAATCCTTTTTTGGCAGCGTGCGGAATGATTATAGCGAGTATTATCAAAATGGATTTTTTCATCACGCAGACGAGATCGCTTATTATATTCTGGAAATTACGACGGATACCAAATCGCATACCGGGGTGATTGCTTGTTTGCAAATTGAGGACTACTCTAAAGGGAATATCGTCAAGCATGAACAAACCATTGCCACGAGCGAACAAGCCATGCTTAAATTGTTATTACAGCGAGGGGCTATGGTCAAGCCGGTACTCTTATGTCATCCGGAAAATAAGGACCTCACGAAAGAAATCAAAAAACTAAAAAAGAAAAAAGAGCCTTTTTCGCAGTACACACTGATGGAAGATACGATTACCTATACAGTCTACCAGGTGCCTAAAAGTGAAGGTGAAAACTTAGCGAAGCTGTATCATGCACACCTTCCTAAAGTTTATATTGCTGATGGGCATCACCGTTGTAGTACCGGCGAAAAATTACTTCACTTACAAGGGGATAAAAAAGGACAGGATTTCTCCATGATACTGGCGGCTTTGTTTCCATTTGATCAGCTGGATGTGCTCGATTATAATCGCATTGTAGAATTACCTTATCATCTTAAACTTACACGCCTGATTGCGGAATTGAGTCATTATTTTGATATTCAAATTCTGGATGGGCCTGCGAAACCCCAGCGCAAGCACGAGCTTACGATGGTGATTCAGCAAGAATGGTTTTTAATGAAATGGAAACCAGAAGTTTTGAAAAGATATAAAAAAACATCTACCATTCTGGATGCACATGTCCTGGATAAAGAAATTTTCGAGGGTGTGCTTGGTGTGACCAATGTCCTTGAAGATAAACGGGTAACGTATATCTCCGGCATATACGGTCCCCAAAAAATTGAGGAGAAAGTTCGGGAGTCAGAGCACCATGTGGGTTTTTGCATTTATCCGGTGCAATTTCCTGAAATTGTTCGTGTGTCTGATTACCATGAATCGCTTCCACCGAAAAGCACCTGGTTTGAACCTCGCATGATCAATGGATTAATCGTAAAATCGTACTGATGAGTAACAGATATATCACAGCCGACTGGGTTTATCCCGTTATCACTTCCCGCATTCAAAATGGTGTTGTTGTCTTAGACGGAGATCGCATTGTCGGTCTTGCCACCAGAGATGAGGCACCTGCAGATCAATTGGAATATTTCAAAGGAATCATCATCCCGGGGTTTATTAATACGCATTGTCATACAGAATTATCTCATCTCAAAGGGAAAGCCGCCACCGGCACGGGATTACTTTCATTCATTAATCATGTCGTTCGCCTAAGAAGTTCGGATGCTGATGAAATCAATCTGGCTATTGAGAAGGCAGATAAAACATTGTGGGACAATGGTACTCAGGTGGTTGGCGATATATGCAATACTGCTGATTCGTTTGCCATCAAGAAAGCGAGTCCAATTAAGTATTACAGTTTTATTGAAATGTTTGATTTCCTCCAGGATGAGCAGATGACTGAACGAACGATGCAATATCTGGAGGTTTATGAAAAGAGAACCGGCAATGGTGCAGTAGTACCGCATGCCCCCTACTCTGTTTCGCCTTCTTTATTTCGTCGGATCAATCTGATGAATACCGATATGGTGACGGTGTGTATCCACAATCAGGAAACCCAGGATGAGGAGGAACTTTTTCAATATGGGAAGGGTGGGTTTTACGACTTTTATAAAAGCTTTGATATTGACTTAAGCAACTTCAAACCTACCGGAAAATCTTCCATCCAATATGCGATGGATCATATGGACAAGGAAAAGCGTGCGCTGTTTGTGCATAACATCTATACAACTGCGGACGACATCCTGGCAGCTCAGGCATGGAATCCCGAAGTATACTGGGCCACTTGTCCGAATGCCAATCTCTATATTGAAAATCGATTGCCACACTATCAAACTTTTATGGATCATAATGCCATCATGACGATTGGCACAGATAGTCTTTCGTCCAACTGGCAACTATCGATTCTGGAAGAAATGAAGACTATCGCTCGCTATCAATCGTATATTCCTTTCGATACATTACTGCAATGGGCTACGCTCAATGGCGCGCAGGCGCTTGGCATGAAAGATAAATTTGGCAGTCTGGAAGAAGGGAAAGCTCCGGGTGTGTTGCATTTGTCTTTTAATCCGGAGAAGGATGATTTCATTGATGAGAAGGTTCAGGTGAGGAGGATTGTTTAATTGGCGTCAGTGGTCAGTGGTCAGTGGTCAGTGG